>JBMOKG010000016.1:0-73708 GCA_049315385.1 Bacteroidales bacterium
AGCTTTGATTCTATTATTTTTCCTATGCTTTGCATAGTGTAAAATTATAAATATGTTATTGAGTAATATTATCAAAACAGTATCTTATAATATTACATAAATGTAATAAAAAATGTTGCATATTAAAAATAAATGTTATTTTTGTATCATTCAAATACAAATAATACGGATAAAGTTCAATATTATATTCACTAAAAGTTAAAACTTATGACAAAAACTATTTACATTTATGACTGTATAAAGAACAAAAGTTTATTTGCTTTAACTTACGATCACAAAGGAACCAATCTACCCTTAGACTCCTGTCAAGGGAAATGGCATTATTTAAAAACAATTTATATTTCGGAAAATGACCACATTTTAATAGTAGGTCTGTTACCAAAGGATATTATTGAAAAATTAGAACAGAATGGTTATATGATTCATTCATTAAAATAAATTTAAAAAAAAGATAAAAAACGGACTAACCACCCATAGTGACAAAACAACAAAACATGGAGTCCAGAAACCAAAAAAAACTGAGCGTTACCGAAAAGCTTGATGAGTAGGGAAAATTTAATCTTAGTAAAATGAAAACAATTGTAGAAAAAAGTGTAAAAAGTATATTAGCAGTAAGTCTAATGTTCTGCTTAATATCATTGAGTTCCTGTGGGTCTAAACCACAACAAAAATGTGGTTATTGTGGAAAATCATTTAATAAGGGTGAAGGCTATAATACATTGATGCGAATAATAAATACACCAGACCAAGAACACTCACATTATTGTTCAAGAAAATGTGCAGAAGATTTTTTAAGGAATAATTAATTTTAAAGGGACTGCTTTATATTCAGCCCCTTTTTTCAACCATTAATTAAAAAATTATGAAAATATTTGACTATTACTCAATAATAGGACTTTCGATAAATATTATTGGGTCTATTTTTTTAGCAATCTCATTAAACAGCATTATTAAAGCCTATAATTCATCAATAACCGCATTGGAACATTTTAAAGACACAATCTTGGAAGGGGAAAATGTTGTTTCATATACAGGTCTTGACAAGCATCGAAAAAATGCTTTAAAAAACAATAAGGCACTAACTGCAATTGGACTTGTTATGCTTATTATTGGCTTTATTTTACAACTTTTAAGTATAGTAATGAATGTAAGTAATTAAACTTTAAAATCAGTAAAATGAAAAAAGTATTTTTGGATTATTCAGACTGGAAAGCAATTCTTTTCTGCGAAACAGGTCTCCATTTAATGGAGCAAGAACTATTGGATTATATCAGTAAATTGGCATCTCGTAAAGATGTTACTGTTGTATTAAATGAAAATGAGAAACCAGTATGGATATTGAAATACGATGTCGAAAAAGAAAAGTTTAATACATTTCCAATAGGATAGATATAAATTAAATTACAACACTATGAAAAAAATAATTTTAAATGTAGGGATGATAATTATTAGTTCGATTATCATTATAAGTTGCAATCAAAAACAATCTAATTCAAAAGGAAGTTGTAGTGAAAGTGCTGCCTTTAGTTTTGCAAAAAAATGTGTTGAGAATGCTCCATTACAGATTAGTGCTAGTAAAACTATTTCTTCTTCAAATGAAAATTGTGTATATGAATTTTATTTTGAAGGACTTAATCGCTATAATTGGTGTAGTGAATGTAGAATTACAGTAAAATATTTTGATAATGATTATAAGATAGTAGCATGTAATTTTACACGATGTCAATAAAAGATATAAGTGGAGACCAGAACCCACTTTAAAAACGGGGCGTTACCGAAAAGCCTTATAAGTAGGAAAATTAAAAATAATTATATGAGAAAAATAACATTAGATTTTTTAGGATGGAAAACAATTCTTTTTAAAGAAACAGGTTTACCTTTAATGGAACAAGAGCTTAGAGATGTTCTTAAAGAATGGGCATCTAATAAAGATTTGAAGGTAATATTAGCTGAAAATGATTTGCCAACTTGGATTTTAAATTATAACATTAAAACAAATAAGTTTGAAACATTACCAATTGTTAAATTATAAGCTATATACAAAACATGGAGTCCAGAAACCATACAAAAAAACGGGGTGTTACCGAAAAGCCATAGAGTAGGAAAATCAAAAAACAAAACAATGAAAAAAATTTATTTTATAGCAAGTATAGCATTTATCAGCTATACAATTAGTAGCTGTGCATCTGCACCTGATGTTTGTGATTGTATTAAGAATGCGTCGAAAGTTCGCACACCTGAATATGATGCTAATTTTCAAAAGGAATGTGAAGATTACTCACATACACTTTCTGATAAAGAAAACAGAGATCGGATTCAAGACGCATTAAAAAGGGGTTGTTTATAATTGTATGATTTCTAATTGAACTATACAAAAAGTGGAGTCCAGAACCCACGTTAAAAAACGGGGAGTTACCGAAAAGCCTAAGAGTAGGGGGAATAAAAATTAATTAATTATGAAAAATATCATAAAAGGATTTTTTTTATCTTTAACAATCTTATTTTTTAGTTGTGGAGATAATAATACATCAAGCTCAGTAAAAAGCAACTGCACATCATATGATGCAAAACAAGCATTAATAAATAATTTAACTGAAAAAGGGTTGAGTGATTATGACTGTGTATTAATTAGTGGAAATGATCAATCTTGTGATTATACATTTCAACTTAATTCTTATGATGGGTCAAAAAGCAAATTGAATATTATAAAAAAGAATGGTAGCTGGGAAATTAGTTATGTTCGATAAAAATATCAAAAGCTGGGGAATATTAAATTAAAAATTGGATTACTGTTAATAATAAAAACATTTTACTTTAGCAGCTGTACTAGGAATTCCTCAAATGAAAAAGGATCTACTTCAAGAAATGCGGTTTCAAATGGTGATGCTAATTGTTTGTATTATGGTAAATTATATTTTTCCAAAGATGGATATTTAGGAAAGAAGGAAGGCATGATTGCTAAAGCAAGCGATGCTGGATGGGCAAGTGGTTCTTATTGTAGTGAAAATTGTGCTAACATGAGTGTTTATGATAAATAATTATTATTGCTAATTTATGATAATATTTAGAATATTGAAAGTATTAATAATTTCTATAGTTATTAGTGCAATAGTTGGGTTTATAGCTTCGATAATTTTTGAAGTAGGAGGAGGGAGTAATTATGGTCAAGTTCAAAAATTAGGAATGCATAGAATTGAAGAAATGTCTACAAATCTTGGAATTGTGGTAAGTATTATTACTTTTATTGTATTATCTTATAAATGGTTTGGTACTATTTTTAATAAGAAATAATATTTATATTTTTCATACACTAATTTTTCAATTATTCTGTAAAATTATCCGCAAATCGGCTTTGTGTCGATTAGCGTATAAAGAAAACATATACGTTAAAGCGTTTCATACCAATAAATGAGGAATGATTTGCTAATTTACTTTTGATTAAGCGACAACCTTCATTTTCATATTTACTTATTAAAAAACACATGCAAATAATTAAACTTTTTAGCATCCAATAAAATTATTGTATTAAATTTGTTTAACGAAAGAGTTTAATATAATGAAAGCACTAAAAGTATTTGAAAATAAGAAGATACGTTCTGCATGGGATAAAGAACAGGAAAAATGGTGGTTTTCTGTTGTTGATATTATCGAAGTTTTAACCGATAGCCCAAGACCCCGAAAGTATTGGAATGCATTAAAAACGAAATTAATAGCAGAGGGAAGTGAGTTGTCCCATAATTTGGGACAACTGAAAATGCAATCAGAAGATGGTAAATTTTATCTAACTGATGTAGCAGATACAGAACAGTTGTTTCGTTTAATACAATCAATTCCTTCATCTAAAGCAGAACCTTTTAAACAATGGTTGGCAAAAGTCGGTTACGAAAGAGTAGAAGAAAGCCAGGATCCGGAAAAGTCAATAGATAGAGCAATGGAGAATTATTTAAAATTGGGTTATAGTTCTGCCTGGATCAATCAACGTTTAAAAAGTATTGAAGTCAGGAAAGAACTTACAGATGAATGGGAAAACAGAAGGGTGAAAAAAGGACAGGAATTTGCTACACTTACTGATATTATTACGCAGGCATGGAGTGGAAAAACAGTAAAACAATACAAGGATTTAAAAGGTTTAAAAAAAGAAAATCTCAGAGACAATATGACCAATCTTGAGCTTGTATTAAATATGTTAGCAGAAGCAACTACCACGGAAATAAGCAAAGAAAATAATCCGGTAACTTATGATGATAATAAAAATATAGCAAAAAAAGGGGGTAAGATTGCCGGAGATACAAGAAAACAAATTGAAAAACAAACAGGTAAAAAAATTGTCAGCCCACAAAATGCTAAAATATTACAAGAAACAAAAGGGACTAAAAAACTAAAATAGAATTTATTTATTATGAAGGGTTGACTCAAATTCATCCCTTCACTCAATCTAAAAATTTAATACCCCAACAATAATTTTCTGAATTTAAAGAAGATATCTGTATTTTCCATAAATCCCATAAATTCTTCTGCACCGGGGCCATAAGCAAATACAGGAACCATTACAGCTGAGTGGTTAGTTGTAGAAAATTTACCTTTGAGTTTTCCGTCTTTAATATCGCTATTAGGCAAAGTATATCCTCCGGTTTCATGATCTCCTGTTACAACGACCAGGGTTTCTCCGTTTTTTTTCGCATAATCAAGTACCATTCCTACAACATTGTCGAAATCAATCATTTCGCTGATTAATGTATCTTCCGCATTGTTGTGGCATGCCCAGTCAATCTGTGAACCTTCAATCATCATGAAATAACCTTTGCTGTTTTTTTCTAATATAGAAATAGCTTTTGCAGCTGAATTACCCAGCATTTCACCTCTCCCTTTCAACATTGCCGGCGGGTGTTCTTCATAGAGCAAGCCAGCAATTTTACCTTTGCTTATTTTGCTAAGATCAGTTTGATTATAAACTACCTGATAGTCATTTTTTCTAAGGCTATCGCTGAGGTTTCTTTTATCTTCGCGGTTTTCAAAATATTTTCTTCCACCTCCAATGAAAATATCCACATCTGTTTTCAAAAACCAGTTGGCAATGTCGTCGTAATTATTTCTTCCGGCTTCATGAGCAATAAAAGCTGCCGGTGTGGCATGTGTGATGGCACAACTAGTTACCAATCCAGTTGAGAGACCTTTGTTTTCTGCTAATTCCAGAATAGTAGGTAAAACTTTTTTATTAGTATCTACAGCTAAATATCCATTTTTAGTTTTAGTTCCTGTTGAAAATGCAGTGGCGCCTGCTGCAGAGTCTGTTATATAATTATTTGCAGAATAGGATTTGTGAAAACCAACAATCTTGAATTTTGCAATATTTAAATTGTCTTTCTTTATGGTTAGTGCTGCATATATTTGTGCTGTAGCCATTCCATCACCAATTAAAAAAATGATATTCTTAGGCTTTTGTGCTTTTTTAGAATTTGGAGATCCGGCATAAATAGATGAAATAAAGAAAAATATCAGTGTAAATGCCACTAAGTGAATAATTGTTTTTTTCATAAAAAGTAAATAATGGGAATTTAAAGTTTTAATAGTTTATTCTTCGGCAGAAGGTGTTGTCGTTTGTAATGCTGTTAAATGATTAATCACATCAATGTATATCTGGGAAAGTTCTTTGGTATGAAAACAATAATACTGCATACTGCTCAGAATTTGCCGGTGGTTTACATGATGTTTTTTGTAAAGATATGTATAATAGTGATTTTGAAATTGTTTAATATTGGCTGGATCCTGATTACTATTTCCTAAAGCTGCTTCAATAAGATAAATATCCACCAAAACATCTGTCATTTGAGTTGGGTTGAGTATTTTACTAAAATCCTGTTTTGTATTTCCCTTTTTATTTTGACACGATAAAAGCATAATACATACTAAAAGCAAGCCTATTTTTCTTAGCATAGTTCTATCTGTTAAACAATAATCGTTGTCCTTTTATTGTCTCATTAAATTTACCATTACAAAACACTAAATTCCCGTTTACAAAAGTATGAGTGATTGAAGAAGAAAAAGTGTGATTTTCAAATGGAGACCAGCCACATTTGTAAAGTATATTGTTTTTTTCAACTTTCCAGGGAGCATTGATATCCACTAAAACCAGATCAGCATGATAGCCTTCACGTATAAACCCTCTTTTTTGTATATTAAAAAGTATAGCAGGATTATGGCACATTTTTTCTGCGATTTTCTCTATCTTTATCTTACCCTTATGATATAAATCGAGCATGGCAACCAATGAATGCTGTACCAATGGTCCTCCGGATGGTGCTTTGAAATAAGTGTTTTGTTTCTCTTCAAGTGTATGAGGTGCGTGATCCGTTGCAATTACATCTATTTTATCGTTTAAAACAGCAGCCATTAAAGCATCACGGTCTCTGGCAGTTTTAATTGCAGGATTCCATTTTATGAATGATGCTTTTTCAGAATAATCTTCATCTGAAAACCATAGATGATGAACGCAAACTTCAGCAGTAATGCGTTTTTCATTTAAAGGAAGTGTATTATCAAATAGTTCAGTTTCTTCTGCGGTAGACAAATGTAATATATGAATACGGGTATTATGTTTTTTAGCTAATTCAACCGCAAATGAAGAGGATGCAAAACAGGCTTCATGACTTCTGATTAGAGGATGGGCCTGCATTGGTATATCTTCACCATAAATTTCTCTAAAAGAATCAATATTTTTCCTGATTATCTTTTCGTCTTCACAATGTAAAGCAATCAGCATTTTAGAATTGGAAAAAATATTTTCTAAAGTTAAAGGATTGTCAACCAGCATATTTCCGGTAGAAGCGCCCATAAATATTTTAACACCACATACATTCAGAGGATTAGTTTTCAGGACTTCTTCAGCATTGTCATTAGAAGTACCCATGTAAAAAGAATAATTTGCCAAAGATTTCTCTGAAGCAATTTTATATTTTTCTTCTAACAATGCTTGAGTAAGTGTTTGTGGATTGGTATTGGGCATTTCCATGTAAGAAGTAATCCCACCGGCCACAGCAGCTTTACTTTCCGAATAAATGTCACCTTTGTAAGATAAACCCGGTTCTCGAAAATGGACCTGATCATCAATAATTCCAGGTAAAAGGTATTTTCCTTTTGCGTCTATTTTTGCAAATCCTGCATATTTTTTGCAAAAATCTTCTGTTGTTGAATCGAATGAAATTTCTACGATGAATCCATTTTCTATCGCAATATTTCCTTGTTTTATCGACCCTTCATTTACAATGTTGGCCTCAAGAATAAGAGAATCAGACTGCATCATCATTTATTATTTATAAAAACAATTTGAAGCGGTTTTGGTATTATTGTAAACGTTTGTATTTCTTAAACCAGCTGGTTATTTTCATACTAAGTACACCAATAAAAGCTTCTTTAAAAATACTTTTACTCATTTTGGAAGTTCCTTCTGTTCTGTCAGTGAAGATAATAGGAACTTCAACTACATTAAAACCTAATTTCCATGCTGTAAATTTCATTTCGATCTGAAACGCATAGCCCATAAATTTAATTTTATCCAGATCAATAGCTTTTAATACCTCAGCCCTGTAACATTTAAAGCCAGCTGTGGTATCCATTATCTTCATCCTTGTTATAAATCTTACATAAATTGATGCAAAATACGACATAAGTACACGTCCCATTGGCCAGTTTACAACATTTACACCATTAATATACCTGGAACCAATGGCAACATCTCCACCCTTGTTGGCACAAGCATCATATAATCGGGATAAATCTTCAGGATTGTGAGAAAAATCAGCATCCATTTCGAATATAAAATCGTAGCATTTGTTAATTGCCCATTTAAACCCATGAATATAAGCAGTTCCCAAACCTAGTTTTCCTTTTCGTTCTTCAATAAAAAGTTTCTCAGGAAATTCCTGCATGAGTTTTTTAACAATATTTGCTGTACCATCAGGAGAATTGTCTTCAACAATCAATATATCAAAGGATTGTTGAAGTGAAAAAACCTTTCGGATAATTCGCTCAATATTTTCTTTTTCGTTGTATGTTGGGATAATAACAATACTGTCTGACATAGTGTTACGATTTTTTATGATTATATTTACTGAAGGACAAAAATAAACGAAATAAAATTAAAAACGATAAATAGCGTTGATTATTATAAAATACAATTAATCAACTTCTTAAATTATGTTAACTTGAATTATTTTTCTTTTACTAAAAAAATATAGGAAGGGAAATGATCACTATAACCAGCAGTAAAAGTAGTTCCTGAAAATGTACGCCAAGGATAACCAGTATATTGCCCATCTTTAGTGGTAAGATAGTTTTTGTTATAGATCTTGGCCTGATATAATCTGTAGGAAGATTTGTCTTTTTCAATCAATGGATAGGATACGATAATCTGATCAAATAAGTTCCATGAATCTCTGTATGCTAATGAACCAATGCCATCTTTAAATAATTTGTACATTGGATTAAATAAATCTCCGGGTTTTGTTTCTTCCATTGTTTTTTTTGCTTTTAAAAATTTCAATAAGCTGGTGTTATTTGGATCATCATTTAAGTCGCCCATGATGATAATTTTTGCATTTGGATCTTTTTTCATAATTGAATCGGCGATTGAACGACAAACCTGTGCAGCTCTTTCGCGTTTGGGTTCACTTTTCTTTTCTCCACCACTGCGAGATGGCCAGTGGTTTACAATAACACAAATAGGGTCACCATCAAAAAGTCCATAAACGACCAATTGATCTCTTGAGCGAAAACTTGTATCATCAGGCATTGTTAGTGGCACTACATAACTTTTCGTTACTTTAAAATGTTGTTTCTGATAGATAAAACCAACATCAATACCTCTTCTGTCAGGAGAATCATAATGTACTATTCCATAATTCATAGGTTTTAATGCAGGCTGAATAACTAAATCTTCTAAAACGCTACGGTTTTCTATTTCTGATACACCCATAATTATTGGACCCCCTTTGACCAACTCATCTCCGATTTTTGAAATAACTTCAGACATATTTTTTAATTTAATATTGTATTTTTCTGTATTCCAGCGATACATTCCATCGGGAGTAAATTCTTCTCCATTCAGATTATCCTGTTTGATTGTATCAAAGAAATTTTCAAGATTATAGAAACCAATACATCCTACTTTTGCTTGTTTTTGTTGTTGTGCATTAAGTGTTTGTGAAAGCAACAAGGATGCTGCTAAAAAAAATATTACAGAGATTCTGAATTTTATACTCATACAGTTATATATTAAAGGTTTAATTACAATATCAATTTTCTAAAAAATTTAACTGACAAAGATACATTCTTTTTAAATACTCAATTAATATTTTATGAAACAATATGATTTATTCTGATAACAAATAATATCAATACTAAAAAATAGCAATATTAAGTGTGATTGATAAGAAATTGTAATATATTTCTAACAGGTATTAAACTTTAAGTTTTTTAGATTAATTTTAAATTCAGTTTTGAATTTCAAACCGAAGAAGAATGATTTTCGCGTTTGATTTTTTTGTAATTTTGCAAAAACTTAGTAAATCTGTATTTTTATGAATAAAATGCTCTTATTGTGCTTTTTAGGGATTCCTCTTTTCACAGCCAATATTTTTTTGGGGAATAAAAACGCAATATCTGACAGTGACAATAAAACGATTGAATCAAAAGCTTTGAATAAACGCTTGTTTGTAATTGAACGAAATATGAATAAAAATACAGTTTGTTATGATGCGAATGTTTTAAAAAACGGGACTCTGAATCAGGAAGATCCAATTGACGCTTATTGGATAGATTATGCCTCTGACGGAAAAAGATCAGAATTAAATTATATTCAGCGCAGGATGGCTTATGGGTATAGCTTTGAAAAAACAGCTTTGGGTGCAGTTTCCCTAACGTTAAAAGCATTTGATAAACGAAAAATATTGGTTTCTATTGACAATAAGGGCAATTCTCACGCATTAATCAAAATAAACAATATTGATGCAAATCTGACAAGAATATTTGTAACTGCCAAACCAAAGATGTATACGACTGTCGAATTCATTGAATTATATGGTAATGACATACGGACAGGGAAAATAGTGTATGAAAAAATTGTGAATCTATAGTATTAGGAATAGATTTACTGAAATTTTTCAATCACCGAGAGTAAAGAAAAAAGTGGTTCCTAAGTCTATTTCAGATTCAACCCAAATCTGACCTCCATGTTTCTCAATTATCCGTTTAACGATAGATAGCCCCAGTCCTGTACCTTTAAACTCATTTGAAAAATGGAGTCTTTGGAATGGCTGGAATAATTTATCAGCTCTTTTCATATCAAATCCTGCCCCATTGTCTTTCACAAAATACAGATTATGACCATAATAATCTTTTCTTCCAAAACTAATTTCTGTCTCTGTTTTTAAACTTGTAAACTTAAAAGCATTTCCAAAAAGATTATCAAAAACGACTTTTAACATTTTAGGATCGGCTTTTCCATTTAAATTCGGTTGGATATTTACTTTAATTTTTCTATTACTATCTCTTTTTAAAACATATTCCATTACTTCAGTGGCAATTTGTGTAATATTTACAGGTTCTTGCTCTAAAACTACTTCTCCTGATTTAGCAAATTCAAGCAGATCCTGAATTAAATTTGACATATTCCAAGCAGATTTGTTGATGAATTCTAACATTTCTCTTGAATCTGTATTTATATTATTAGTATTATCTGATAATAATATATCAGAAAATCCAATTATACCATTTAAAGGTGATTTTAAATCATGAGATACTGTTTGCGAAAAAGCATCAAGATCCTGATTGGCAAGTTTAAGGTTTTCATTGGATTTTTCAAGTTGGGCTTTTATTGCAATTAGTTCATCATTTCTTTGAATTGCAGATTCATAAACAGAAAGTAATAAATCTAATATTTGTTTTTTATCAGAATTTATCTGATATTTTTGACCCCGAAATACAAGTTCAATAAACATTTCTGCATTACCAGAGAATCTTATATCCCGATTGATCAATAGATATTGGATTCTTGAGAAAAGATGTTTTTCATCGTAAGGTTTCGTGATAAAATTATCGGCACCTGCTTGTAAACCTTTTATAATATCATGTGGATCCTGCAATGAAGTTAGCAATATTACAGGTATTTTTGACAATTCTTCATTCGTTTTTATTTTTTTACAAAATTCATAACCATCCATACCAGGCATTACAATATCACTAATAATTAGTGCAGGTTTTTGTTTTAATATTGCATTGTATGCCTCTTCAGCATTCGTATAAAGCAGATAATTAATATTATATTCTTTAAAGAAATATTCCAGTCTTTTAGCCTGAACCAATGAGTCTTCTATAGCTAATATATAGCTGTTTTCTAATAAAAATTGCAATGAATTATTCATAATCTAATTATGTTATTTATTTCTTTAATAATGTTTTCCGGTGAAAGTAATTTACATACGCCTCCTAATTTTACTGCTTCTCCGGGCATACCAAAAACAAGACAACTTGTTTCTTCCTGAGCAATTGTATAAGCACCTAAATCAAATAAATTTTTTAATTCAACAGCTCCATCTTTCCCCATACCTGATAATAGTACTATTATTGAATTTTTCCCATAAGTATTTGCTATACTTTTAAAAAGCAAATCAACAGAAGGTCTTAATCCTTTTACGGGAAGGTCTTTTGTTATAGCAATAGTGTTGTTTTTATTTATGAACATATGATGGTCTCCTGGAGGAAGGTAAGCGTTTCCAGGTATTATTTTCTCCCCGTTTATAGCAATACTGACATTTATTTTTGAATATGAATTAAGCCATACAGCAAATCCTTCTGCAAAATGAGGATCAATATGCTGTACAATAAAAACCGGTAATTGGAAATCTGCAGGTAAATCTGATAATATTGTTCTAATTCCTTCGGGGCCTCCAGCAGATGCTCCAATTGCTAACACCTGAAAACTTCTATTATCTGTATTTTTTTGTTCTGACGGATTATATATTTTTGAATTTTTAATCAATGGCGTAGTTATCTCTTTTTTTCTTCTAACAACTTTCACTTCCGACATTAATTGGAGCATATTTAGATATTGCTGAACAGTTTGCTGATGCTTTATATGTTCAGGCCCTTGAGGTCGTGGAAGAATTGCTACAGCGCCAGCTTCCAGAACTTTCATCGCCATTTCAATTTCAGAAGTTTGATAAAGACTGCTAACAATTATCACAGGGAGTGGGTTTTCCTGCATTATAATTCTCGTAGCTTCTATCCCATCCATAATTGGCATAACTATATCCATGCTAACAACATCAGGTTGATGCTTTTTTATCATTTCAATAGCCTGTTTCCCATTTTCTGCAATGTCTGTCAACTCAAATCTATCATCTCCGTTAACTATAGTTCTTAGTAGTTTTTGAGTAACCAATGAATCATCAACAATTAAAACTTTTATTTTTTTTCTAATCATGTTAAAGGAGTTAAATTAAACGTTGAATAGTTTCTATTAAATTACTCTTGTCAAAATTACTTTTTACAATATAAGCATTGGCTCCAACATCCATTCCCCTTTGTTTATCTTCTGATGTTTCTAATGCAGTTACCAGAATTATTGGTAAATCAGCATGTCTTTTATCCTCACGGATTTTTGATGTTAATTCAAACCCATTCATTCTTGGCATTTCAACATCTGTAACAACCAAGTCAAAGCTTTCATTTTGAATAAAATTATATCCCTCTAATCCATCAACTGCTGTTTTAACCTGGAATCCGGCATTTTCAATAAAATTTCTAAGCAGTGTTCTTATCGTAATAGAATCTTCAACAACTAAAATGTTTTTTCTGTCTTGATTTTCTGAAAGGGGGATATTTTCAATAAGAGCGTTCATTGATAAACTTGAATTTGATGAAGAATCCAATAATTCAGATGGATGTAAAATGGGTACAACTTTTCCATTCCCCAGAATAGTAGCTCCTGCGATATTATTAACGTGCGATAATTGAAGACCTAGGTCTTTTACTATTCCTTCTTGTTCTCCTAAAATCTGGTCAACAATAAAAGCAATTTTCTTTTGAGAAACATTAAGAATAAGGAGATTCAAATATTCATCAACATTCTTCTTCTTTTTAAGAGCTGAAATTTGTAATACGTCTGACATTAAAGCTAATGCAATGGTTTCGTTATTATAGCAAATTGTATCTTTTGATTCAACGGTTCTTATATCAGAGTATTGAATTCTTATTACTTTTTCTATTGCGGAAGAAGGAATGATAAAATATTGTTCTGCTATTTCAATTAATACACCTCTAAAAGTTGATAGCATTTGAGGTAATGAAATTATAAAAGTAGTACCTTCATCCTTAACCGTATTTAATTCAATATTACCACCTAATTTGTTTACCTTTTCGGCTACTATTGCCATTCCCAAACCTCTTCCTGAGATGTCCGTGATAAAAGGACTTGATGATATTCCGGAACTGAAAATAAGTGAATATATATCCTTATCACTTAGTTTTTCAATTTCACCAGGTTTAAGGATGCCCAATTTTAGTGCTGAATTAATAATTTTTGTCTTATCAATTCCTGCGCCATCATCTTTAATATATAAAACTATCTTTCTATCTATATCCTGGACTATCTTTATTATTATTTTACCTTTCGACGGTTTTCCTTTTAGTTCACGATCCTTTGTATTTTCAATTCCATGGTCAATACAATTTCTAATTAAATGAATAAGAGGGTCTTTTATTTCCTCAAGTATTCTTCGATCGATTTCGATATTATCTCCAATTATAAATATCTCAATATCTTTTGAATATTCTTTGCTTAAGTCTCTTACTATTTTTGGAAATATACCTAACATTGAAGAGAATGGGAAAAGAAGTGTTGTTTTAGTATCAATTAATAATTCATCAATCATTTTATTTGCAATACGCTGAAAACGTAACATTTCTTTATTAAGTTGATATAGTTTATCCTCATGTTTTTTTCTGAATTCTTTTTCTGAGATCAAAAATTCATATAAATTTTGTTCAGAATTGCTAATTTTTTCATACGCTTTTTTATTTCTCAATGAATATTGAAAATTAATACTCTGTAATTCTTTAGTAAAATACTCATAGGTTGTTTTGATAGATAATAATTCTTCAGATTGTTGTAATAAACTATTTAATTTGGCTATAGAAATTCTTACTGTTTGACTTTCATTTAGTGGGAGTTTTGCACTTTCATCATTATCATTTTCATCCAGAGCTAATGTTCTGTTTGTTAAATCCTGATTCCGGGGAATAAAAGTTTCAGAATCATTAATTGTTTGGATGTTAATATTGTCGCTGTAGTTTTGTAATTCAGCTTCATTATTTTCAACGTTCTTTTTAATTGAATTAAGATGGACAAATTCAAGATTTCTAAGAATTTGAGATAAATTATAATTTCCAGAATTCTTTTTACTTTGATTTACATCAATTAGCAAAATATTTAATAAATCAGTTGCTTTATAAAAGGCATCAAACATGGGAGGGAAAAGACTTATGTCACCTTTTTTTAAGCTATTAAATATATTCTCCATACTCATACATAATTTCTCAATATCGAGTAAATTTACAGCACGAGCAGCACCTTTCAGGCTGTGTACTTCTCTGAAAATATTTTCAATAGTTGATTTAAGAACTGATGTATCAACATTTTTCTCTAATATAAGTAAACCATTTACAATTGCCTGATAATGTTCGGATGCTTCTATCCTAAAATCGTTCAATAATTCGTTTAGAAAATTTTCCTGATCTTTATCCATCATAAATTACAGTTTAAATTTTTCAATTATATCTTTTAGATTTTGACCTAAATTATTCAAGTCGTGTGCAGCTACTTGTGCTTGTTTGATGCCTGCTACATTTTGTTCACTTGCTTGCTTTATGTTTTCCATAGCAGGAACAATTTGTTCCATTCCTGCCATTTGCTGTTGGTTGGATGAAGATATCTGAATTGCAGCCTGAGCAGTTTCTTCAACATTTTCTGAAAGAAGTTCAATAACTTCACCACTTAGAGCAACTAAATTTCTTCCTTCATCAACAGTTTTGGTTCCCTGTTCTGTTACTCCAACCGCCTGATTTACAGATTTGTTAATTTCATTTAAAATTTCTTTTACTTGTATGGTTGCTTTTTTAGATTGGTCAGCCAAACTACGAATTTCCTGAGCGACTACAGTAAATCCTCTACCGTGTTCACCAGCTTTTGATGCTTCTATTGCTGCATTTACTGCCAATAAATTTGATTGATCGGCAATATCTGCAACTGTAGAAGTAATTTCTCCAATAGTGCGGTTTTGTTCTGAAAGTTTTAAAATAGTTTCAGAAATGATACTCATCTGATTATCTATTTTTTTCATTGAAATAATAACGCTATTAATAGAATCTCTGCCTTTCTCGACAGAGTCAGCTGCTTTTTGTGAACTTTCCATCAAATATTGAGCTTTTTGGCTTGAAACCATTGCTGTTTGACGAACTTCTTCAACTGTTGTAGTCGTTTCAGAAACAGCAGTTGCAGTTTCTGCCGCTCCAGTCGATATTTCAGTAACAGTACTTAATATTTCTGACGATGAAGTTCCTAAAACATTAACTCCATTTTTTATTTCTGAAGTTAAAATTTTTAATCTTTCAACCATGTTTTTTAATGCATTTGCTAATTGCCCGGTTTCATCCTTCTGATCAATATCAATAACAATTGTTAAATCACCTTGGGCAACTGATTCGGCTAGTTTTACACCTTTTCCAAGTGGTATTATTATTGATCTGCTGATAATTATACCTAAAACTATTGATATTATTGCGCCAAAGATTATTACAATAAGCAACAATGAATAAGCAAGATTAGTTTGTTTATTGGCTATAACATGAGATTCATGTGAAATATCATCGTTAATAATTATTAACTGATTTAACAAGCCTTCTGTTTTTGTAAAAGATACTGAAATGGTTTTTAATGCATAATCACTCATGGCATTATAGTTTTGAACGGTTTTATTTGCATTATATTTTTTTTCCAATTCAATAAAATTTTCATGATGTTTCCACCATTCATTCCATGCGATTACAGATTCTTTAAGAATTTTAGCTTCTTTTTCATCATGATGAAGAGGCTCATAAATTTTCCACGCCTTATCAGCCCGTGCTTTTGCGGAATCAAAACGCTTGTATGCTTCGTTTTGCAAATCTAAACTTAAATTATTAGCCAATAACATATTTTCAGCACCGTCTATTGATGATTGTGCTTCGCTTATTACTAATAATGATTGTATGCTTGGCAAAATATCATTTGAAACTTCATCATGTAATACATCAATGGCTTTCATACCTCTATAACCAATATAGCCAATAACAATGGCAACCAATAAGATACTGGAAAAGCCAATTATCAATTTATTTCCAATTTTAATGTTTTTGAAATTCATAAGTTTTTCTATTTTGATTAATAAATTACAGGTTAAATTTTTCAATTATTTCTTTCAGAATCTGTCCCAGATTATTAAGGTCATGTGCTGCAGCTTGAGCTTGTTTGATACCGGCTACATTTTGTTCACTTGCTTGTTTTATATTTTCCATTGCAGGTACAATTTGTTCCATCCCAGCCATTTGCTGTTGATTAGAAGAAGATATTTGAACTGCAGCTTGAGCTGCTTCCTCTACATTTTCTGATAGGAGTTCAATAACTTCTCCACTTTGAGCAACTAGATTTCTTCCTTCATCAACAGTTTTTGTCCCTAGTTCTGTTACACCAACAGCCTGATTTACAGACTTGTTAATTTCATTTAAAATTTCTTTTACCTGAGCAGTCGCTTTTTTCGATTGGTCAGCTAAGCTACGTATTTCCTGAGCAACTACAGTAAATCCTCTTCCATGTTCACCGGCTTTTGCTGCTTCTATGGCAGCATTTACTGCTAATAGATTAGATTGATCTGCTATATCAGCTACACTTGAAGTGATTTCACCAATGGTTCGGTTTTGATCTGATAATTTTAATATTGTCTCTGAAATAATATTCATCTGATTATCAATTTTTTTCATAGAGGCGATTACTTCATTTATAGATTCTCTGCCTTTTTCAACGGAATTTGCAGCTTTTTGGGAACTATCCATTAATGATTGAGCTTTTTGATTGGAAACGATAGCAGTTTGACGCACTTCTTCCACAGTTGTGGTTGTTTCAGAAACAGCAGTAGCTGTTTCTGCAGCTCCTGTTGAAATTTCTGTAACTGTGCTTAATATTTCCGCAGATGAGGTTCCTAAGATATTTACTCCATTTCTTATTTCCAAAGATATTTTTTTCAGCATATTAAGCATTGATACTGCGATGATAATTGAAGCGAGTATTATACTGAATCCTAAAATAAATAAAATGTAATTTATTGTATTTGTTAAAGATTGATAGGTTTTGTAAAAATCATTGGAAATTGAATTCAAATTTTCTTCTAATTTTATTGTAGTTGCCTGATTATTTCTAAATAATGGAAGTTGAACATTATCTAAAAAAAAGTGGGATGCTTCTATTTTCCCTTGATTTTTATATATTATCAGCTCATTTAAGTTTTTGTCATATTGCTTAATGTTTGTATTAATATTGTTGAATAATAGCTTTTGTTCAGGGTAAATATAAATTAAACTGTCAATTTCATTAAGGTCTAATTCTGTTTCCGTTACATAGGTTTTAAGTTCATTTATTAAAGAATCTTTATCTGATTCATCTTTTGAGATTACCAACTGAAATGCTAAGGAATTTAGATTATTTTCATCAGCAAGCAGTTCTGCTAATTTTAAATTAGTATGTTCCAAATTAATTATTTCATTATGCAAACTATTTATCTTTCTGAAGCTAAAAAATGAAACAATTATCAAAACTATAATTGCTAAGACTATTATACTAAATCCAAGGATTAATTTCTTTTTTGTGCTTAATTTCGTTGTTGTGTTCATTTTAAATCCCCCATTTTTTCTTTTAATTTGTAAAAATAATTTGTTTGCTTGAAAGTAAATTTGATGCATTAAGCAAAATTAATCCATCTTGATAAACACCAGCAATATATTCTTTGCCAATATTATCAAGGGTTATTGGTTGTGGATTTAATGAATTAATCAGTAATTTTTTATTACCTGAAATTGAGTCAACAACAACTCCAAACTCCATTTTCTCATTTTTGAGAACAATTACTTTATTTAACTCTGTTAATCCTCTTTCTTTCAGCTTAAAAAGAATTTTCAAGTTTAAAATTGATATAATTCTACCTCTCAAATTAATAACACCCATTACAAATGCAGGAGTGCCTGGTATTATTGTTATCTCTTTGAGTGATAATACTTCAGAAACATATTTGTCTTCAAAAGCATATCTTTCTGGTGATAATAAAAATTCAACAACGGAAATAGTTTCTTCTGAAAGTTGATTTTCATTCTTCTTTTTACCTGCAATATTCTTTGCTCTTTCGATTAATATATTTTTATATGTATCCATTTATAGATTATTTAATATGTTTTCAGCTAATTCTTTAATTCTTCCTGCTGTCAATCCTTCTGAATCAGGTACAATTTCATTGTTATCATATTCTTTAAGTAAATCATATACATTTGCATACTGCTTGATTGCTAATTGTTTTCTGTTATCTCTGTATAAAATATCACCTAACATCAAGTGGGATAAAACGTGTTTATGATTTAAATATATAGCTTTTTTAAGAATAATCTCTGTCTGGTTTGTATCATTCTGTTCATTCAAAAAAACTGCATAAAGATAATACATCTCATGTGTAACTGATTTGTTTAAGATAATTTTATTTATAACGTCAATTCCATTTTGGGGATTTTCTGAATTCGCATAAGATTTTATGAGCAGAGCAAAAATTTCATTATTTAATTCCTCTTTTATAATTATTTTCAAACAACATTCTATACATTTTTGATATTGACCTTTTTGATATAATTCTGCTGGACTTAAATCATTATTGTGTTTAGGCTCTTTAATATTTGAATCAGGAGTATTTATCTTTTCCGGTTTATTAAAAATTCGTAGTGTTTCAATTTTTTTAGTTTCTCTTTTTATTGGTTTGGCGTAATGATTAGACATTACGCTTGTTATAACTTTAGCAGAAGGCTTCGATTTCTCTCTCTTTTGATAAAAGATTCCTTTCTTATAATTTATTCTTTCAAATACAGAAAAATATGCATCATTTAACTCAACCTGGCTGGTAATAAGCCATGCATTTTCATTTAGAGATTTGTAAAATCGATTACTAACTTCAGAAATAACTTGTGGCGTAAAATACATCATAACATTCCTGCAAAAGATAACATCTATGTTTTCTGTATTTGTCAGACTTGAAGGGAATGAATTTTTTGAGAGATTCAAATAGGAAAAAGTTACCATTTTCTTTATTTTAATATCAATTTCCCAATTATTTCCTATGCTTGTAAAATATTTGTTTTTAATTTCCGCTCCTGTTTCCCGGAATGACCAATTGGTATATTCACCTTTTAAAGCTTTTTGAATTGCAACCGGACTTATGTCTGTTGCTAAAATTGAAACATCCCAATCAGACAATTCAGGGAAATATTCATTTAAAAGAATAGCAAGAGAATATGGTTCTTCTCCAGAACTACAGCCAGCACTCCATATTCTGATTTGCTTATTGTTGTTTTGTCTTTGGCTTATTAATTCCGGAATTATTTTATTTTTAAATAAATCTAATGCAGTATTTTCTCTAAAAAAGTAGGTTTCTCCAATGGTTAAATTTGCTGATAAAGTATAAAATTCAATATCAGTAAGTGCGGTTTTTGAAATAAGATTGTAAATTGTGTCAATATTGGAGTTGATTTTTAATTCTTTTGCTGCAGATTGTAGGCGTCTTTCCATATCCTTCAATTGATTAGATTGAAAGTTAAGCCCGAATATTTCAGCTAGTTTATAACTTATATTAATTAGATAATCTTCATGTTTCATAAATTGTTTTTAACCAAAAAATTATCACTAATAAATTTATTTAATTCAAATTCTTCTGCTTTTTCAATTAAGTCCTCAACACTGTAGATTAATACAATCCCATTATCATCCCTAAGGATATTTATAAATTTTATACCAATATCAATATCTTTTGAATTAAAAATATCATCTGATTTCGGTGAAATAATATTTTCAACTTCATCTGCAATTATTACTAATTTTCGGGTTGGAGTTTGTATAATAATAAATCGATCATTTAATTTGATTTCCTGAAGTGTAAAATTCAATCTTTTTCTTAAATTAATTACTGCTATTACTTCTCCGTAAAAATCTATTACTCCTTCAAGAAAACCAGGAGTATCGTTTAATTTTATAATTGCCTGTGCCCTGATTATACGCTCAATACTGTGTAAATATATTGCAAAACGCTGGTTCTCAATTTTAAAAACTAAAACCTCTTGTAGATTTTCCGCCATACATAGATTGTGATTTATTGAATAACAAATATATAAAATATTATAATAAAAGGTAATAAAGTTATAAATTTATTATTTTTAATTTAAGGGAGAAACCTTGAATCTGCAAATGTAGTTTTAACCCAGATTACGCATTAGAGAATTGAAAAGGGAAATTATATTCTGTAGAATAATTCCATAATCCAGAGAACCACGTTCGTCTTTTTTTATTGAGTGCAATTTTAAGAACAAGCCTTTCGTTCACTTTTTCAAAATATGCACCTACTGCAAATGTTCTATATCTTAGTGTTGATAGCGTCTTTTGTGTCTTTTCTTGCAGGACAAACATTCTGAAAAGTGACATTAAATTATATGCAATCATTGCAAAAGTAAGTGCAGCTTCTGTGGCAAAAAAGTCATTAAGATTAAAACTATCAAAACCAAAATCATATTTTAATTCCTTGATTCTATTTTCTGCATCGCCCCTTCCTCTGTATAATCGCCATATTTCAGCTGCAGGAAGGTTTAAATTGCTAATATATGCAGAATATCGATAGTTCCTATAAATTTCTTCTTCAGCAAATAGTGCTAATTGTTTACCTGGAGCTTTGGGTCGGTCTTTTATTTTTTGCCTTACCACAACGATTCTACGTGGTTTTTGCCAAGAATCACTTTGATATATTTGTTCGCAAATTTCAATTCCAGTATCCAATATAATCCAGTTTTCACTTGCATGGATTAACCTTTGAATAGGTTGTAAAAACTTCACTGCTACAACATAATTCATAACTTTTTCTTCCAAATAATCCAAAATATCTGATTGAAAGAAACCGCTATCCAAACGTATAAGACCAATGGTTTTGTTTTTAAGTTTTGACAATGTGTCTTCCAAAAAGGAAAGAAAATTATTTGCAGATGATGTATTCCCACTTCGAAGCCACATATTGGCAACGAGTTTCACATCTGCAATAAATGCAATAAGGGGATGATGGCTGGCCCTGCCTCTTTTGCTTGGATTATATCCCTTTTTTGCGCCTTCTTGTTCACCATATCGGGTCATTACTGAAGAATCAATATCAAGTGTAAAATTGTCAAATTTAACATTCTCGAAAAACCAAGAATAGAAATAGTCGCTTACTTTCTGATTGGTCGCTTGACTGAATTTAGAGAAAAATCGTTTGTAGGTATCTTGTCCTGGCGTATTCTTCCATTGAAAAATTTTACCCAATGCTGCATCGTGTCTTGTAACTTCTGTATGCAAAAAACGATTGGCTCCACACCAAATACTTGTTATAAAGCCTTCAACAATCGTAGAAGTATTATACCCTCTATTTGAACCTGAAACAGGTAAGTCTGGATTATCTTCGATTAATTTTCTAAAACCAATTTTTTTCAACATTTGTTTTAAAAAAACCATTCCGCCCCATGGCGTAATTTCTTTACTGGTATAGGATATATCAAATTCCATAGACATTTTTTTTCTAATGCTACGCATTAGGATTTTGATGTAAAAATAATCCTTTTTTTCCTAATGCGTAATCTGGGTTTAAAATACTAATTGATAACGACAAACCTAACAGGTCTTTAAGACCTGTTAGGTTTAATATCAGTGAGATAGTAACATTTATGCGGATTTAAGGGTAGTAAAATAAAACCTTCTTTTGAAATTAATTCGAAAATACTGAAAAGTAAATAAAATTACAAAAAGCATTTTATTGCTTGACTAAACGACTCATAAAGTTCTCATTTTCTGATTGTATTTTTATAAAATAAATTCCATTGCTAAATGCAGAAATGTCAATTCGTCGATTTGTATATTTTTGATTTAGCAGAGATTTTCCTTCAGTAGATATAATGCAGATTTCCAGATTGTCCTTATTAGGAAGTAATCCATTTATCTGAATAAAATCCGTTGCAGGGTTTGGATAAATATCGAAATTCAAAGAACCTTTTGTATCTTTAATCCCGGTATTTTCAATTTCGATGATATAATACAATGTATTATTAATGTCAATATCATTCCATTGACTTGCAGCACCATAGGGCCAGGAGCTTATTGCAAGACCCAGTGCATCCTGATCATGTAAATAAAAGTAGTTATCTGGTTCACAAAGGGTAGAACAACCCCAGTTAATATAAGACCCGCCAACCGCAGCCCCGCCACCAGTTCCTGCAGTTCCTTGTCCTGAATAAAAATTTGTTCCAACATTATTATTGTCTCCGTCCCACAGCCAGTTGCCTTCAGTGTTTTTATCTGTTCCCCCTGTCCATATATAAGAAGCTCCACCACCGTCATCAACGGGATGATAGCTTGAAGAAATACCTGCTGATGTGATTGCAGTTATTAACTGTGCATTTTCCGCTGAATTATCAATACGAACAAGATAACCTCCTCTCTCGACTGCACATGCCGCAGCATCTGTCCAGCTTTTAAGTTCTTTTACAATTTGGTAATTATGACCGCCATATGAAAATGAATATATATTCGCTGTTTGAGCACATTGAGCGAAAATACTAGCTATTGGGAAAATTGTTGTTGCAACAAAAAGAAATAAGTATTTTTTCATATCTATTTTTTGATTATAGTTTTATACTAACCTAATGACAAAAAAACAATAGAATAGGTTGCTTTTTAATTTGATTTTTTATAATCTTTGGGCAACTATTTTTATAAAACATTTGTCATATAGCCATTCATATTAATCTTTTAATTATGAAGAAGTTTTTGTTTTTAATTTTGGTTACAATTTATCTTTTCTCAACTGAAGTCAGCTTTTGTCAAAATGCATGGAACCCTGTCAATACAGCTACTACAACCAGTCTGTTTTCTTTAAATTTCCCTTCAAGTCAATTAGGTTGGGTTGTTGGACAAGATGGATTAATAATGAAAACTACTGATGGTGGCAATACATGGAATACTCAAGCAAGCAATGTATTAAACAGCTTATATGGCTGCTATTTTCCAACTATTTTTACTGGTTGGGCAGTTGGGTGGGATGGGAAAATTTTAAAAACATCAGATGGAGGTAGTACATGGGCATCTCAAGTTAGCGGAACAACTAACTATTTGAACAGTATTTATTTATTTTCTGCAACTCATGGTTTTATTGTCGGAGAAAATGGAACAATTCTTAAAACTATGGATGGTGGTGCTAACTGGACTGTTGTAACATCAAATACCACGATGATTTTATATATGATATATTTTATTACTCCAACTACCGGAATAATAGTAG
Organism: Bacteroidales bacterium; assembly: GCA_049315385.1. Taxonomy (GTDB): domain Bacteria; phylum Bacteroidota; class Bacteroidia; order Bacteroidales; family JACABE01; genus JACABE01. The sequence continues at coordinate 23,685 of JBMOKG010000016.1, forward strand.
GACAAGGAGGAAGAATACTTAAAACTAACGATGGCGGAAATACTTGGGTTATAAAGAACAGTGGTATAAATGACGATTTATTTACAATGCATTTTATTGATGCAAATAATGGATTTGCAGCCGGTGATATGGGTAAAATAATAAAAACTACAGACGGAGGTGAATCTTGGACTAATATAACGACTCCAAACACTACAATTATCGGTACTATTTGGTTTACCAATCAGAGTAAAGGATGGGCAGCACAAATGGATGGAAACATATTATATACAAATGATGGTGGAAATAATTGGATATCAGATACAAGTCTTGGATTTCAGGCAATGTGGTCTTGTTTTTTTACTTCACAAGACACAGGATTTATGGCTGGAAACGATGGAAAAATGTATAAAACCACCAATGGCGGAACATTAGCAATTGATGATAATATACAATTATCAAAGGATAATATTAATGTATATATTTTCCCAAATCCGATAAATGTAGAAGCGGAAATTGATTATTATTTAACATCAGAAACTTCATGTTTAATTAATCTGTGTGATATGAATGGTAAACAGGTTTTTTGTTTGACAAACGAAGTAAAAGGTAAAGGAAAACATCAATTACGATTTAATACAGAAAAATTTGAAAATGGAGTTTATTTTATTGAATTAATAACTGAAACGCAAAATATTATGAAAAAAATAATCATTTCACATAAATAATCAAAGTTATGAGATATTTATTTTTCATAGCTGTATTCGTAATTTGTAATTTGTGTCAAGCACAAGACACGACCAAAGTACTTTTTATTGGCAATAGCCAAACATTCGTAAATGATTTACCACAAACTTTTTATCAACTTGCTACTAAAGCTGGTAAAAAAGTTTGTGTAGATAATATTACTATAGGAGGTGCCACACTGCAAATGCATTTGCAAAATCCTGCTACTTCCCAGAAAATAAATGAAAAATTCTGGAATTTTGTAATATTACAGGAACAAAGCCAGATACCTTCATTTATTCCCGAACGTGATACCATGATGTATCCTTATGCAATTGCACTTGACAGTATTATCCATAGTAACTGGCTTTGTACCCGTACTATATTTTTTAAGACATGGGCACATAAATATGGCGATTTGGGCATACTTCAAAATGGAGGAACTGATAGTTATGAAGATATGCAGCAACGATTACGCAGCGGCTATATGACAATTGCAGATTCGGTGGATGCTGCTATTGTCCCCTGTGGTTGGGTATGGCGCAAACTTATCCAAACTTATCCTGCAATTGAGCTTTATTCTTCTGATAATTATCACCCTGCTGAGAATGGTACTTATTTGGCTGCTTGTACTTTTTTTGCAAGTATTTTTAAAGAAACAGCCTTAGGTATAAATTATTTTGGAAATATCTCTCCTTCTGATGCAGCTATTTTTCAAATTCTTGCTTCACAAGTTGTCCTTGATAGCTTGAGTTTGTGGAATATCGGATTGTATAATCCAAAGCCATTAGCTAATTTTGGATATTTACTAAGCGGAAACCAGTTTCAGTTTTCAGATAGCTCCTTATTGGCAAATGATTACAAATGGGATTTTGGCGATGGAACTTCATCTGTTTTGCAAAATCCTACTCATACTTTTTTTTCAACCGGAAGTTATCATGTGAGCCTAATTACACGGAATTCTTGTGATGCTGACACCATTACAAAAACTATTCAGTATATTTCAACTAACATCAACCATTTAGTAAGCAATAAATTTATAATTTATCCTAATCCTTTTACAGATAAAATAAGTATTGTAAGCCCCGAAAATGAAATCATAAAAAAAATAGTCATAACACAAATGGATGGGAAGCAAGTTTATATTGATGAAAATGAACACGTAAAAATCAATGATTTAAATTTATATAATCTTAAAAAGGGAATTTATAATTTGATAATTTATACCAATGACAGACCTTTTACTAAGAAAATTGTAATATTATGAAACAAATTATTATTATATTATCTTTTTTACTGGCAATGAATTGCAAAGCCCAGGACACCATCAAAGTTCTGTTTATCGGTAATAGTTATACTTATGTGGAGAATATGCCGGATTTGTTCAGGAACATTGCCGATAGTGCAGGATATAAAGTTAAAACACAAATGTATGCTCCCGGTGGTGTGAGTGTTGGCGATATTTCCCAGGGAACACAGGCACACATGAATAATCCGGCTGTTTATGAAAATATCCGTTCAGATAAATGGGATTATGTGATGCTTCAGGATAATCAGGGGAGATTTGTGCTGGATTACGGACACTTCCCTTCAAGCAGTCTGGTTATTCAGGGTCATTTACAGATCAGAGATTCAGTATTGAAAAACAATCCCTGTGCAAAAATGGTCTGGTTTTCAGGATGGGGAACTAAAAATGGCATGCCGCCTTATGGAAATACCGGTATAGAAATGATAGAAAGAATAGCTGCTAATTATCGCTTTTTGAACGATACAGCGCATCAAATCATAGCTCCAATAGGAGGCGCCTGGAAAAAAACAATTCTCAGTAATCCAGCCTTTGATTTATTTTCTCCGGATGAAATGCATCCTTCAAAAGAGGGAGCTTTCCTTACTGCAAGTGTGATATATGCAACAATATTCAAAGACGACCCATCTTTTAGTTCTGCAAATGGCGGATTTCCTGCAACTACAGCTAATTTACTAAAGCTGGCAGCCTGGCAAACTTTAATTGATAGCTTTCCTGCCTCTAATCTGCAAAGTAATACACCGGAATTACAATGGCAAAACAGTCAGTTAATTGCAGGCAATTATCAGCATTATTATTGGTATCAGAATATGCAGTGGATTTCAACTGTAAGCAGCAATACATTGAATGTGGGCCAAAGTGGACACTATTATTTAATGGCTGAAAATGTGCTGGGATGTAAATTGAAATCTATTTCAAAGCATATTATTATCACCGATATAGAAGAGCATACCAGCAATGATGAAGTTCGTATTTACCCTAATCCGGCAAAAAATATTCTGAATATTGATATTTCAACAGCATCTGATATATTTGTTTATGATGCAAATGGGAAACTGATTGCTTTATCAGAAAGCAAAAATGGCAAAACTTCCGGACTGGATGTGAGCCATTTTTCAAAAGGTTTATATTTTATTAAAATTCAGACGAATGCTAATATAGTTTACAGGAAGTTTATTAAAGATTAAAATAAATTATTTTTTCCTATAGACTTTAATTTTTTTTACAAAGGAATATTACCATGTTTCTTAGGTGGATTTGAAGCTCTTTTGTTTTGAGTCATTTCCAGTGCTTCTATCAATTTATAGCGGGTATCTCTTGGGTAAATAATTTCATCAATATAACCCCGTTCTGCAGCTTTATAAGGGCTGGCAAATTTTTCCCTGTAATCATCGAGGTATTGTAATTTTTCTTCGGGAGAAGCATCTCTGTAAAGAATATTAACCGCTCCCTCAGAGCCCATAACTGCAATTTCTGCAGTAGGATAAGCCATATTAATATCAGCACCAATATGTTTGCTTGACATCACATCGTAAGCGCCACCATAAGCTTTGCGGGTAATCAATGTAATTTTAGGAACTGTAGCTTCGCAAAATGCATAAAGCAGTTTGGCTCCATGTTTGATTATGCCGCCTAATTCCTGGGTAGTTCCCGGTAAAAATCCTGGGACATCCACAAAAGTAATAATAGGAATGCTGAACGAATCGCAGAATCTTACAAATCTTGCTGCTTTGGTAGAAGACATAATATCAAGGCAACCTGCCAGATGTGCCGGCTGATTTGCAACAATACCGACAGAACGTCCACCCAGACGGGCAAATCCAATCACGATATTCATAGCATGTAAAGGCTGAATTTCGAAAAAGCGATGATCGTCAACAACAGTAGTTATTAATTCTTTAATATCATAAGGTTTATTAGAATCGGCAGGTACTAGTGTCTGAAGTTTTTCTTCGGTACGATGTATATCATCAGTACAAATTTTCATCGGAGGATCTTCCATGTTGTTGGAAGGAATATAACTGATTAGTTCTCGTAACATCATCATTGCATGTTCGTCATCATCAGCAATCAGATGAGCAACTCCGCTGGTAGCATTGTGAGTACGGGCACCTCCAAGATCATCTTTGGTTACTTCTTCATGAGTTACACTTTTTATAACGTCAGGACCGGTTACAAACATATAGCTGGTTTGGTTTACCATCATGATAAAGTCGGTCAATGCCGGGGAATAGACAGCACCACCTGCACAAGGTCCCAGAATTGCTGAAATCTGAGGAATTACACCAGAAGCCATTACATTGAGATAAAATAAATCGGCATATCCACCAAGACTTTCCACGCCTTCTTGAATACGTGCACCACCTGAATCATTGAGTCCAATAACAGGAGCACCCATTTTCATGGCCATTTCCATAATTTTTTTTATTTTATCAGCATTCGTACGGCTTAGACTACCACCAAAAACAGTGAAATCCTGTGCAAATACATACACCAGTCTTCCGTCAATTTTTCCATGACCGGTAACAACACCGTCACCCAAAATTTTCTGAGATTCCATTCCGAAATCAGAATTACGGTGAACCACAAATTTATCAATTTCCACAAAGGAGCCTTTATCCACAAGAATTTCAATTCGTTCTCTTGCAGTTAATTTACCTCCCTGATGTTGTTTTTCTATTCTTGATTTTCCACCACCTAATTCCGCGGCTTTATCCAAATCTTCAAAAATTTTGAATTTTTCTTCTAATGTTGACATAATTTATTTTTTTATTTTAAGCTAACAATTCCATTTTCAAGACAGAAATAAATCTTAGCCTTACTGTTTGGTTTATATAGCTTAATCATTACTTTAAAATTTTATGAACTAATTATTCCATTACAATCATTTTTTGTCCTCCGGTAACTGTATCTTCTTCTTTAACTGCTACTTCCTTAATTATACCGGCTTTTGACGCTTTAAACTCGCTTTCCATTTTCATTGCAGATACAATTACTAATGTTTGTCCGGGTTCTACGTTATCTCCTGGTTTTACAAGAACTCTAACTATTTTGCCGGGCATAGGACAATAAATAACATTACCTTCGTCAAAACCTTTGGCTTTGTTCATTGCTTTCATATAACGACTTTCTGCATCGACAATTTCCACTTTGTATTCGTTCATATCAGAATTTACAATGAAATGTTTGTTGCTTTGTCCCTGTACAACATCAATATCGAATGATTTGGCATTGGAAATGATTGAATATACTCCATTACCTGTAGTAACTGTATCTAGTTCGTAAACAATATCATCTACTGCAATTTTAAGCAGGTTGCCTGTTTTTTCTATCAGATGTATTTTTGCGGTGCGTTCACCAATAATTACTTCAAATTCCATATAATTCTATTATTTAGATGATTAAATACGCATGCCTGCTTTTATTCTTCCGACATCTTTCCATTTATTAAAGTAAACTTCAAATTGTGTAGTTGGTTGGATTTTTTCAAGTTTACTTAAGTATTCTATAAAACCAGCGATTAATGCAATATCTTCACAATGTTTATCACAGGTTTTTTTGCTTAATAAGAAATCAAGGTTCTGCTCAATAAAATGAGTATTGTATTTCCCCTCAACAAAATCAGGTGTTTCCATGATACTTCTCAGGAAAGCAAGAGATGTTTTTACGCCGGAAATCTTATATTCATCCAAAACACGCCTCATTCTGTGGATAGCTTCTACACGGCTTTCACCCCAGACAATTAGTTTTGATATCATCGGATCATAATAGATAGGAATTTCAAAACCTTCATACATATAACCATCAGTACGGACTCCCAAACCAAGAGGTTCTACAATTTCTTTAATAATTCCTGGTGAAGGCATGAAATTATTATCAGGATCTTCAGCATAAATACGGCATTCGATACTGTGACCTCTCTGTTTGATCTGGTCTTGAGTATATGTAAGTGGTAATCCATTTGCAATATTGATTTGTTCACGGACGATATCAATTCCAACAACCCTTTCTGTAATAGGATGTTCTACCTGTAAACGAGTATTCATTTCAAGGAAATAGTAATTCAGATCATCATCTACCAGAAATTCAATAGTGCCTGCACCATAATAATTCACAGCTTTTGCAGCAGCTACTGCATCTTTGCCCATTTTTTCGCGCAATTCAGCAGTCATTAAAGGAGATGGAGTTTCTTCAACCACTTTCTGATGTCGACGCTGAACAGAACATTCACGTTCACATAAATGAATCGTATGTCCTAATTTGTCGGCAAGTATCTGAAATTCAATATGATGAGGTGAAGATATGTATTTTTCGATATATACAGCATCATCTCCAAAACTTGATTTTGCTTCGGAACGGGCACCTCTGATTGCACTGATCAATTCACTTTCTTCTTTTACCAGACGCATACCTTTACCTCCTCCACCAGCTGATGCTTTAATCATCACAGGAAAACCAATCTCACGTATCATTTCCAATGCACGTTTTTCGGATGTGATTTTTTCCTTAGTTCCGGGAACAACAGGAACTCCTGCTGCCATCATGGTCTGACGGGCTGTAATTTTATCACCCATGGTATGAATAGCATAAGGTGAAGGTCCGATAAAAATAATTCCTTCGTCTTCACATAACTGAGCAAAAACTCCATTTTCTGATAGAAATCCATAACCGGGATGTATGGCATCTGCACCTGATTTTTTGGCTACGTCCATTATTTTATCCATCCTTAAATAGCTCTCTGAAGAGGGTGAAGCTCCTATGTGATAAGCTTCATCTGCATACCTTACATGTTTGGCTTTACGGTCGGCATCCGAAAAAACAGCTACCGTTTTTATCCCCAATTCCTTGCACGAACGCATTACTCTTACTGCTATTTCACCTCTATTGGCTATCAGCAATTTTTTTATCATATTTTCTGTAAATTGTTTATATTTATATTGAAGTACTTTTTTGCAGTTTAATTTGACAAATATATATCAAAAAAATGAATATGCCAGACAATTTTAAACAATGTTAAGAAAAAAAAGTTTTTTAACCCGTTGTTTTTTAACCTTTTTGTTAATTGATTAACAATTGGAGGTGTAATTTTTATAGGCATTTTAGTTACACATGTGTTATCAGATTTTAATAAAATGTATACAGTGGAAAAAGATCCAAAAAAGTTACAGTAAGGGAAAATAGACCCGATAATACTGAAAATTTATATCTTTGCTGTAAGTTTTGAATTTTAACTTTTTTATTTAATCCATATAATTATGACCAATAATGACATATTACGCCGTATTCGCTATACTTTTAATTATAGCGATTCCCAAATGATAGCAATTTTTGCTCAGGCTGATTATGAAGTGAACCGTGCTCAGGTAAGCGATTGGTTGAAAAAAGAAGAAGATCCGGCATATCTGGAACTCGATGATCTTCAACTTGCAACGTTTCTCAACGGATTAATTAATGAAAACAGGGGAAGAAAAGAAGGAGAACAACCCATCCCTGAAAATCGTCTGAACAATAATATTATTCTCAGGAAATTAAAAATTGCCCTTAACCTGAAAGATGATGATTTACTGGAGATTTTAAAACTTGTAGATTTAAGAGTTAGTAAACATGAGTTAAGCGCATTTTTCCGTAATCCTGAACAGAGCCAGTACCGTCCTTGTCAGGATCAGTTTCTTCGTAATTTTTTACATGGAATGCAGCTGAAATACCGTGGAAATAAATAATAATTGAATATTAGTTTTAAACGTATTTGGTTCTTATTATCCTGATTTACCTATTTTCTGCAATCTTTCCATATCGATAATCTCTATTTTTTTCCCACTTACCTGAATGATTCCATCTGCATCAAATTTTCGCAAAGTATGGATAATGTTCTCTTTGGAACAACCGGCAAATTCAGCAAATTCCTGGCGGGATAATGACAAATTAAAAGAATTGCTCAAATATATATTTTTTGATAAATATATCAAAATATCAGCTACTCTGCCATTTACCTGTTTGTGCGCCAGGCTTATAAAATTAAGAATGGAGTTGCGAAACAATCCGGTTGACATCTTTAAAACATTAATCATGAAGAATCGATCATTCATGGCCAATAATTTCAACTTATTCAGGTCAATCATACAGCCTTTGCATTCTTCAATGGCAATAATTGAAAAAATATTTACATCCTCGTTTAAAATATTTGCAAGACCTAAAAGGGTGGGTGCACTTGAGATCGTTAATATCAGATTTTTCCCATTCTCATCTATATAATTAAATTTTACAATACCTTTTAATAAATAGATAAGATGATTTGTTTTCATCCCTTGTTTAAAGATAGTTTCACCACGAAGATAGTTTTGTTGTATCGTGCTCTGAAAGAAAAAATGTATTTCATCCTCACTGATAGATTGATTGCAGGTTGTCCTGAAAAGACAGGCCTTACATTCCTCTGAAATCTCAGTTATTTTATCATCCATTTTTCTTATTTTTTAATCTGTAAAGATATATGTTTTCTTATTATCAAAAAAATGCAGTTTTTCACTTTTTTAAATAAAATTTATCACTAAATAAGATGAAGTATATAAACTCTGTTTCTTATTACAATACTATTACTTAACCTAATTTTGCTGCCAATAATAAAATAATAAAATAATATGGATATTCAAAAAATAACAGTTTTTGGCGGCAAAGGAAAAGAAGGTAAACCTGAAAAAGTAGAACGTTTCGATTTAGAAATGGGGGACATTATTAGTATTGTTGGACCTACTGGTTGTGGGAAAACTACTTTAATCAATGATATTGAGTTATTTGCCAACTGCAATACACCTTCAGGACGCAAAGTACTGATCAATGGTGAAACGATACCTGAAGATTTCAGCTTTGACCCCAAGAAACATCCTATTGCGCTGATTTCGCAGCATACTAATTTTCTTTCCGATTTACCGGTTGGAGAATTTTTAAAAATACATGCTACCGTTCGTGGAGCTGAGAACATCGAAAATATTATTGAAGAAACACTCGACTTTGCAAATCAGTTGACAGGTGAAGCTATTATCCCGGATACAGCTATGACTGAACTTTCAGGTGGACAAACACGATCTTTGCTGATTGCAGATGCTGTTATCATTGGGAATTCGCCGATTATTCTTCTTGATGAAATCGAAAATGCAGGTATCGACAGAACAAAAGCCCTTAAATTATTAAAGAACTACAAGAAAATATTTGTATTTGTAACCCACGATCCTCGCATTGCACTCTTATCCGATTACCGCATCGTGATGAAATCGGGCTCAATGCAGAAATTAATCCGTACAAATGCCGAAGAACGCCTGGCAGCTAATGAATTGAAAAAGATTGATGATATTATTCTGCATTTTCGCGGACTTATTAGAGCCGGTGAAGAAATATCAGAAACAGTATTAAAGAAAAGTATTCAAAATTTAGTCAATGTTTAATTTGAAGTTTAAAAATAATTAATTGAATTATTGAATTAATTGAATTATTGAATTAATTGAATTATTGAATTATTGAATTATTGAATTATTGAATTATTGAATTATTGAATTATTGAATTATATAAGAATCTTAATAAAAAATAAATGAAACTAGTAATATTTGCAGGACCGCCAACATGTGGAAAAACTACTGTAATACGTCAGGTAATACGTAGAATGTTGAAAAAAGATTATAAACCGGCGTTTATAAAAATTGATGTATTGTATGCTGATGAAGATGAAAGTCTTCAAAAAGAATTTGGGATACCTACTAAAAAGATATATTCAGGTGAACTTTGTCCTGATCATTGTAATGTAGTCGTATTGGATGAAGCGGTAGAATGGGCGGAAAGAGAAGGAAGCGATTATTTATTTGTTGAAACGGCCGGTCTTTGTCTGCGTTGCTCACCTTATGTAGAAAACTCACTGGGAATTGTAGTTCTTGAAGCTACAAGCGGTATGAATCTTCCCCGCAAAATTGGGCCTATGCTTACACTTGCAGATATTGCGGTAATTACAAAAATTGATTTGATTTCACAGGCAGAACGGGAAGTATTCAGATACCGTGTTTTGGAAGCAGCCAGCGAAATTTCTATTGTAGAGAGCAATGCATTATATGGCATTGGAATTGATCCGATTGTGAAGAAAATTGAGAAAACAAATACGATTGAATTCCCAATGTTTTTACGTGGCAACCCACCGGTTGGAACTTGTACTATATGTGTTGGGAAAAAAGAAATAGGCGCAAAAAATCATTTTGGAGTATTGCGTACTTTGGAGCAGGAATTATTTTACGTCGGGGAATAATGGGAAATGAAATCTATCTGGATAATGCTGCTACTACGCGGATGGATCAAAGGGTACTGGAAGTAATGCTCCCTTTTTTAAATGAGAATTATGGAAATGCCTCAAGTTTGCATCGTTTTGGTACAATTGCTAAAAATCAAATTTATCAATCAAAATATTTGATTTCTAAATATTTTAATTGTCTTCATGAAGAAATCATTTTTACTTCAAGCGGTACTGAAGCTAATAATTTTGCTTTGAAAGGAATTGCTTTTGCAAACCGCAGTAAAGGAAATCATATCATTGTTTCGGCCATTGAGCATGATTGCGTGTTGAATTGCTGTAAATGGCTGGAAGCTCAAGGCTTTTTTGTAAGTTATTTACCAGTAAATCAAAAAGGTTTTATTGATACTGATTTTCTTAAAAGATGCATTAATCCAAAAACAATATTGGTTTCTATAATGCATGTTAATAATGAGATAGGAACGATTCAACCAATTTCTGAAATAAGTAAGATATGTAAAGAACACAATGTTTATTTTCATTCTGATGCCTGCCAGTCATTTGGGAAAATCCTGATAGATAATGAAAATATTGATTTGTTATCGATCAATGCGCATAAAATATACGGACCTAAAGGTGTAGGTGCACTGATTATCAAAAAAGGAACAAATATTTCACCCTTGTTACATGGTGGAGGACAAGAGTCTGGATTACGTTCTTCTACTGAAAATATCGCAGGAATTCTTGGTTTTGCCAAAGCAGCGGAATTATGTTTTGCTGAAATGGGAACAGAGAATAATCGAATTTTAGATTTACAAAAAAAAATACTAGCATCATTGATTAACACCAATGAGGGTGTTTATTTTAACGGAGATTTCGAAAATCGAATTCCTCATAATATTAATTTCTGTATTAGTGGTATGGAAGGAGAAAGCATGCGTCTGCTTTTGCTGCTGGATGATGAAGGAATTGCGGTTTCTTCGGGTTCGGCCTGTTCTTCTAACACAAATCATTCCGCTTCTCATGTATTAGAAGCTATTGGCTTAAATCCTTTTGAAGCCCGTGGATCTATAAGAATCAGTCTGGGCCGTTACAATACAGAATCACAAATTAACGACTTCTTGCTTAAATTTCAGCAAGTAATCTGTAAATTAAATCCGATTTTCACTTAACTCAATGATATGAAAAAGAATATTTTCACAAAACATCCTAAAGAGGTAGGCATGAATTATTTTGAGCATCTATGTTTTGCATTAATGTTAGCCCGAAAAATGTCTTTTGCTGTATTTGCCTCATTGATACATGCCTTTTTACCTTTCCTTTTCACCACTTATACCAGTGATACTATCAAAAAATTATATGAAATATTTTTAAACAGGACCAATATATACAATAATAAAAATAAAATAAATTATGAATACAAAACTCGATTCTAAAACAAATGAAATAGCAGAACAATTACCACAATTAGATTGTGGAGCCTGTGGTTATAAATCCTGTGCTTTGTTTGCCGAATTTGTAGAAATTCATCCTGATGAACTTAAACGTTGCATTCATCTGAATGGAAAAACGCAGAAACTGGAGGATATGATGGCATGCAAATCATGTTCATCGGAAAATATGGGTGAAAAAATGGCGTGGAAAGATAATTTGCAACGGGATTTTGATTTTATCCTTGATTGTTTTGATAATGAACCCGGACCAAGAGAAACGATGCTGCCATATAATCCTACACTGGTAAAAGAACTTGGGGTAAAAAAAGGAGATATTATGATAGGCCGTCCGATGGGAATGTCATGCGGTTGCCCAATAACACATTGCGGAGTTGTGACGGATGTGGATGCAAGAAACGGAGTCATTAACTGGTGTGTAACAGGACCATTAAAACCTCGTACCGAAGGATTTATAGATATTGGTTATTATGTTGCACAAGGATACGAAGGTATAATCAGAGAAAGCAAAGTTCCGATTCAACTCGGGATGAGGTATTGGTTTTTACCGCGGCGTTGTATGTTGCAATGGCGACACAGTGGCTTGGTGAATGCCATTATAAAAATGAAAGACGGAAGTTTAAAAATTCGTATTGAGGGTTTGTTTATTGGATAAAATCTAAAATTGAAGAGAATTTTTCAGTTATTTATTCATACAATTCCTCTAACTTTGCCCAAATTTTAAAGCAATAAAAAATTGCAAACCTTAGATTTAACAAAACTGTATGCCGGGGACAAAAAAGTTTCCGGCTTAAGTGCATTGCTGCATAAGGAGAAAGCCTTGCGTTACAGCATCAAAGGGCTGAGTGGTTCTGCACTGTCACTGGTAGCAAATGCAGTGATCAGACAAAGTAATGGGATTCATTTATTTATCCTCAGTGATAAAGAAAAAGCTGCCTATTTTTACAATGATCTGGAAAACCTTGCCGGTGAAGCTGAATTTGATTATGATCACAAAAATATATTGTTTTACCCAACTTCTTACAAAAGACCCTATCAGGTAGAGGCAGTTGAAAATGCCAATGTATTACTGCGTTCCGAAGTTCTCAACAGGCTCAGCCATTCTAAGAAAAGCCCTGTCATTGTTACTTACCCTGAAGCATTATGTGAAAAAGTAATTACAAAAAAGAACCTATTAAGCAACACCTTGAAATTAAAAAAAGGTGAAAATGTCAATCATGATTTTATTACAGATCTGCTGATAGAATATGAATTCGAAAGAGTTGATTTTGTAACTGAACCAGGTGAGTTTTCTGTAAGAGGTGGTTTGATAGATGTGTTTTCATTCTCCAACGATTTTCCTTATCGTATTGAGTTTTTTGGAGATGAGGTAGAGTCCATCAGAACTTTTGATCCGGTGACTCAACTTTCGAAAAAACAATTGGATGTAATTTCGATACTTCCTAATATTCAACATCAAAAATTCAGCGAAATACGTGAAAGTTTACTTCAGTTTATTCCAAAACCGGCGACTGTATGGGTTGAAAATATGGAATACGCTTCCGAAAAAATAGAGCTTGCCTTTGAAAAAGCTGAACAGGCTTTTGATGAAATAGCAGTTGACACAGGGCATCAAAAGCCACATCAGCTATTTGCTACAGCTCATGAATTTTTAAAGGAAATACTGGATTTCAATATACTCGAAATAGGGAATTATTCTTTTTTAAAAAATAATAAAGAGATTATTTTCAATACGATTCCACAACCTGTTTTCAATAAAAATTTCGAAATGCTTTTCAGAAATTTAGTTGAAAATACTGAAAACAGCTATTTCAATATTATCGTTTCTGAAAATCCAAAACAGCTTGAACGTCTCGATAGAATTTTTGCTGAAATCAATATCAACAAAGAAACAGTTTTGTATTCCCATCTTGGCTGTGCTATTAATGCCGGTTTTGTTGATAAAGATCTCAAATTGTGCTGCTATACAGATCATCAGATATTTGAACGCTATCACAAATACAAACTCAATGAGTTTTCTCAGAATAAAGAAGCCATCACACTTAAGGAAATTTACGACCTTAAACCCGGCGACTTTGTGACGCATACTGATCATGGAATAGGACGATATGGTGGATTGGAAAAAATTATCAATAATGGTAAGGAGCAGGAAGCCATTCGTTTGATCTATAAAGAGGATGATATTTTGTATGTTAGTATTCATTCTTTACATCGTATTTCAAAATATTCTGGAAGAGAAGGAAGTTTACCTTCATTGAGCAGATTGGGCTCTCCTGCATGGCAAAATTTAAAGAATAAAACCAAGCAAAAGGTAAAAGATATTGCTAAGGATCTAATCAGACTTTATGCCAAACGCAAGGCTGCAAAAGGGTTTGCCTTTAATGCAGATACTTATCTGCAGAATGAACTGGAAGCTTCATTTATTTATGAAGATACACCCGATCAGTTAAAAGCAACCAATGATGTTAAGAAAGATATGGAAGCTGACTATCCTATGGATCGCCTTGTTTGTGGAGATGTGGGATTCGGCAAAACTGAAATTGCTGTTCGTGCAGCTTTTAAGGCTGTTAATGACAGTAAACAGGTTGCTGTTTTGGTCCCGACTACTATCCTTGCACTACAGCATTCCAAAACTTTTAAAGACAGACTCAATGGTTTCCCCTGTAATATTGAATATATTAATCGTTTTAAAACTGCTGCTCAAAAAACACAAATATTAAAGGACCTGAAATCAGGGAGAATAGATATTCTTATCGGAACACACCGTTTGGTAAGTAAGGATATTGAATTCAAAGATCTTGGTTTACTGATTATTGATGAAGAACAAAAATTTGGTGTTGCAGTTAAAGAAAAACTCAAACAAATTAAAGTGGATGTGGATACATTAACTTTAACGGCAACTCCCATTCCGCGTACACTGCAGTTTTCGCTGATGGGAGCCCGGGATTTATCTATTATGAATACACCACCACCAAACCGTCATCCTATTCATACAGAACTCCATTCGTTTAATGAAGAAATGATACGTGATGCAGTATTACAGGAAGTTTCCAGAGGTGGCCAGGTGTTTTTTGTTCATAATCGTGTGCAAAGTATTCTGGAAGTTGCCGGGATGCTTCAACGCCTGTTACCCGACATAAAAATTGCAATTGGCCACGGACAAATGGACGGACATAAACTGGAAAAGATAATGCTCGATTTTATTGATGGAGAATACGATGTTTTACTGGCAACCACCATCATTGAAAACGGGCTGGATATTCCGAATGCAAATACTATTATTATCAATGAGGCTCATACTTACGGATTGAGTGATTTGCATCAGCTGAGAGGTAGGGTAGGACGTTCAAACAAAAAATCTTTTTGCTATCTGATTGCGCCTCCACTTACAGTTTTAACCGATGAAGCACGCAAAAGATTAAAAGCCATCGAAGAATTTTCTGAAATCGGAAGTGGGTTCAATATTGCAATGCGCGATCTGGATATTCGTGGAGCAGGTGATATTTTAGGTGGTGAGCAAAGTGGTTTTATTTCAGAAATAGGTTTTGATATGTATCACAAAATTCTGGATGAAGCTATTACAGAGTTAAAAGAAAATGATTTCAGAGATTTGTATTATAAAGAAGATGAAGAAATTGAATTTGTAAAGGAATGTACCATTGAAACTGATCTGGAGTTGATGATACCAGATGAATACATCCGAAATATAACAGAAAGACTCAGCCTTTATAAAGAATTGGATAGCCTTGAAAAGGATGAGGAACTAACAGCTTTTAAAATCAGGCTTGTTGACCGTTTTGGTGCAATTCCTGAATCTACGGATGAACTTGTAAATACGATACGATTGCGAAGAATTGCCAAACATATCGGGTTTGAAAAAATGATTTTAAAACAACAAAAAATGATTGCTTATTTTATTGCCAATCAGGACTCTCCTTATTTTCAATCAGCTGAATTTACCAGATTGCTTGAATATTTGCAAATTAACCCCAGACTGGTAAGGATGAAAGAAAATAAGGGAAAACTTTCTATTGTTTTCGATAATGTTGATAGTATAAGCAAAGCATTGAATATACTGGAAAAGATTAAACCTTTTTAAATTTCCACTGACAAGGAACTTAAAACGGCTTGACGATTTAATAAATTTCTTTAAGAATACATTCTCAAAAATTTTGAAAAACCACAATTTCAAAATAATTCCGTAATTTTGCAGCATATTTAGATAATTAATAATGAATATGGAAAATAAACTACAAGTATACAATACAATCAGCAGACGAAAAGAACTATTTGAGCCATTAAAACCTCCTTTTGTCGGTATGTATGTTTGTGGTCCGACAGTTTATGGAGATGGACATCTGGGTCATGCCCGCCCTGCTATTACTTTTGATTTAGTATTCAGGTATTTACAACATCTTGGCTATAAAGTCAGATATGTAAGAAACATCACCGATGTGGGGCATTTGGAAAATGATGCTGATGAAGGTGAGGATAAAATTGCAAAAAAAGCAAGACTGGAACAACTTGAACCAATGGAAGTAGCTCAATACTACATAGACAGATATCATATCAATATGGATCAGTTAAATGTAAAACGTCCCAGTATAGAACCCATGGCATCCGGACATATCATCGAACAGATAGAAATGATAAAAAAAATTCTGGATAAAGGTTTTGCTTATGAAATTAATGGTTCTGTGTATTTTGATGTTAAAAAATACAATGATGATTATGCTTATGGGAAGCTTTCGGGAAGAGTACTTGAAGACTTGCTATCCAATACCCGTTCTTTGGAAGGACAGGATGAAAAACATAATTCCTATGATTTTGCATTGTGGAAAAAAGCGCAACCTGAACATATTATGAGATGGCCATCACCCTGGAGTGATGGATTTCCAGGTTGGCATGCCGAATGTTCAGCCATGAGTGCAAAATATCTGGGTGATCATTTTGATATTCATGGTGGTGGAATGGATTTGTTATTTCCTCATCATGAATCTGAAATTGCACAAAGTCAGGTTGCTAATAGTTGTGAGCCATGTAAATACTGGATGCATAATAATATGATTACTATTAACGGTCAAAAAATGGGTAAATCATTGGGTAATTTCATTACATTGAATGATTTTTTCACAGGGAATCATCCTTCTTTAGAAAAAGCCTACAGCCCGATGTGTATTCGTTTCTTTATTTTACAGGCACATTATCGGAGTACACTCGATTTTTCAAATGAAGCCCTTTTAGCTGCCGAAAAGGGATTGAAAAGACTGATGCAGGGTGTTGAAACGCTACAGAAAATCACAGCTTCATCGACTTCTAGCAGTGATATTTCTAAATTATCCGATAATTGTTATGAAGCAATGAATGATGATTTTAACAGTCCGATTGTAATTGCAAATTTATTTGAAGGTATAAGAATCATCAATGCAATTAACGATGGAAAAGAATGTATTTCTGAAAATGACCTGAAGAGTCTTAAAATACTATACAATGCTTTTGTTTTCGAAATATTGGGCTTAACTAATGAAACAGAAAATAATCAGTTTGAGTTGGTTGATGGTTTAATGCAGATGCTTCTATCTTTTCGTCAGCAAGCCAAAGTAAATAAAGATTATGCTGCTTCCGATAAAATACGCGATGAACTATCTAAATTGGGTATTGTTGTAAAAGATGGTAAAGATGGTTCTGCCTGGACATTAGAATAAAGTCTGTAACATTAGTTTTTCTTCAATTGCACAAAGAATATCATTTACTTTTTAAAGTTTTAAATTTATACGCATGAAATTCAAACATTTAATACTCGTAGCTGGAATCTTTTTTTTAGTTTCCTGTAATGAAAATAAAAAGAAAGCTGATGACAATCAGCAACAAGTAAGTGCAAAAAAAGTAGAAATACCAACTTTTAATGCAGATTCAGCCTATTTTTTTACAGAAAAGCAAGTTGCTTTTGGTCCAAGGGTTCCAAATACCAAGGCTCAGGAATTATGTGCCGATTTTTTGGTTTCAACTTTAAAAAAATATTGTAAATATGTGCAAGTTCAATCTTTTCAGTCTAAATCATGGGATGGGACATTATTAAAGGGGAAAAATATAATTGCTAGTTTTAATCCGGAATCCAATAATCGTATTTTCTTTTCATCGCATTGGGATTCAAGACCGTATGCGGATTATGATGAGGATGTAAAAAACAACAGAAAACCTATATTAGGTGCTAATGATGGTGCTGCCGGTGTTGGTATTCTTCTGGAATTATCCCGTTTGTTCAATCAAAAACAACTAAACATTGGTGTAGATCTTATTCTTTTTGATGTAGAAGATTATGGAGAACCTAAAGGAACAACAACAAATGGTGAAGAAAACTGGTGTTTAGGTTCGCAATATTGGGCAAAGAATCCGCATAAACAAGGTTATTTTGCAAAATATGGTGTTTTATTGGATATGGTAGGTGCTAAAAATGCTGTATTTACAATGGAAAATACATCTATGTATTATGCTCCTGATATTATGAAAATGGTTTGGGATATTGCTGCTACCTTAGGTTACGAACATTATTTTTCTACTGAAAAGACAGGTGCATTAATTGATGATCATTTGTACATAAATAAAATAGCTAAAATTCCAACTGTAGATATTGTTCACCATGATCCGTCGACTGTTTCAGGGTTTTTCCCTTATTGGCATACAGTAAAAGATGATATGAGCAATATTGATAAAACAACACTTACGATAGTTGGAAACACATTGCTTACGGTTGCTTATGGCGAAGAATAAATTAATCATCTTTAGCTTATTGTTTGTGAATTCTTATTATTTTATTGAAAAAAAATAATAAATTTGCAAAAAATGAGTTATTAAAACCAAAAACAGGCCTTGATTCGAAAAATTATATATCACTTTGCTATTCTTCTGTTAGCTTTTGTTGTTTTGGTTGCTTGCTCAACAAGGAAAAATACCTTTACACGAAGAGTTTATCATAATTTAACTGCTCATTATAATGCTTATTGGAATGGGAATGAAAGTTTAAAAGAAGGAATAACAGAACTCTCCAAAACCAGTAAAGATAATTACACAGATGTATTGCCTGTTTATCAGTGTGGTACAAAAGAAGATGCTCAAAAAATTAATCCTCAAATGGATAGAGCAATCGAGAAAGGTGTAAAAGTAATAAAATTACATTCAATTTTCATTAAAGGGAAAGAGCATATCAGATGGATTGATGATGCCTATTTAATGATTGGTAAATCAAATTACTACAAACAGGAATATCGTATGGCAATCCGTACTTTTAATTTTATAATTGGTCAATTTAAAACCAATCCGATAAAGTATGAGGCTATGGTTTGGTTAGCGCGAACAAATAATCAATTGGGGGAATTCGGAGCAGCTCAATCAATGCTCGACCAGGTAAGAAATAAAATCAGTAGTGGTGAAGCACCTAAATCATTGCTAAAAGATGTAGATATGGTTTATGCCGATTTCTATATCAAACAGGGTAATTTTACACCTGCTATCGAATATCTTATTCCTGCCATAGAATTGAATCATAGAAAAGATACGAAAACCCGATTGCGGTTTATATTGGCTCAGATTTATCAAAGAGACGGTGAATTGGCCAAAGCAACAGATATGTATCAGAAAGTTATCAGGAAAAACCCACCTTATGAAATGGCTTTTAATGCACGCATTAATCTTGCAATGAGCTATGATGCAGCGACTGGAGATAGCAAAGCATTAGAAAAAAAGCTTGCGAAAATGCTTAAAGACAATAAAAACAAAGAATTCCAGGATCAGATTTATTATGCACTAGCCGAAGTTGCACTTAGAAATAAAGATAAAAGTACAGCCATAAAATATTTAAAGCTATCTGTAAGTACGAGTGTCAATAATAATTACCAGAAAGCGGTTTCTTCACTTAAACTTGCTGATTTATATTTTGACCTGCCTGAATACGAAAATGCTCAGGCATATTATGATAGTACTGTAATGTTTTTACCTGTTACATTTAAAAATTACGATGTTATTAAAAGTAAAGCAGAAGTGCTTAATGAATTGGTTAAAAATATAAGGATTGTTAAAGTTCAGGACAGTTTGCAGGATATGGCACGAATGAAACCAGACCAGAGAGATATGAAGATTAACAATACCATTGCTGCTATTTTAAAAGAAGAACAGAGAATTGCAGCAGAAGAAAGTGCAAACAGGCAATCTTTAAATGTGTTACAAAATACGCGTCAAAGTTTGGCTGGAACTCCTGGTGGTGCTGCCGGTGAATGGTATTTCTACAATCCATCTACTATGAGTTTCGGTTTTTCTGAATTTTCTAAGAAATGGGGAAAACGGAAATTAGAAGACAACTGGAGAATCAGTAATAAACAAACAATTGACTTTGGTGATAATCAGGCTACTAAAATTGATGAAAACGAAGATGGTGAAGTAAAAGATACTTCTGCAGCAGCTTCAAACCCTAAAAACAAAAGTTTTTACTTGAAAGATGTTCCTCTTACCGAAGAAAAGATGAAAAAGTCTAACGATAAAGTGGAAAAAGCACTTTATAATATGGGCTATATCTATTATGAAGGCTTAAAAGATCTCCAGAAATCTAAAGAAACTTTTGAAATATTAATCAGTCGGTTTCCAAATGGAAAAAATTGCTTAGGATCCTATTATCAGCTTTATATGATTAATTCGGATTTGGAAGATAAAATAAAAAAAGACTATTATAAAGATAAAATTCTTAAAGACTATCCCGAAAGTGATTATGCAAAAATAATTTCCGATCCTGATTATTATAAGCAATTACAAGCTAAGAAAAATGAATTTAATTTGTTTTATGACGAGACATATAAAGCTTTCATCAGTGGAAATTATAATAAAGTAACTGAAAATTATCATATTGCAGTGTCTAAATACAAAATTAGTCCTGTTTTACCAAAATTTGAATACCTCAATGCACTCTCTTTGGGTAAAACTCAGGGAAAAGATACATTGATAGCTTCTTTGAATTCATTAATTAGTAAGTATCCTAATCACGAAATTATACCTTTGGCTCAAATGGTTTTAGCTTATCTTAATAATGGGAACGATGTAAATATAGCTAAAAATCTTCCGGTTAAACCGACAGCCGAAAATAAAACCAAAACCAAAAGTACAACAGTTCCTAAAAATGCAGTAACTACTTCTACAACGAAAGAAGTTGCAAATACAATTAAAACAGATACTGTTGTCCAAAGCAAACCAATAAATACAATCAAAGAACAACTTTCTGTTTATAAAGAAAATCCATCAGATATTCATTTTTTTACACTTATGGTGGATGCAACTAAAGTGAATGTTAACGTGTTGAAGATTAAAATCTCAGATTTTAACAGAAAATATTATGGTAGTAGTAATTTAGAAATAACAAGTATTATTTATAATCAAAATATACATTTAATTTCTGTTGCTCAATTTGACAATGCTGAAAATGCGATGTTATATTATACTACTATTAAAAGTAATGATTATATTTATTCGTCCCTTGATGTGAACTCAACAGTTGATTTTGTGATATCGACTGAAAATTTTTCCACATTTTACAAACTAAAAGACCAGGATGGATATCAGGGCTTTTTCAAAAGCATTTACCTTAAAAAGTAATTTCAGTATAAAAATTTTGTTTTTTTAATAAAAAGATGTAGGTTTGTAGTGTAATTTTGCAAAAATAAAAAATTGAAATCATGGCAAAAATAAACGAGATTGATTCCTCATCCATAAATATATTAGGTGCTGGTACTGCTGTTAAAGGAGATATTACAGCTAATGGTGATTTTAGAATTGATGGTTCTTTAATTGGGAATATTTCTGCAAAAGGAAAATTGGTTATTGGTGCTACCGGTTTTGTAGAAGGGGAGATTACTTGTCAAAATGCAGATTTCTCAGGTAACATTAAAGGAAAAATAAACGTTGCTGAACTACTCTCTTTAAAAAGCACTTCCAAAGTTACTGGCGATATAATTATTAATAAACTTTCAATAGAACCGGGTGCTCAATTCTCTGGTTCCTGCAACATGGATAGCGGTAAAAACACTATGCAATATACATCCAAAAGTGAAACTGAAAAATCCTAAGAAATCCTTAAACGATTATGCAAAATATTCCTCCATTTCATTTCAAATGGTGGCTATTATATTATTAGGCGTATTTGCAGGTAGAAAACTGGATGAATGGATGACAAATGCAACTCCTGTTTTTACATTGATTTTTACTGTACTGTCGGTAGTTATAGCGATATATTATGTAATAAAAGACTTAATTGGAAAATAAAACACCCTTTTTAAAAGCAAAAACCACTAAATATTTATTTTACTACATTGAACTTTAACCTATAAACTTTTTCAAGATGAATTCTGCCTATCTCACTTTCGTTAAAAGATTGTTTATTTTCACAATAATAATCAGCAGTATTTCAATGACTGCATTTTTTTTATTACCCAAAAATTTAACAACACCCGCATTGCCTTTTTTATTGCCTTTCTTTTTTTCTATTACATTGATATCTCACTATCTGCAGTTAAAAGCTACTAAAAAGAGCTTTGCCCGTTTTACTTCAGGTTTTATGCTGATAACTTTTCTTAAATTAATGGTATTGATGACCGTACTACTGCTGTATGTATTATTTAACCGCAGTGATGCAGTTCCTTTCATAATTTGGTATTTTGTTTTTTATGTGTGTTTCACAGCATTTGAAGTTATAGCATTACAACGAATTAGTGAAAATAAAGAGTAATTTCTTCTTTTCATATTAAACTATATCATTTACGATACATCTAAATTTATAAATCCATAAAATAAAACAGATGAAAATTTTAAAAACGTTAATAATTCTCGCATTTATAGCAGTTAATTTTTCTACTATAGCACAACAGACTGACAAAATTCAGAAAACACCTGAAGAAAGAGTAAAGCGTCAACTTAAAGCCATTAATAAAGAGTGTAGTTTAAGTGATGAACAAAGTGTAAAAGTAGAGGGAATTTTATTGAATTCACAAAATAAATTAGCTGAATTAAAAATGAGCAAACCAACTCAAAAGGGTGAAAAGCTAAAACAAATTAAGGAGATTAACGATAATCAGACAGATGAAATTGCAAAAGTTTTAAATTCTGAGCAATTAATTAAATATAAAGATTTGGTTGAGAAGCAGAAAGAAAAAATCCGAAACAAAATGATTGAAAAAAGAGCTGAAAAAACAGATATGACAGAATAACAATTGATTAAAAAGAGCTGTAAAACATTTACAGCTCTTTTTTTTAAAATAGTCAAGTCTTTTTTGTTGTTTATTTATAAACAATTTTTGGTTAAAAAAATTAAGTTTTTATTAAGACATCTGGATATTTTATCTTACTTTTGCAGTTCAAATTAATAAATAAAAAATAAAAAAAATGAAAAAGATTTACATGTTTATGGCTTTGCTTTTTGTAAGCGGAGTAATTTTTGCACAATTACAAAGAGAAGGTGCTGGCTCTTTATCTTCAATTAAAGTTTCAAAGGAAATTAGTTCAAATTATGCTGTTTCTAATTCAAAAGCAGTTGTTGATTCATTGAGTTATGACGGAGCTAATAGTACCAGTATCGGTACAGGCGCTGCAGCAAATTTTGGTGTATATGCATTTTTTCCTGCAACTACTTTAGCGCCTCATGCAACAGCTAACCATTACATTCTTTCTGTAAAAGTATTCATTAGTGGTATCAGTTTTGTTTCTGCATCTCAATTGCGTTTTTATACTGACACTTTGGCATCAGCTATGGTTTTTAGTCAGACTTTTACACCTGTTGAAGGTTGGAACAATGTTATTTTAACTACACCTTTTGTAATACCATCTACAGGAAAACTTTTTATTGGATATAATTTAACAACCACTGGCGGATATCCTGCAGGCTGTGATGCTGGTCCAGCTAATACAAACGGAAACTGGATTTCAATGGGATCATGGGCTCACCTTACAGATCTTGCTCCAACTTTAATTGGAAACTGGAACATTAGAGCTATGTGTGGCACTTTACCTACAGCTCCTATAGCATCTTGTTCTCCATTAAGCTGGACTACTGACGGAGTATCTGCTAATGGTACTCTTGTATCAGGAAACTTTACATTAACCAATGCTGGTGCCGGAACTTTAAGTTGTACCGGAATTACAGGTTTAAGCACTCCTTTTACCACATCATTGGTTCCTTCATCAGTTAGCTTAGCTACCGGTGTTTCTTCAACATTTACATTTACGTATAATCCAACTGCAGTTGGTACTAATAATCAAACCGTAGTTATTGCAACCAATGGTGGAAATATCACTATCAATCTGACAGGAACCTGTGTTCCTGCTGCAAGTATTACATGGAATTTCAATTTGGGAATTCCTGCTGCATTTACTTTAATTAGTGATGCGAATATAGCAACCGTTCCTGCTTATGCAAAAGCTTGGGTAGCTGTACATGACACTTCTGCTATATCCGGTGACTCATGTGCTGCAAGTACATCATGGTTTACACCTGCTGCTACTGCAGACAGATGGATGATCACTAACAAAATGACTCTTACCACCGGAAATTATTTGAAATGGAATGCAAGAGCTTATGAATCCGGTTTCCCTGATGGATATGTAGTTAAATTATCAACTACTGGAAATGCAAAAGCAAATTTTACCAATACTTTAAAAACTGTTGCAGCTGAATTAGCTACATGGCAGACAAAAATTGTTGACCTTTCAGCCTATAACGGACAAAATGTATATATTGCTTTTGTTCAGAATTCAAATGATATGAGCCACTTAAGAATCGATAATATTCAGATTTTAGGTAATGCTACTGTTGGTATCAATCAAGTTGCAGAAACTACTAATTTCAGTATTTATCCAAATCCAGTAAGAAACGAACTTAATATTAATTCTGTTACTTCTTTGAAAAATGTAAAAGTTATCAATGCAATCGGACAACAAATTGTAAATGAAAATACAGCTGGAAATCATTATAAATTAAATACTTCTAATTATGTTAAAGGTGTTTATTTTGTACAGATTGAAACAGAAAATGGTAAATCTACCAAAAAATTCGTTGTAAGCGAATAATCTAAATTTATTTTTAAAAGGGCTGATTTTCAGCCCTTTTTTTATGCCCTGAAATTTCTTAGATTAAGAGTCGTTTTAATGCTGTTTTTTCTTACTTTTGTTTTTCTTATTTCTTAATATGATTAAAAAGATTCTATTAGCCTTTTTGCTGCTTGCAATGCCATTTATTTCTAAAACACAAGACACCGCTGTCTTTACAAAGTTTTTTTATGAAAATGGGATGATTTCGAGTGAAGGTTTGCTGTTAAATGGTAAGCCGGATGGTTATTGGAAAACATTTAATGAAAAAGGTATATTAATTTCAGAAGGTAATCGTAAGAACTTTGAACTGGATAGCTGTTGGAAATTTTACGGAGAAACGGGAAAGCTTACGATGGAAATTAATTATCAAAAAGCTAAAAAAAATGGTTTACGCAAAACATATCTGGAGAAAGAAACGATCACTGAAAATTTTAAAGATGATGTAAAGCAAGGATTCACAACTTACTATTATCCAAATGGTAAAATTAAGAATCTGATTCCCTTCGACAATGGCTTAGAGCATGGTATTGCAAAAGAATTTGACGAGGATAGTACAATAATATCTATTACGGAATATAGGAGAGGAATGGTAATTCTCAGAGAAAAAATGAACCGCAAAGATAAAAACGGATTTAAGCAGGGTTTGTGGAAAACATTTTGGGACAATGACAAAACCAGGACCGAAGGAAACTTTATCAATGATAAAAAGAATGGATTTTTTAAAACGTATTCCAATGAAGGAAATTTGCTTATTATCGAGAAATATATCAATGATGAAAAGCAAACGGATGTTCCGGAACTAAGGAACTTAGAAGTAAGAACCGATTATTACCCGGATGGTAAAGTGAAAATAGTAGCAAGTTATGATAATGGTGTAGCAGAAGGTGTTCGAAGGGAATATAACAAGGATGGAAATATTGCTCAAAGCTATATATTTTCTAAAGGTCATATCATAGGAAAAGGTATTGTTGATGAAAATGGTCTTAAACAAGGTCCCTGGATTGAATTTTATGAGAATGGAATCAAAAAAGGAGAGGGAAAGTACAAAGACAATAAAAAAACAGGATATTGGAAATTTTATTATAAGAATGGAAATATAGAACAGCAAGGATTGTATAATATCAAAGGGAATGCTGAAGGTGAATGGAAATGGTATTTTATAAACGGAAATGAATTATTGATTCAAAATTTTCAGGATGGCATTGAAGAAGGCTTATTAACTGAATATAATGACACAGGAAAAGTAATTACCAAAGGTGAGTACATTGAAGGACAGGAAACAGGAGCATGGTATTACAATATAAATAATAATATTACAGAAGGAAAATTTATTGATGGCAAAAGAGATGGTGTTTGGAAAGAATATTTTTCAGATGGTAAACTTAGATTTTCAGGAAGTTATGTGGATGACAATCCAAATGGAAAACATAGTTATTATTGGGAAAATGGTAAAATGAAAGAAGTTGGTAATTATGTAATGGGTAAGCGTGAGGGTGAATGGTTGAAGTATGAATATGAAGGAAATCTGTTTCTAAAAACCTATTACAGAAATGGGAAGGAATTTAAATATGACGGAGTTGCTATTGAACCAAAAATTGATGAAGACGATAAATAATCCCAAATCAATTTCTAATTAAGCACATGATTCAAAGCTATATACTGAAATTAATTTTGTAAAAAAAAGCTGACTAAAAAAAGTCAGCTTTTTTGTTTTTAAGATAGCTTTATTCAACTTTAATCATTTTTGTAATTGAATTCTTAGTTGTTGTTTTAATTTGTATAAAATAAATGCCTTTTTTAAGAGAAGAAGTATTATAAGAAATGATTTGTTTATTATTGATTGAAGTTAAAGTAGGAGATATTATAATCAGTTGACCCATAGCGTTAAAAATCGAAATATTAAGCAAATTCTCTTTATTGATTTCAATTTTTAATTCATTGTTGAAAGGATTTGGAAATACATTTGCTTCCAAAAAATTGTTTTCGTTAATACTTAAAGATCCGATATAAACGATATTAGAAGGCAAAGAATAACATGCGTTAGCATTCATTTTTTTTGCATAGTAATTTCCTGTATGAATAGGTGTATAAACATTAGAAGTGGCATTTGGAATGATTCCGTTATCATCATACCATTGATTAATTGTTGCATCAGAAACTATTTGATTTCCAATTATGCTAATTATAGGTCCGGCAGATACAGATTTTACATTTAAAGTAAACAAAGCGTTTGCAGTAGCATTATTAGCATCAGTAACGGTAACTGAATAGACTGTTGTAATATTAGGACTTACAGTAGGATTACTCCCATTAAGGGTCGTTGAAATCTGATTTGCAGTATAGGAAAAAACATTATTACCTAATCCGCCATTTACTATAGTTTGAAGCTGAATAGGTGTATTACCGCAAATAGTATCATTTGCCGCAGTTAAAGTACAGCTTAAAGGTGCTTTACTAACAATACCACCGGGAAATTTTATGTTGTCCAGCCATGCACAATCACTGCCGGCAATACCATAACTGTCTTTCTTGTAAATCCATTTTAAACTATGTACGCCATTTGTAATCGGATAGGATGATTTTGACCATGCTTCTTCGCCGTCCCATCTACCCATTGATGTATTATCAATAAAAAATTCAAGGTAATCATAAGCCGGAGTATTGGGCGCTGCATCTTCACACGAAACTTTTTTATAGAAAGTAACAGTATCATTTGCAGTAACATTTACCTGAATTAAAAGTGAAGAAGATTTACTATTCGCAATAACTCCTGATTTAGCAGAATAGCTTCCTTCGTATTGATTTGAATTTGTAAGCGTCCATGGGGCATCTCCACCTTGTATCCAGTTAAATTTAGTAAAATTTCCAGTTTCAAAATCCTCATTTACCAATCCGATTATTTGATAATAAGTGCTGTTTGATTGATAAAAGCCTGTTGATAATAAATAATTTAAAACAATCATAGTTCCTGTTGGAACGATGGAATCAAGTTTTATTTTGTAAGAAGCAAATAATGTGCTTCCCTGATTAAGTGTTGAAAATGTAAGTGAGTCAGCAGAAAGAATACTTAAATAAGGACTGATACAGGATAATTTTCCGGATGCATTTGCAGAATTACTATGTCCGTTATTAGAAGAAGGAATGTAAACAACGGCAGTTTCTCCCGGATCTAATTTGCCATTGTTATTTCCAATTATTGTATCTTTAATAATGAAATTACCTGCATAAAGAGATGGAGCATTAAGAACAACGCTAAATCCGGTATTCCAAGTATTAGAATTTCCATCCACTATACTAAGATTAAAATTTACAGAATGTTGATCTGAAATATTGTTTTTAATAGTTAAAGCAAAGGCATTGTTTTGTCCTGAAATTGCGTTTGCTGCTATATTTCCCCAATTTTGCTGATTATCGGTAATTATAACATTAGTATCTGTTGTTGATAATGTTGCAACTACATTATTAGCAATAGCAACTCCTACGTTTTTTAAATCAATATTTAATGTGATATTTTCATTGTAATCTGCTTGAGTATTGTTGTTTCCATTTACATCTACAATTTGTGAATTGTTGAACTGTACAAACGGACCATTGGGAATAATTACATTGATTTGTCCTGTATAAGGGATATAATTATAAGCTGTTGCCACAACGGTAATGGTATCAAGGCCAGATAATGCATTAAAATTAATAGTAGCGATTCCATTCACTACCAGAGCTGAGCCTATCGCCAGATTATTTTTACTTAAAGTTACTCTGCCTCCATTTACATTACAGTTAACGGCAAAAGATGCAGCACCTAAAAAAACAACAGGATTATGGGAAACGATCATTGTTTTAGCAGTATCAGTACGTATTAGCAGGGAAGGATCTCCGAATATATTCCATGTATCAGTCATTTCGTCACCGGCAGTAGTATAATTATCATTCATTTTCATACATCCGTTCATAGAAATACCACCAAAGGTTTGTTTGATATTTCCCGGAGTATTCTCTGTAAGAAGATCAATCATTGCATCCTGACCACACATTGGCGGATTCCAGCTTTGGTTGATGGTAGACATTAATGTTGAGATAGCACCACTTGGTTGACTATTGTAAGTTGCTCTCATCCATGCTTCTGCAAAGCAAGTGCCGGTTGTAAAATTACCGTTTACACAGGCTACAGAAAAAATGAAAGGCCATGCAGAGGTATTGCTTAAAGCTGAAATATTAGTATTGGAAAAGCCGGTAGTTCCCCATGAATTATCTGAACCATGTCCAGTA
This sequence comes from Bacteroidales bacterium, assembly GCA_049315385.1. Taxonomy (GTDB): domain Bacteria; phylum Bacteroidota; class Bacteroidia; order Bacteroidales; family JACABE01; genus JACABE01. The sequence continues at coordinate 52,796 of JBMOKG010000016.1, forward strand.
TAATACATTATTCCTACACCGCTATTTACATCATTTGCAACTAATGCAGCAGTTGGATTACCGATAGCATCTATGCCTCCCTGGTTTCCATCATACAATTCTGAACAAAAAGAGTATTGATAATTTAATAATTTAGTTCGAATGGCCCGAATGTGTTGATAGTCATATTCATTATTATCACCAGGCCCTTGATCAGATGCTATTCCACATCCTTTATTTAACCAATTGTTAATGTTTGAGGGCGTTTTTTCATAGCTGAGAAATTTTTGAACTTGTGTCTGGACATGTAAAATAGTTTCTGCAGAAATACGACCTACGAAAATTTCAGGATAATGATCATTTCCTGCTAAATAGCTGTAAGTGTTATCAGAACCTCCACCGGATACTGTAAATGTTGGAAGCTGTGCAACATCTCCTACTAAAATAACAAAAGTAAGCCCATTGTTAGTATAATAATTTGAAATATAGTTTTTAATAGCGGTGTTTGTACTTCCTGCGGTGGCAACACTCACGATTTCTGTTGGTATACCTGAAATGTTTTTCCAGTTAACGAATGCTTGCATACTTGGAATAAATAATTCCGGACAAATAATGAGCATTTTACCTTGCTCGTTTACAATAGTATATTTGCTGTTTCCAGAACTATTGTTTAAGAAATGATTTTTATAGATTGTACTGTATTCTTTATCAATTTTATTAATTGATTTATTTCGGATTATTCTATTTACATTACTAATTCCCTGCCTTGAAACTTTAACTTTCAAATCATTATATACTCTTAATACTTTGGTAACAGGATTGTACTGAAAAGGATAAACAGTAATAGTTTGCCCTCTGTAATCTCTTAAAATATATGGTTGTTGCAATTCTGCTAATTTCCCGGGATAAAATTCATTGATATTATATTTACTGCTTTTTAAATAAGGGATATCAGACGGATTAATATTCCGGTATAAGTTTCCTTTTGAAGGAGCAATTTCAATGTTTTGATAATCAATAAAGGATTCACTGATTACCTCCACTTTCATATCTGCATCGTCAGGAATGATAACAGATGCAGATATTTTAAGGAGATCCGGTGAACCTGCTATTTGCATTGGAAAAGCACCACCGAGGCTGATTTTCTTGATTATACCGCTTGTTGTTTGAATATCAATAAATTTGAAATTTTCAAAAGAAAAGCGAATAACTGAAGACTCAACATCCGAAGAGATAAGTTCTGTTTTTACAGTTGAATTTTTTAAAGGATTCTTACTGAAATTCGTTGCAATCAGGTATGTAAAACTGATTAACATTAAAAAACAAAGAATAAGTTTTTTCATTCTGATTGGTTTATTAGTTTAAAACATAAACTTTTTGCTGAAGATTCTTTAGTAATTATAATCTAATTCTTTCGGGAATTGATAAAGAATCTGTTTATTTAGTTATTATTAATTTTTGTGTGATGACTTTATTATTAGTCTGTAAACTAATAAAATAAATGCCTCTGCTTAAGGTTGAAATGTTAAAATTATCAGTATAATTTCCTGCAATATGTTGAACATTTCCATTACTATAAACCTCTTGACCGTTAGAACTAAATATTTTTAAATTTACATCTGTAGCAACGGATAGATTATAAGAAATATTAAATTGATCATTTGCCGGATTAGGAGTGATAGAAAAATGCACAATATTATCCTGAGTAAGATCACTGATTCCTGTAATATTCGTTTGAATTACAGGTAAAATTATAAAGTCAACCCATGCACAATCATCACCTGAAGCAGTAGATTCATCTTTTGTATACTCCCATGATAACAAATGATTCCCTGTTGTTATCGGGTAACTGAATTTTGCCCAAGCTTTATTTCCAGACCATTCTTCTAAAAGATTAGCATCGATTTTGAATTTCAGGAAATCATAGCTTGCTTCAGAAGATACTTTTCTGTAAAATGAGATACTATCATTGCCAATAACAGATAATTGAATTGATAATGAAGAGGTTTGATTGTTAGCAATTATTCCTGATTTTGCACAATAGTTTCCTTCAAAAGCTCCGGTATTTGCTATTTGCCATGAATGAGCAGAGGTAGTATCCCAGTTAAATTTAGTAAAGTTATTGGTTTCAAAATCTTCGACCATCATGCCTATCATGCTGTTAAAATTATGCTGATCACTATAAGGATTGGCGTTCACACTTAGATTTAATTCGAAGTTAGCACCATTAACCGCTTGAGAATTCGCAGATACAACATACACAACATCGGTTGTACTACCTTTGTCTAAAGAAGTTAAATTTACAATTGGATTCTGAATATTAATAAATGCGTTTGAAGATGATAGATTAACAATGGTAGAACTTGTATTGCTATGTCCTGTGTTTTGTATTTTGAATCTTATATTTGTAGTTTCACCCGGATCTAGTCTTCCATTCAGATTGGCTGGTGCATTATCTTCAATACGCATACTTAAAATATTTATAACGGGTGCATTCAACGTTATATTAACCGGATAATTCCAGGTATTATTAAATGCATCTGTAACTTTAATTGTAAAATTTACATTGTTTTGATCGGGAATATTATCTGCAACTTTAAAGGAAAATGCACTATTGATATTTTTTAAATTTCCAGCTGTAATAATTCCGAATGATTCGCTGCTATCAGTAATAGAAATATATTGATTGTTTGATGATAATATAATATTTACATTGTTGTCATCTGCTATTCCAATATTTTTAAGATTAATATTCAGGTTAATGGTTTCACCGTAATCAGCCAGAGAATTATTGTTCCCTGTATTATCAATTAATTGATAACTATTAAGCGAAATATAAGGACCAGTTGGAGTAGCTGTTGGAATTGTTGTTATAATAGGTTGGCGATTTTGTTTGGTAATCACAAGATTTGCTACTCCTGTAGTTGTAAAAGGAGTAATGTTAACAACTGCTAATCCATTAGAATCTGCCAGTGCTGAGCCATACAATGTACCATTCATTGAAATGCCAATATAGGCATAAGCTTCTGTATTAACAGTAAAACTAGTATATCCTAAGGGAATTATAGGCATATAGCTGGCGTTAAGTTGTTGAGGAATTTTGAAATATGGCATCAGTGAAGGATCTCCCATAAGATGGTAAATTTCCCAATAATAATCAAAATTTGAAGGCGAACCTTGTGTAACTGCCAGATTACCGGCATTTACCATTTGTCCCTGGCTTACATACCATTTTGAAAAAGGTTCACCGTTGGTATGCATTATTCTGTCTAAAGCACCTAATCCGGTTGTATTATAAGTTGGGTTGGCAGTAATTGTTCCAACTCCACAAGCCCACCAGAAATCTTCATCCCAGTAAGAGTTGTCTGAGGCTCCTATATAACCAATAGCACCTTTGTTATTAGCTCTTAATAAAGCTTCTCCAAAGCATTCTGAAACATCAAATTGATTAGTTACACAGCAATTACCTACCATTAACGGATATTTCCCATTATTTTGGAGTGTAGCTACATCAGAAACGCTAAAACTAGGATCTGACCATCCACTTGAACCTCCATGTGCAGTGTAATTTGCAAAACCAACACCTTCGCTTACCTGCTGAATAATTGAAGCTGCACTAGTTGCTGATGCAGGATATAAATAGGATGTACAGTTGAAACCATTGTTTGTATTGAAATAAGTAGAAGTAGCATAATTTACCTGTCCGTTACCATAAGTTGGGGCATTGCTGGCATCCACTCCTGCAACCATAAGTACATTGTTTAAAAAAGATTTATTAAGCATTAAATATTGTTCATATTCCAGTGTTTTGTTAATCTGTGGTTGTAATTGAGCAACCGTTTGAGCAGAAAATCTCCCGTAATATACTTCCGGAAAAAAATCACCTGTATATTCACAATAGTACAAATCAGTTTTATGAGTTCCTGTAGTTCCTGAAAAAGAGGGAACCTGAGCAATATCACCTACAAAAAGCACATAGGTTGGAGCGGGATCAGCTGTTGTTCCGGCATTATATAAGGATTGAAGATAAGCTTTTATAGATGTTGTAGTGTTTCCAACTGCTGCATTATTTGTATAAGCTTCAATTACCTTAAATCCTTTTTTTGTTTTCCACTGTACAAAGGGTTGTAATGCAGACTGGAACATTGGGTCAGAAACAATTACGTATTTTACAGGATATTTTGAAAGAGCATCTTTTGTATTCCCTGTAGACAATTTGTTGAGTAATTTTGACTGAAAACTACTGAAAAAAGGAGAATAATTTTTTTCTTTGGAAGCTTTAGTCGCGGCTAAGTCTGCATTTTCAAAACGAATTTCGGCTTCAATATTGGTGTAAACTTTAATTGTTTTACTTACCGGATTATATTGAATTGGTGAAATGTTCAGGCGGGCGATTCTAACACCCCGCATTAGTCCTAATTGATCAACACTTACCAGAGGTAATGACAAAAACTGATTTTTAGAATATACATTCTGATTGTAAATCAGTTCTTTTTTGCTTTCATCGTTTTTTGAAACCGGAGGTTGTACAGGGATTAAAGCATTTAAATTTCCCAGATCTTTAAGCTTATAAGTTTTTATCTGAGAATTTTTAATAATGATTTTTACGGTAGCTCCCAACGGAACTTCTATCAGATTTCGCAAAACAGCCAGTTGCGGACTTCCAATTTCGTTACCGGGAGTATAATCAGGTAATTCTAGTTTAGTAAATAGTCCTTTATCGGTAATTACTGAAGAAAAATTTAATTCGGATAATGTGCTTTTAACAACAAATCCTGATTCGGTATTTTCTTTTATACTAAGAGAAGTATTTTCTGAAATTCCGGTTCTAATCGTTTGGGATTGTGCACAAAAAAAAGGGAAGGAAATAAGTCCAATATATAGTACGATTAATTTTCTCATTTTCTATATGTGTTGAAATTTAAGAAGTTGCGATTTAATCTCTTAAATTAATAATTTATAATTTTTTGTTTAACCTACAAAAGTACAATATATTTCTTTCAACTTTATCTTTTTTATAAATATTTGTATGTTTTCTGCTTTAGGTTTGTCTTTAAAACAGTTTTTATGATAAATAAGTTGTATTCGATATTCTTTAAATCACAAAAAAATATTTAATATTGCAAGTTGAATTAGAATTATTGAAATGAAAATATTTGCTTTTATACCCGTTGTTTTATTTGTTTTTATGACAAATGTAAATGCACAGGAGTTGACTATCGAAGGAATCTACAATGGTAAGAATTTGTATGTTTTAAATCCTGATGCAGGAAGTGGGTTTTGTGTAAATGCAGTGAAAGTGAATGGTAAAAAGACTGCTGATGAGTTGAATTCAAATAGTTTTGAAATTGATTTTTCACAAATTAATATCGAAAAAGGAACAAAAGTGAATGTTCAAATCTATCATCAGGATAACTGTATGCCAAAGATTATAAATCCCGAAATTCTTAGAGGAAGCCTGGAGATTGGTTTTCTAAACGCGAAAGTTAACCGCAAAGGCTTTTTAGGTTGGGATATTCTTGGAAATTTAGGAGAAGGTGAATTTACAATTGAACAATTTCGCTGGCAAAAATGGATCAATTTAGGAGTCCTTAAGTCAAATGATACCATTGCGTTTAATAAATTTAATTTTGAGGTAAGTCCAAATACTGCTCAAAATTTATTCAGGATAAAATATACTGATTCACAAGGACAAACAGAAGTTTCAAAAGATATTAAGTACATATTACCCGGCAAAGAAATTACAATAGTGAGTGAGAAAATCAAAGATCGTATAGCATTTTCTTCCATTACAATGTATGAGATCATTGATGAATCGGGAAATTTGGTTTTAAAGGGAAACGATAAATACATTGATACCTCTTCTATAAGCAAAGGAAAATATTTTATTAATTATGATAATAAGTCAGAAGCTTATACTAAAAAATAGTTTAATTTCAAAGTGTTATAGACACCCCATTTAACTTTCTCCCGATAAAAAACCGGGACAGGCTCTGATAAGGGAAGAACTCCGGCAGTGTAAGTTTGTATTTGTAGTGTCATTTATCAACGTTCTTTGTTTCCTAATTCCTAATTCTCAAATTCCTAATTAAACACTGTCAGGCTTCCTTTATACTCTTTCACCAAACCGTTTCTTTTGCTCTTTGCACTGAGCAGATAATAATAGACTCCATCAGCACACTGGGTGCAACTGAAATCGTTTTTGTAATTAGCGGTTTGATAGATAAGATTACCCCAGCGGTTGTATATTTGCAGGCTTATATCGTACTTATCTGCATTTCCAAGCTGGAAATTATCGTTGTTTCCATCCCCGTTGGGGGTAATAAAGTTTGGAATTATAAGCGGGGGATTGCATATCTTTTCATCTTCTGCGCTTATTACAATGGTATCGGATGTTGTAATATCGTATTCTGCCACATAAGCCCTTACCCAGTAAGTACCTGGCTGTTTTACCTCGTAAGTGGCATTGCTGCTGCCATCTTGCCACAGAAAAGTGGCATTGGGTAGGCTGGCATTGAGCAGCATGGTTTCATCCTGGCATAGCTTGGTATCTTCGCCTAAGTTGATATGATAGGCACACTCGCACACCGAAACATCATCTATGTAAATATAAAACACACAAGTTATAGGCAACCAAATCATGGGACTAAATTTACCAATAGTTAGGTATCTTTCGCCTCCATTGGCGATGATACTCCCTGATATTTTAAGCCAATTAACAGTATCTATCGTAACTATGCTTTGGCTATATTTTGCACAGGTATCGCATGTTATTAAATCTGTTATATCCGGCACCTGATTAACCGAAAACATTGCACTAATAGAATCATATCTGATTTGCAGCACACTATTATAATTGCTTTCTGATAAGGAAACATAATAGTTAATGCAATATCGTTTGTTTTTTATTAAACTATCTTTTAAATTATTTTTAATTGGTTCTGTATAGGTTACGTTACTTGGGATGACTGCATTATGAGTATATAAGGCAAAGCCAGCATAAGCATTTCCAAAATGTGGGTATTGGAATCCGTTAAAATTTGAAGGAACAGAAACACCATTAGTACCACAAACATTATAATATTCGGTACTTATACCCCACCAATACTTAGCAAAATTTAACTGACCTGACATATTAGGGCATTGGTAGTATTCTTCAAAACTTGGATTTTGTACTAAATTGGGTCCAATAATCTGTGCTCTTGTAGCAACAAAAGTAGTAGTGAGAAGAAAGAATAATATGTACTTTTTAATATTCAAAGTAAAGGTTAGTAGATATTGGTTATTAGGTTATTTGTTAATAGAAATGTTTAAAAAGTAATTCCTGTTTTAATGACAGGAAATACACATGAGATTTGATAAACTGCAAAATCTAATGCAATTAAAAATTAACAGTATCAATTTTTGATTTTATCTAAGACCTCAAAAGTAAGCTATTTATAAGAAATCAACTGTTAAAAACTTATTTTTATGTGATTTATGTGACATCGCTATTTTTATCATTCATATTCCATTCACAATGAATGATTTGATTTTTTAGTTTTGTGAGATTTTTGTGGGATTTATTTTTTTTGTCTGGATTGGCTAGGGGGTTTTGTTAGGATTCTATAAAAATTCATATCATTACAGTGTATCATACTTCGTTTTAAACAAAACTGTATATATTTATATTGGATTGCTAGCTATAAAACAGATTTTATTGATAGATTGACAAAGCTTGTTTCTTGTTTTTAAAACTATAGTTGTAATTATCTTTTAAAGGATCAGTCCAAGAGGTATGACATTTAATAATTTATGCAACAAAACAAGCGAAATAATTAGGAATTACGATTTATTTCTATTTTCGAAGAGAGACCGACCTCAAATTATTGAAGTATTGAATTTTTGTAAATATGTTTCAAGGCAAAATTTAGAAGAAAAATCAAACTACATCTGTTGGTATTAAATCCAATTAGATATTTTTTTCTTTATTAGCTTACTTTTTTCCTGATGAAAAAAGTAACAAAAAAATCAGCGCTTACGGTAATTTTGCTAAAAATCTATCCGTATTGAATCCCTTCCGCGCCCCCAGCCGTCACAAAATAAATATTCATTTTTATAAGTTCACATTATCCGTTGTGACTTCGGGAACGCTGCGCAGGCCTTCGCTTATTCAATACGTCTGATTTTTCACGCAAAATTCCCTGATGCGCGTCCTTTGCCTGCCCGGCAATCAACTTCTGCGAAACATTCTTTTAATCATTTGATAAATAAAAAGCATCAATTCATCCAGTGAATTAAAAAGAACAGAAATCACTATAAAAAGCTACCTTCGGAGAGGTGCGACATCTAAGAATTTACGAAACAAAACAAAGCTTTAAAACAGCGGTGGCCTTGTGCAAGCAATACGTAAGTGGCGAAGTTCAAAAGGTCAATAAATGCAAAATTGTTTATTTCGCTACGTCTTATATTGCGCGGGGTTTTAAAGCTGTAGTTTTGAAGTAAATTCTTGGCAGTCTTGAATTTTTGTTACTTTTGTTTCAAGACAAAAGTAAGAAGAAAATAATAAAGCATTTCATCATACGAGAATGAAACTATTGATTAGAATTTTCTTATTTCTTATTTTACTTTTCCTGATGAAAAGTAACAAAAATGAGCGCTTAAGGTAATTTTGCTAAAAATCTATCCGTATTGAATCCCTTCAGCGCCCCCAGCCGTCACAAAATAAATATTAATTTACATAGTCCGCATTATCTGTTGTGACTTCGGGAGCGCTGCGCAGGCCTTCGCTCATTCAATACGTCTGATTTTTCACGCAAAATTCCCTGATGCGCATCCTTTGCCTGCCCGGCAATCAATTTCTGAGAAACATTCTATTTTGCAGTTGAAATTAAAAAGTATTTTTAAATTCAGTAAAGTATAAAAGCTAATCTGAAATTCAGCATAAATCAATTTCAAACTTCGGAGAGGACCGACATCTAAGAATTTATGATACAAAACGGTAGTTTTGAAGTAAATTACTGGAAGTCTTGATTTTTTCGTTCTTTTTTATTGATAAAAAAGAACAAAATAAATAAAAATTGACACTGTCAGACATTATAATTATTCTGCGTTAGCGTAGCTTCATGCTACGCTATACTAAATCTCAGTAACTATAAGGAAATAAGATATATACAAAAACTTGTCATTAGTAACGTTAGTGAAGAATCTGTATAATTGAGATACGATTATGAAAAATGAAAGAGATTCCTCATTTCGCTTCGCTGTCATTCCGAACGCAGTGAGGAATCTGTTTAATAGAATGTTGTCTGTCATTAGTAAAAAAGTGAAAAATCTCAAATATATTTTTGCTTTAAAAGTTTATCGAACAAGAGTGATTATGAGATTATATTCTTTTTGTCAGCTTATGTATTTTAGATTATTTAACATTTGCATTACATATTTATTTTTATTTTTGCATTTACACATTTATATACCAAAATACATCAAAATTATGAAAACCCAATTTCTTAATAGCTTATTATTTATTTTTATTTTTACTTTCCTTTTTTCAAGATTTAATCCGGTTTTATCTCAAACTGCAGGTACATTAACTTTTACGTATTCTCAGGCAGCACCAAGCAGTTCTGCTACTAAAAATGTAATGGCTGTCTGGATTGAAAATAGTGCAGGAAGTTTTGTTAAAACCAAAATGCGTTTTTGGGGCAACAGCACAACGGATCATTTACCAAGCTGGGTTGCTAAATCTGCACAGAATCTTACGGATGCAACAAGCGGTGCAACCAGAACAGCCACAACTTCTCCTACGGCTTTTGGTGCAAAAACAATAAACTGGGATGGTACGACAACAAGTCTTGCACTTGCTGCGGATGGTAATTATAATATATTCGTCGAAAGTTCATATTGTAATCCGGAACCATCAAATGGTCAACATTGGATAATTACAAATTTTGCTTTTACTAAAGGAGCATCAGCAGTACATTTAACACCTACAGGACCGGCTAATTTTAGTGGTATTACATTGGATTGGGTTCCTGCAGCTCAAATTACAGTGACAACTTCTGCATTAGCTTCTACTACTATTTGTTCAGGTTCAACGGTCAGTATTCCTTTTACTTGCGGTACGGGTAATGTTTACAATAATAACATCTGGACAGCTCAACTTTCAGATGCAAGTGGCAGTTTTGCAACTCCGCTTACAATAGGAACGCTGAATGGAATTGCAGTAGGTGCAATTTCTGCAACCATACCTTCAGGAACAGCAGCAGGAACCGCTTATAGAATAAGAGTAGTTGGAAGTCAACCTAGTTGTATCGGAACAGATAATGGAAGCAATATTTCCATAATAAATGCACCACTAGCTCCAACAGTAAGTACAATTACACAACCAAATTGTACAACTCCAACAGGAAGCGTTGTTTTAAACGGATTACCTGCTTCAGGAAGCTGGACAATAAATCCTGGTAATATTTCAGGAACAGGAACAACAACTACAATTAACGGTCTTGCACCAGGAACAATTAATTATACTGTAAGCAGCGGCTGTACTTCTCCTGCATCGGCAAACGTCGTTATAAATGCGCATGCAACTACTCCTGCTACCCCGGTAATTTCGCTTAATGGCAATGTTTTACACTCCAATGCAACAACAGGGAATCAATGGTATGACCAGAATGGTTTACTAAGTGGAGCGATAAATCAAAATTATACTCCAACATCCAATGGAAATTATTATGATATAGTTACTATTAATGGATGTTCATCAGATACATCAAACCAAATCGCTATCACTTCTGTTGGTATAGAATCTTTAAATAATGATAAGACTATTAATGTTTATCCAAATCCGGTTTCGAATGAATTAATTATTGAAACAAAGGGGTATATAAACAGTGGTTTTGTAATTTTAAATGCAATTGGTAAAACAGTTTACAAAGGGATATTATCAGAAAAAAACAGTATACAGACAGCTGCATTTGCACCGGGTGTTTATATTTTGAAATTGGAAAACGGTAAAATATTTGAGTTTAAGAAAATCATTAAAGAATAATAGAATTCATATTTTAATAATTAGAAGTAGAACAGACTAATCTATTACAAGTATTTTTAAAAGGAGAACTTTTTCAAAAGAAGAGTTCTCCTTTTCATTTATTATTTTGCATTTTTAACATTTAAGTTCGTATAACTTAGTAATTTTGCAAAATATATTCTGATATTTTAAATACCAAAAGTCATGAAAAGAAATTTATTTTTTAGTTTACTGAATGTTTTCACATTAAGTTTAATCATTTCAGGTTTTAGTGATGCTTCTGCGCAAACAGCAGGGACCTTTACTTTTACATATACTCAAACGGCCCCAAGCGGAACAGCAACCAAAAATGTAATGGCTGTCTGGATTGAAGATAGCGCAACAGCAACCTTTATAAAAACTAAAATGCGTTTTTGGGGAAACAATACGACGGATCATTTACCAAGCTGGGTTGCTAAATCAGCACAGAATCTAACGGATGCAACTACCGGAGCAACCAGAACTGCTACTACCTCGCCTACAGCATTTGGTGTAAAAACAATAAGCTGGAACGGAACAAATGTAAGCGGAGCGGTTGTACCTGATGGAAAATATAAAGTGTTTATTGAAAGTTCATATTGTACACCCGAACCTTCAAATGGTCAACATTGGTTAATTTACAGTTTTACATTCACAAAAGGCGCAACAGCTCAACATCTTACACCCACATGCCCGGCTAATTTCAGCAATATTTCATTAGATTGGACACCGTCAGCATCTTCAGTAGCAAAAATTAATGAACTTAGCGGGGTGAATGTTTTTCCTAATCCATCCAATGGAATTATAAATGTTGATATTCAACATGCATTTACCGGAACAATTCTTATTGAAAATAGTATTGGGATGAAAATTTATGATGAAAATATAATTGTTTCAAACGCTACGGTTAAATCAATTAATCTGGCTAAATTTACAAACGGGACTTATTATGTAAAAATCCAACGTAAAAATTCTTTAGATTCACAGAAATTCAAAATAATTTTAAACAAATAATATTCTTTGAAAATTCTATTAACGAGGCTATTCCTTTAAAAAGGATGGCCTTTTTTTATTCAGGTTCAGCTTCTGTAACAATATTTTTTAAACCCGTGGATTCGAAAATCTGATATTCTCCTTTTTCATCCGAATAAATTAAATAGGCTGATAATTCAGGATGTTTTGATAAAAATTGAATAGACTTTTCAAGACCCATTACCATAAAAGCAGTTGCATAAGCATCTGCTGTCATACAATCTTTTGCCAGAACTGTTGCGCTCAATACGCTGTTATGTGCAGGATATCCGGTTTTAGGATTGATTTCGTGGGAATATTTAATGCCATTCTCAATATAAAATTTTCTGTAATTTCCCGAAGTATTCAGCGCTTTGTTCTCAATTCTGACAATTGCTTTCAAAGGATTGTCTCCATCAGGATTATCCATGGGTTTTTCAATTCCAACTTTCCAGTTATCACCGTTTGGTTTTTTGCCTTTTGCAAATACTTCACCCCCTATTTCAACTATGTAATCGGATATCTTTTTAGAATCTAATAATGCGGAAACCAAATCAACAGAATATCCTTGTGCAAGTGCATTAAAATCAAGTTTAACGCGACTATCTTTTTTAATAACTTTATCCTTTCTTAATTCAACCAGCTGAAAACCAACAAATTTTAACAAGCTGTCTACCATTGCACTATCCATTTTAGCTTTATGTTTATAACTAAATCCCCAGCCATTCACTAAAGGGCCAACAGTAGCATCAAAAGCACCATCTGTAGCTTTGGAAACTTCCATCGATTTCTTAAAACAATTTATAAAATACTTATCCGGGACAACTGTATTATCATTATTATTCACCCTTGTAATAATGGAAGAGGAATCATACAGTGAAACAGACTTATTAAAGTCTGCAAGTAATTGATCAATCTCAGACTGAAAATTTCTGTTCTTTTTATCGAAGTAAGTAATATGATAGGTTGTTCCCTGAGCGAATCCACTAATTTTAATAGCTTCTTTTTGCGAATAGATATTCAAAGTAAAAAAGCTAGATATAAATAATACGATAATGGTTTTTTTCATATTAGTTTTAACAATTACTAAATCAATATTTTGATATAAATTATTTGCTTTTAAGTTTGCCAAAATCAGAGGAAGTAAAACTATCAGGGTGTTTTGTATCAATTTTATACTGATCAAAATAAAGCAATTCTCCATTTCCTGCATTAATGAGGGCTTTCCAGCAAATTTTCCCTTTAGAATTCATTCCGATTTTATGCAGAAAAACTATATTCTCATCTTTTTTCTCAATAGCTTCTTCGATGGCTTCTTTTGAAACAAATTTAACGATGCCGGAATAATATTTCTTAATCTTTTCATTGGTATTAACCTCTTCATTTACTTCATCTTTCAATAACCAAATCTCTTTATTTCCAATTTTTGCTTCAATATTTCTTATTAGTTTGATAAGATCTGTATTAGGATGATTAAGATTAAACTGAATAAAATATTGCATGAACTGCAGGATCCCTCCAATTTTATATAAATACTCACTTTCGTCCTGATCAGAATAGGATAAGGGAATTGAACCCAGATCCGGCATATCATTAAGAGTTTTTGACTTTCCTCCCATGATAAGATTCAGCATATTGTAATGTGTTACAACATCCTTGTATTCAATAGATGCATCACTCAACATTAAAAAAGAAAAAGTAGTATTATTCTTTTTATTATTGAATTCTTTACTTGAAATAAAATCGTAAGCAGTAATTTTCCATAACTTATCAATTGAATTCTGTATATATTCATTGTAGGAAGAAAAAGGTGAATTACCCAATACAACCATCGTTTTTGATTGCATAAAATTCTTATAATCTGTTTCTTTTCCAAATTTCACCTGTGAGAAGACAGATGAGGTAAACAATAAGAAAGAAACCATTATAATAATTTTCATTTTCTTATCCTTATTTATTTATACTTGATTTAATAAATCTGGTTTTGTAAGTTTTTGTTTTACAGACAATTTCAACAAAATACATTCCATCAGCAAGTTGACTGATGTCGATTTTGCGTTGACTGATTGTTTTATTTATACTTTTAACAGTTTGAACTCCGTTGATTGCAATCATCCGAATTTCTTTCACTTCTTCTTCGTTTGGAAGTTGGATATTTACTTCCTTATTTGCCGGGTTAGGATAAATACTGATATTATTTGTTATATCAATTAGTTCTGGAGTTACGGAAACTGCTTCATTAAGATAAACCGCTTTATTTATATAAGTTGGTACCGTAATTTCAGGACTATACGTATTATTATAGAAATAGCTTACTTTAAAGTTTGTCGGTTTATATAAAAAAAAGCTATTGCTGATATCATCAAAACATAAAGGATAGAACATATAGCTATTTTGAAAATGCATAAAAGTATCAGCGGTAATATCATAATAAGAAGGGAAGAAGGACATATACATTTTGTTTTCTGCCAATATTGGTTCAAAGGGCGTATCTACAAATTCATAAAATAATTCCTGTTGAATCTGATGAGTTGTTTTGTCTAAGCTAAAGATTGAAAAACGGGGAGCTCCGGTTGCAATTTCTGTATCTATATATATTTTATTGCCGTAATTTATCAGATACTGGTTATAAGCTGGATACGAATAGTTTGAAAAAACTGCTTTCGTTGCAATGGTATCCTGTAAGTTTAAATCAACGATGACAATAGATGTATCAAAAAGCAAATAAGCTTTATCCATATCAAGTAAAATATCAACCGGCATGGATTTTATTTTATTAGTATTTAATGAAAAAAGCAGGTTTTTTGTTGTAAAATCATAAACTTCGAAATAAGGAGGTTGTGTTCTGCTGACTGCAAGCTTATTATTTTCATAAGCCAGCATATAGGCGTCTGTGTTGTTAATTGAATCAGTTTTGCTAAGAGTTGCAATATCGTAAATGTAGATTTTGGCATTGCTAACCAATAATTTATTATTTACAATAAGCATATCATCCACATCTATTGAATCTATTGAGTGATATTGATTTTGTGGATATTGAATATAACCGAGTTCATTGTTTGAAACAAAACCTGTATTTATAAATAATTTACCAATAGGTTGTCCCAAAACAAAAAAAGGGAATATAAATAGAATTAAAATCTGCAAGCGTTTCATGGATTTACCTTTTTATTTCAACGTTAGTTTATGTATGAAATTGCAAACCAAAGATAATAAAAAACAGTATACTTACAAAAAACAAATTCAGTGTTTATGAACACTGAATTTGTACTAAATATTAATAGGAATTATGCAATTAACTTCTTATATCTGATACGTTTAGGAGCTTCATCTCCTAATCGTTTTTTACGGTTTTCCTCATATTCTGAATATGAACCTTCAAAGAAATAAACCTGTGAATTGCCTTCAAAAGCGAGGATGTGAGTAGCAACACGATCTAAGAACCAACGGTCGTGTGAAATTATCACAGCGCAGCCTGCAAAATTTTCAAGACCTTCTTCTAAAGCTCTTAATGTATTAATATCTATATCATTAGTAGGCTCATCAAGCAATAATACATTGGCTTCTGATTTCAGGGTAAGGGCTAAGTGTAAACGATTGCGTTCACCACCGGATAATACGGCAGTTTTTTTGCCCTGATCTGAACCACTAAAATTAAATCTTGAAACATAGGCTCTTGAATTGATTAAGCGTCCACCCATTTGAATTTGCTCATTGCCTTCAGAGATAACTTCCCAAACGTTTTTTTCAGGATCTATGTCTGTGTGTTGCTGGTCTACATATCCAATTTTTACGGTTTCACCTACATCAAACTGACCGTTTTCAGGGGTTTCACTGCCCATAATCAAGCGGAACAAGGTGGTTTTTCCGGCTCCATTTGGTCCGATAATCCCTACAATACCGGCAGGAGGTAATGAAAAACTCAGGTTTTCAAACAAAATTTTATCGCCAAAAGCTTTAGAAACATTATTTACTTCTATCACCTTATTTCCTAAACGTGGACCATTGGGGATAAAGATTTCCAGTTTTTCTTCTTTGTCTTTTACATCTTCACCCATCATTTTTTCGTAAGCCGAAAGTCTGGCTTTTCCTTTGGCATGACGCGCCTTGGGAGACATACGTACCCATTCAAGCTCTCTGTCAAGGGTTTTCTTTCTCTTGCTTTCAGTTTTTTCTTCCATTGCAAGGCGTTTTGTCTTTTGGTCGAGCCATGATGAGTAATTTCCCTGCCATGGAATACCTTCACCCCTGTCGAGTTCAAGTATCCATCCGGCTACATTATCGAGGAAATAGCGATCGTGGGTTACGGCAATTACAGTGCCTTTGTATTGTTTAAGATGCAATTCCAACCATTCAATGGATTCTGCATCCAGGTGGTTGGTAGGTTCATCAAGTAATAAAATTTCAGGTTCCTGTAACAATAAACGGCACAATGCCACACGGCGACGTTCACCACCGGAAAGGTTTTTTACAGAAGCATCACCTTCCGGACAACGCAGTGCATCCATGGCACGTTCCAATTTGGCATCCAGTTCCCAGGCATCATGATGCTCGAGCAATTCAGTTACTTCTCCTTGTCGGTCGATTAGTTTGGTCATTTCATCATCACTCATTGGATTAGAAAAACTGTTGTTGATCGTTTCGTATTCCTTGAGTAAATCAACCACATCCTGCACACCCTCTTCAATGATTTCCCTTACTGTTTTGCTATCATCCAGCAAAGGTTCCTGCGCCAGATAACCTACTTTATAGCCGGGAGAAAAAGATACATCACCAAGGAAAGATTTCTCCAAACCTGCTATAATTTTAAGTAAGGTTGATTTTCCACTGCCGTTTAAACCAATCACTCCGATTTTTGCACCATAATAAAATGAAAGGTATATATCTTTCAATACTTGTTTGCTGGGTGGAAATACTTTACCAACACCCGCCATTGAAAAAATGATTTTCTTATCGTCTGCCATAATTTGTTTTTTTTGCAAAATTATGAAAATTCAGACTGAGAATTCAATTATTTAATCTGAATTTGTCAGTCTCTTTATCCTTAATCCTGAGCTATCTCATAATTCGTATTTTCTCTGTTATTTTATTTTCGCCCGAAACAATCTGAAGAAAATAAAGACCTTCTTCATAATCAGATACATCTATTTGAAATGGATAGAAGTTTGCCTTGGTGGAGTATCTGAGTCTTCCTAAAATGTCGAAAATTCTGATCACATTTGGTTGCCGGAATGTTTCATTTAAAATAACATTCAGGACTTTGGTTGCAGGATTTGGGAAGACATTCAGTATGTCAGATTTTGTTTCAAAGATACCAACATTGTCGAGGCTTGTAAACCTGAATTTCTGCGACCAGGAAGATACGGTAAGATTCATAATGGATCTCACTCTCCAGTAATATGTGGTGTGATAATTCAGATTCGACAGTTGAGCTTCGGAAGGTGTAACGTTGAGAATACTACTGCTCCCAAAAACTGAATCTGTACTGTATTGGCATTCATAGGCTGTTGCATTGACGACATCGGTCCAGTTTAAAACAACATTGACAGCAACATCAGTTGCTTCGTTGGAAGGATAAATAAGTTGGGGGGCTAATAAAACCACCTGGGTTGAAAATGTCCAGATATCTGACCAGTTCGAAAATACATTTCCGGCCAAAGCACGGATTCTCCAGTAATATTGTGTATTTGGTGCTAGTCCGTTAATATCAGTTTGCGAAAGATTTGAATTTCCATTAACTGCCGGATTAAATTGCTGATTCAGAGAATATTGGTATTCGTAAGCGTTAGCAGAAATAACATCTGTCCAGTCGAGAGTCAGCGTTAATGCCAGATTGACTGACATATTCTGAGGACTGATTAACTGTGGTTGCTGTAAAAGCTGTAAAGTAGTAAAATTCCACACTGCAGACCAGGCCGAAAATACTATCCCGTTTGTTGCTCTTACCCTCCAGTAATAAACCGTTGCAGAACTTAAGCCACTGATAGCCGCCTGCGACTGGCTCATATTTCCTGTATTATAGGTTGCAAACGTTATATCGCTTGAATACTGATATTCATATGAAGTTGCGGAAGCCACATCTGCCCAGTCCAGATTCAGAGATAATGGCTGAAGTGCTGCATTATTTGAAGGACTAAGCAATTGAGGAATATCAAGGCTCATCTGAGTATTAAATACCCAGGTAGTTGACCAGGGAGAATACCCACTTCCATTGTTCGCCCGCACTCTCCAGTAATAAATACTTCCACCCATCAGAGAAGAAACGGATGCAGTAAGTTGAGTTGTATTTCCTGTAATTGCACTGGTAAAATTACTATTGATATCGAGTTGATACTGATAAACCAAAGCACCACTCAGGGCAGTCCATTGAAGACTTACAGGAATGCCAATATTTGTACTGCTGTTAATCGGAGCAATAAGGGTTGGCCCGCTGGTCATCTGGTAGAGGGTTGTAAAATTCCAAACCGGCGACCAAACCGAAGTATCCATAGTATGCATGGCTTGCACCCTCCAGTAATAGCTGGTTCCATAACTCAGATTACTAAGTGTTTTCTGGGATGTACCAACAGCCACCAGGCCAGTCGTTGGGTTCGAAAACAAAGGATCAGTATCATATTGATAACGGTAATATGTAATCCCGGAAAAAGCATTCCAGCTAATGACCGGATTCAGTGAAAGCCCAATGCTGTTATTTGCAGGTGTATTTAAAGCAGGCGAATTGTTAATTCCAAAACTCCAAACCGCTGACCATAAACTTGTATCTGCGGCATGACGAGCTCTTACTTTCCAATACCATGTTTTTCCAAAAGCCAGATCATTCAAAGTATATTCTGAGTACGATGTTGTAGTGGATCCACTTCTTCGTAAGGAAGAATTAAAGAAATTGCTGGTATCGCAAAGATAATCATAATTACTCGAACCTGTTATCCCATACCAGTCTATCAATATATCAGTATTGTTATATTGAGTCAGATTGGAAGGTGAATACAAATTTACTGTATTTACAGTGGTGAAATTCCAGGATGCTGTCCAGGCAGAAGTATCAGCACTATGTGCTGCTCTCACCCGCCAGTAATACTTTTTACCAAATAAAAGGTTGGTTGTTGTATATTCAGAATAGCTTGAAGTTGTGGCATATCTGGCATAAAGCGGGGAATTGTAATAGAGAGAAGTGTCTATTTCAAGCTGATAAGTATTGGCTCCGGTAACGCCGTACCAGTCCAGTAAAACACTTGGATATTGTCCGGTTGAATTTGAAGTTGGTGTATTTAAATAGGTGGTTGATGTGGTTGTGAAATTCCAGGATGCTGTCCAGGCAGAAGTATCAGCACTATGGGCTGCTCTCACCCGCCAGTAATACTTTTTACCAAATAAAAGGTTGGTTGTTGTATATTCAGAATAACTTGAAGTTGTGGCATATCTGGCATAAAGCGGGGAATTGTAATAGAGAGAAGTGTCTATTTCAAGCTGATAAGTATTGGCTCCGGTAACGCCGTACCAGTCCAGTAAAACACTTGGATATTGTCCGGTTGAATTTGAAGTTGGTGTATTTAAATAGGTGGTTGATGTGGTTGTGAAATTCCAGGATGCTGTCCAGGCAGAAGTATCTGCGCTATGAGCTGCTCTTACTCTCCAGTAATACTTTTTACCAAATAAGAGGTTGGTTGTTGTATATTCAGAATAGCTTGAAGTTGTGGCATATCTGGCATAAAGCGGGGAATTGTAATAGAGAGAAGTGTCTATTTCAAGCTGATAAGTATTGGCTCCGGTAACGCCGTACCAGTCCAGTAAAACACTTGGATATTGTCCGGTTGAATTTGAAGTTGGTGTATTTAAATAGGTGGTTGATGTGGTTGTGAAATTCCAGGATGCTGTCCAGGCAGAAGTATCTGCGCTATGAGCTGCTCTTACTCGCCAGTAATACTTTTTACCAAATAAAAGGTTGGTTGTTGTATATTCAGAATAACTTGAAGTTGTGGCATATCTGGCATAAAGCGGGGAATTGTAATTAAGGGAAGTATCGATTTCTAACTGATAAGTATTGGTTCCGGTAACGCCATACCAGTCCAGTAAAACACTGGGATATTGTCCTGTGGATGCTGAAGTTGGGGAATTTAAAGTGGTTGCAGTTAGAGTTGTGAAATTCCATATGGTTGACCAAGCCGAGGAATCAACGGCATTTTTTGCTCTAACCTGCCAGTAATATGACGTTGAAAAGAGTAAGTTGTTTAAGGTATAAGAAGTTGTGGTTGTAGCATAAAAGTTAAAACTAGTCAGAGTAGGAGAAGTCCCCCATTTAATTTCATAAGAAGTTGCTGTAGCAACACTATACCAACTGAGAGATACTGATGGAGATTGCCCCACAGCACCTGAAGCAGGCGTATTTATTGCAGGAGTTGATAATGTTGCCATTGTCGTATTTACAAAAAAGAGGGCGAAAGCCAAAAATATAAAAGTTTTTTTCATAAAAACATATTTAAGAATTTCATTTAAATAATACTGTCGTTTTAAATTATTTTGTACTTGCTGATAAAACCGAGGCCAAAGATAATAAAAAACATAATTCAATAGGTCTTAAGTTGTTCATATAATTTTTGGCATTGTTTTCAAAAAATAAGTAAGTTTGTAGAAAATAGTATCATTGTATTATTGTCAAAAAAAGTCATGAAAAATAATTCAGCTTAAAATGCTTTTAAAGGGAATATTATATATATGCAGAAGGAATTCTATTAAATGAGGTTTATTTATTTTACATTTGTAAATATTTTAAAACGACAGACTTGGAATGACCAATAATAATTAAATAAAATGACAAAGAAAATATCAATATTTATAGTATTTATTATATTAAAACTTACTGTTTTTGCACAAACAGCTCCGTTCAATATTTACGTTGA
>JBMOKG010000017.1:0-73708 GCA_049315385.1 Bacteroidales bacterium
ACATTTTTCTAGAGCTTACGGTGGGTGTGCTCTGCTCATGCAGGGCGCACTCCCAGCGCAATACTATATATAGCGAAATAAACTTTCAAGCAATTATTTTTCTGTTAGACTTCGCTATATTGTATTGCTTACCAGTCCCTGCACTATTTTAAAAACTTGTTTTGTTTCGTAAATTCTTAGATGTCGCTCCCTTCGAAGATTGCTTTTTTTCAATTCACTGTATATAACAATCGTTTTTATTTGTCAGATAATTAACAGAATGTTTCTGCGAAACCTATTGCCGGGCAGGCAAAGGATGTGCATCAGGAAATTTTGCGTAAAAAATCAGACGTATTGAATGAGCGATGGCCTGTGCAGCACTCCCGAAGTCACAACGGATAATATTATTATGAAAGTGAAAGTTTATTTTGTGACGGCTGGGGGTGCGGTAGGTATTCAATACGGATTGATTTTTAGCAAAATTACCGTAAGCACTGATTTTTTTGTTTCTTTTTTTATCAGAAAAAAAGAAAGATAAATAAAAAATATCTCATTATATTAAGCCTTTTGAGAAATGTAATTACCAACGCTATTATAAACTACAGCCATTATGTATTGCTAAGTCTGCTTTTTATTGGGACTAAAATATTTAAATAAGTAAAATCTATTTCTTTTTCGTCATCAGACTTCTGGTTTCAAACTTCATTCTTCCGACTTTTTTCATTAACTTTGCATTTCCAAAAATACAGAACTATGTTACAATTAAATTTTATCCGAGAAAACACACAGGAAGTAATTGACAGATTAGCTGTTAAAAACTATAATGCAACAGAAATTATCAGTGAAGTAATAACATTGGATAACAACCGTCGCGAAACCCAGAAAAAATTAGATGATAATTTAGCTGAAGCCAATAATTTAGCCAAAGAAATTGGAAATATGTTTAAATCGGGCAAACAATCCGAAGCCAATGAGCTGAAAGCTAAAACAGCTGAGTTGAAAATACTTTCAAAAGAATTAGGTGAAAAACTGGAAGAAATTGAAAATCAATTAAACCAGACACTTGTGCAGATACCAAATTTACCACATTCATCAGTACCAAGAGGGAAATCTGCTGAGCATAATATAAATATTCATGAAGAAGGTGTAATCCCTCAATTATATGAAGCTGCAGTTCCTCACTGGGATTTATGCTCAAAATATGATATCGTGGATTTTGAACTGGGGAACAAAATTACAGGAGCAGGTTTTCCTGTTTACAAAGGAAAAGGATCAAAATTACAACGTGCATTGATAAATTTCTTTTTAGACAATGCTTCTGAAAATGGATACCTTGAAATCCAGCCACCTCTTATGGTAAACGAAGCATCCGGGTATGGAACAGGACAGTTACCAGACAAAGAAGGACAAATGTACCATGCAACGATTGATAATCTTTATCTGATTCCTACAGCTGAGGTTCCTATTACTAATATTTACCGTAATGTGATAGTGGAAGAAAAACAGTTTCCCATCAAAAATACAGCCTATTCGGCCTGTTTTCGCAGAGAGGCCGGTTCTTATGGTAAAGATGTCAGAGGATTGAATCGTTTGCATCAGTTTGATAAAGTAGAAATAGTTCAAATACAGCATCCTGATAAATCTTATGAAACGCTGGAACAAATGAAAGATTATGTCGCAACATTGTTACGTAAACTGGAATTACCTTTCAGAATATTAAGACTTTGCGGTGGAGACATGAGCTTTACTTCAGCATTGACTTACGATTTTGAAGTGTATTCTGCAGCTCAGGAAAAATGGCTGGAAGTAAGTTCTGTTTCTAATTTTGAAAGTTTCCAGGCCAACCGGATGAAACTGAGATTTAAAGACAGTAATGGAAAAATCCAGCTGGCTCACACACTAAATGGCAGCGCATTAGCGTTACCAAGAATAGTTGCAGCTTTGCTTGAAAATCATCAGACGGCAGAAGGAATAAAAATTCCAAAAGCTTTGCAGGCATATACAAAATTTGATATTATTGATTAGTAGGAAGACGGAAGACGGAAGACGGAAGACGGAAGACGGAAATCGGAAGTCGGAAGTCCGAAGACGGAAGACGGAAGACAGAAGACGGAAGTTGGAGGATAGAGGTCTGATGACATGAGAAAGAAGGTAGAAGCAAAAAGTGGTATTAAAGTTTAATTTTTAATGAGAAAATTTAGGTTATTCATTTTAATTATAAAGCATTAATTTAAATAAACAGTCGGTCTGAATTGTTTAAAAACAATGAAAATAAATAGTATAAAGATATTAAAATATTTACCACTTATACTTATAGGATTTATTGTCATTTATAACAATATCAATCAAACAGGATGTGCTTCCGGAATGGGGATTGTATTTTTTACTATCATATTGGCCTCATTTTATCTTATTTATCTTTTTGTTTTATTTCTGATAAATTTATACCGGATTTTTAAAAAGAATGCTAAGTTTGATTTTGCACCTACAATAATTACGATATTCTTACTTATTATTTTGTGGATTGCAAATCAAGATTTTGTAAAAGGCAAACTGATATTAAAAGCAAACAGCATTAATTGTAAAACGGAGAATAATCTTAGGATTTCAATAGAATTAAGATCAAATAATAAATGTCTGCTTCACTTTTACCATGTTGATTTTGGATGTACAAATTCATTTAGCTATGTTATTAAAAATGACAGTTTAGAAATTGAGAAATCTGTAATAGAACTGTCAGATAGCATGTTGACGAACAAATATTATATAAATAGAAAAGAACAGATATTAATTCCTATTTCAGATTTACAACAAAAGTATTTGTCTTTTGTTATTGAATCTAATACTGATGCGAAATAAATAATAATAAAATGTTTAAGAAAATAGTTACGGTTTTCATACTGAGTTTAGGAATTACTTTCATTGCTCATTCGCAAAAGACAGTGAACGAACAGTTGGCTGCTCAATATTTTCAAAACGGAGAATTTGAAAAAGCTTCAGAATTATACGAAGAATTATATAATGATAATCCGTCTCCGTTTTTTTACTCCAATCTGATACAATCACTTATAAGCGGCAAGGATTTTAAGAAAGCTGAGAAAGTTATTAAAAAGCGAATGAAGCAAACACCAAATGATTTACGTATATCAGTTGATCTTGGTTATATTTACGCTTCCTCCGGTGATGATAAAAAAGCAGAAAAACAATACCTGGAAGCCATTGAAAATCTTACTTCCAATCAACAACAAATTTATGATCTTGCGAATGCTTTCATACTTCGTACTCAATATGATAATGCAGCCAGTACTTATCTGAAAGGCAGGAAATTACTTAATAATACTTCCTCCTTTGCTGTTGAACTGGCTATGATATACGAAACCAGAGGCAATTATCAGGAAATGATAGATGAATACCTCAATCTTTTAAATACCGACCAAAACTATTTAAGTTATATTCAGGCTCGTTTACAGGCAGTACTGAATACAGATAAAGAAAGTAAAAAGGGCGAGATCATCAAAACAACACTTTTGCGTAAATCGCAAAAGAATCCTGAAAATGGTGTTTATGCCAATTTACTTATGTGGTATTCATTACAGCTTAAAGATTTTGAGCTGGCTTTTAATCAGGCAAAATCTATTGATAAGAGGTTTAAAGACAATGGAGCCAAGGTTTTTGAATTAGCGGAACTTTGTGTTACCAATAAAGAATATGAAATAGCAGTTGAAGCATATCAGTATCATATCAACAAAGGTGAATTAAGCACTTATTATCTCAATAGCAAGATAGGTTTGCTCAATGCTAAATATTTAAAAATTACATCTGCTATTTCAATTAATAAAAAGGAATTGGCTGAATTAGAAAAAGAATATACCAAAACACTTACTGAACTTGGAAAAGATGCTTCAACAATACTGTTGCTTAAAAATTTAGCACATATCTATGCTTTCTATTCGTTAAAGACAGAAGATGCTATAAGTTTGTTGAACGAAGCGATTGTTATACCCAATGCTGACAAGAAAATTGTTGCCAGCTGTAAAGTTGAACTGGCAGATATTCAACTTTTTGCAGGTGATGTATGGGAAGCTACTTTATTATATTCACAAGTGGAAAAGGCTTTTAAAAATGATCCCATCGGTTTTGAAGCAAAATTCAGAAATGCGAAGTTGTCATTTTATATCGGTGAATTCAACTGGGCCAAGGCTCAGTTAGACGTATTGAAAGCTGCAACAGCTAAAATGATTGCCAATGATGCGATGGAATTATCATTGCTGATCAGCGATAATATCGATGAAGACAGCTCAACCGTTGCGCTCAGTTATTATGCACACGCTGATTTATTGAATTACAGGAATCAATATGATTTAGCACTGGAAACACTGGACTCTATTCGTTTAGTTGGTTTATCACATCCTATCTTTGATGATGTATTATACAAACAAGCTGAGATTAAAATTAAACAAGGATTATTTAAAGAAGCAGACAGTCTTTTGCAAAAATTAGTTGATTTTTATCCTGATGGTTTATTGGCAGATGATGCCTTATTTTTACAGGCTGACTTGAATGAAAATCAGTTGAATAATAAAATAAAAGCCATGATGTGCTATGAAAATCTGATTTTTAAATATCCTTCAAGTTTATATACTGTTGAAGCCCGAAAAAAATTCAGAAAACTAAGAGGCGATCAGATAAACTAGTTGATAAAGTTGGGTTAAAATAATTATTGTTGGCTGTAGTTTAAATAGCAGTTTAAAAAATATATAATAATTTTGGCTAAAGCCCTTTTGATATTTATTATTTTTCACCACGACCTAAAGGACGTGGCTATTTATTAATCCCGACTTTTAAGTCGGGTTTGAATAATTTATTGATAAAATGGGTTTTGCCCTAAATATAAAAAATTATTTAAAATGTAAATTCATTATTTGCAAAAGTTTTATATTCTATATGTTATGTTAAATATATAGTTTGTAGTTTAAAATAGCGTTTTAAAACAGATGAAAAGAAATCGATTCTTGCTTTTTATAGTTTATCATTTTACATTACTATGCTACGAAGAAGGATCGACCTTATAGAATTTACGCTACTAAACAAGCCTTTAAAACAGCGGTGGCCTTGTGCAAGCAATACGTAAGTAGCGAAGTGAAAAAGGAAAATAAAAGTAAGTTTGTTTATTTCGCCACGTCTTATATTGCGCGGGGTTTTAAAGGTGTAGTTTTGAAGTAAATTCTATGCAGTCTTGATTTTTTGTAACTTTTTGATCAAGCAAAAAGTTAAATATAAACAAGTTACGATAATTATTGTAAGAACAATAAGATTTAAAAGAGATTTTTATTAATACTAACTCAGCTAGTGCTTAATAACTTGAAATTCAACATATAAAAGAAAAGAAAACACAACACTAAACTACAACCAATATAGATTACAATGCTATTTTAAACAATAACTTAATAACCAAATAACTAAATAACTAAATAACCAATAATGAACTACGTCAGACCCAAAAAACATCTTGGACAGCATTTTTTGAAAGATGAAAATATTGCCAGAGAAATCACATTAAGTATCAGCGAAACTACAAAGAATCTATTGGAAATAGGACCGGGAACCGGTGTATTAACGAAATATCTGCTAAAGAATGAGCTTTTAAACTTAAATGTAATTGAAATAGATACAGAATCTGTAGTATATTTAAAAGCTAATTTCCCTCAATTAGAAGGCAGGATTATCTCAGAAGATTTCTTACATTTTCCGATTGAAACTTTATTTAACAATGAGTCTTATTCAATAATCGGGAATTTCCCCTATAATATTTCCAGTCAGATATTATTTAAAGTATTGGAACATAGAACTCAGATTCCAGAAGTTGTAGGGATGTTTCAAAAAGAAGTGGCTGAAAGGATTGCATCAAAACCAGGTAAAAAAACTTATGGGATCTTAAGCGTATTACTACAGGCCTATTATGATATTGAATATTTGTTTACAGTTGATGAGCATGTTTTTGTTCCGCCACCCAAAGTTAAATCAGCAGTTATCAGAGTAAGACGTAATAATGTAAGTCAGATTAATTGCGATGACAAATTGTTCTTCAGGGTTGTGAAAACGGCGTTTAATCAAAGAAGGAAAACGTTGAGGAATGCATTGAGTGTATTTAATTTTGATGCTGAAAAATTGGCTGCAGGTATTTTAACCAAAAGAGCAGAACAATTATCTGTAGATGATTTTGTAAATCTCACCAACGCAGTTATATTAAATGAAAATAAAAAAGAATCTCCTGCTTTATCCTGAAAATTAAAGCATATTAATATAGAGTTTCTAAAAACGAAAAAAGCTCACATTTCCTGAATGTGAGCTTTTTTTTAATGTTATTGAAAACTATTCTGGGTGAATTGCTTCTACAGGACAAACATCAGCACATGAACCGCAGTCAGTACATACGTCTGCATCAATTTTATAGATGTCACCTTCAGCAATAGCTTCAACTGGACATTCATCAATACATGTACCACAAGCAGTACAATCTTCAGAAATTTTATAAGCCATAATTTTTGTTTTTTAAAATTTAATTTGTGAGTGCAAATATATCCAATAATTTCTTACTATGGAACATAAATTTGAAATTTTTAATGATTCTAAATAAAAAAGCTTAAATATAACAGTATTAGTAAATAAAGTGTTTATATTCAAACATTTATTTAGAAGATAATCTTATTTCTTTTTATAAATAAAATATGAAAACTTTAAATCACTCTTTTCGTCATAAAGATTTTCTTGATTTTCAATCATTTCCCATTCTGAAAAATCAATTTCGGAATAAAAAGTATCGGCTTCAAAGTTTTTGTGTACTTTAGTAAGATAAAGTTTATCAGCTAATGGCATAAACTGATGGTAAATACTACCTCCACCTATGATAAAATTTTCCTGATAATCATCACATAAATTTATTGCATCTTCAATACTATAAGCCATTTCGCATCCTTCAATTTTTTCACCTTTAATATCTGTTATCACGATACTTCTTCTGTTGGGCAAAGGCCTGATGGGCAAACTTTCGAAAGTTTTTTTACCCATAACGATGGTATGATGAGTGGTAAGTTGTTTGAATCTTTTTAAGTCTTCAGAAAGATGCCAAAGCAACTGATTGTCTTTTCCAATGGCATTATTATCTGCAATTGCCACAATGATTGATAATTGTTTACTCATTTTCAATAATTTCTAAGTTAAATACTTTTTCTAAATTCATTTTTACAATTTCAGCAACCTCTTCGAAATTTTGCTTTTTCCCTAATTCTTTTTCAAGCGAAGTTACCGCTTTATCTGTAAATCCGCATGGGTTGATATGATTAAAATAATCCAGATTGGTATTAATATTAAAAGCAAAACCATGCATACTCACCCAATGACTTGTTCTTACACCAATGGCGCAAATCTTTCTTACTTTCTTAGGGTCATTCACATCCAGCCAGACTCCAATTGCACCTTCTAAACGTTCAGCTTGAATGTTGTAATGTTTTAAGCTTAGTATTATAGCTTCTTCCAAACTGTAAATATAATCTTTGATACCCAGATTAAAAGCTGTTAAATTTAGAATTGGATAGCCCACTAATTGCCCCGGACCATGATAGGTTATATCACCACCCCTGTTAATCTTGTGGAAACTGGCATTTTTTGCCTGCAACTGAATATAATTGATAAGCATATTATCTTCAGAGCCACTTTTCCCTAAAGTATACACATGAGGATGCTGACAGAATATCAGATGATTGATGATATCTGATTTGTCCTCACGCTTTTCTGTAAGTATGGTATTGAATAAAGTTTCCTGATAATCCCAGCATTCTTTATAATCAATTTCCTTAAATGAATGAAATATAGTTTTTTTTGACATGTTCTTTTTTTTTTGCAACAAAGACACAAAGTGAAAACGTATTTAAAAAATTTATACTAAAAGAATAATGTTGCTTGCTTTTTACTTTATCCTTTAACCTTGATCTGTTTTTCTGCATGATAAGAAGACCTGACCATTGGTGCACTTTCGGCAAATTCAAATCCTTTTTCCAATGCTTTTATACGATAAAATTCAAATTTTTCGGGTGTAATGTATTCTTCAACAGAGATATTCTGTCTTGTCGGTTGTAAATATTGGCCAATCGTAATTATCTTACAACCAATAGCCAGCAGATCGTCCATCGTTTGAAGAATTTCTTCTTCTTTTTCACCCAATCCAAGCATAATACCTGATTTTGCAGTAATACCACTTTGAGCAATATATTTCAATACGTCTAAACTTAGTCTGTATTTTGCTTTGTTTCTTATGCCGGAAGTCAATCGTTCAACGGTTTCCAGATTGTGAGATATGATTTCAGGTTTTGCATCTATCACTTTTTGTAAAAAGTCTATTTTTCCTTGAAAATCGGGAATCAGAACTTCAATAGTAGTTGTTGGATTTAATTCCTTTATTTTTAATATCGTTTCAGCCCAATGCGAAGCGCCTAAATCTGTTAAATCATCTCTGTCAACAGAAGTAATCACACAATGTTTTAATTTCATAAGCCTGATTGAATTCGCAATATTTAAAGGTTCGTTTATATCAGGAGGAAGTGGTTTTCCGGTTTCTACATTGCAAAATCTACAATTCCGGGTACATATATTACCCAGTATCATAAAGGTAGCAGTACCTCTGCTCCAGCATTCACCTAAATTAGGACAATCGCCGCTTTCACAGATAGTATGTACATGATGTTGTTTGACTATCTCTTTAACTTTTAAATAATCTTCACCTTTTGAAAGTTTTATTTTGAGCCATTCAGGCTTTCTCTTTATTTGCATTTTTTATATTTATTTGGAACACGGATGACGCAGATGTCTTTGACAAACACGGATTAAAACAGATTTTTTCGTTTATTATCAAATATTTTTCTGCGAAACTCAGGCTTTATTCCAAAATTTAAAAGAAGACCGACTTCCATATTGGTTCCTTTTAAATAATTTATCAATTGCCATTCAAATTCCTGAGCAATCCCATCCGTAGCTTTTAATTCTACAATAATTTTTTCATCAACAACTAAACCTGCATAATAAACTCCTACTTCTTTTCCTTTATAAAATACTTTTATTTGTTTTTGTGCTTCTAAATGAAAACCTCTCGACACTAATTCAATATACATTGAATTTTGATAAACTTTTTCAAGGAAACCATATCCAAGTTCATTATAAACATCATAAAAGACGTTGATAATCCTATCAGTTAATTCTTTGTATAATAATTCCATAAAAATCCGCTTCAATCTGTGTTACCGAAGGTATCTGTGTCATCCGTGTTCTCATATATTAAATTGCAATTTCTCCTTTAATATGTGGTAAAGGGTCATAGTTTATCAATTCGAAATCTTCAAATTTGAAATCAAAAATACTTTTAATGTCAGGATTTATTTTTAACAGCGGAAGTTTTCTGGGTTCCCGTGAAAGTTGAGTTTTAACCTGTTCGAGATGATTCTTATAAATATGAGCATCTCCAAGTGTATGAACAAATTCAGCTGCCTGATAACCGCAAACCTGTGCCATCATTTGTAATAAAATGGCATAAGAAGCAATATTAAAAGGAACGCCTAAGAAAATATCGGCACTTCTTTGGTACAAATGACAAGATAATTTTCCATTGGCAACATAAAACTGAAACATTACATGACAGGGAGGCAAAGCCATTTTATCAATTTCACCAACATTCCAGGCACTTATAATATGTCGGCGCGAATCAGGATTTGACTTCAGTGATTCAACAACCTGAGATATCTGATCGATTACATTTCCATCAGCGGATTTCCAGTTGCGCCATTGATAACCGTAGATAGGACCCAGATCTCCGTTTTCATCTGCCCACTCATTCCAGATGGAAACCTTATTATCGTTGAGGTACTTTATATTGGTATCTCCATTCAGAAACCATAATAATTCATAAAGTATAGAACGAAGGTGTAATTTCTTGGTAGTTAGTAATGGGAATCCTTGTTCAAGATTAAACCTCATCTGATAACCAAATGTACTTAGTGTGCCTGTGCCTGTTCGATCGTCCTTATGAACGCCTTTTTTCATCACATAATCAAGTAATTGAAGATATTGTTGCATAAAATTTTAATAACGAATCATAAAACTTTCAGGATAATCTTTTTTGAGTTTTCCTCTCAATTTAAGAACCTCTTTTTCGTCTGCAAATTTACCAATAATTAAACGAAAAAAGCCAGTATTTCCTTTTTTGAATTCCTGAATGTTGATTTCCCCTTTATAACTAAGCTTTATTTTTTCTAAAAGTTTATCGGCATTATTTTTAACCTTAAAACTACCCAATTGTAATCCATAAAAAGTATTATCTGTTAAAGCATTGGATTCGTTTACTTTGCTTTCAGAAATGATAGTTGTTGGAGTTAGATTCTCAGCAATAATTTTGGATTCAGGAATTACTTTCTCTTCTATTTTTATTTCGCTGAGTTTTGTAATTTCTTTTTGTTCAATTGGTATTGAAGCGATAGTGCTATCTTTAGGAAGTATAGTTTCTTTTTGAACTTCGGTATGTTGTTTTTTAACTGTTTTCTGAGAAGCAAGTAATTGTTGGTGTGTTGCATCATTGGGTTTACCGTAACTTAAAACAGTTAGCTGTACTTTAGCAAGGCCATTAAAAATAAAATCGAGGGAATCAGCAGCAGCTCTTGATAAATCAATGATTCTTTTATTGATAAACGGACCTCTGTCATTGATTCTAACAACAATAGATTTTTGATTATTCAGATTTGTAACTTTTACTTTTGAATTAAAGGGTAAACTTGGATGAGCAGCTGTCATTTGCGACTCATCATATTTTTCGCCATTGGCAGTTTTCTTACCATCCAGCCAGCCATGATAATAGGAAGCAATCCCTGTTTTGACATTTTTAGTCTGAGCAATTAATATTCCTTGTTGCGATATTAATAAAAGTAAAATTGTTGAAAAAATAAAGAATGAAAAGCTAAATTTCATTTTAATGAAATTGGTTAATAAATCTGATTATAAATACCTTAAGTAACTAAATGTTTCAGCTACCTGAATACTAAGTGAATGATAATCTTTATCTAAACAGACAAATTTTTCCTTATAGCTTAATTGCATTAGGATCGTGTTTGTGTTTGAAAAAGATGGCAAATAAAATGGCAACTACCAGAGAATACGCAGCAAAGCAAATCCATATCCCATGCCAATTTTTATTTCCATCAATCGTAAAATAGTTTTGGATAATTATACCACTGATAAAACTTCCTGATATTGCACCGAAACCATTGGTCATCATCATAAATAATCCTTGAGCACTTGAACGAATTTTAGGATCGGTATTGGTTTCAATAAATAAAGAACCGGAAATATTAAAGAAATCAAAAGCCATACCATAAACAATACAGGACAGTATTATCATCCATAAACCATTTGCTGGATTGCCATAAGCAAATAAACCAAATCGTAAGACCCAGGCTATCATACTCATCAACATAACTTTCTTAATGCCGAATTTTTTCAAAAAGAAAGGAATTGCCAATATAAAAAGTGTTTCTGAAATTTGTGAAATAGACATTATAATGGTTGAATATCTAACTACAAAAGAGCCGGCAAATTCAGGAACTTTTTTGAAATCATCAAGAAAAGTATCTCCATACATATTTGTTAGTTGTAAAGCGGCTCCTAAAAACATGGAGAAAACAAAGAAAAGCAACATTTTATAATTGGCAAACAATTTAAAAGCGTTTAATCCAAATAGTTCTATCCAGCTTGATTTACCTGATGTTTGTTTTTGGGGTAAACATTTTGGTAAAGAAAAGGAATATGCTCCTAATACGATAGATCCAATTGCAGAAATATAAAATTGAAATTCAGTTGCTTTATTTCCAGATAAATTAGTAACCCACATTGCTAAAATAAAACCAATTGTTCCCCAAACACGAATTGGAGGAAATACTTTTACAACATCTAAATTATTGTTTTTAAGTGCATTATAAGATATTGAATTGGCAAGAGAAATGGTTGGCATATAAAAAGACATTGCAATTAACATTACCCAAAAGAATGTATCTGGATTGTTTACCTGAGCACAATAAAATATTGCAAAACCGCTTAATATATGAAGAATCCCGTATAATTTTTCGGCATTAACCCATCTGTCGGCAATTATCCCCATTAATGTTGGCATAAATAAAGAAGCAATTCCTAATGTTGAAAATATAGCTCCAAATTCTGCTCCACCCCATTGCTTAGTGCCAAACCAGTAATTGGCAATCGTAATCAGCCATGCTCCCCAAACAAAGAACTGTAAAAAGTTCATCAAAATAAGTCGATTCTTAATACCCATTATATTTTCTCCTTTTTAGTTTATTTCAAGTAAGTTTAAATTTTTATTTTCTTGGCAAAAATTGTTGTATTATAATTCTAAATTGATTATTACTTATCTTCTCTTCGCTTTATCTCATCTCTAACCTGAGATGCTCTTTCGTAGTCTTCATTCTCGATCGTAATTTTGAGTAATTCTTCTAATTCCTCCATTGTATAATCTTTCAACTCATTAGGGTCGTCGTCATCAGGAATATCCGATTTAGATTTAGTATCATTATCGTTTTCTGTCATGATAAGACCTGCAGAGGATAATACATTTTCATAGGTAAAGATAGGGCAATGAAAACGCAATGCAAGTGCAACGGCATCTGAAGTACGTGCATCAATAGTTTCTTCTTTTTTCCCGTCAGTAGCTATAATTCTGGCATAAAAGACGCCTTCGGAAAACTTATGAATAATGACCTCTGAAATCAGTAAGTCAAAAGTAAGCGCAAAGCTTTTGAACAAATCATGGGTTAAAGGACGTGAAGGTTTCATTTTTTCCAGTTCAATAGCAATTGACTGGGCTTCAAAACCTCCGATAATTATCGGTAGCCGCCTTTCTCCATTGGATTCACCAAGAATAAGTGCATAAGCTCCTGTTTGCGTTTGACTATAGGATAATCCAATTACATCTAATTTAATCTTTTCCATTATACAATTGCTATTTTGAGCCTTAATTGTAAATTAATTAATGCAAAAATAATTTTTTTTCTCTGAACTTTGATTTTTTATAGCTTATATATTCAACTTATCTTATAAAAATATTATTATTTTATGAATTTTAGCATTTATTTTTTTTCCTGCAACTAAATATTTAATAGTCTTTTTTGAATTTTTACAAAAAATCATTTCTTTTAAAAACAAATGTAACAGTTAGTTGTTAATGAAAACAATAAAATTTATTTAACAAAAATAACGAAGGTTAGAAATTCTTTCTTATATTTGCTAAAAAAAACAAAGAGTTTAGAACAAAAAATTAAGTTTATGAGAAAAATTTATGGCGTATTAGCGGCATTATTACTGCCTGCTTTAAGTTTTGCCAGTGAGGCAAATCTGGTTATTCCTGACAGTATTAAAGATCAAAAAATTCTATATTTTGGATTTTTAATTACAATTTTGGGAATGTTGTTTGGATTGTTCCAATTTTTGAAAGTTAAAAAAATTAAAGCACATCAATCGATGTTGGATGTTGCTCAGGTTATTTTTGAAACCTCAAAAACTTATCTGGTTCAACAAGGTAAATTTCTATTAATTTTATTTGCTTTTATTGGATCAGCTGTTGCTTTTTATTATGGTTATTTATCAGAACCTGGTTTCGGTTTTGGTGGAGTTGCTATGATACTTGGATGGTCAGTATTAGGTATTTTAGGTTCTTATTCTGTTGCATGGTTCGGTATCAGAATGAATACACTTGCTAATTCAAGAATGGCATTTGCCTCTTTGGAAAGAAAACCAATTAAATTATTAAACATTCCATTAAACGCCGGAATGAGTATTGGTGTAATGTTGATTTCTCTGGAATTAATCATGATGCTTATTATCTTAATGTTTGTTCCAGGCGAATATGCTGGTGCCAGTTTTATAGGATTTGCCATTGGAGAATCATTAGGTGCTTCTGCATTACGTATTGCAGGTGGCATTTTTACTAAAATTGCAGATATTGGTTCTGACTTAATGAAAGTTATCTTCAAAATCGGAGAAGACGATCCTCGAAATCCGGGTACTATTGCTGACTGTGTAGGTGATAATGCAGGAGATTCTGTAGGTCCAACTGCTGATGGTTTCGAAACTTATGGTGTAACAGGCGTTGCATTGATATCTTTTATATTATTGGCTGTAACAGGAGCTGAACTTCAAACTCAATTACTTGTATGGATTTTTGCAATGAGAATTCTTATGATTGTTACTTCCATTGTTTCTTTTAGTATCAATAATGTAATTACTAAAGCCAGATATAATGATGTAGATGACCTTGATTTTGAAAAACCATTAACTTCATTGGTTTGGATTACTTCAATATTATCAATTATTGTAACTTTTGCAATCAGCTATGTATTAATACCTGATATCAATGGAAATGCAGATATGTGGTGGATACTTTCTACAATTATCAGTTGCGGTACTTTGGGTGCTGCTTTAATTCCTGAATTTACAAAATTGTTTACCAGTCCTAAATCTACACACGTAAAAGAAGTTGTAGAAGCTTCTAAAGAAGGTGGTGCCTCCCTGAATATTTTATCCGGATTAGTTGCCGGTAATTTCAGTGCTTTCTGGCAAGGTATGGTATTTTTCTTATTAATGTTTGTTGCTTATTATGCAAGTACTTTTGGTTTAGACGGATTTATGATTTATCCTTCTATTTTTGCTTTTGGTTTAGTTGCTTTTGGTATGTTAGGAATGGGACCTGTAACTATTGCAGTTGATAGTTATGGACCTGTAACCGATAATGCTCAATCAATCTATGAATTATCATTAATTGAAGAGATTCCCGGTATTGATGCAGAAATTCAAAGAGATTTTGGTTTCAAACCAGATTTTGAAAAATCAAAACATTATTTAGAAGCGAATGATGGCGCAGGAAATACCTTTAAAGCTACAGCAAAACCGGTTTTAATCGGAACAGCTGTTGTAGGTGCTACAACTATGATTTTCTCACTCATCTTAGTGATTCAACATTCTTTAGGCATTCAACCAGAAATGGTATTAAATTTATTAAATCCTTATTCAATTTTTGGATTCTTATTAGGTGGTGCCGTGGTGTATTGGTTCTCAGGAGCTTCTATTCAGGCTGTATCTACCGGAGCCAGCCGTGCTGTTGCTTATATTAAAGAACACATCAATCTTGATCCTAATGCACCTAAAAAAGCGGATGTTGAAAAATCAAGAGCAGTTGTAAAAATCTGTACCCAGTATGCTCAAAAAGGGATGTTGAATATTTTTATTGCCATCTTCTCTTTTGCACTTGCATTTGCTTTCTTAGCTTCTCCAACTAATTTAGTTGAAGGAATGAGTGATGTTGAAAAACTTAAAGCTGCTGCTCCTGTTTCATTATTTGTAAGTTATTTGATTTCTATTGCATTTTTTGGTTTGTATCAGGCTATTTTCATGGCTAATGCCGGTGGTGCATGGGATAATGCCAAAAAAGTAATTGAAGTAGATATGAAAGAAAAAGGAACTGAATTACATGCAGCATCTGTAGTTGGAGATACTGTTGGTGATCCTTTCAAAGATACATCTTCAGTTGCATTGAATCCAATTATAAAATTCACTACATTGTTTGGATTACTGGCAATGGAAATAGCAATTTCAGTACAATTCAGACCTTATGCTCATTATGTAGGTATTGCCTTCCTGGCGGTTGCTTTGTATTTTGTGTATCGTTCATTCTATAAAATGAGAATTAAACAATAGTTTTTACCCATTATTAATGATATGTTAAAGAAGCCTAAGCAATTAGGCTTCTTTTTATTATAAAAAGAGAATACTTTTATTCCAGCAAACTCACTATCCCTTTTTTGAATTGTTTGATATGTGTTTGTTTATCAATGTATTCTACTAACCATATATAAACCTCTGATTGTGCCTTTTGATTTTTATAGCTGCCATCCCAGCATTGCTGCGGATCTTCCGTGTCATAGATTAATTGACCCCAACGATTGTATATGTATAGATGAAATGCCTCAAATTCACATTCGTATATGCTTTTAAAACAATCATTCAGACTATTGCCATCCGGTGAAAAGGCATTGGGTAAATACAAATAACAATGGCAGTTTTTTATTTGCACTTTAAAATTGGAAGTTACACTCCCACACAGATTGCTTAATGTAACCGAAAAATTAGCTGTAGTATTTAATCTCCTGAATAAAGACGCATTGCCATCATTCCAGACACAAGCATAATCTCCCGGGGGAATATTGATTTCCACACCGCTGTCTTCACAGATAACAGTATCTGCAAACAATGACAGTTGTGGTGTGTTTTTGTAACCAATATGTATGCTATCGATAAATAAACATCCTCCGGCATTAAGGGTACATATATAAGTTCCTGCTTGTTTAACCCGGTAATAAGCTGATGTATCCCCATCCTGCCAGTTGTAGCTGTAAGGTATAGCTGATATTATTGTTGGTGATAGCAGGAGGCTGTCGTTGTTACACAATACAGTGTCATTCCCCAAAGAATACTGTTGTACAGGAAAAGATACAAGAACGTTTTTATAAATCGTATCTATTCTACAATATGCGTATAATAACAATCTCACCTGAAAATTACCGGTATCGCTAAATGTATGAACAGGATTAAATGAAGTTGACATATTGCTCACACTGCCTGCATCCCCAAAGTTCCACAACAGCGAATCCAAAGAGGCACTATCACAATGTGGGACGAATTGCAATTGCTTACAAATTGGAGTAAGTGTATCATTTATCCACGATGGTGGGAAATTATAGGATGGCAGGTAAACGGCTATTTGTTTACTAACACTATCGGTACGGCAATGATAAAAATACTTTACTTTAACCGTATAAATACCAGTATCACTAAAAATATGAGAAGGGGCATAGCTAGTGGATGTGTTGATAATGCCACTACCGGTATTGCCAAATGCCCATTGCAGCGAATCTAAAGAAACGCTATCACAAACAGGCATAAAGTTAAAGCGCAAACATTCATGTGTATAGTTTATATCCGATGGCATGGCAAAGTAAGAAGAAATAAAATTAGGTAGTCCATCATCTGAAGAACTTCCGCTTAACAATACAATTCCGTTTGTATCTAAATTACAGCCCAAACCAACCTGATTCGGATTATGAACTTTCCACAACTTTGAACTCCATTTAATTGAAATATAAAGTTTATAATCTATTCCCATTTGAATACTACATGGAGTTGGTTCCCAATTATGACCATTACTTAAATATAATTCAGTTGCACTTAGATTGATAAGCGCTTGATTATTAGAGGAGATATCGTATTGAAAAATAGCCGAAGTATTTGAACCTCCAAAAAACTGGGGATAACTAACATATAATTTTTTATTATCTGGTGAAAACTCGCATCCATATGGATAAAGCATACTCCATGGATTTTGTATTTGTATGGGATTAGATAATACACCTGTTTCGTTATTAAAATCGAACAAAGCTACATGATACCCTAAAGCTTCCAATCCAAATAAAACTGAAGCAATTTTTTTACCATTAGGAGATATTTTAATATCACCAGAATAACCATAAAAATTTGAAGTAAAAGAACCATTGCTTATTATTGGATTAGTTTGAATGCCACTTGGTGTTACTAAGTAAGACAAATATTTATCTGTTGTTTGTTTATATATTATTACCCACACATCCCTCCCATTACAATGACGAACAGCAGTCAGTTTTTCTCCTGTACTGTCAGCAAGGTGGATATTTTTTAGAGTTACAGCACCCAATCCTGCATTTAGCCCTATATCCACCACGTTATAATTAAATCCTTTGTATCCAATGGGATATGGATTCGAGGGAGAATCACATTTATCTAAGGTAAAGAGATAGAATTTTTGATTATTATCAGGAAAAGGAACAATCAAAACACCTTCAGATGCACAACTACCAAATAGTGCAACCCCATTTTGCATGGTATCTCCATTTCTATTCAACACCAATTCACCGTTTGAATAAAAAAGAAAATTACCGATAGAATCTGAAATACAAGCAACTCCTTGAATCGAAAATCCATTATTTAAAAAGGTAATTGGTGGATTGCTTAAAAAACTGATGCCTGCATTGTGCCCAAACCACCAGTTGACAGTTTCTAACTGTGCAAATAGCTTATAAGGTAATATTAAAAAAAACAGCAAATAAAGGCAGTATCTCATCCTTTAAGGGGTTATTTGATTACTGCAAATTTAAGCGAATTTAAATTATATACAGCATCTGGTACTAAAAAATATATACCATTTTTTAATTCTACTGTTGTGATTTGAAAAAGCACATCATTTGGATAATTTAAATTATCTATGTGCCCATTGTAAATCGTTTGACCTGGCAAATTTACAAAAAAGAAAAAAGAATAAGAATAAAACTTTTATAAACTAAATGTTTGTATTTTCTTAGGATGTGATTTGATTTTTTCATACTAATTTGATTTTAAATTGGTTAATTTGGATTAATTGTATATACTAATTCACTAGCATTGCTAATAATATTGTGATATTCAGAAAAAATTAATATGTATGAAGATATTTACTTGCTAATTAGTATGTAAAGATACATTATTGTTAAGCTAAAAACAATTAATATTGAATTTTTTTGAAGAAATTGTTATTTAAAAAACCATCATGGTAATATTCCTTATTTTTATTTAAATTTGCAGCTAAACCTGCTTAATTAAATACCAATGCTGGCTCAATTTAAAAGATATATTTCTTCTCAAAAATTATTTAAAAGAAAAGATAGGATATTACTTACCGTAAGCGGAGGTATAGATTCTATCGTAATGTGCGAACTTTTCCATCAGGCAGGATTGCAATTTGGAATTGCACATTGTAATTTCCAGTTAAGAGGACAGGAATCTTCTGATGATGAGATTTTTGTGAAAGGTCTTGCAGCTAAATATGAGGTGCCTTTTTATATGAATCGTTTTAACACGCTGGACGTAGCCACCGAAATGAGTATCAGCATTCAGATGGCAGCCCGTTTTTTACGCTACGATTGGTTTGAGAAACTTGTTGAAACAGAACAATATCAATATTATGCAACAGCTCACCATCAAAATGATGAAATTGAAACATTCTTCATTAATTTACTCAGGGGTACTGGTATTGCCGGTCTTCACGGAATTTCCCCAAAGCAAAACCATTTAATCCGACCTTTGCTTTTCACAAACAGAAGCAAAATCGAAAAATTTGCCAATGATAATCAACTAATTTACAGAGAGGATAGTTCTAATTCATCTGCAAAATATTTGCGCAATGCGATAAGACATAATATTATTCCTCAGTTCAAGCATCTTAGTGGCGATTTCGAAAGAATTATGATTGAGAATATCGAAAAGATAAGAGATACTGAGATTATTTTCAATGAAATGCTTGAAATTAAAAGAAAGGAAATTGTTGTTGTAAGCAATTCAATGGTGATGCTCAATATTGAGAAATTGATGGCATTGCATCCGTTGAAAATATATATCTTCCATTTTTTACTGCCTTATGGGTTTAATAATGAAACAATTGAAAGCTTAATTTTAACCTTAAATGATATTTCAGGGAAACAATTTTTTTCAACAACACATCGTTTATTAAAAGATCGTGAAAATTTAATAATTACAGAAATAAAAAATTCATGTCAGCTGAATGAAGTTTATTTTGTACAGGAATCAGACCATCAGATAAAGGAACCTCTTTTACTCGACTTTAGGATTACTTCTGAATTTGAAATGATAAAAATTAATCCTGATAAGAATCTTGCTTATCTCGATTTTGACAAACTGGAATTTCCGTTATGTATTCGTAAATGGCATCAGGGAGACTTCTTTTCTCCTTTTGGAATGCATGGAAAAAAGAAAATAAGCGACTTTTTTACGGATCAGAAATTCTCAATTATTGAAAAAGAAAATACCTGGTTGTTATGCTCCGGAGATGATATTGTTTGGGTAATCGGATGGCGGATTGATGAGCATTACAGATTAACTTCTAAAACTAAAAGAGGGTATCTGATTGAATTAAAACATATTGAATTTTAATTGATTGCATTTTTTTCTTCAAGTTGTTAATACTTGTATTTTTACAGTTTATTGAAATTAAGTATCTTTGTAAAAAAATGAAAATGAGAAAACCACTCATCTTAATCTTATTCCTAACTTTTATTTATTCCTGTAATAACGGGAAAAATGAATTATTAAAAGACAGTTTTATAATTGAAGGAAATATCAACCATGCTGATCAAAAGAAGATAGCTTTACAAAAGCTTAGTTTTCAGGAATTAACTACTGTTGATTCTGTAATTCTCGGTAAAGAGGGAAAATTTACTTTTACTATAAAACCTCAGGAAAAAGAAATTTATTTACTTCGCAAAGATGTCAATCATTATATTTCAATAATAGCGGAAAAGGGTGAAACTATAATTTTTGAAGCTGATTATGATAGTTTTGAAATAAACTATAGAATAAAAGGTTCCTATGACAGTGAATTGATGATGGAATTCAATAATCATTTACAGCCTAATCTGTACAAGCTTGATTCTATTGGTAAAATATGGAAAACTGCTATTAATGAAGCTAATAGGGAAGAAATTAAGAAAGACCTTGATTCCTGTTATTTAAAAATTCTAAAGGATCAAAGAGATTTTCAACTTAATTTTGTTATTAAAAACAGTAGTTCGCTGGCTGCATTAATTGCATTGTATCAACCGTTGAACCGCGAGCCTGTTTTAAAGGAAGAAACTGATTTTGCAATATTTGAAAAAGTAAGCAATGATTTACTAAAAGTGTTGCCAAATAATTCTCATACAATTAATTTTGCGAAAAGAATAAAACAACGCAAAATGATAGAGCATGAAAAAGAGCTTACTCAGAAAAAAAATATGCAAAGCAAACATTAACAAGGAAAACATTGGAAAACAAACAAAAAATATATTTTATATCCGACAGTCATCTGGGTGTTCCTGACTATGAAACAAGTCTGAAGCGTGAAAAACTAATGGTAAAATGGCTGGATGAAGTAAAAAAAGATGCCACTGAAATTTATTTGCTGGGAGATATTTTCGACTTTTGGTTTGAATATAAAACTGTGGTACCTAAAGGGTATGTTAGATTATTAGGGAAACTTGCTGAAATTTCAGATGCAGGAATAAAACTCAATTACTTTACCGGTAACCACGATATGTGGATTTATGATTATTTTGAAAAAGAACTCAATGCAACTATATTTAAAGAACCCATTCAAAAAATATATGGTAATTATAAATTTTATATCGGACATGGTGATGGTTTAGGTCCAGATGATCATGGTTATAAGTTTATTAAAAAGGTATTTTCCAATCGATTTAATCAATGGTTATTTGCACGTTTACATCCAAATTTTGGAATTGGTCTTGCCTTGTATTTTTCCAAAAAAAGCCGTATTGCAAATGGAAATACAGATGAAGTATTTCTGGGAGAGGACAAAGAACGATTAATTGTCTATGCTAAAGAAATATTGAAGAAAGAACATTTTGATTTTTTTATTTTCGGGCATCGTCATTTGCCATTAGATTTAAAAATAGCCGAAAATTCACGCTACCTCAACATAGGCGATTGGGTAAAAAGTTTTACCTATATTGAGTTTGATGGTGAACACCTGAAACTAAAGTATTTTAAAGCTTAGTGCGAGGAGTGTTTTACCTTTTTAACTATTTCCCTTCAATGGCAATATTTGTGATTTCTGCAGGAATTCCCTCATTGCAACCCTCCGGATTTTTCACTCTCAATGGTAAATAATCAAAAGATATTTTCAGATTATCTTTGTTAAATTTTACTTCAAGTTCATTTATCGGGATTAAATGTAAAGGTTTATCTTTTCCTTTATTTACAATGATAATGATATCGCATCCTTTTTCCTTGTATTGATGAGAAACTATTCCGATATTTTTCCCTTTTACTGCATCGGATACAATTGGATGAATGAGTTGTTTTTCTGAAGTTTTACAAGAAACAATCAGTAAGATTACTATAGAAAAGACTAGATTACGCATATTTTTATATTTTTAAAATAAACAAAAACCCAGGATTAAAAGGAAAATTCAACCCTGGGTGTAATATTATAAATATCTGACAATTAATTAATCAATAACAACCTTCACAACTTTCTGGAAATTGGTATTTACACTGCCGATTCTTACAAGATAAGTTCCTTTGGCCAGACCAGAGCTGTTAAATGAAGTTTCCAGTATATTTACCGAAGGATATAAATTTTTACTTTCTATCAATCTACCCTTGATGTCGAACAAATCTACCTGTAATTCATTGTTTTCAGGTAAATTCTTGATGGTGATTTTAATTTCACCCCCATTGTTAAATGCTGTAAAAGAGAATGAATTTGCATTATCTTTAATCCCGGATGAACCCAGCGGAAATTTAAAAGAAAATATTTTAGTTGCGGGTTCTCCGTTTAATATATATTCGCCTGTATGCCAGAAAATAGTACCATCCACCGGGTCAAGTGAAGTATGTGAATAATCACCGTAACGATTGTTAGAAGTTTGAGCTGAATTCCCTGCAACAACTGTTTGTTCAGCAAAACTCATTTGATTAAGCGTATCTGAAGCCAAACGTCCTGTATATCTGATTCCCGGATATACATCTGTTGATCCTGAAACAGAATAAGCAAGTCCAATGCTTCCATTGTCGTCCATGGCAATACTTCCCACCCATCGGTTCAGGTTGTCAGGAGCAAACGTACTTTGTTGATAAATGCTCCATTGGTTGGTTGTAGTATTCTGACGCAATTCGTACCATCTAATACTTCTTTGTCCTGTGGAAGCATTTACTATTACACCACAATTCAAGACTACAGTATTGTAACCGGTCCATCGACGGAATTGAGCTCTGTAAGTAAAAACGCCTCCAATACCATCAAGCTTGGCAGTAGTGCCGGGTTGAGCAATATCATCCCAGTTCTGATTGTATGAAGCATCAAACGGTTGAGTAGGTAATTGAGCATCAATTGCAATAGTAGCCGTTGGCGTAGTACCCCAAACCACACTCATTTTGTAAATATTAATCCTGTCAATATATCCAGTGCCCCAGCCATCATCTTCATAAGAAAATATCGGACAGGGAGTTCCTGCAGGTGGCAACTGACCATCTGCATCGGCAGGTAAAGGACAAAAGAAGCCGGCACTTTTAACAGGTGTAAATGTTTTATTAAGTGCTCTTGATGAAGCAGCTCCTGCCAGCATAGAATCCCTTTCAAATACAAATACTTTTTGTGTAGTTTGATTGGAAGTCATATAATATCCATCTGACCAGATTGAAAATTTCTGATAATCGGGAAACTGAGGAGAAACATATTGATAAGTATAATATTGTCCTGTAGGATCTGATGTTTTGGATACTGCAAATAAAACTTTTCTGCCTGATGTTTTAAACTCAGTAATTACCCAACGGTCGGCATATTTATCATATAAAACAATAGGATCTCCATCATTTGAACTAAATAATAAACTACCCAGGGTAAAAGGACCTCCTCCCGTAACTGTACCTCCGGTTTTGGTAAAAATCTGATAGGAAGAATTCACC
This sequence comes from Bacteroidales bacterium, assembly GCA_049315385.1. Taxonomy (GTDB): domain Bacteria; phylum Bacteroidota; class Bacteroidia; order Bacteroidales; family JACABE01; genus JACABE01. The sequence continues at coordinate 23,629 of JBMOKG010000017.1, forward strand.
GCCTGTACATAATGATTAGGACCAGCAGCTCCGGATGGATCTGGTGGATAACTTAATCCAGCCAATCCTTCCCAGGAAGTCAATAGCGTCTGTGATTGGCGATTACCCATTGATTTCTGAGCAATCGGATCTTCATTTAAGGGCAATGCATTGACATTGTTTTTCTTATTATTGGCTTTCCTGTTCTTTCTGTCTTCAGATTCTTTTCTGATCTGATCATTAATGCTTTGAAGACCAGCCTTAGTTGCTGCTATTTCACGTAACGTTTTGGTTTCATGAAACTCAGAACAAACGATAACTTCCACTTTGTTATCTTCTTTTGATACCTGTGCTTTTACATTAAGCATCAATAATAATGCTGAAAAGCACAATAATATTTTTCTCATTTTAATATGTATTATTTAATCTGCAATGTTAACGACTAATTATCAATTTAGTTTATAAGATTTTGCTTATTTCTTACAAATTTTAAAGATTTTAACTCTTTTTAGACTTTGATTTTATTCTCTTTTTCTATTTTGATACTTAGTTCTTTAAGTTGTTCGTTGCTGATAGGCGCAGGTGAATCGATCATTACATCTCTTCCTGCATTGTTTTTGGGGAAGGCAATAAAATCGCGAATACTTTCGCTTCCTCCGAACAAAGAGCACAATCTGTCAAAACCAAAAGCAATACCACCATGAGGTGGAGCTCCATATTCAAAAGCATTCATTAAAAATCCAAATTGTTGTTGTGCATCTTCATCACTAAATCCTAAGACAGTGAACATTTTTTTCTGTAAGTCTTTGTTATGAATACGGATAGAACCACCTCCCACTTCTACACCATTGATAACAATATCATAAGCATTGGCTCTTACTGCGTGCAGATTTGTTTCTAACAAAGCAATATCTTCTGATTTAGGAGAAGTAAAAGGATGATGTTTTGCATAAAAACGCTGGCTGACTTCATCCCATTCTAATAATGGGAAATCAACTACCCATAAAGGTGCATAATTGTCAGGATTTCTTAATCCAAGGCGATTACCCATTTCAAGACGAAGTTCACATAAAGCTTTTTGGGTTTTTTCGGTTTTCCCTGCCAGTATCAATATTAAATCGCCTGGTTGTGCATTGAATTTATCAGCCCATAATTTCAAATCTTCAGGAGTATAGAATTTATCAACGGATGATTTCAGGCTACCATCTATATTGTATCTTAAATAAATCATACCGCTGGCACCTATCTGTGGTTTCCTTACAAAGTCGGTAAGTTCATCCAATTGTTTGCGGGTATATTCACTGCATCCTTTTGCATTGATACCAATTACCAATTCTGCTTCATCAAAAAGTTTGAAATCTTTGTGTTGGCATACATCGTTTAATTCGACAAATTTCATTTCAAAGCGGATATCAGGTTTATCAGAGCCGTAATATTTCATAGCATCTGCATAACTGATTCTTGGTAATTCTTTAATATCAATACCCTTAATTGCTTTAAAAAGATGCTTGGTTAGACCTTCGAAAGTATTGAGTATATCCTCCTGAGTGACAAAAGACATTTCACAGTCTATCTGTGTAAATTCTGGTTGGCGGTCGGCGCGTAAGTCTTCATCACGGAAGCATCTTACAATCTGAAAATAACGATCATAACCTGATATCATCAGTAATTGCTTAAAAGTCTGAGGGGATTGTGGCAACGCATAAAATTCACCGGCATTCATACGTGAAGGTACTACAAAATCACGGGCTCCTTCAGGTGTTGATTTTATTAAATAAGGCGTTTCAACTTCAATAAATTTTAATGTATTGAGGTAATTTCTTGTTTCCATCGACAACTGATGGCGCAGTTCGAGATTTTTTTTAACTGGATTTCTGCGTAAATCGAGGTAACGATATTTCATTCTTAGTTCATCACCACCATCCGTATTGTCTTCTATTGTAAATGGTGGAAGTTTAGACTGATTGAGGATTTCTACTGTATTTACCGTGATTTCTATTTCCCCGGTAGGCATTTTAAGGTTTTTACTACTACGTTCTGTAACGATACCCTTAACTGTTATCACATATTCTCTGCCTAATTTGCGGGCTTGTTCGCATAGTAGTGCATTGGTTTCCATATTAAAGACTAATTGAGTAATTCCATATCGATCCCGAAGATCCACAAAAGTCATTCCTCCTAAATCTCTAGAACGTTGTACCCAACCACTCAATTTAACTTCCTGATTTATATTTGTTATATTTAATTCTCCGCAAGTGTGTGTTCTAAGCATTTGTATTGTTTTTATAAGAAAGTGCGAAATTATAAAAAATCAACGACTTGCAATTTGATTTCTAAAGAAAAATTTCAAAGTATAAAAAAATTTGAATTTTATGCTTTGATTCAAATTATAAATACAAATTATAATCAGGTGAGTTTCTAAATATTTAATAGCAAAAAGATAAAATATTAAATAAGGTAAATAAATAAACAATTAATAAGAAAACGAGTTATAATTTAGTCCATTGTAAAAACGGTATGATTTATTTATACCATTTAATCTGACTGATATAAATCATTTTATATTCACTAAAGTCTGATTACTTTTGTAGCAAGCAATAAAATATATTCCTAATAAATGAATACACTCAAAAACAACGAAGTTAATAAAATTGTATTATTGGCTGTTACTATGACTTCTAATTTTTTCAACCCACTAATGGGTGCAGCAGTGAATATAGCATTACCTAAAATAAGCAATGAGTTTTCGCTGGATGCGATAGCAATGAGTTGGATAACAATGTCATTTTTACTTGCTTCTGCCATTTTTTTAGTTCCTTTTGGTAAAATTGCTGATATGATGGGCCGGAAAAAGATTTTTCTTTATGGTAATATTTTTTTTATGCTTGCTACTTTATTATGTGCATTTTCTTCTTCAGCTTATTTTTTGATTTCTTCAAGACTTTTACAGGGAATTGGAAGTGCAATGATGTTTAGTACAACAATGGCAATAGTAATTTCTGCATTTCCTGTGAATGAAAGAGGTAAAGTTATAGGAATGAATGTTGCCGCGGTTTATGTTGGGTTATCTGCTGCTCCGATAATAGGTGGTTTTCTTACACAATCGTTTGGATGGCGTAGTTTGTTCTTTTTAAACGCAGGGGTTTCAATATTCATCATTCTTGCTACTTTAGTATATATTAAAGCAGAATGGATTGAAGCAAAAGAGGAAAAATTTGACTGGATTGGAACCCTCATTTATATGCCTTCAATAGCAGCAATGATGTATGGATTCTCGAAATTAACCACTCCTATGGGCATTTTATTTACTTTTTCCGGGATAACTGGTCTTGTCGCATTTGTGTTGGTAGAATTGAAATCTAAATTTCCGGTTTTGAACATGAAATTGTTTTTTGAGAATAAGATTTTTGCAAATTCTAATTTATCTGCGTTTATAAATTATGCTGCTACTTTTGCAGTAAGTTTTGTGCTGAGTTTGTATTTACAGTATGTTAAGCATTTAACACCCAAAGAAGCTGGTTTGATATTAATTACACAACCCCTCTTAATGGCAATAGTTGCAATATTTTCCGGTCGTTTATCAGATAAAATTAATCCGCGCTGGTTAGCTTCATCGGGTATGCTTATAAGTGTAATTGGATTGTTTCTGCTTGCTTTTATCGAAAAAGAAACATCCAATGTATTTATTGTCGTTGCTCTTGCCATCTTGGGTTTTGGATTTGGTTTGTTCTCTTCCCCAAATACAAATATGATAATGAGTTCGGTTGAAAGAAAATTTTATGGAATTGCTTCAGCTACGGTTAGTACTATGCGTTCAACCGGTATGATGTTCAGTATGGCTATTGCTTCACTTTCAATTCATCTTTTTGTAGGAGAACAAAAAATAAATGACTCAAATATTGAAAGTTTTATACATAGCTCAAAAGTAATATTTATTGTATTTACGGTACTCTGTATTATTGGTGCTTTTTCATCTTTAGTCGGCAAAAAAATAAAAACAAATATTATAATTGTTGAAGAAAACAAATAATTGAATGAAAATTGAGCGTTGATAGTTTAATAAATTCAAAGATTCAAAAAGAAGAGATTCAACGAATCAAATGAATCACCATAAATTTGCCAGGAATTTTATTAATGTTATATTATCAGTTATTTACAAAGTTTTATCATCATTTTTATCTAATTTTAATATTAGTGGCGAATATAATAAAGCTTGAGGATTTAAGGAAATCAAATAAAGCATACATTATTAAGACTTCTAAAAATTTTGAATCTTTGAATACTTTTTTGAATTTTTGAATATTTTTTTGAATATTTGAATATTTTTGGGGAAATTCACCAATGCTTGCAGCGAAAAATAATATAAATAATCAATCAAGATACCATGTCCGCTTGTTGCGGGGAGATTCATTTTATTTAATATGGCATATAATGAAAAGTTAGCAGACCGTATACGTGAAGTTCTTTCACACTTAGAAAATATTGAAGAAAAACAAATGTTTGGTGGTGTTTGCTTTATGCTGAACGAAAAAATGTGTATCGGTGTTATTAAAGATGAAATGATGTGTCGTATTGATCCTGAAATTCACTCTTTTGTAGTTGAAAAGACTGGTTGCAGAACCATGGATTTTACAAAACGACCGATGAAAGGATATGTTATGATAGATGAAACTGCAATGAAAAATCAAAAAGATTTTATGTATTGGATTGAACTTGCATTAGATTTTAACAAAAAAGCCAAATCTACACCTAAGAAACAAAAATAGCGATATCGTAAAAAAGAAGCCAAAGCCCTATTCACGATAAAATTAAATTTACAACTTCTTTAATATTAAATTTATATTTCAATTAAAGGGAACATTGAATAAAGAAATGCCAAAAATTTCTTTGTTTCTGATTAGCAATATCCCTTTTTGAATAATCTAAATTAAAATTAAGTTGGAATAATTTGAAGCAATTTTTTAAAATTTAAAGCTAAGATTATTGAACGAGAATTCTTCTTATATATCTTTTATCACCCGAAATGATTTTAATAAAATAAATTCCTTTTGGTTGTGATGATAAATCTATTTCTTCTTTTTGAATTAGTTTTTTTGACATTAAAATTTTCTCTCCTATTATATTGCTAATCTCAATATATGAAATTTCGGTATTACAATTGATTGTAAATTTCCCATCAGTTGGGTTGGGATAAATTTCCAGAAATTCTGTTTCTTGTTTAGTTTCTTTTATTTCTGATGCAGGGGATGTAATCAGAACATTTGTATGCGTCCAGCTATGATTTCCATCATTTTTGAGCCAATTATAGGTGCTAATGTGAAAACCTTCACCATACCATGGATTCATATAATAAATACTGCTGTCTACGATACCTTGTCCTACCACAAAATGTCCACCACCGCTTGTCCAGGCCCATCTTACTATAAAAGGACGAGCAGCAGTAATTTCTGTTTGAATCTCACTTAATGATAATGGATTAGCATTCCCATAATTTTGAACATTCCCGAAATGAACAAGAATATCCTGAATACTACCTGAATAGCCATAATTATAATTCCAATAATTACATCCTTGATTTGGATCAATGCAACAATCAACATTTCCAAAATTATACCATGTAATAACACTTCTGGCATATTCGGCAATTGTACATTGTTCATTTGGATGCCCGTAATAATCAAGCACGCTTTTAGAAACTCCCGCCCAACACCATTGGTTCTGTTCCTGAAAAATCTGAGGGACATTCAGCACTTGGGCATTTAAAACTATAAAATTAAGCATTACAACTGAAACCAGTATAAATAATTGTTTTTTCATAATACACTAATCTTTATATGGTTTAGATAATTTCTGTTTTGTAATGGAAAAAACATCCGTTAAATTGAGTTTTGTTAGATTTTTCTCTTTTAATGAACTTAATCCATTAATAGCGGAATTTAATGGGATATATAAGGCTTCAGAGAAAGAACTTCCAACAGAAATGCGAACAAAAAAATCAATTGCCAATGGATAAATACGCAATATATAAAGTTCATCATTAAATGAATACTTGCTTTTTTGCTGAAGTTCTTCAGCTAAAGCAGCTCCACCCAAATCAACAACTTCAAAAGATGTATCTTGTCGTATTACTGTTAATAAAATTTTGTTTGCACCTTTAACTATTACAGGAACTCTCCATTCATTTTTTATCTGAATGTAGTTTGTAGTACTTAGTTTTTGATTAGAATAAAATTCATTACTTAATGAAATAACTCTGTAAGGTTTGCCAATACTAGCATCAATGAATTCTTTCCTATCGGAGAACCCATAATATTTTTCCATTCCTATTGGAATCTTTGAAAGAGAAACTGATAAATTATTCTCAGCTATTTTAATAACTTTATTCTCGACATTTTCTGTTTGTGAATAAGATAAGCTGTAAAGAATAAGCAATGCAAAAAACAATAAAACTTTGTACATATCAATACTATTATTTAATTTACTGAAGACTATGGCTTTTCAGTATAGCCCCATTTTTATTATGATTGTAGGATTCCATTTTATTTGAGTTTGTACGGTAGTAAAATTTAGTTGCAGAAATTTATACTATTGTAATATAAAAGCAAAATTAATACATTTAAATTCAATAAATTTGGAAAAATAATAAATTTAAGCCATTCAAATAGAGCTGGCAAATCCTTAAAAATATGAAATGTAAGGATATGCCAGCTATTTATGTTTAATGAATTATAATTTTCTTTATTAAACTGGAGTTTTTACCTGATAATTTCACAAAATAGATTCCTTTAGGATGAATGTTCAGGTCAATTTCTGTTTTAGAAGAGGGCGATATTTTTTGAAAGATTTTTTCACCTATAAGATTAAATATTTCAATGCTTTCAATTTCAGTATTTTCAGTTTCAACAATAAATTTTCCAACATTTGGATTTGGGGATACATGTATAGATGAAGTGGTGATATTTTCATTTATACCAACAATACTCATACTATAACAGGATGAAGTGTCAGTACAACCGTTTTTTGTAACAATTACTGCATAACTGCCGCTGATTGAAGCAGTATAATTTTGATTTATCTGTCCGGATAAAATGGTATTTCCATTACAATTAATCCATTGATATACCGCTCCGCTAGCATTTGATGTAAGCATAGGCCCGGAAACAATAACAGAAGTATCTGTGATATTTGATATAACGTTTAATGTTTGTGAAGCAGATGAACCACAACTGTTATTTGCAGTTACAGAAATGCTCCCATTTGTTGAACCGGCAATAGCTGTAATTGAATTGGTAGTAGAATTTCCTGTCCAGCCACCTGGTAGTGTCCATGTATAAGAAGTTGCTCCGGCAACTGCTGTAATGCTGTATATGTTAGAAGATGCCGCACAAGTATTTGCATTACCGGAGATGATTGCCGGCTGAGCAGGAGAGGAATTAACTATAATACTTTTTGTTTGTAATGCAGATGAACCACAACTATTATTTGCTTTAACAGTAATGTTTCCATTTGTTGAACCGGCAATAGCAGTAATAGAATTGGTGGTAGAATTGCCTGTCCAGCCATTAGGTATTGTCCAGGTGTAAGAAGTTGCTCCTGCAACTGCTGTAATACTGTAAATGTTTGACGATGCTGCACAAATACTTGCATTACCGGTGATAGATGCTGGCTGAACAGGAGAGGAATTAACTGTGATACTTTTTGTTTGTAATACAGATGAACCACAACTATTATTTGCTTTAACAGTAATGTTTCCATTTGTTGAACCGGCATTAGCAGTAATAGAATTGGTGGTAGAATTTCCTGTCCATCCACCGGGAAGTGTCCATGTATAAGAAGTTGCTCCTGCAACTGCTGTAATAGAATAAGTATTAGATGTTGAAGCACATATGCTCGCGCTTCCATTGATAGCTGTTGGTTGTGCAGGTAAACTGCAGTTCTGTACTATAATAATCCCTTTCATACCCATAGAAGCATGAGGAGAACAAACGTAATAGTGTGTACCTGTTGTAAGGTTTGAAGGTAAGACAAGGCCTCCTCCATAGTTAGTTTCAAATCCCCCGGTTAATGGAGTATTGTCGTCTGCATTCCAGGTTGTCAGGCTGACCTCTAAAGCATTATGTGATGCATCAATGCTAAAATTAACACTATCACCTGTATTTATAGTGATAGTTGCCGGAGAAAAAGATGTTCCTACGTTGTTAACAGTCCAGACGGTACTAAACCCGGATACACTCATTAACAAAAGCAGAAAAGAAAGTATAATTTTTGTTTTCATTTTTATTTGATTTAAAATTTTCCTACTCATATGGCTTTTCGGTTTCGCCCTTTTTTAGAGTGGTTTTAATCTCCACTTCTGATAATATTAAATCATTGAATTAGAAATATTCAATTGATTTTTTAAACAATTAAACATCTTTTAAAACAAGTTTAATGCGTTTAAGTTCAATTATTTTAAGGCTTAATCTGAAATTTATTTAGAATTCTTCCAAATAACAAAGTTCTTTTTATTATATTCAATAACAAAGTTGTGAAGTACGATGCAATATATCTTCATTCAGATTAGAGCATTTAGGTGAATCATTCAGAAAAGTATCTTAAAAACAGAATTAAATTTTAACTAAAAAAATAAATTATATTTGTAGAATGAAAAACAGCAGTAAAAAATGGCGTTTTATGCACTTAAATATGGTGAAAGTATGCTATGGAATAGGAGGTCTGCTATGTGTTGAATATCCAGCTGCTTACAATACACCTTATAAGTTTTCCGCAAAAGAAAAAGATGAAGAAACCGGGTATTCTTACTTTGGGGCTAGGTATTTAAATAGTGATTATAGCTTTTGGTTAAGTGTGGGTCCGAAGAGTGATAAATATCCGTATCAATAACCATATACATACGGTGGATGGAATCCTATTAATATTATTGATCCGGACGGCATGGATGAATGGGAGGTTAATCAGGAAACTGGGGAAATGAAAAATGTTAAAGAAACAGATAGAGATGTATTATTTGTAGTAGACAATAAAGAAAAAAGAATAAAAGATAGTGATGAAAAAGTTAAATCACAGGATATTGGTGAAAAACACTCAATGTCAAAAAAAACAGGAACTATTGATAGTCAAAATGATAAATTAGAACCAATAAAGGTTAATTATACAGGACTTAATTTTAAAACAGAAGAGTCATCTGATAAGGCATTTAATTTTTTGGCTGATAATACAGATGTGGAATGGTCACAAATTACATCAACATCAAATATTGGAGAGAATCCTAAAAACAATTCAAGTATTTATACATCTCATAGACCAAAAGAAGAGCATGCAGGAGCCTATTTTGCATTAAGATTAAAAACATCTAACATGAATTTAATTAAATTTTCACATTCACATCCTCGATTTGAACCAGATGGATATAAGACTTCAGAAAGTGATGTTGCTACAAAAGATGTTTTATTAAAAGTACATCCTGATGCAATATTCAAACTTCGATGGGGTGGTGGTAGAGATAGAATATATAATAAAGACAAACTTAATAGATAAAATCATGAAAATAATCGCAATAACACTTTTGTATTGTTTATTAAACATTTCAGTTGTTTTTTCACAAGTTAATCCATTATTGTATTCTGAAGAAAGTGACACAAATTGGTTTAGCAGAATGCAAAGAATTGATTCTACTAAAGTTTTTTATTTTCCAATTTTGGAAATTAAAAATAAAAATATATGCCCTATTTTTGATTCAATTATAAAATTATGTGACAAGTGTATTTTTGATAGACATAGTTTAAATGCATATTTTTTTATGGAAATTTTTATGAAAGATAATGATAGAATGATTTTTTTATCTGCAAATGAATCAACAGTAACCCTAAAGGATCATATTTCATTAAGTTCAAATTTACCGCCCTTTATTCAAGGCGTTTTTTATTATAGAGATGAATTATTTACAGTTAATTGTGATAAACGATTGCAAATTGTTTTTGATTCTTTATTTTCTATAACTAATAAAATAACTGGAATAATGATTGATGAAAAAAGAATTTTAAATTTTGATAACAAAGGGTTTATCAAATCAATGTCTAATGAATTAATATATAAATATTATCCAAATGGATTTGAATTAGTAGAAAGAAAAGAATGTGATGAATAATCTGTGCTATATATCAGCGTTTAACGATACATTCATTTATTGGACAAGGAAAACTGCTTGACGCCCGCTGCCCCAAACGCCATAAAAACAAAATAAAAGTTCAGAAATAGGTTGACAAAACAATAAATACACATTAAAAACAATTAATCATGAAAAGGAAAATTACATTTTACACCTTAGCCATTACAAGTATAGTAATACTATTTATTAATGGATGCAAAAAAGATGATACAAGCACAACAACAACAACACCTAAACCAATTATAACAACAGCAAAAGACACCTTATACTATGTGCAATATGATGGCAAAAAGTATCAGATAGATAATGCACATATATTTTACACAACACTTTTTGAAGGTTCAGGTGGATGTTATTTCTATTATGCTTATTTTGTAATGAAGGGTGTTTCATTTAGTTCTAATTATAATCATATGATTGGCACAGGTGATGGACTAAGATTGAAAATAATATCGTCATCATCTACAAATTATGTTGGTACGTATGCAGTTGATACATTAGATAATAATGCAGAACCAAATGATTTATTAGGCACGTTTTACATAAGCAGTGAATTTGGTGTTACTGTGGATCCTGGTATATCTGATGGTATCCTTCGGGGAAACTGTACAATTTCAAAAATTACTTCGGATACTGTTTTAGTAACAGGAAGCTGCAATACGAATAATAATAAATTTTTAAAGCTTAATTACAAAGGGATTTTGCCACGTCATGAAATTAATTATTAATAATGTATTGGCAACTAAATTTAATAGAATGCTTGAATTCCAGTTTGAAATTTGATTCGTATAAAATGCTAAGCAGTTTGAAATATTCAATGCAAAACAAACAATATTATTTGGCTTTTAAAGATAAGATAATGCAGGAAAGAACCTTTGACCAATTGGTCAAAAGCTGAATTTTAAGGATATTTTGATTAAAAGGGAATACTTTTTATTCTACTTTATATACTTCATTCCACGTTTCAGAAATGTCGAAAACAAGTTTCATTTTTTGTTTGTTATTTGATTTTGATTTTTCTTGCACGATCAGAACGTCATAATGCTTCTTGTTCTTTGATATTATTCCTTGTTTGATAACTAAAACAACCTGAGTAAGAAAAACTAGGGGGCTTGAAATTGAATGAAATCGAAACAATAGTAAAAAAATAAGAGGTTGACTATTCTTACTTTTCTTCAATTTTGGAAGGCAGTTTGCAATATTTTCAATTGAAATATCAAAAGCATGAATATGATATTGGATTTCAAATGTTTAAATTTCTATAAGAATCTTTTAAATTTCTGCAATTGATTTACGTTCAACATTTGGTGCTTTTTTGTAATCTGTAACAGAAATACCGGTGATGTTTTTAAATTGTGTGGATAGATACTGAACGCTGCTATAACCCATTGTAAAAGCAATTTCGCTCAATGTGAGATCCCCGTATTCTATCATTTCTTTTACCTTCTCTATTTTGTGAAGAATTATAAATTTTTCGAGGGTGTTGGATTCGTATTTGGAGAAAACGGCTGATAAATGCTGATAGGAATATCCTAGTTTTTCAACCAGATAATCAGAATTCCGGATAATTGAATTCATATTATTGGCAAAATGGACCAATTCAATAACAGCCGTCTTTATTTGTTCAACCAGTATTTTATCTTTATTGGTAACCAGTTCGAAACCATTGTCGTTAATTATTTTTTCAATTTCCTGTTCGCTTATAGTTGAACTATCATAACTTATATCTATTTCACCAAGCACAATACGATAAATATGAATGCCGCGTTGTTCCAGCTCCTGACGAAGGATGCGGATACAACATTTGCATACCATATACTTAACATATAATGTTTTACTTATATCCATAGAGATTAATAATAAAGACCAAATCTAAAATTACAGAGATTATTTATTAATAAAACTATTCTTAATAGTAACATATTATCTTAAAATGAAATTATGTATATTTATAAAATCCCGTTCATTATTTTTCCGGAAGAAAGAATTTTGTCTAAATATTTTTCAAAGCGAACCTCTTGTAGTCCTTTCATATAATTGGAGTTGTGAAGATCGGTTCCAAGAAAATCTATCATTGCTGCATCTACAAGTTTTTCGGCTTGTTTTTTCACCATCTCACCATAATATCCCCCCAACGAGATTGTATTAAGTTGAAAAAAAACACCTCTGTCTTTCAGTTCTTCATATTTATTAAAACTGTTGAACCAGTATGAGTAGCGTTCAGGATGTGCTAAAATTACCTTGTAACCCTCTATTTGTAAATCAAAAATAAAATTGAAAAGATTTGGGTGAGGACTAAAATAGGACAGTTCAACTAAAATATGCTTTTTGCCAAAGCTAAGCAAGTTATTGGCCTTAAATTTTTCATTAAAATTATCATCCAGTAAATATTCAGCAGCAGCTTCCAACTGTACATTAATACCTTCCGCTTTTATAGCTTTACGAACATTTTCCAGTCCACTTAAAATAATTTCAGGTGTATTTTTATAAACTTCGCCTTGTATATGAGGTGTGGTTATTATTTTGCTATAGCCCAGTTCATTCATTTCCCTTATCAACATAATAGACTGAGACATATTTGCGCATCCATCGTCAATACCAGGAATTAAATGTGAGTGCATATCTGTTCCAATAGACGCCAGATTAACAGGCTGACTCAGCTTTTTAGAAGCAAATAGATTTCCAAAAAATGACATCTGGTAAAATATAAAGTTTATAAAGTTTAAAGGACTTGCATTGCCAAAAATGATCTGTTACTAAATGAGGTTGAATCATTATCATTTAGTATTCAATAATAACAAATTATCTTTTAACATATTGCTTATCATAATATTTCTGATAATCGCCTGAAGTTACATTATCAAGCCACTCTTTGTTATTAAGATACCAATCTACAGTAATTTCCATACCTTCTTCGAACTGTAATGAAGGTTTCCATCCCAACTCGTTTTGTAATTTTGTGGAATCGATGGCATAGCGCAAATCGTGACCTGCACGGTCTTTAACAAAAGTAATTAATTTTACAGAGGTTCCCGGTTCCCGCTTGAGTTTTTTGTCCATAATCTCACATAATTTGTAGATAAGGTCAATATTGGTCCATTCATTATTTCCTCCGATATTATAAGTATCACCGGTTTTGCCTTCGTGGTAGATAAGGTCAATTGCACGGGCATGATCTACAACATACAACCAGTCGCGTATATTTTCACCTTTCCCATAGATTGGAATTGGTTTGCTGTTGTTGATATTATTGATTGAAAGAGGCAATAGTTTTTCGGGGAACTGAAATTGCCCATAATTGTTTGAGCAGTTTGAAATTACAACAGGTAATTTATAAGTATGAAAATACGCTCTTACCAGATGATCGGAACTTGCTTTGGAAGCTGAATAAGGACTTCGGGGATCATAAGCAGTTTCTTCAGTAAAAAAGCCTTCTTCTCCCAGAGAACCATAAACTTCATCTGTAGAAATATGATAAAAACGTTTGTCTTCAAGATTATCTTTCCAAATATGACGGGCAGCATTAAGAAGATTAACAGTACCAACAATATTAGCCATTATAAATTCCATTGGATTTGCAATTGAACGGTCAACATGTGACTCTGCAGCTAAATGAATTACACCATCAAATTTATATCTTTCAAATAATTCGTTCATTGCCTGAGCATCCACAATATCACCTTTTACAAACTCATAATTTGCATTGTTTTCAATATCAGTTAAATTAGCCAGATTGCCTGCATAAGTTAACTTGTCAAGATTGACAATTTTGTAATCGGAATATTTATTAACAAAAAGTCTTACTACATGGGAGCCGATAAATCCAGCTCCACCGGTAATTAATATGGTTTTTTTCATAATTGGTATGTTTTTAATAAATATTGTGTAAAAATAACAAAAATTAATTCATTTAGTTATAAAGTATTTAAAGTTTAAAACTACTTGATAGCCATAATTAAATAAAGAAGGTTAATATTAAAGCACAGAATTCATTAATATGCTATAAATCAACACCTAACGATTTAATGCTCTTAAATATAGCTGTATTGTATTTTCCAATCCGAAATAGAGAGCATCACTGATTAAAGCATGTCCGATTGAAACTTCAAGTAAGCCGGGAATATTTTTTGCAAAATAAGCAAGGTTGTTCAAATCAAGATCATGTCCGGCATTGATACCTAATCCTAATTCTTTGGCTTTTAGGGCTGCTTCAATAAAAGGAGCAATGGCTTTTTCTTTATCAGTCTGATAGCCTTTTGCATAGCTTTCAGTGTAAAGTTCAATGCGATCGGTGCCGGTTATAATAGCATTTTCTATCATTTTTAAATCAGTTTCAATAAAGATTGAAGTCCTGATACCAAAGGAATGAAACTGAGTCACAACATCTTTCAAAAATGCAGCATTTGCTATCGTATCCCAACCGGCATTGGATGTAAGTGCTTCGGGAGGATCCGGAACCAGTGTTACCTGAGTTGGTTTTACAGAAGTAACAAGCTGAATAAATTCTTTATTTGGGTAACCTTCAATATTAAATTCTGTAGTTATATGTGGTTTTAAATCATATACATCTGAATAGCGAATATGTCTCTCATCCGGACGTGGATGAACTGTGATTCCTTCGGCTCCGAATCGTTCACAATCCAATGCTGTTGTAAGAACATTGGGTACATTTCCTCCTCTTGCGTTGCGCAGGGTTGCTATTTTATTGATATTTACACTTAGCTTGGTCATTTTTTATATTTTTAAGCAAAATTAAGCAAAAACATGAAAGTACAAAATCTTGTTTTTTTGAATTATTACATCGATGAATGAGAGTTGAAATTCAGTAAAAAACCTTAAATTTTTATTTCATCTCTCTTTTTTTTATAATAAATGATCATCTGATAAAAATATCTACTGCCTGAATTTCAGAATAATAAAATAAGAATGGAACTTTTTAATGATTTTTGCGTATAAAATTCAATTATTAACAAACGATACGCTATTGCATGAATATTACCGGTTTGCTTTTGCTTCCTGTTGCTGTTCTTTACGGAATGGTAGTATTTGTGAGAAATTTACTTTTTGATTTAAAAATAATTAAATCAAAATCATTTGATATTCCTGTAATTTCAGTAGGAAATTTAAGCGTTGGAGGAACAGGAAAAACACCTCATATAGAATATCTAATCAGATTATTACATAAAGATTCAGCTGTTGCGACCTTAAGCAGGGGCTATGGCCGAAAAACCAGGGGTTTTTTATGGGTTGATGATACTGCCACATCTGAAACTGCTGGTGATGAACCTTTACAATATCGTAAAAAATTTCCTGATATTTCTGTTGCATTAGACGAAAATAGACCTAGAGGAATATTGAAAATATTGGAACAACATCCTCAAACCGACGTAGTTTTATTAGATGATGCTTTTCAGCATAGATATGTAAACCCAGGTTTGTCAATCTTACTAACAGATTATTACAAACCTTTTTCGCATGATTATTTGCTCCCGAGTGGTAGTTTGCGTGAATCCAGAACTGGCATGAAACGTGCTGATATCATTGTTGTTACTAAATGCCCCCGTGTTCTTTCACCCATTACCTGTAAATCGATGGAGGAAGAAATGAAAATACAAGCCAGTCAGCATGTTTATTATTCTTATATAGAATATGGGAAACTAATACCAATGAACGAAGCTGCTGAAAATATAATTTCCGAAAAATTTTCAACCATTCTTATGTTTGCAGGAATTGCAAATCCTTATCCACTGCAGGATCAGTTAAAAACTATTTCTGATACGGTAGAAACGATTAAATTCAGGGATCATTATCAATATCAGGAAAAAGATATGCAGAAAATAAAAGATGTATTTGAAAATATTTTTTCGAAAAATAAAATAATGGTAACTACCGAAAAAGATGCGATGAGAATTAAAGGGACTCCGTTAATGAATTTTTTTGTAAATTTGCCCCTCTTTTTTCTGCCCATTGAAGTTAAATTTCATAAGAAAGATAAAGAAAAATTTGATAAACAAATTGTAAATTATGTTAGAAAAAATAAAACAAACCACTGAATTTATTCAACAACAAATTAATTTTACACCTGAAATAGGAATCATATTAGGAACAGGATTAGGTAATCTTACAAATGAAATTGACATTAAATTTACAATTCCATATAAATCAATACCAAACTTCCCGGTTTCCACTGTTGAAGGTCATAGTGGACAATTGATATTCGGGTTTTTAGGCAACAAAAAAGTAGTTGCTATGCAGGGACGTTTTCATTACTATGAAGGTTATACTATGAAGGAGGTAACTTTTCCTATTCGTGTATTGAAAATGCTCGGAATAAAATTATTGATTCTATCAAATGCCAGTGGTGGGATGAATCCTGATTTCAAAATTGGTGATATGATGATAATCACAGATCATATTAATATGATGGGTGATAATCCTTTATTAGGTAAAAACTATAATGAACTAGGGCCACGTTTCCCTGATATGCATATTCCTTATGATAAAGCACTAATTGCAAAAGGAGTTGAAATAGCTAAAAAGAACAATGTCAACTATCAGCTTGGTGTATATGTAGCTGTTACAGGTCCTACCTATGAAACCCCTGCAGAATATAAACTTTACAGAATATTAGGTGGAGATGCTGTTGGTATGTCAACGGTCCCTGAGGTTATTGCTGCCCGTCACATGGATATTCCTTGTTTTGCCGTTTCTGTAATTACTGATTTAGGTGTTGAAGGAAAAATTATGGAAATATCTCATCAGGAAGTTATTGAAGCTGCAAAAGCAGCTGAACCTAAAATGACAGAAGTCATTAAAGAACTGATTGCAACTATAGATTTGTAAATAAAACAGTATCTTTTTAATACAATTTATTCGATTAAAAGCAAAACAACGAAATACAGAATTTCGTTGTTTTGCTTTTTAAAGAGCTATCATTTCAATTTCTTCTCCAATTGCTTTATAAAATTCTCCAAATCTTTTTCTTCGTGAAGCGTAATAGTCTGAACTGTTTTCTGATCAGGAGAAACCAGTAAATAAGTTGGGAAATAAGGAACTTTAAATATTTTGTCGATACTATTGGCTGATTGGCAAACAAGGTATCTCATATCCTTTTTTTGTACTACATCCTTTATTGCATCCATTTTATCGAACGGATTGATACCGATTACGATTAAATTTTTATCTTTAAATTGCTCAAGGATTGCATTTACTTTAGGAATCCCTCTTATGCAGGGAGGACAATTGATAAACCAGAAATCCAGAAGAATGTATTTCCCTTTATAATCTTTCAGATGTATTGTATCTCCATTCGTTGTTAATAACGGAAGCATGTATTTCTGTGATGCTTCGTCCGTAATAACTGATTTTGGAATAGGTTTTGTATTATTCCTGTCTGCTTTTTTATAATCATCAAAGTTCACGCTCTCAGTTAAAGCTGACAAACGATATTTATTTTTAAAATTTGAAACAATCTGTCTTATACTATCTTGAGTTAAAGTTGTTATTGTTGTTTTGTCAAAATTATAATTGATACTGATCGGATTGTTCCCCATTACTTTTGAAGTGTCCATTTTCATGTATAAAGATCTGAAACAACGGCTGATGGTATCAATAACTGCAGTATATCTGCAGGTTTTTGCAAATAAATCTGTCATTTTCGTTTCCAGTCCCATGCTTTGTAAAGATCCCACAGGCATATTTTTATAAGTTAATCCAATACAGTTCATTTTATAAGTTTCAAAATCTTTGGCAACAGAACTCATAAAACCCGGCTGGTATAAACTTGTATAAAAAACAGGACCTAATACCTCATCTTGCAAGAGGAGATCAAAATCATATAAAAGTGAATCTCTTTTTATATCTGATGTGTAATATTGCTTAAGTATTTTATCAAACAAAAAAGCAGTATCACTTAATTTGTAATATGCAAATCCAAAATCCGGGAAATCTGCATAGAATTCATTTGCTCCAATAAACTTCTTGCCCGAAAAATATACCATTGTCTGATAGGATGTGGAATCTTTGTCAAATTTATTCCTTTGGCTGATTGTAATCATAAATAGAGCTGTACTATCTCTATGTAAGGGTTTCCTTGTTAATTTTTTCACCCATGGGTTTTCTGATTCGCCTGAAAATCCAATTAACAATAACAATAATAAGAACAAATATTTTTTCATAAAAAGGCTAATTTATAGTAAATGTGTTGATTGCTTAAGCTTTACATTTCATCTTTCAGAACTGGTAAATTTAGACTTTAATTTGTACTTTCGCTAAAATTTCATCGTTAAAATTCAGACTTTCATCGAATAATTCTATTTTATCATTCTGCTTCACTGATTTTTCTTTATTTTAGCGGATTGATTTTTTAATATTAAATATACCAATGAAACATTTCACTAAATTATGGGTAATTGCATTTTTAATGTTTGTTACCAACCTATTGGATGCTCAAACCAAACAACTGAATCTGGATGAGTTGATTACAAATCGCAAATTGTATCCTACTTCTCTCAATAACCTGCAATGGATGGACGAAAGCGGGAATTATACATGGATAGCCAGCAATAAACTGGTAAAAGGGAATGTAAAAACCGAGAAAAAAGATACCATACTCGATTTGGAAACTATCAATAATGGAATTAAAATCCTAACAGATAAAGAATTGAAAAGATTTCCCTCAATCAGCTGGGTGGATAAGTCCAACTTTACTTTTGTTTCAGGAAACAAATTGTATAATTACGATTTTGCAAAAAAACAAGTCTCAGTATTAAATAAATATCCTGAAATTGCTGAAAATACAGATATAGAACCTAATACATATAATATAGCTTATACGATTGAAAACAATCTTTATGTTTCTTACAGGGGAACTGAAATTACTGTGACCGAAGAAAAGAATAAAGGAATTGTAAATGGTCAAACGGTACATCGCAATGAGTTTGGTATTAAGAAAGGAACTTTCTGGTCACCAAAAGGCAATTTACTGGCATATTACCGTATGGATGAAACCATGGTAACTGATTATCCTTTAGTGGATATTGAACCCCGTGTTGCAGAGTTAAAAAGCATTAAATATCCTATGGCTGGCATGAAAAGCCACCATGTTACAGTAGGTATTTTTGATCCTGTAACTCAGAAAACTGTTTTCCTGAAAACAGGAGAACCTGCAGAACAATATCTTACCAATATCAGCTGGAGTCCTGATGAGAAATATGTTTATATTGCCGTATTGAATCGCGATCAAAATCATTTAAAATTAAATAAATACGATGTTGCTACTGGTAATTTCATCAGCACTTTATTTGAAGAAAAAAATGAGAAATATGTTGAACCTGAAAATGGGTTATTTTTTCTGAAATCAAATCCAAATGAATTTTTATGGTTGAGCGAAAGAGACGGTTATAATCATTTATATCTCTACAATACTGATGGAAAACTCATAAAACAAATTACCAAAGGAAACTGGATGGTAAAAGATATTGAAGGATTTGATGCTAAAGGGAATAAAGTATTTATTTCGGCTACTAAAGAAAGTCCATTGGATAATGATATTTATGTAGTTGACATTAAATCAAATGATATTAAGCTTATTACTACAGTTAAAGGCACTCATAGTCCGGTTATTGATAAAAATGGGAATTATATATTGGATGTATTCAGCAATACAGAAATAACGCGTAAAACTGTGGCTTTAAATGCTGAAGGAAAAACGATTCAAACGATACTGGAAGATAAAAACCCATTGAAAGAGTATAAAATGGGAGAAACTCAAATGCTCACCCTTAAAGCCAAAGATGGAACGGATTTATATTGCCGTATGATTAAACCTTCAGATTTTGATGCTACTAAAAAATATCCGGTTATTATTTATGTATATGGTGGCCCTCATGCACAATTAGTAAGCAATTCGTGGTTAGGTGGTGGAAATTTATTTATGAATTTTCTTGCTCAGCAAGGATATATCGTATTTACGATGGACAATCGTGGTTCTGCCAACAGAGGTTTTGAATTTGAAAGTGCCATTCATCGCAATTGTGGAACTAATGAAGTTGCTGATCAGATGGAAGGTGTTGCCTATTTAAAATCATTAAGCTTTGTTGATGCCGGCAGAATGGGTGTTGATGGATGGAGTTATGGTGGATTTATGACAATTTCGATGAAGTTGAAAAATCCAGGCGTATTTAAAGTAGCTACTGCCGGCGGACCTGTTATCGATTGGAAATGGTATGAAGTCATGTATGGTGAACGCTATATGGATACACCTGAACAAAATCCTGAAGGTTATAAAAATGCTTCATTACTCAATTATGTGGACAAACTGGAAGGTAAACTGCTTATTATTCAAGGTGGCGTGGATAATACAGTTGTTCCTCAACACAGTTCTTCTTTCTTAAAGAATTGTATTAATTTAGGAAAACAAGTGGATTATTTTATCTATCCAACCCACGAACACAATGTTGGTGGTATCGACCGTACTCATTTATACCGGAAAATTTATGAATATTACAAACAGAATTTGTAATACCATTAATGATTGAACTATTTTATAAATCAGCTTGGGAGAATATCTGATTTTTAAAAAAAGGAGTTGTCTGATTACAGACAACTCCTTTTTATATATAAATATAGTATTAAATATCAGGATTAGTAAGCCCGATATTAACTATTTACATTGGCATATACGAATATATAATTGATTCTATTTGTTTCAGTAAATCTCTTTTTGGTTTTTTAGGGGAATACAAAAAACCATCAAGCATAATGATGCGGTTGTTTTTTTCATCTACAAAAGTATAATTGATGAATGGCCCTCCCATAAAATCGCCTTTTAATTTCCATAATCCTCTGATTTCTATTGCATATTTGCCATTAAAATTAATTTCTTTAGAAGTTGGGCCAAACTCTTTTTCTGTAGTCATATATGAACCTTCTGTGGGACCGGGGACATATTGTTTTGTCAATGAATCGCGTAAATCAATAATATGTTGAGTATTCAGTTGTTTTTTGTCAGTATAAGGGCAAGTATATATTAAAACAGCTTCACTGTATTCTTTTGATTCCTGTCTGATCCAGGCAAAATCTCTGGTCTTTTTCGCAACTTTAAAACCATTGGGGAAAACCATGGAGAAATTAAAGATTTTGCTAACAGCATTTCTTGTACCTACTTCTTCCACTGCTTTAAATGCCTGATTAATCCGTATCCTTTCCGTTTCATCAAAAGTATTCTTTATCATTTCTTTTTTCTCAGCAAACAAATGGAGAAAAGCTTCTTTATTGGGTGCATTTAAAATAAATACAATTTGTGGTTTGGATTTAAAATTTTTCATTATATCCAGTTTCTCTTTACAACTATCGTTAATATTAATCATTATAATATTACGGTGTGCCTGAAACATTTCAGCATCTTCAAATGCAGAAACTGAAAGTAATGGCATTGTAAACAGGGGTTCCGACTGATTTAAACCTTGTTGTTCCTGCATAAAAAATGCTTTAAGTGAATCATTTATTGCGCCATCAATCAATGATTTGTCCGCTACTAATAGAATCTCACAGGTTTTACCGGATGAAGAGGGTTTTTCTCCAGGTTTTTTATCACAGGCTGTTATTAAAATTGCTGTTATTGCAATCAACAGCATAAATCTGTATCTTATTTTATAGCCTCTTGTGTTCATTTTATTAAATTGAAATTTGGTTATTATGTATTAATTTGTTTGAAATTATTGTTTATTTTTAAATAAAACTAGCTTGTTGCCCGTATAGCATCTACCGGATTTAAACGGGAAGCTCTGAAAGCCGGCAAAAATCCTGCAATCAATCCAATAATAAATGAGACGCTTAATCCAAGTACAATATTTCCCAATGTCATAGTCAGGGAGAAATCGAGGGCATAAGTTACTATTAATGTACCGATAAAAATAATGAATAAACCAAGTGCACCTCCAATTAATGAAAGGAAAACTGCTTCGAACAGAAACTGCAGCAATATAAAATAGTTCTTGGCACCAAGCGATTTTTGGATACCAATAATTCCTGTTCTTTCCTTAACAGATACAAACATGATATTTGCAATGCCAAAACCACCTACAATTAAGGAAAAAGCACCAATAATCCAGCCAATAATACCGATAGTACTGAAAATGCTTTCAAATCCTTTAGTAATCATACTCATCTCATTGATTGCAAAATTATCTTCAGCTGATGGTTTCAACTGTCTCACCGAACGCATGATACCCGTAAGTTCATCTTTTAATTCTTCATTTGAAACATTCGGTTTTGCCCTGACAATAATGCTGGGATCATTGCTTTCGTCGGTAATATCCATTACATTCCTTGCAAAGTTTATAGGCAGCATCACCTGATTGTCGCTACTTTGTCCGAAAGTATCATCGCCTTCTTTTTGAAAGATACCTACTACCGTTGCTTTTCTGCCAAATACCGTAATGTCTTTCCCTAATGGATTTGCAGAATAAAAAAGGTTTTCTGCAATATCTTTACCAATAATAGCAACCGGTCTGCCGCCAACAGATTCACTCACTGTGAAATACCGGCCTTCTGCTATACTGATAGACATGACCTTGTCATAGTCTTTCGAAACCGCCATTATTCGGGCATTTGAAATACTGTTGTTTTTGTATTTTACTGTTTTAGTATTTCCAACTACGAAAGTCGCCGCAGAATAAGCTTCGCTTCTGTTTTCAATTTCAGCAAGTTCATTAATTTTAGCAACCGGACGGCTCATGTATTTCCACCATGGATAATCACTTCCGAATGCCCAGGGCCATTTCTGAACGAACAGAACATTATCTCCCAATGAATCAATACTGGTTTTAATCTTATTTTCGAGCGAATCAAAAACAGTAAAGACAGAAATAATAGAAAAAATACCTATCGTTATACCCAGCAATGTGAGCACTGTACGTAGTTTATTAACGATGATAGCCTGAAAAGCAAATATATAACTTTCCCTTATTAATTTAACGAGAATAAACAACTTTTGATTCATTTTTATAAATTGAATTTCAACGATTTTTGTAAATGCTAATAATCTGTAAAATTAGAAATATTATGAAAATAAATTGGTATTTGACCTAATTTTTTAATAAAATTGCAAAATAAAAATAATTTTATACAATGTTGATTTTCAGTTTCAAAAGTTTTTATTTATGAAAAAAATAAACAGTGCACTCATTTCGGTTTTTTCAAAAGACAATATCGAAGCAATTATTAGAAAATTAAACGATTTAAATGTAAAAATATTTTCTACAGGCGGTACTTATGATTATATAAAGACTTTGGGAATCGATGCTGTTGCCGTTGAATCTCTAACCTCCTATCCATCCATCTTAGGAGGCAGAGTTAAGACTCTTCACCCGAAAATTTTTGGCGGTATACTCTGCCGGCGTGAACTGGATTCGGATTTGCAGGAATTGCAGGAATACAACATTCCCGAAATTGATCTGGTCATCGTTGATTTATACCCTTTTGAAAAAACAGCGGCATCTTCCTCCATTGAAGCAGAAATCATCGAAAAAATTGACATCGGAGGCATTTCTCTTATAAGAGCTGCAGCCAAGAATTTTAAAGATGTAGTTATTGTTCCTTCTGCCGCTGAATATTCTGATTTCTTAGCATTACTGAATGCAAAACAGGGATATACTGAGCTTGCAGACCGAAAATTATTTGCGGCAAAAGCATTTAATGTTTCTTCTCATTACGACAGTCATATTTTTAATTATTTCAACAAAGAATTAGAAATTCCTGTTTTCAAACAAAGTATATTGAAAAGCAACAAACTGCGGTATGGCGAAAATCCACATCAATCCGGTGTTTTCCATGGAGATATCAGCGATTACTTTCATCAACTTCACGGTAAGGAAATTTCCTACAACAATATGCTCGACATAGATGCTGCCATAGCACTGATCAATGATTTTGAGGAAACTACTTTTGCAGTTATTAAACATAATAATGCCTGTGGAATTGCAAGCCGTCCTCAACTACTTGATGCATGGAAAGATGCACTGGCAGCAGATCCGATTTCAGCATTTGGAGGTATACTGATTTGTAACCGGATGCTGGATGAAAACACTGCTTTGGAAATCAATAAATTATTCTTTGAGATAATAATTGCAACTGATTATGAAAATAATGCCTTAGAAATACTAAAATCTAAGAAAAATAGAATAATTTTGCAAAAAAAAGATTTTGTATTGAATGACAAGCAATTCAAAACGGTTTTAAACGGAGTAATAGAACAAAAAAGGGATGCAATGGTTGAAAAACCTGAGCATTTAAAGACTGTAACTTCTGTAATACCTAATGATGAGCAAATATCGGATTTGTTGTTTGCCAATAAAATTGTAAAACACACAAAATCAAATGCAATTGTAATTGTAAAGAACAAACAATTGCTGGCAAGCGGTGTAGGACAGACTTCAAGGGTTGATGCGTTGAGACAGGCAATAGTGAAAGCTGGAAATTTTGGTTTTCAGTTAAAAGGAGCGGTGATGGCTTCAGATGCTTTTTTCCCTTTTGCCGATTGTGTTGAGATTGCATATCTTGAAGGGATAAATGCTGTAATTCAGCCGGGAGGTTCGGTGAAAGATCAGGATAGTATAGACTATTGTGAAAATCATCAAATGTGCATGGTTTTTACAGGAAACAGGCATTTTAAACACTGAGAAATAAATTATTGTAACTAATTTTCTGATTTTACGTAAGGTATATCGTTTAAATCAGAAATAAATTAAAAAAATATGGGACTTTTTTCTTTTTTAACAAAAGAAATAGCAATTGACTTAGGAACAGCCAACACTATTATAATCCATAATGATAAAGTAGTTGTGGATGAACCATCTATTGTGGCAATAGACCGGACTACCGGTAAAATTATTGCTGTTGGTAAAAAAGCGATGCTGATGCATGGCAAAACCCACGAAAACATCAAAACCATTCGTCCATTAAGAGATGGTGTAATTGCTGATTTTCAATCTGCAGAATATATGATCAGGGAGATGATAAAAATGATAAGCCCTAAAAAGCCGTTGTTTCCACCTGCCTTAAAAATGGTAATCTGTATTCCTTCCGGTATTACTGAAGTGGAAGAAAGAGCCGTTAGAGATTCTGCAGAGCAAGCCGGGGCTAAAGAGGTAAAATTAATACATGAACCTATGGCAGCAGCTATTGGTATAGGTATTGATGTACTCGAACCAAACGGAAATATGGTAATTGACATTGGAGGAGGTACCAGCGAAATTGCCGTTATTGCATTAGGTGGTATTGTTTGTAATAAATCCATCCGTATTGCCGGTGATGATTTTAATCAGGATATCGAAGAACATCTTCGTAAACAGCACAATGTAATCATTGGAGAACGTACAGCCGAAAGAATCAAGATTGAAGTAGGTTCTGCCATTCCCGAACTGGATAATCCACCCGAAGATTTTGCGGTACAGGGCAGAGATATGCTAACCGGAACACCCAGGGAAGTAGTTGTAAATTATACTGAAATAGCACATTGTCTCGACAAATCTATTTCTAAAATAGAAGCAGCTATTTTGAATGCACTGGAAATGACACCCCCTGAATTGTGTGCTGATATTTACTGTACAGGTATTTACCTGGCCGGTGGCGGCTCAATGCTAAGAGGACTGGATAAACGTATTGCTCAAAAAACAAAACTTACAGTACATGTAGCCGAAGATCCATTAAGAGCAGTGGCACGTGGTACCGGTATCGCTTTGAAAAACTTCGATAAATTTACTTTCCTTATTAAGTAAGTTTATAAAGTTTATATAATTGTCTTCTACTTAAAGTAAATACTTAGCGGGTTCATTAATTATTGAGCCAGCAGCAGGCTGGATTTGAATTACTGAATTATATCTAAATATCAATTGAGGTTATCATTACAACCTCAAAGAGAGATAATGCTTATACCATATACGAAAATAATGTGTTTACTTTCTTAACTAAACCATTTTCCAGGAAAAATTATTTAAAGTAATTCACCGCTTATCGGAGATTTATAAAAATAATATATCATGATTCTCTTCCCATCAATAGTTCAGCAAAACTTATAATACTCTTTTTATAAATAGGTTCTATATTAATTTTATTTAAGCATTCGATTGCTTTATCATAATATAATTGCATTTCACTGATTGTCAATGACTCTATTTCTAATTCATTATATATAGATTTTACGCTATCTATCTTTTGTTGGCTATTATTTTCTGATAAAGAAAAACTATGCTTTAATTTCTGCAACTGAACCCCTTTTGCCAATTCAAAAGCTTTTAAGTATAAATAGGTTTTCTTGTTAGTAAGAATATCGCCTCCTGTAATTTTTCCAAATTTCTCTACTTCAGAAAATACATCCAATAAATCATCTTTTAATTGAAAAGCAAGTCCGATATTAATTCCAAAATCATAAATATTATTCGCACTTTCTGAATTAGCACCACCAATAATAGCTCCGATCTTTAAACTACCGCCCAATAAAACAGCAGTTTTTAACCGTATCATTTCAATATAATCAGAAATACTAATATTATCGTCAGTTTCAAAATTCATATCAAACTGCTGACCTTCACATACTTCTATCGCTGTTCTGCTTAAAACATGTAAAATATCCGGAATAAACTTTATTTCTGTTTTAAGTATATATTCATAGGCCATAGCAAACATAGTATCACCCGAAAGAATCGCAATATTAGTATTCCATTTTTTATATACTGTATCTTTCCCTCTACGTATAGGTGCTTTGTCCATAATATCATCATGCAGAAGTGTGAAATTATGGAAAATTTCCATGCCTATAGCCGGATAAACAGCTTTTTCAATATTCCCGCCGAACAATTCACACGCCAATAAGGTTAGAACAGGACGAATTCTTTTTCCTCCCTGTGAAAGAGTATAGTTAATAGGTTCATAAAGTAAAGAAGGATTTCCTTCAAATTTTTGAGCTGATATAGTTTCGTTAGTTATATCCTGTAATTCCTGAATTGTATGCATTGTTAATCATCTTTAATCTAGACATCATAAATACCAGCAAGACAATACATCCTGCCAGGAGTAATTATAGTAGGTAAATCGTAATATCTTAATAATTATTCTCTATTTTATAAGTTGTAATAAATAATCACCATATCCGCTTTTAAGTAATGGCTTCGCAACATCAATTAATTGCATTTTATCAATAAAACCCTGACGATATGCAATTTCTTCAATACATCCAATCTTTAGTCCTTGTCGTTGTTCTATAACCTCAACGAATTGTGAAGCTTGTAACAAGGAACTAAATGTCCCGGTATCTAACCAGGCAGTTCCTCTACTTAAAATTCCTACTTTCAATTTGCCTTGCTCAAGATAATATTTGTTTACATCGGTTATCTCATATTCACCACGTTTACTGGGTTGAATGCTTTTAGCAACTTCAATTACTGAATTATCATAGAAATATAATCCAGGAACTGCATAATTTGATTTAGGTTCTAATGGTTTTTCTTCAATTGAAATAGCATTGTTATTTTTATCAAATTCGACTACGCCATAATGTTGAGGATTTGAAACATGATAAGCAAATACCATACCACCAACAGGATCATTATTTTCTTGTATTAGTTTTTGTAAACCAGTCCCATAGAAGATATTATCACCTAAAATTAATGCTACTTTTTCTTTTCCAACAAATTCTTCGCCCAATACAAAAGCCTGAGCCAATCCATTTGGAACTTCCTGAACTTTATAACTGAATTGACATCCAATTTTACTTCCATCACCCAATAATTTCTCAAAATTTGGCAAATCTGTTGGTGTTGAGATAATTAATATTTCGCGAATACCCGCCATCATCAAAACTGACAATGGATAATAGATCATAGGTTTATCATATATTGGCATTAACTGTTTACTAACTGCGATAGTTAGAGGATGTAAGCGCGTTCCTGAACCGCCTGCTAAAATAATTCCTTTCATATATTTCTTATTAAAAGTTTATCCAAAAATAGAATATATTTTTAATAGATACATTAATTTATTTAAAAAAAATAAAAATGTTTATAAAAAAGATTGAACCCGAAAAAAATTGTAGATTTGTAAACGAACTTAAAAATAAAATTCAGGAGGATAAATCATGAAAAAAATTAAAACTAATCTGGTATTAACTTTATTAATTATGCTGGTACTTTCTGCTTGTGTTTCCAAGAAAAAATTTGTTCAATCTGAAAATGATCGCCAGGCATGTATGCAAAGAGAAATAAACATGACAGAACAAAAAGTCAGTCTTAATAAACAGATTGAATTTTTGAAAAAGCAACTACGCTTATTAGAAATTGATACAAGCGGTTTAGCTGCAAAAATCAGAGAATATGAAGTTAAAGTAGCTGAATATAACCAAATGATTACATCTAATCTATCGGAAAAAGAAAAATTAAACCTCATGCTTAAGAAAAAGAATGATGATTTAAAAGAAAGAGAACATAAAATAAATGAATTAGATTCAATTTCAAAAAAACAAAAGGCACTACTAACGGATGTAATGGGGAAAATTAACGGTGCATTAGTCAATTTCAAAAAAGATGAATTAACGGTAGAAATGAAAGAAGGAAAAGTATATGTATCCTTAGCTGATAAATTATTATTCCCTTCAGGTAGCTCTTCTTTAGATGAAAGAGGGAAAACTGCTTTAGGAATGCTTGCCAGTGTTCTGCAAGGACAACCAAGCCTCGATATTTTAATTATTGGTCATACTGACAGTATTCCTATTAAAACTAACTGTTTTAAAGATAACTGGGATTTAAGCGTTTCAAGAGCAAATACTGTGATAAGAATTTTGACAGAAACTTATAAAATCAATCCAATGCAAATAATGGCTGCCGGAAAAAGTGAATATTCACCTGTTGCAGCTAATGAAACAAAAGAAGGACGTGCACTTAACCGTCGAATAGAAATTGTTATTTTACCGAAATTAGACGAACTGTATAACCTTATACAAAAGAAATAAATTTTTAATTATTCTTTTTTAAACCCTGATTTGTTAAAAAACAAATCAGGGTTTTTTATTTATATACTTCTATTTCTGTTTTTTAAATAGATTCCTTATTTAGCATGGTTCTAAACTAGCTGATGGTCAAGACTTTTTGTATAAACGATTGTTTTAAATATTAATTTTGCATAATGCATATAGATTTGATTATAAAGTAAATTCAATATTAAAATAATTTGGTCTAATTATTGCTTTATATTTTTTTAAAAACCTAGTTTACAAAATAAACATATCCCAATATAAAAATAATAACTTCAAATATACATATATCAATCTTCAAAATTTATTTTTACATGAAAAAAAACATCAAGTTTGCATGTTTATCAGCAGTTTGTATTTTTGCATTGAGTAGCTGTAAACATGATTCAACACCCCCTGTTATTGATGAGACTGCTATTAAAGATACTGTTTATTTTTATGACGAGGTACTTCCGATTGTGCAATCGAATTGTGCAATAAGTGGTTGTCATACTGGTGGAGAAGAAGAGCCAGACTTAAGTAATTATAGCAACATACTTAATATGGTTAAACCCGGAGATCCACAAAACAGCCGATTGTATAAATATGCAATTGGCAGTGAAATGCCACCTCCACCAAAAACACCATTAAACCTTGAACAGGTTACATTAATATATGGATGGATTAAGCAAGGAGCTCTTGAAAATATGGAAACATGCGATACATCTATTTATACATTTGCTGCTGCTACTTCCCCCATTATAAAAAGAAATTGTTTAGGTTGTCATAATACAGGAAGTGCAAACGGAGAACTTACAAATCATAGCCAAATTTCTGCTAAAGCCACAACTATATTAGGTAGAATTAAAGGTCAAAGTGGTTCGATAATGCCTCCATCTCCAGCAAAACCATTGTCTGAATGTAAAATTACAAAAATTACAAACTGGATTAATAATGGAAAACAAAATGATTAATGAGTAGTAAAATGAGATTTTTCATACCTCATAATACGTTGAAGTTTATTTTAATCTAAATCTCATTATAACTTTAAAATTAAAAATATAAAGCATGAAAAAAATATCAATAATTTTTACAATAATTACAGCCTCCATTTTACTATTAAATAGTTGTTACCGGGATTCTGAAGAAAGCCTTTACCGTTTTGTTCCGGCATATTGTGATACAACGAATGTGAGTTTTACGGCAATAATTAGTCCAATAATATCCGCTAACTGTATAAGTTGTCATTCCGGTGCAGGAGCTGGCGGGGGTTATCAGCTTGATTCTTATGCAGGTGTTAAAGCAATTGCCGATAATGGAAAACTGGTAAATTCTGTTACCTATGTTTCAAATGGAATGCCAAGATCAGGAAAAATGGATAACTGTAATGTTAATAAGATTGTAGCATGGGTGAATAGAGGAGCACTCAATAATTAATATTTAAAACAATGTCAAAATGAAAAAGTGGTTAAAATTTTTAATAGTTGCAGTCGTAGTAGGAATTATCGCAGTAATTGCTGTTTTATGGTATATCAATAAACCTAATAAAGATATTGAAAAAGCAAAAGCTGAGTATACCTTAAATGTGAATGAGCTATATAAACAATATTCTGACAACAAGGTAACTGCAGATTCTCTATACAATGGGAAGGTAATTGAGATTAACGGAAATGTTTCTACAATAGAAACACCTTCTGACACACTTGTTGTTGCTGTTTTTACTCAGCAACAAGACACTACACAACCAAAGACTGATGACCTTTTTAGTGATTTAAATGCAGGCGGTGGTGTTAGATGTACTATGTTGAAAAATCATTGTGAAGTTACAAAAAATACAGCTCCAAATTCAGTAATAAGAATTAAAGGTCTTTGTAAAGGAATGTCAGGTGCAGATTTAATATTTGAAAAATGCTCAATTGTAAAATAAATATATTAATCACTAAATAAAAATGAAAAAAATGAAAAATGGACTAAAATTCTTTTTTGTACTTACAATGCTATCTTCCAGCGTTTTTGCGCAAAAATATATAACTAAAAATGGAAAAATTGATTTCTATTCTGATGCACCAATGGAAAAAATAGAAGCTAAAAACAATCAGGTTAAAGCTGCATTGGATGCTTCTAACGGTGACATTGTTTTCCAGGTTCTTATTACATCCTTTGAATTTAAGCAAGCTTTAATGCAGGAGCATTTCAATGAAAACTATATGGAATCACCAAAGTTTCCCAACTCAATTTTTAAAGGAAAAATTATCAATCTGAAAGAAATAAATTTTTCAAAAAATGGTAAATATAATGCGGTGATTGAAGGTGAGCTTACTATTCATGGAGTAACTAAAAAAGTAAAACAAAGTGGAAGTATCGAAATTAAAGATACTAAAGTAATTGCCAATTGTAAATTTAATCTTGCAGTTAAAGATTATAACATTAATATTCCCAGTGCAGTTGCTGGAAAAATAGCAGAAAAAGTTCAGGTTACTGTAGATGTAACAATGGATCAAAAAAAATAATTGAATTAATATTTATAAATCTCCGGCTTGTTTTAATAAACCGGAGATTTTAAAAAAAACTGATATGAAAAAAATATACATTCTATTAATTATTCTTACTGTTGTATTTGTAAAGCATACTTTTTCGCAGGACTTATTGGATGAATTTGGGCCTGATATTAAAACAAAATCATTTACTTATGCAACATTTAAAACTTCACGTATAATAATTGGTCAATCTATAGAGAACCCTGCTATAGGCAATCTTAATTTTAGCATTTCACACCACTTTGGCGCAATAAACGAAGGTAGTTATGGATTTTTTGGTCTTGATCAATCTACGATCAGAATTGGCCTTGAATATGGCATTAACAACAGACTTAGCATTGGTCTAGGACGTAGTTCATTACAGAAAACATTTGATGGTTTTGTAAAATACAAAATATTACGCCAAACCAGTAATAACAGCATGCCAGTTTCTGTTTCATATTTCTGTGACGTTGCCAGCAATGGATTACATTGGTCACATCCTGAATGGAACAATTACTTTTCTTCAAGATTATCCTTTGTTCATCAATTACTGATTGCACGTAAATTCAGCAATTCCCTTTCATTTCAAATAACTCCTTCTCTGGTTCATAAAAATATAGTTGCTTTAAATGCTAATCCTAATGATATTGTTACCTTAGGAGGTGGAGGAAGATATAAACTATCAAAAAGAATGTCAATAAATGCTGAATATCATTATATCATGTCCAGTGAAACCAGAAAGAACTATGACAATTCACTTTCATTAGGTTTGGATATAGAAACTGGTGGTCACGTATTTCAACTTTTTGTAACTAATTCGCAACCATTATTTGAACGTGGATTCCTGACCGAAACACAGGGAACCTGGGGTAAAGGCTATGTTTATTTCGGATTTAATATTGTAAGAACCTTTACTATTGTAAAACCAAAAGGTTTCAAATAGGTAATATCCTATAGCATTTAAAAAAATCCTTGTAACTATTGAGTTACAAGGATTTTTTTTCAGCCACTTCTGACTTAAGCTTTCGGTCTTCTGACTTATAAACTATTTCTCTTCTTTTTTCTCAATTTTAGCCCAGGAATCTTTTAAAGAAACAGTGCGGTTAAAAACCATATTCTCTTTTGTTGAATCCTGATCTACACAAAAATAGCCCAGTCTTTCGAACTGAAAACCTGTCAATACCGGAACATCCTTCAAACAAGGTTCTGCTTTACAATTTTTTATTACCTTCATCGAGTCAAGATTAAGATTATCTTTATAACTTCCTCCTTCAGGATATTCTTCCGGATTATGTGCATTGAAAAGTCGGTCAAAGAGACGGACTTCAATATCAACAGCAGTATCAGCAGCAACCCAGTGTATGGTTCCTTTAACTTTTCTGCCATCAGGGGAATTTCCACCACGTGAAGCAGGATCATAAGAACAGTGAATTTCTATTATCTCACCGTTTTCATCTTTCACAAAACTTTCGCATTTAACAAAATAAGCATAGCGTAAGCGAACTTCATTCCCTGGCGACAAACGGAAATATTT
Organism: Bacteroidales bacterium; assembly: GCA_049315385.1. Taxonomy (GTDB): domain Bacteria; phylum Bacteroidota; class Bacteroidia; order Bacteroidales; family JACABE01; genus JACABE01. Next base: position 56,832 of record JBMOKG010000017.1, read on the forward strand.
TTTGGAAGGTTCTTCCATAAAATCATCCCGTTCAATATAAATATGTTTTGAGAAAGGAACTTTTCGGCTTCCTGCACTTTCATCTTCCGGATTATTTATTGCATCTAATTCCTCGATGGTATCAGGGTAATTATCAATTATAACTTTCAATGGATTTAATACAGCCATTACACGCATGGCCTTTTTATTCAGATCTTCGCGGATACAATGTTCTAAAAGTGCAACATCAATCACATTATCGCGTTTAGCAACACCAATAATTTCAGCAAAATTCCGGATAGATTCAGGAGTATACCCTCTACGACGTATTCCACAAATAGTTGGCATACGAGGATCATCCCAACCTGTGACATATTTTTCGTTCACCAGTTCAAGTAATTTCCGCTTACTCATCATCGTATAACTTATATTCAATCTTGCAAATTCAATTTGTTGAGGAGCATGTATCTCCAGTTCATTAATAAACCATTCATACAAAGGGCGGTGTACTTCAAATTCCAATGTACAAATGGAATGTGTTATATTTTCAATAGAATCACTTTGACCATGAGCATAATCATACATAGGATAGATGCACCATTTATCACCAGTTCTATGGTGTTCAGAATGAAGAATTCGATACAAAATAGGATCGCGCATATGCATATTAGGCGAAGCCATATCCACTTTAGCACGTAAAACCCGGCTTCCATCAGCAAATTCACCATTTTTCATTCTTAAAAACAAATCCAGGTTTTCTTCAATTCTGCGACTGCGATAAGGACTTTCAGTTCCGGGCTTCGTAGGAGTACCACGGTAAGCACTCATTTCTTCCTGTGTAAGATCACATACATAAGCCTTTCCTTTTTGTATCAGGAGCAATGCCCATTCATAAAGCTGATCAAAATAATCAGAAGCATAATATTCACCATCCCAGTTAAATCCAAGCCACTTTACATCTTCACGGATAGAATCTACATATTCCACATCTTCTTTCACAGGGTTAGTATCATCGAAGCGGAGATTGCATTTTCCATTGTATTTATTTGCCAGACCAAAATTTAAACAGATAGATTTTGCATGCCCAATATGCAAATAACCATTCGGTTCCGGTGGAAAACGAGTATGAATCCTACTTGCATTTTTACCACTTTTAATATCCTGTTCTACAATTTCTTCAATAAAGTTTAAACTAGGTTTGATGTTTGAATTGATGTTATTTTCTTCCATTTTTCTATAATTTTAAAGTACAAAATTAAAGATTAATCGCATAGGCTGAGTTTTTTTTTAAGATATTGTCAAAATTTGATGAAAAAAACGTAGGTTTGGTGATTCAAATAAAAAGATAATTTTCAAATAAATTCAATATTAAAGATATGTCACTCATAAAATTAGAAGGGATGGAATTTTTTTCTTATCACGGGTGTTTTAAAGAAGAACAGCTGATAGGGACAAAATTTTTAGTTGATTTAAGTATTGAAGTAAACGTGGAACAAGCTGCATTAAAAGATGATATACATTTAACGATAAATTATTTAACTGTTTATCAAATGGTTAAAAAACAAATGGAAATAAATTCTAAATTACTAGAAAATGTAGCTCAGCGAATATTAGATAATTTATACAGCCAGTTTCCCGGAGTAATTTGGGCGGAAGTAAAAGTTTCAAAATTAAATCCACCATTAGGTGGAAAATTGAATTGCGTGAGCCTGACAATTGCAAAATAAAAAGCCTGAATTTTTCAGGCTTTTAAAATCATACAGTATAATTAGTTAAACTTTATAAGATAATAGTTTTTCTTACCTTTTTGAACCAATAAATATTTTTGATTCAAAAGCATTGTTTTATTTAATAAAGTTGATTCACTTACTTTTTCTTTATTTACTGAGACTCCATTGTCTTTCAACATTCTTCGGGCTTCACCTTTTGATGGGAAAATACCCGTTTTTTCGCTTAAAAAATCAACGATATTTAAATCAGTTTCTATTTCTGAAAATGCAATATCACATTGAGGAACACCTTCAAAAACTGACAATAACGTTTCTTCTGACATTCGCTGTAGACTCTCGGTAGTTCCTTTTCCAAATAATATTTCTGATGCTTCTATTGCTGCATTGTAATCCTCTTCGGAATGTACTCTTATGGTTAAATCTTTAGCTAATGCTTTTTGTAAAAAACGCAAATGAGGAGCTTCCTGATGTTGCATTTCCATTGTTTCTATTTCGTCTTTGCTAAACATCGTGAAAATCCTAATATATTTTGACGAATCTTCATCAGAACAATTGAGCCAAAATTGATAAAATTTATAAGGAGATGTTTTTTCAGGATCCAGCCAAATATTTCCTTGTTCTGTTTTACCAAACTTCCCACCATCCGCTTTGGTAATTAATGGACAGGTAAGTGCAAATGCTTCTCCCCCATTCTTACGTCGAATTAATTCTGTCCCGGTTGTAATATTACCCCATTGATCGGAGCCTCCCATTTGTAATTTACAGTTTTTATACTCATTTAGCCAAAGAAAGTCATATCCCTGCACCAACTGATAAGAAAATTCAGTAAAAGACAAACCTGTTTCCAGTCTTTTTTTTACAGAATCTTTAGCCATCATATAATTTACAGTTAGATGCTTTCCAACATCCCGCAAAAATCCCAGAAAAGAAAATTCTTTCATCCAATCGTAATTGTTTACAATTTCAGCATGATTAGACTTTAAATCGTCAAAATCCAGAAATTTTAATAATTGTATTTTTATACAATCCTGATTGTGTCGCAAAATATTTTCGTCCAACAGATTTCTTTCTTCTGATTTCCCCGAAGGATCACCAATCATACCAGTAGCACCTCCTATCAATGCTAATGGTTTGTGTCCGGCCTGTTGTAAATGTTTCAGCATCATAATTGATACTAAATGTCCGATATGTAAGGAATCTGCTGTTGGGTCAATTCCAACATATGCAGTTGTCATTTCTTTATTTAATTGTTCTTCTGTTCCGGGCATCATATCATGAATCATGCCACGCCATCTGAGTTCTTCTGTAAAATTCATTTTTATATTTTTTTGCAAAGATAAAATTAATTCCACAGACTTCAATTTTTGTTAAAGTGAAAGATAAATTCTGTTTGCTTTTATGAATTTTGTAATTTTGTAAAAAAATAACTTAATTTCTTATGATTGACTTTCATAAAAATATTAATATCAACGAATCTCAGGTTGAAGAAGAAGTAAAAAATATACTCCAAAAAGGACTGGGAAATTATTCAGAAAAAGATGCATTGCGAATTATACTTAACTGTATTGATTTAACTACACTTGAAGGGGCAGACACCAAAGATAAGGTAACTGCAATGTGTGAAAAAGGATTAAGTTATAATCAAAATGGTGAAAACATTCCAAATGTAGCCGCAATATGTGTTTATCCAACTTTTGCCCATCAGGTTGCTGAGAAATTAAAAAATTCAGGAATAAAAACTGCTTGTGTTGCGGGTGCTTTTCCTTCAGGACAATCCCCTCTTTTTGTAAAACTTTCCGAGGTTAAATACGCTGTAGATGAAGGCGCAGAGGAGATTGATATGGTTATTTCACGTGGAACGTTTTTAGAAGGAAATTATCAAACAATTTATGATGAAATAGCAGCCATAAAAAAATGCTGCGGAAATGCACATTTAAAGGTAATTTTAGAAACCGGAGAGTTAAAAACTCAAACAAATATTTGTATTGCAAGTGATATTTCAATTGCTGCCGGAGCTGATTTTATTAAAACTTCTACCGGAAAAATATTACCAGCCGCCACTGAAGAAGCATTTTATACAATGTTACTATCCATTAAATCACATTATCTGGCTACAGGAAAGATGATTGGCATAAAACCAGCAGGCGGAATTTCAGAACCTCATCAGGCTTTAAATTATTTTATGATCCTTAATCATATACTTGGTGAAAAATGGCTTAATAATAAATTTTTCAGAATAGGTGCAAGCCGTTTAGCTGATAAAATTGCAGAAAAAATTTCATGAGACTGCATTTTTAAGAAAAAAGATTGAAATTACCTCATTTTCTATACTTTATATTTTAGTACTTCCATATTAGAGTTCCTATATTCTAAGTTTTAAATATTTTTATAAGAAAAGTTTGGGAAAATTAATGTAGATTTGCAAGTTTTTTAGTACAACTATTTATAGTTTAATAGCGTAGAAAGATTATGAGAATTTTACAAGAAAAGTTATCAAAGTACGATTTACCACAACAAATCCAAAGATTGGGTGTATATCCTTATTTCCGTACAATTGAATCGGATCAGGATACAGTCGTAACCATTAATGGTAAACAAGTATTAATGTTTGGTTCAAATAGCTACCTTGGCTTAACCAATCATCCACTGATTAAAGAAGCTTCAATAAAAGCCATCGAAAAATACGGTTCTGGATGTGCCGGTTCACGTTTTTTAAATGGAACACTTGATATCCACATAGAACTAGAGGACAAGCTTGCAAAATATGTAGGAAAAGATGAAGCTTTAGTATATTCTACCGGTTTTCAGGTAAATATTGGAGTAATTTCTGCAGTAACAGGCAAAGACGATTATATTATTCTGGACGAACTTGATCATGCGTCTATCATTGAAGGAAGGAGATTATCCTTTTCAAATGCTTTGAAATACAGACATAATGATATGTCTTCCCTCGAAAAAGCATTAAAAACCTGCAAACCAGATAAATTAAAACTCATCGTTGTTGATGGTATTTTCAGCATGGAAGGAGATATTGTAAAATTACCTGAAATTGTTGAACTATCAAAACAATACGGTGCATCAATATATGTTGACGAAGCACATTCATTGGGTGTTATTGGTAAAAATGGCGCAGGTTCAGCTTCTCATTTCGGTTTAACTGATGAAGTGGATTTGATAATGGGAACCTTTAGTAAATCATTAGCTTCTATCGGTGGTTTTATTGCTGCTGACAAAGAAACTATAAATTTTCTAAAACATAATTCAAGACCATATATTTTTAGTGCAAGTATCACACCAGCATCTACTGCAAGTGTATTAGCAGCTCTCGATATAATTATTAAAGAACCAGAACGTATTAAAAAACTCTGGGAAAATACAAATTACGCATTGGATAACCTTAGAGTTATGGGATTTGACATTGGTCATACCGAATCTCCAATTATTCCATTATATGTAAGAGACAATCTGAAAACATTCAAAATTACTAAAATGCTTTTCGATGATGGTGTTTTTGTGAATCCTGTTGTTTCTCCTGCTGTTAGTTCCGATGCTTCACTAATCCGTTTTTCATTAATGGCTACTCATACTTTTGAACAAATAGATTATGCATTAGATAAAATATCTAAAAATGCAAAAAAATTGCAGATAATTCCTTAATAATTTTATAATTATAATTTTATACCTGCATACTTTTCATAAAATATTAGGAGGAATCAAATAATGTCAATACAAATAAAGGAAGTTACCAATAATAAGGATTTAAAAGCTTTTGTTTGCTTTCCAATTGAATTATACAAAGATTGCAAATACTTTGTACCTACAATTATCAAGCAGGAAATGCTTACCCTTAATCCTGAAAAAAATCCATCTTTTAATGTTTGTGACACCAAATTATGGTTAGCATATATCGATGGAAAAATTGTTGGCCGAATTGCCGGAATTATTCATAAACCATTTGTAGAAAAATGGGGTAATCGATATGCCAGATTCGGATGGTTCGATTTTATCGATAACGAAAAAGTTGCAGCAGCTTTGTTACAAACAGCTGAAAATTGGGCTGGTGAAAATGGAATGGAAGCAATACATGGTCCGCTTGGGTTTACTGATTTTGATCCCGAAGGAATACTTATTGAAGGATTTAGTGAACTTTCAACAATAATTGAACGCTACAACTATCCTTATTATGCAAACTATATTGAAAAATGCGGATATCATAAAGATGCAGATTGGGTAGAATATGAAGTTGATATCCCAAGCAAATTACCTGATAAATTTTTGAAAGTCTCTGATTTTGTTCAACGTAAAAATAATTTAAAAATAGCTAAACTTAAAACCTTACGCGATATATTACCTTATGTTGATGAAATTTTTTCAATTATCAATGATATTTATGGCTTGATGTATGGTTTTACTCCTGTTAGCGAGAAACAAACTGAGTTTTATATTAAGCGATATATGAAACTTGTAAATCCTGATTTTGTTTCAATTGTCTTAGATAAAAACAATAAAGTAGTTGCATTTGGGGTAACCTTACCTTCTTATTCAAAAGCAATGCAGAAAGCAAAAGGAAAAATGTTACCATTTGGTTTCTATCATATGCATAAAGCAATGAAAAAGAATGATGTAATAGATATGTATTTCGTAGGTATCAGACCAGATTTTCAGAATAAAGGTGTACTAGCTGTAATGTTTAATGATTTAGCCAATAAAATTATAGCAAAAGGTTATAAAAAAGCCGAAACAAATGTTGAATTTGAAAGCAACGAAAAAATACAGCAATTATGGAGCTATTTCGATCGTCGTCAACACAAACGCCGCAGAAGTTATTTTAAATATCTGGTAAGCAAACCAAGAGGTGAAGATGACGCAATGTTTAGATAATTTAAATTTAGGGCATTTGCACTTTTGTGAAGCCCTTTTTTGTTAGTTTAAAATACAAAAAATACTTTAAATGAAAAAAATACTTATCACCGGAGCTAGTGGTTTTATTGGCAGTTTTATTGTGGAAGAAGCTTTGAAATCAGGAATGGATGTATTCGCAGGTGTTCGGAATTCAAGTAGTAAAAAGTATTTATCAGATTCACGTATCCATTTTTTTTCATTAGATTTCTCTGATAAAAATGCATTGAAAAAACAATTATCTGAGCAACATTTTGATTATATCGTTCATGCTGCCGGTTTAACAAAAGCACAGAAAAAAGAAGATTTTGAGATTGTAAACTTTAATTATACTAAAAACTTTGTAGATGCATTAATTGAAACCAATTGTATACCGGAACGTTTTATTTTTATAAGCAGTATGGCTGCACATGGCCCAGGAAATGATAATAATTTAATACCTGTAAAATTAACTGACATACCACATCCTGATACTCTTTACGGTATCAGTAAGCTGAAAGCTGAAAAATATATAAACACACTTACTCATTTCCCTGTAGTAACATTACGTCCAACCGGCGTTTATGGTCCAAGAGAAAAAGATTATTTTGTGTTTTTCAAAACTATTAATGGTGGCATTGAACCTTATATTGGATTAAAAGAACAATATCTAACCTTCATTTATGTAAAAGATTTGGTTGATATCGTTTTTAAGGCAATCCATTCTAACATTTCAGGAAAAACCTATTTTGTGAGTGATGGAAAAAGCTATACAGCACGTGAATTCTCAGAAATTACGAAACGAATTCTCAACAAAAAAACATTTAAATTATTTGTCCCACTGTCTATTGTAAAATTAATAGCAATCTTACTTGAAACTTTTAATGGATGGATAGGAAAAGTGCCAACATTAAATAAAGATAAATTCAATGTATTAAAAGCCAGAAACTGGCTCTGTGATATGAGCGATCTGGAAAAAGACTTTGAATTTAAAGCAAAATATTATTTGAAAGATGGTGTAAAAGAGGCCATTGAATGGTATAAAACAGAAAAGTGGTTATAAAAAGCCAATTGATTGAATTTTGGAAAATTTTTACTGTGTATTTTATGATTTTCATAAACAAATTCAAGAAGTTTAACTAATAAATTAGATTATAAAATACAAATACAACATAAATATATTATACGTTAAATAATGAAGAAGACCCTATTCTCCCTCTTTTTAGTATTCTTTTCTTTTTTTATTCAAGCACAAGAAACTATAATCAGTGGTAAAATTACAGATGCCAACACAAATGAACCCATACCTTTTGCCAATGTCTATTTTAAAGGCACTACCAAAGGTACTACAACTGATTTTGACGGAAATTATACATTGAAAGAAAATAATCCTACAGATTCATTAACAGTAAAAGTACTTGGTTATATTCCTAAAGTAAAATTAATAAAAAAGAAAAAAACTCAGCTTATTGATTATCAACTTACTCCAACATCATTTAACCTGAATGAAGTACTTATTGAATCCGGAGAAAATCCATCATGGCAGATTTTACGTGAAGTATGGAAACGAAAAGATGCTTATAACATGGCTAACCTCGAAGCATTGCAATACGAAAGTTATGTGAATGTAGATATTTCAATAGATAATATTTCTGAAAAGTTTAGGAATAACAGAACAATGAAACCATTTGCTGCAGTTTTCGATAGTCTTAAAAAAGCTGCAGGAGAAGATGGAAAAGTTGTTTTACCATTTCTGGTTTCTGAATCTATTGCTGATGTTTATACGTTGGGTAATCCTATCAGATATAAAGAAATTATAAAGGCCAACAAATTAAGTGGATTATTAATTGATAGCCCCGAATTATTTGCACAATTTTTAGGGTCATCATTTCAGAAATATAATTTTTATGATAATTGGTTGAAAATTTTCGACAGAAGTTTTATTTCTCCAATAGCTCGTGGAGCCTTAGGCTTTTATGAAATATATATTATGGATACTGTTGTGATTGATGGAAAGAGTTGTTTCGAACTTAAAGTAAAAGCAAAACGTAAAGAAGATTTGGCATTTAATGGTAAAATGTGGATTACAGATTCTACTTTTGCACTTAAACGCATTTCTGTGGAAATTGGAAAAGCAGCCAATCTTAATTTTATAGAAAGATATTCGATACAACAAGACTATTTGAAAACAGATGCAGGTGCTTATGTACCTGAAAGAACAAGAGTCTTGGTTGATGTTACTGAATTTACAGAAAACTCAGTAGGTGTGATCATGAAGTTTAATATTAATAACAAAAACTTTATTACAAATAAACCAAAGGAATCAAAGTTTTATGCTTACAATCTTGAAATTGAACAAAATTCAATGGATTATGATGATAAATACTGGAAAAAAGAAAGGCTTGACAGGGCAAATGATTCGACTGTAATGGAAAGGGCTTACTCAGCTATTGATACTATCAGAGAATCGCCAAGAATAAAGTTCTGGCGTGTTTTTATAAATACAGCCTGGGAAGGCTTCTATAAAGTTGGTAAAATTGATGTTGGGCATTGGATTACACTTTATGGACACAATAAGAACGAAGGAAATCGTTTTCAATTAAATCTCCGTACCAATCCTGACTTTAGTAAATATTGGATAGCACAAACTCAGCTTGCCTATGGTACCAAAGACGAAAAATGGAAATATAATTTACAGCTTGAACACTTCTTATCCCGTAAATCCTGGACAAAAATTGGAATTAAACGTAGTTATGATGTAGAACGATTAGGAATAGATCCTGCTTTTCTTGAAGAACATATTTTTATCAATATAATGTTTTCATTATCTTCACAATTAGGATATTTAGACAAGAGCAGTCTTAATTATACCAACCGTTTATGGTTCGAAACAGATCTTGGAAAAGGTCTTAATCATAAAATTATACTTGAAAATAAAGATTTTAACCCACAGGGTGACTTTAATTTTGCCTATTTTAAAAAAAATAGCTCCACTCCTATTTCTTCTTATAAACTAACTACAGTAAGTTACAGTTTTCAGTATGCACCTAAAAATATCTGGCTGATCAAAGATAATTACCGAATTGGTATGTCTGCCAAACAGGGAAATGTCTGGACATTTAAATATACTTTAGGTTTAAAAGATATTTTAGGAGGAGATTTTAACTATCAAAAATTCTCATTAAATCTTGCTCGAAAATGGAAATTAGGTGCATTGGGGCAATTGAATTACTCTATCACAGCTACCAAGGTATTCGGACAAGTACCTTATACTTTGGGAGTAATATTTCAGGGAAATGAAACATTTTTTGAGAGCGAAAGAAGCTATAATATGTTGAACTATGTGGAATTTGCTGCTGATCAATCAATTGATGGTTTAGTGATGCATCATTTTCAGGGTTTATTCTTTAACAGAATTCCATTGTTCAAACGTTTAAAATTACGTGAAGTCGTAGGGGCTAACTTTATCCTTTCTTCTCTGGATAAGAAAAATAATTATAAAACAATAGATAACCCTGATGGTATTATGGCTGAGACTTTTTCTCATAGAAAAATCACACATTTCAGCGTAATGAGTTTTGACAAACCTTATGTTGAAGCTTTCTGGGGAATAGAAAATTTATTTAAACTCATCAGAATCACAGCTTATCATCGGTTAACTTATCTGGATGAACCGGATGTACCACATTTGTTTGGAATAAAAGGGTTTTATATAAAAGGATCATTGTTCCTGTCATTATAAAAAAAAGCTTGTCAAATATTGATTTGACAAGCTTTTTTCTTTTAAATAAAAATTGCTAATCTATCACAATTACAAGATATTTAGAAACTTTCCAAAATTCTTTTGAATTCGTTATTACTAATTTTTCTACTTTTTTATCCGTACCCTCTAAGGTATAACTGCTCGTAGGATGAGAAGTTAACAGTTTTGCTTTTTTTGAATTTATAGGAATAGTAGTAAGTTTTGTTATGTCAATTTTTTTGAAATATTCTGTATTAAAATCCTGTTGAACTTTCTGATTGCGTCCGATTCCAATAAAACCACCGCTTTTTGAAATCACTTTATTCTCTTTCAATTCTTTCTCTGTGCCCAAGGCATAATAAGCAGTATTCATTTCATCAACTTTTTGTGAAATAATTTCTTCTTTTACCTTATTTACTCTCTTTAAAGTATCTACAGAGGCATTCAGGTTTTCAACTGTGAAGTTTAAATCTAATAATTTTTGTTTTAATTGTTCAATTTCAACATCTTTATCCTGCAATTGTTTTTCATAACGGGCTAACATTTCTTCCAGTTTCTTGATTTTCATGTTAGAATTTTTCAACTTATTTTTCAATGAAGCAATTGCTTGTTTATTTTTCTCCATTAAATCGTTAATCACTTGAATTTCATCATTTATTCTTTGACGGGCATCCTGCTTAATTTCATTACTTTGGCTTGCATTTTGCGAAATTATACCTTCTTTTGCCTTGATAGCTGATAAATTTCCTTCTATCTGATCAAAGGAACCAAAAAAATCATTAATTACTGAATCTTTAGCATTGGTTTCAATCAATAATTGTTGATTTTCTAATTTTAACTTTTCTACTTCCTTGTTATTACAACCTACAAATAATAGGAAAACTGGAATTAAATACAATAATTTTTTCATTTTTAATTGATTTTAAAGTTTTTACAAAGATAATGATTAATATACGTTCGTTTGAATATTTTATTGTAAAATATAATTTAATTGAAACCGAAAAATATTATGTTATTTTTCGATTTGAATCGAAATACTTTATAATTTTATAAAGTGTTTATTAAGCCATAATTTTATTTAAAGTTTTATAACTCATTTTCTAATAATTCTGTATGTAATTCTTCCCAAAAAAGCATTTGCACTTCTAATTTATCCTTCAGATCCTGGTAGGTTTTATAAATATCACCTTTATTAAACTCATCCTTATGTTCTTCCGGATTAGCTAATACCTTATCTAAGCGTTGAATTTCTGCTTCAATTTTAGCAATTCCTTCCTCACATTTATCAACCTTATTCTTTATTTTTCTTATTTCTTTATCCAATTCACGTTTCTTTTCCCAATTTATTTTATTATCGGAAATTGAATCATTATTTGTTGTATTTAAAATTTTATTATTGATTTCCAGTTGTTTTAGATTTTCTAGTTTGCGACTTTCCAAAAAATCGTAAATATCACCAATATATGGTTTTATTTGTCTGTTTCTAAATTCAAAAACCTTATCGGTAAGTCCCTGTAAGAAATCACGGTCATGGGAAACAACTATCAATGTACCTTCAAACTGTAAAAGTGCATTTTTTAAAATGTCTTTTGATTGCATATCCAGGTGATTGGTAGGCTCATCCAGTACCAGCAAATTAACAGGTGTTAATAATAGTTTGGCCAATGCCAGTCGTGATTTTTCACCACCTGACAGCACTTTTACCTTTTTATCAATATCTTCTGTACCAAATAAAAAGCCTCCTAAAATCGATCTAACTTTTGGACGAATATCCCCTACCGCAATATCATCAATGGTTTCAAAAACAGTTTTTTCACCGTCAAGCATAGCTGCCTGATTTTGGGCAAAATAGCCAATTATTACCTGATGTCCTAATTGCATCTTCCCTTTGAAGTCCAACTCCCCTACTATTATTTTAGATAATGTTGTTTTTCCTTCACCATTTTTTCCAACAAAAGCTATACTTTCACCTTTATTAATTGCAAAATTAATATCATTCAATACCAATTTTTCACCATATTTCTTTATGAGATCTACAGCTTCAACCACTACCCTTCCCGAATGAGGTGCGGGAGGAAATTTAAAACGGATAGAACTATTGTCAATATCTTCAACTTCGATTTTATCCATTTTTTCCAGCATCTTGATCCGCGATTGAACCTGTCTGGATTTTGTAGATTTATAACGAAATCTTTCAATAAAATTTTCTATATCATCAATAGATTTTTGCTGGTTGTTAAAAGCAGCCATTTGATTTTCGCGCCTTTCGGCTCTTTGTTCCACGTATTCAGAATAGGATGCTTTGTAATCATTGATACGCCCCAGGGTAATTTCAATAGTCCGGGTTGTTACATTATCCAGAAAAGCCCTGTCGTGTGATACCAATACAACAGCACCGGGATAATTGATTAAAAAGCCTTCCAACCACTGTATAGATTCAATATCGAGGTGATTGGTAGGTTCATCCAATAAAATAGTATCGGGTTTTTTTAATAATATCTTAGCCAGTTCCACACGCATTTGCCACCCACTGCTGAATGCTATCATAGGTCTTTCAAAATCAGATTTTAAAAATCCCAGGCCCAATAATATTTTTTCAGTATCAGCTTGCATGGTATGTCCGCCTATCAAGCGAAATCTTTCGTCAGCTTCTGAAAATAAATGTACCAGATTTAAATAATCATCCGATTCATAATCTGTTCTTTCTCCAATTTGTATGGTTAATTCCTTCACTTTCTTTTGCAGACTCAATGCTTCTTCAAAAGCAGTCAATGCTTCATCAAATACATTTCGTTTACTATCCGGTATCATTTCTTGAGGTAAATATCCCACTGTTTGCCCGCTTGTTTTCACAATTTCTCCGGATTCAGGCTCCATTTCACCAGAAAGTATTTTTAGTAAAGTAGATTTACCTGCACCATTTTTACCCACTAGTCCTATCCTGTCCTTGTCATTGATAATGAATGAAACATCATCAAAAAGATAAGTCCCGGTAAAATGTATTGAAAGTTTATTAATAGAAATCACGTATATATTTTTTTGCAAAGGTAGTAAATAATAAAAAGTAGTATAGTCATTCTATAAGTAAGACCATATTTGTTCTATTATTTATTGAAAAATCTATATAGTCTTTATTAAATAAATATCTATATCAATTTCAATGCTTTGGATATTTCCAGCATCCTTATAATAGGCTTTTTAGCTTGCTCAATAACATCCTTAGGTAAAATTATTTCTGGCATTTCGTTCTTCATGGTTAAATATAATTTTTCCATGGTATTTAGCTTCATATAAGGGCAATCGTTACAGGAACAAGTTTCATCAGCAGGAACAATGATAAATTCTTTAGCAGGTGATTCTTTTTTCATTTGATGTAAAATACCGGTTTCAGTAGCCACAATAAATTTTTTAGCTTCGCTTTTACGCGTATATCCTAATAAAGCGGTAGTTGAACCAATAAAATCAGCTAATTCCAATATTGCGGCATCACATTCAGGATGAGCAATTAATTTTGCATCGGGATTCTCTATCTTCATTTCAATTATCTTTTCTTTAGATAATATGTTATGAACTTCACAAGTTCCATTCCATAAAACCATATTGCGTCCGCTAATCGTATTAATATATGCACCTAAATTTTTATCCGGAGCAAAAATAATTTTTTCGTCTTTTGGTAATGAATTTACAATCTGAACCGCATTGCCTGAAGTACAGATAATATCTGACATACATTTTACAGCAGCTGAACAATTAATATAAGATATAACCGTATGATTGGGATGATTTTTGAGAAATTTTCTAAAATTTTCAGGTTGGCAGGAATCAGCCAAAGAACAGCCAGCATTTAAATCAGGTAATAGAACTTTTTTGTCAGGATTGAGTATCTTTGCAGTTTCAGCCATAAAATGAACACCTGCAAAAACGATAATAGCAGCATTTGTTTGGGATGCTTGTTGGGATAATCCTAAGCTATCACCTACATAATCTGCTATATCTTGTATTTCAGGTATTTGATAATAATGAGCTAAAATAACTGCGTTTTTTTGTTTTTTTAATGCAAGAATTTCTTCTTTAAAATTAATCATGTTAGAATTTCTTTTTAATATTATTTTTATTTATAAAATCTTATGATATTAATTATATAGTGTTCATATTGTTTAAAAATAATTGAACAAAAATTTGTATCTTTTAGTTAGTATAGTTGGTCAACATCTTATCAACATTTTTTTATTAATTATATGCATCTATCTTAATTAATTAAGTACTTATTAACAGTATGTTCATAAAAATGAATCGTTGTAAATAAATAAAGTATATAGTAATAAACATTGTTTAAATAATGTTTAAAACTATTTATAAGTATACAAAATTATTATTTTTTTTAAAAAAAATAGTGTTTTGTTAATAACTGAATTTAATTATCAATAATTAAAATGCAAAAATAAGCTTTATTAACAATAGCGTTGTTAAAAAAATAAAATTTTGATTAGTAATGGTTTAAAATAAAGTAAAAATATTTTTATTGCTTTAATTTTCTAAAAATAAGCTAAATGATAAATAATCATTATTTTTGTGGCTTAATAATTTATGAACAATGTTTGATAAAGAAAAAAATATTGCTATATGTAGTGACCATGGCGGATATGATTTAAAAGAATTTTTAAAGAAGGAACTAGAACAACAAGGTTATTTGTTAGTTGATTACGGTTGTTTTTCAAATGAAAGTGTTGATTATCCTGATATAGTACATCCATTAGCTGAAGCTGTTTCAAATAATAAATTTGAATTTGGTATAATTATGTGTGGAAGTGGGAATGGAATACAAATGGCTGCAAATAAACATAGAAATGTAAGAGCAGCATTGTGCTGGGATATAGAACAAACAAAGTTATGCCGAATGCATAATAATGCTAACATACTTTCTTTAGCTGGCAGATTTATTGAATTTAATCTGGCCTTACAAATGACAGAAATATTTATTAATACACCATTTGAAGGTGGCAGACACCAGTTAAGAGTTGAAAAAATATCTAAATTTTAAATGATGATTTCTGAAGCATATAAAAAATTCGTAAAAGATTCTGAAGAAAAATCCTTTGATAAGGAACATAGAAGAAAACTTAATTTTAATATATCTAAATATGATACAGCTGTTATTAAAGGCAAACAGCAATATAAAAATATTGAACTTGCTAAAAAGCGCGCTGGAAATATTAAGCATAGAGTTATTAATAATCTGGATAAGTATTTAATTGAATTTGAAGCCAATTTTACTAAAAGAGGTGGAAAAGTTATTTGGGCTACTGATAGCGATCAAGCTATGAGTGAAATAGTTGATATACTTAAAAAATATGATGTTAAAAATCTTGTGAAGTCTAAATCAATGATTACCGAGGAAATTGATCTTAATGAAGTTTTAAAGCATCATAAAATAGATTCATTAGAAACAGATCTAGGAGAATATATTGTTCAGATTGCCGGTGAGAGGCCTTATCATATAATAACACCTATAATGCATAAATCTAAAGAAGATGTTGCATTATTGTTTAATGAAAAGTTTGGAACTCCTAAAGATATGAATCCAACTGAAATTGCTGGATTTGTGAGAAAGTTATTAAGAGAAAAATTTATCAATGCGGATGCTGGAATTACAGGAGGTAATTTTCTTATTGCAGATATTGGTGGCGTTGTTGTAACCGAAAATGAAGGAAATGCAATGATGAGTGTTTCTTTTCCTAAAGTACATATTGCTATTGTTGGAATTGAGAAAATGATTCCTTCTATTCAGGATTTAGATTTATTTTTACCTTTATTAGCAACTCATGGCACAGGCCAAAATATAACAGTCTATAATTCAATACTTACCGGTCCTCAGCATGATGGAGAAATTGATGGACCTATGGATATGTATGTTGTTTTACTTGATAATCAGCGAACTGAAGTATTAAAAAGAAAAGAGCAGCGTCGGGCCATGAGTTGTATACGGTGTGGTGCTTGTTTAAATGGATGTCCTATATATAGGAGTATAGGAGGTCATGCTTACGGAACAACTTATAGTGGTCCAATTGGAGCTGTAATTGCACCACTGATGAAGGGTTTAGGTGAATACAAGCATTTAAGTTTTGCATCTTCATTATGTGCAAAATGTTCTGAAGTTTGTCCTGTTAAAATACCTTTACATGAACTACTCCTTCATAACAGAAATGATTCCGTCAAAGAAGTAAATCCAGCAATTTTTGAGAAAATTACAATGTGGGGATGGAAAAAACTGATGCTAAATAGAAAATTAATGGATTTAGGCTCTGTAAAGTTTAAAAATAAAGCTTTAAAATTGGTATTTAGTAAGTTATGGGGAAACAGACGTGAAGTTCCTTTTTTAGCAAAGAAAAGTTTTCACCAATTATGGAAAGAAAAACGCGGTTTTTAATTAATTTAATTATTAAAATATAGGATAAAAAAATAAATAAAAACCAATAATACCATAGCTTTCCTAATTTTTTTTCTCTTTTAAACTATTTATAAACAATATGTTGAAAAAAAAGATAAAA
>JBMOKG010000160.1:0-5446 GCA_049315385.1 Bacteroidales bacterium
TCAAACTATTCTCTTTTTAATATATAAATTTTTTTATAAAAACAACTCTTTTATTGTATTGAAAAATAAATACTTACTAATTTAATAATTTAATAATTAAAAAATGAAGATACAAAAACAAAAATTATTTAGATTTGGAGAAATCGTAGAAGGATATAAGATTCCTGTATTAAATGAAAGAGAAATCAGGGCTGCAGCTGGTATATTGTTTCTTGCGACCTTTTTATCGTTGATGTTTGCTGTTTTTAAGGAAAATTTTATTCCAATAAAATATGTAGTTAGTTTTTTTCTGTTGGACTTTATTATTCGGGTAATTATAGCTCCAAAATTCTCCCCAACCTTGATACTTGCTCGTTTGATTGTTCAAAATCAAACTCCGGAATATGTTGGTGCCACTCAAAAAAAGTTTGCATGGATCATTGGCATTGTATTAGCTTCAGTTATGTTTGTTTTTTTTATCATACTAAATGCTTATAGCTTCATTACTGGTATTATCTGTCTTATTTGTCTGATATTCTTGTTCTTTGAATCAGTTTTTGGAATTTGTTTAGGTTGTATGTTTTATCCTCTCTTTTTTAAAGAAAAAGTTCAATATTGCCCGGGTGAAGTTTGTGAAGTTAAACAAAAACAGGATATTCAAAAAACCTCAGTAAGTCAGTTTTTTATTTTGCTCGCCTTTATAGCATTCATTTTTCTCACAGTTTATATTATGAATGATAGATTTAGTGTAAAACCTCATGATTTGACAGGAAGTAGCAATATTGAACAAACCGAACAGAATAAATAAACTGACTAAACCCATATGAATATAGCTAATACATTTCATCGTTTTGATTTTTTATTCATTATATATGTTTGTTTTCCAGCAAATTGTCGAAATTTAGCTTTAATAAATTTTTTATAAAATGAAGAAAATTCTAAAATTAACATTCATCATTATCTTATTTTTTTATAAGGAAGTTATCTTTTTTAAATTTAAAGCTAAATGGGCTATTAGTATTATTTTCTTTCTCTTTTTTTTCAAATTAAGTTTTGCTCAAACAGAAATACTCGAAAATAAAATAAAGCTCAATGATTTTAAGGGAACTGCAAAGGAAATTTTAGATAAAATACAAAAGAAAGAAAACATTGTATTTGCCTATTCGAGTGAAATCTCACTGTATTATGAAGTTAGTTTTAGTAAGGGGAAAATGATTCTTAAAGAATTTCTTGAGATTCTGTTTAATGGAAAACAAATCGGATATAAAGTTAATGGTGATAAAATTCTTCTCTTTCATATCAAAGAACTTCCAGCCCATGTTGAAAAAGCAACACTAACTACAATAAACGGAATTGTAAAAGATTTAAAGACAAAAGAGCCATTGGGCTTTTGCAATATAGCTGTAAAAGGAACAAAAAAAGGTGTAATAACGAATATAGAAGGAGCTTTCAGTATTATATTAGATGTTTCAAAAGATGTATTGCTGATTTCTTATATAGGTTATGAAAAACAGTCGATTCAGGCATCAAAATTACTTCAGAAACAAGAAATATATCTGCAGAAAAAAGAGCTTTTATTAAAAGAAGTCGTTATCCATGCAAATGACGATTATTTATATGATATTATTGAAAAATGCAGAAAAAATCTAATGCAAAATAAGGCTGAAAGAACGGCTAAGTTATATTTTGCATTGGAAACACGCTCAAAATTACTTTCAGTAGAATATCCTATTGACAATAATTGGACAAATTTGGAAATTGACTCAGCTCTATTAAAGGAAAAACCAGTTGAATTGCTTGAATGTTATTATAATGCTCAGTTTAAAGGGAGTAGAGTTGATGAATTGGGGTTTAAGAATGGCAGGACAGCTCTTGCTTCCAACAATAATTATTTTGTAAATATGGGTTCCTCAAAAGCAATCTGTGAAATATCGCTGACTAATGACAATGGTATGTTTCCGGAAATACCTTTGCAGTTAAACAAAAGAGGATTGCGAAAGAACTTCTTTATCGAGCTTGCATATTTTGATGGAAAATATTATACCATTAAATTTCATCCAAAAAACAACAAAAACTCATTTAGTGGCGAAGTCTGGATAGAAAGTGAAACGTATAATTTGTTAAAAATAAATCTTAAAGCTGAAAATACTGTTATACATCCTTTTTTGCCCGAATTTCCAAGAGACTCAATTTATAATGTCTCTTTCGACATTTGCAATACTTATAAAAATGATGACGAACTAACATTCCCTGATCATTTTGTTTTTAATTACAGTATTACTTATCGCAGCAGAAAAGACACTATTTTCCTATATAGGAAGAATCTGTTAAGTGAAATTAAATCAAAAAGTATCATGTTTTTTTATGATTACGACAAACCTTTTATACTCCCTTATTTCGAATATACCGATATGTATTTCGGTAGAGATGATTATCAAAAAATTTCATTCTTTCCATACAATGAGGCTTTTTGGAACAGCAATAATGTTCTGCTTCAGACTGAAAAACAAAAGCAGGAATACGGATTATTGTCTAATCAGGGTGAACTTATTAACTATAGGGAAGGGAATTATAGTAGTAGTTTTTTAGCACACCTTCCCGGCAGGGATTCACTCCCCGGACATTTAGAATTTTATTATCCTTTTTGGAACTCACGTAAACGGTTAGTGCCTAAGTTAAAAAGTGATAATTTTAAAATTTACTCCAAAGAAAAAATCAACTCAAGTATCAGAAGTGATTTGTATAATCTAAAAGTTCAGATTATGCTTGATATTGTGGAATCGGGTGATTCGATGCTTTGCAAGTCATATACAATATTTGACAGCGAACAGACCTATTATCATATACCTCTTAATTTTTACTCTAATGCTTTTTTTAATATTTATTTTGATATCTGGGAGATAGAAAGAAGATCAATGCAGGACAAACTTAATGTTGGCAATCTTAAAATATCTCAGATTAACGAAATTTATAACAATACCATTGAAAATCTGAATACAATTTCAGAAAAGTATATTAAAGAAGTGAATGTTGGCGAAAATGAAAAAATGTTGAAAAAGTGGAATGATTATGTATTTGATAAATTAGACATTGATAATATGAAAATGGTAGAAAATAGTGTAAAAAAATAATTAAATGGATTATTTTAAATGATTTTTCAGCAATTTAAGAAAAATATTCAGATGAAAGCTGTAATTTTAACCAAATACGGACCACCGGAAGTACTTCAGGTCATGGAAATAAGAAAGCCTGTTCCTAGAGATAATGAAATACTAATAAAAATATATGCAACACATGTTAATTTCGCAGACTTATTAATTCGAAATTTCAAATCTATTTCTCCACGAAAATTTAATATGCCATTTATCTTTTGGCTTATTGGAAAAATGTATTTTGGTTTCAGAAAACCACGTGTCAAGATTTTGGGAAGTGAGTTTGCCGGAGAAATTGAATTAGTTGGTAAAAAAGTTAAACGTTTCAAGAAAGGAGATCACGTTTTTGGATATTCAGGACCAAACATGGGGGCTTATGCGGAGTATCTTTGTATAACTGAAAAGAGTATTGTGTCCATTAAGCCGTGTAATATGAATCACTTAGAAGCTTATACTGTACCTTATGGAGCTATTATGGCGTTAAATTTAATCAGAAAAATTAATCTTCAACCTCAACAGAAAGTCCTTGTCAATGGAGCTTCAGGAGGAATAGGTCCAGCGGTAGTACAGCTTGCAAAATATTATGGCGCTCAGGTTACCGGAGTATGTGGCACTCAAAGATTAGATTTCGTAAAATATCTGGGTGCAGACAAGGTTATTGATTATACTAAAGAAGATTTCACCATTAGTGACGAAAGCTATGATTATATAATTGACATATTAGGAAAGAGTTCATTTGCAGCTTGCAAAAGAGTTCTTACGTTTAACGGAAAATGTCTCTATGTTAGCTTTAAAATGAATCAAATTTTTCAAATGCTATTGACATCGATGATAGGTGACAAGAAAGTCATCTGTGTATTATCAAACGAAAAACCAGAAGACCTTATTTTTATCAAAGAACTTATTGAATTGGGAAAATTCAAAACTGCTATCGATAAATGCTTTCCGTTAAAGCAGGCTGCTGAGGCTCATCGATATGTTATTCAGGGGCATAAAAAAGGGAATGTTGTAATATCAGTTATTGATTAACAATTTAATTAGATATAATTATTATTGGATGAAACTTATGAAAAAAATAATATTATTTTTATGTATTGTAAATTTTACAGTTTCTATATTTGGTCAGCGAACTCCTCAAAAATATCAAGACCTTATTAGAATTGCTGATTCACTTTACAATGCGAAAGACTTTAAGAATTCTGCTTTAACTTATTCTGATGCATTTAAAGCGAATAACTGGAAAGCCACTTCAAATGAACATTATAATGCTGCTTGTTCGTGGGCTTTGGCAAACTTCCCCGACAGTGCTTACTATAATTTAAATTATGTTGCAAGAATAATGAATTATACAAATTCCGGTCACATAAAGTCAGATCCCGATTTAATATCTCTTCATTCTGACGTAAGATGGGAATCTTTAATTGAGACAGTTCAGACAAATAAGAAGAAAGTCTTTCCAAATCTGGAATTAATACAGGTAAACAGATTCAAGATTGAAGTGCTTATCGATGGCATTGACAACTATAAAAAAGGAAAACCTGTCATTGTTTTTGAAAATGGTCGGAGTACTGATTTTGAGTATTGGCTACCTATTATTCAGGAGGTTTCAAAATCAAATACAACCTTGGTTTATAACCGGCCTCGAATAGGAAGTTCTGAGGATGACAACAAACTTCCAACCATCGACCATATTGCTGCTGTTCTTCGGCAATTACTTCTCACAAAAGGATTGCAACCACCATACATCCTTGTAGGACATTCATGGGGTGCCGCATATATCAGATGCTTTGCATCATTTTATCCCGAAGAAATAGGTGGACTAATTTTTGTTGACCCTCATGATTTTGTCAAAAAAACGGGTGGAGGAAGATTACCATATCAGGAAATTGGATTGACTGAAAGCCAGATCGATTCTCTTTTTGATACTTACGAGAAATGGGCTGATGAAAGTATCGCTCAATGGCCCAAATTTGTTGTTGAAGAAATGAAAGCACAAAGAGAATTTAGCAAGTCTGGTTTTGAACTAATTAATCGAAATCCATTGCCTGATGTACCCGTTCACTTTATAATGGCTGGTGGCTATCCCTTAAATCAGGAAACAACACCATCACTTTATGATCAGGGAAAAATGTTTCGAATAAACAATAATATAAAGATGAAAAGTTGGATTGAATTAATTAATCCGCTTAAATATGGAAAATTCTTTTATTGTTCAAGCTCAGGACATATTATACAAAATGATGATCCAGATATTATAATTTCCAGTATAAAAATAGCTTTACATGACTATGAAAAAATCAAGAAGGAAAAAGAAA
>JBMOKG010000161.1:0-5439 GCA_049315385.1 Bacteroidales bacterium
CACATTACGATTTTGGTTTTATCATTGAGATTATTTGTTATCATCCAATTATTCAAAATATCCTTATTCACTATTTCATATCCTTTTTTTGCTATTTCTGATACAACAATCTTATCACCAGGCTTTTTTGTAGAAAAATGTATCTGAAAAAGACCTGCATTGTCAGTAAGTTCAGGAGTAGTACCCAGTACTTTTATCTGCACACCCGAAATAGGTTTATTGCCACTGTTCTGTTCAGTGACGATACCTTTTACTGTAATCTGAGCATTAACTATAACAGATAAAAATAGCAAAATGAAAATAATTATTGTTTTCATAATTAGTATATTAAAATATTATTATTTTAGCAACTTCCTTATTTTAGCAACATCAGAATGTTTGATTCCTTCTTTTTCAACATCCGCTAAATCCTGTAAAAAAACATCTTTAAATGTTTTTGTTTTATCCTCAGGGTATTCTTTATCTTTTAGTTCAATATATATTTTTTTTGCTTCTTCGTATTTCCCTTGAAAAAGAAAAGCCATTGCCAAATTGGTTTGCATCAATTGTTGTGAGCTGTCGATCGCTATCCCTTTTTTTACAGATATTTCAGCCTCTTCAAATTTTCCTGTTAGTATAAGATAATAAGCTATATTAGAATAATTTAAAGCCAATACAGTATTTAATCTGGTATTGTTATTGGCTATTGGCATTAAAATACTCAGGGCTTCGGTATAATAAACTAAAGCTTTATCGTATTTTCTATTTTCAGTGTTCAAAATAGCATAATTATTCAATGCTTGATTTATCTTCATACTATAAGCATTAGGATTAACTTTAATTAAGCCTCTATATATTCCAATCGCTTCATTGAAAATGGCTTCTGAACTTTCCAAATTCCCCTTTTGGAACTCCACAAATGCATAATTACAGAGCGTTGAAGCTAAAGATGAATTATAGACCTGTGGATTCAATTGAGCTAATTCCCTTAAAATTTTCAGTGATTCGTTTAAATTAATTTCCGCTTTATCGTATTGATTATTATTGAGTTGAAAAGCAGCAAAATCGCCCAATAATGACGCTAAATCTGATTTATAAGCTTTAGGATTATTTTTTAATATTTCCCTGTACAAATTCACTGCTTCGTTATAACTGATTTCAGCACTATCATTTAGTTTTAATTCGGATTGCAAAACAGCAAAATTCCAAAGACAAATTGCTAAATTTATATTATGCTGCAATGGATTCAGTTTGACTAAATCTCTAAATATTCTAATATTGGCTTGAATATTGTATTGAGCTTTTCCGTATTCTTTCATTTTACGCTGTACTGTAGATAAATTACCAAAACACATGGCAACGTATGGGTTATATACATGTGGATTTGTTTTGGCTAAGTCACTTTGAATTTTTAATGCTTCCGAATAATAAATTTCTGCTTTTTCATATTCTCCAAAATCAGACTGCAAATTGCCAATTCTTTCTTTTATCAACGCCAAAGAATGATTATATTTATTTGGATTTAAAACTGCTGAGTCAGCGCACAATTTTTCTGCCTCTGAATAGTAAATTGTAGCCATTTTATAATCTTTTTTTATATCATATAATAATGCTAGTTCGGTTAGCGCTAATATTCTTTCTAAAGCATTATTCTGCAATGGATTAGAAATACTTAATGCTTTTAATATACTTATAGCTTCTATAAAATTAGCTTCTGATTTATCAAATTGGTTATTTTTCCTAAATACTTTGGCTAAAGACCACAATGCCATGGCTACATTTTTATTATGAACTTGTGGGTTAACACTGGCTAAATCTTTATATATTTTTAAAGCTTCAGCACCGCATACTTCTGCTTTATCATATTCATTCATCATAAAATATGCTGTTCCGATACGCTGTTGTATAAGTGCTTTTCTGATATCAGTTTTTGCAAGTTTTAGTGCTGAATTGCCCCATTTGATACTTTTTTCATACTTTCTCTGATCATTGAGAAATATCATAAAAGCCACAACACTCTCAAAATTTGCAGTATCTGCATTAACAGCAGTTTCATAAGCTTTTTCAGCATCTTCAAAGCGAAAAATGTTTACATACAAATCTCCCTGGAATTTTAGTTTATTGATATTTTGCTGTATTACACTATCAGCTTTTACTTTCATTTTTTTGGCTTTTATTATTTCATCTTCCGAGTTTATAGTTTCCAATATATGAATGGCTTCATCAATATCGCCTAGTTTAAAAAATTCAAAAGCTTGCTTATGGATAGAAGAACAATCGTCGAAGTTTTCGCGTGCAAACTTATCTGCCAATACATCTAGTTGCTTTTGCTGGTTCTTGAACTGGTCGGCAAGGGCTTTGGCTTGCTCTCCAAAGGTCCTGGCATCTATATGAGCCTTGTCCCTTTCTTCCTGCAATTGCATGATTCTGTTCTGGTATCCTTTAGTAAGCCCTGCAAGTGAGATATCGTAATATTTCAGAGTGTTCTGAGCAATTAAGCCCTCTGGGCACATTACGATTTTTGTTTTATCTCCTGGATTACCAGAGATCAGCCAGTTGTTCACTACATCCTTGTTTACAATTTCATAGCCCTTTTTACTAACTTCCGAAACTATTATCCTATCCCCTGGTTTTTTGGATGAGAACAAAAGCAGAAATTGTCCAGCATTGTCAGACTGTTCTGGTACCGAACCCAGTACTTTGATCTGAACCCCTGCAATAGGCTTGTTGCCACTGTTCTGTTCGGTTACAATTCCCTTTACTGTTGCTTGGGCATTTACTAGAAAAGGTAATACAATTAAGCTTAAAAGTAGTATTCTTTTCATAACAGATAATTTATTTTTGATTTAATATGTCCTTTATTTTAACAACATCTGTATGAGTTATTCCGGCTTTTTCAAACTCATCAAATTCCATTAAAAAAAAGTCCTTATATTTTAAGGTTTTTTGATTAGGTGGAAATAAATCCTTAATTTCAATATAAATTTCTTTTGCTTTTTTATATTTTCCCTGAAAAAGCAAACTATGGGCAAGATTTTTACGGGCTCCGTTTAAACGTTGATTGTATTTTAATGCCATTCTGGCACATTCTTCAGCTTCTCTGAAAGCCTTAGCAAAAATGTATAATTTTGAATTACGTGCATATGCAAACGCAAGTGATTTTAGTAGTGTTGAGTCTTTTTTAGCCAATTCCTGATTGATAGCTACTGATTCGTTGGTGTAAAGTAAAGCCTGAGGCAAATTATAAGAATAGATTATCCACCCTATATCATTTAATTCAAAAGCAAGGATTGGACGATATGAATCCGGGTCTGAAACAGCCAGTTCTCTCAACAGTTTAAGAGATTCACTTAAATAAGCTTCTCCTTTTTCAAACAAATTCATCTGAATGTATAAACTACCCAATCCTTTTATATTATTTATCAATTTAATTTTAAAAACCGCAGGGTTTTCTTTAGCAAGTTCTTTGAGGATTTGTATATTTTCAGTCAAATTTGAGTCTGCTTTTTCATATAATTCTTTTTTAATATATACCTCTGCAATACTATTTAATAAATTGCAATGCAGGTTTTTATAATATACCGGATTGGATGACGACAATTCTTTGCTTAATAAGATAGCTTCTGATAAATTTGATGCTGCCAAATCATATTTATCGATTTCTATCTGAGTATCTGACAGATTATTTAATAAGGTACAAATATCAGGTTTGAGAGCAACCGGGTTTTCTTTCACCAATTCTCTTAATATTTTCAGACTCTCATTGTAATTGATTTCTGCATTCAGGAAATCAAAATTATATTTATACATATTTGCAAGCCCGTTGTAGCAACCAGCAAACATTTTTAGGTCGTAAGCCGATTTGGTTTTGGTAATAATCTTATATATCGCTATTGCTTTCTTGTAATTTTCTTCTGATTTAGCATAATATCTCATCAAGCATTGATTACCTGCAATACTTCTTAATGAAAAGGCCAGCAGTTTATTATATTTGTTTGAATCAATTGCACATAATTCAGTAGAAATATTCAAAGCTTCTTTACAAAGATTTTCAGAAAGGGTATATTTCTTAATCTTGGTTTGAAAATCAGCAAATTCCAAAAGTAAAGTTACCATATTTGATTTGTTAAGTTGAGAATCAGTTTCAATAAGGTTACGAGATAAATTAAGACATTCTGAGTAAAATTTTTCTGATTTTTCATACTGAAAAATTGTTTTATATAAGAATGCCAGTATTCTTAATGATTTGATTTTTTCATTCTCATTTTTAGCAGTACTAACAGCTTTTAAATTCCATTCAATACTTCTGTCGAAATCATTAATATTATTAAGAAAAATTACATATTCATATAAATTCTCAAAGTTTGATGAGTCTGCATCAATTGCAGTTCTATAAGCTTTTTCCGCATCCTTATAACGTAAATCTGTTTTATATAAATCAGCCTGAAATATAAGTTTAGATATATTTTGCCGGATAATACTGTCTGTTTTTTTTAAAATTTCTTTACCTCTGTTGATTAAATTATTTGCATTTTGCTGTTGCTGTTTAGCTTTTTCTATTTCAACTTCTGAGTTCACACTCTCCAGTATTCGTATTGCTTCCGATATATCCCCTACTTTAAATGCTTCAAAAGCTTGCTTATGGACTGAAGAACAATCATCGAAATTCTCACGGGCAAATTTACCGGCCAGTTCTTCCAATTGTTTTTGCTGGTTTTCAAATTGTTCAGAGACTGCCTTAGCCAGTTCACCATAGGTTTTTGCATCAATCTCTGCTTTAGTCATTTTCGCCTGTAATGATTTTATTCGGGATTCATAACCATTTGTGAGGCCAGCCAGAGAGATGTCGTAGTATTTCAAGGTATTCTGTGCAATCAGACCTTCAGGGCACATCACAATTTTGGTTTTGTCGCCTTGATTACTAGGAATCAGCCAATTATTCACGATATCCTTGTTTACAATCTCATAGCCTTTCTTGAATATTTCAGATACAATAATCCTATCACCTGGTTTTTTGGAAGTAAATACCAGTTGGAACAAACCGGCATTGTCTGTCTGCTCAGGGGTACTGCCCAATACTATTATCTGAACACCTCCAATAGGTTTGTTGCCGCTGTTCTGCTCGGCAACAAGGCCTTTTATTATTGTTTGAGAATTAAGTAGAAATGGGAATATTATAAAAATGAGAAATAATGTATGTTTCATATTAAACTGGTTTATTATTGATTTAACAACTCTTTTATTTTTCTGACATCAGGGTGTGTAATTCCAAGTTTTTCTAAATCTTCAAAATCCCTTATGAAAACATCTTTATAGGTTTTTGAATTTTCGTATGAAAGTTCTTTATCTTTAAGTACTAAATATTTTTTTTTTGCTTCATCAAATTTTCCCTGAAAAAGCAGTGCCAGAGCAAGTTTTGAATGTATCCATAGCTGAGTACTATCAGTTTGAATTCCCTTA
>JBMOKG010000018.1:0-72213 GCA_049315385.1 Bacteroidales bacterium
TCCCTGCGCAATACTATATATAGCGAAATATGCATTCTGCCAAATATTTTCTTGATAAACTTCGCTATATTGTATTGCTTGTCAGTCCTTGCGCTATTTTAAAAACTTGTTTAGTATCGTAAATTATTAGATGTCTGTCCTGCTTCGTGGCTGGTGAAAATTATTAATTACTAATTCATTTCGCTTGTTTTATATCGTTAGTTCTTAGATGTCAGTCATCTCCGAAGAAAGCTGTTTTCTTGTGATTTCTGTTTATTTTAATTTACTGGATGAGAAGATACTTTTTAATAATCTCCTGTAAAATAGAATGTTTCTCGGAAATTGATTGCCGGGCAGGCAATGGATGCACATTCGGGAATCTTGCGTAAAAAATCAGAGGTATTGAATGAGCTATGGCATGTGCAGTACTCCCGAAGTCACAAAGGATTATGTTTGATATGAAAATGAAAGTTTATTTTGTAACGGCTGGGGGCGCGGTAGGTATTCAATACAGATTGATTTTTAGCAAAATTACTGTAAGTGCTGATTTTTGTTAATTTTAATGTGTATTATTATTTTTTATTTTAAAGGAACACATTGAATACCCATGATACATAAAACATAAAAATATATTTAAGGATGGGTATTTCATCAGGAAAAGTAAAATAGAAAATAAGAAAGTTTTGATTAATAGTTTCGTTCTTATATGATGTAAAGTTTTTTTTTCTTCTTACTTTTGTCTTGAAACAAAAGTAACAAAAATTCAAGACTGCCAATAATTTACTTCAAAACTACGTTTTTAAAATTCCTGCGCAATACTATATCTAGCGAAATAAACATTCAAGCATTTATTTTTCTGATAGACTTCGCTATATTGTTTTGCTTGACAGTCCCAACATTATTTTAAAACCTTGTTTTGATGCGTAAATTCTTAGATGTCGGTCCTGCTTCGTAGCTTGTGAAAATTCCTAATTCCTAATTATTTGTCTTTTTATTCTGATTCAATTATTGTTGCACTCTGTCTCTGTAATCTTTCTTCTTATCCCATTTCAAATCTTTGAGCATGCTTGCTTTTACATTAATTGTAAAACTCCAGCTTTGTCTCCATCCAAAAGGAATCCAGTTGAAACGCATTTCCCAGCAATGCAGGTCTCGGTAAACATCAAAAGAAGCATAAGTAAAATCTTTAGCTTTGATATCATAACCTCCACTAAATCCTAATTTCCATTTTTGAGTTAAATTAATATCTCCGGAAAAATTAATGGTTTGAGTAAAGTTTTTGTCATAATTTAAATTTGCTGCATTATACAAACTGGAATACCAATAAGAGTAACTTACATTCAAATTCCATGGAATGCTAAAATCGACTTGTTCTCCAAGGTTTTGGTTGATATTGGTAACAGAACTCTGGGCGTATTGTGGTTTCTCTTCCTGTGTTTTTACTGCTGCTTCTGTTGATTTCTTTTTAAAGAAAGCTGGATTAAGGTTTAAATTCATACCAACCCGCCATTCGGTATAATCAAGGCGCATTAGTCTGCCATTGATATCCCATTCAAATTGATTAATTCTGCTGTTATCTCTTTTTTTAACATAAGGATCCCAGGTACTTGAATAATTCAATGAAATATTTTTGAATAATGTGGTTCTTCCATTCATTGTAATAGGTGCCCAGTTCAAAGAATCTACTGACATATTATAAGAAGTTGATAAAGAAAAACTCTCAATCAATACTAGTTTTTTCATGCCTGTGATAGTATCTTTTTTGGAAGGAATTTTTAGTTCGAGACTGTTATCAAGTGAAAATCCTATATTTCCATATTTCCCACTTTGAGGTCCGCCATATAAACTACCTTCAAATTTAGAATATTTTTGAGCGATACCATTCTTATCAATATAAGTGTGATAATAATCCCATAAAGGAGTGCCAAAATCCGGACGCCATGAGAAACCTATACTTGGTGTAACTACGTGACGGATTGCACGAATAGGACCTCTTTTCATTTGAAGCATGCCGTATAACCGGGTATTTATCGTTGAACTGAATTGAAAATCAACAGCTCTCGAAAAACCTTTAATCACGTTAGTTTTTAAATAGCCTACTGTAGTATCATTGCCAACAAATAAAGTGTCATTAGACCATTCTTTCTCTATTGTTTTAAAATACCACCTTTCATTAATATTAACAGCATTTGTAAGGGTGAAATATTTCAATATTTTTATACTGCTGCTTACAGGTATTGAGTGTCTTATCCCATTCTGCATTTCATCAATTGTCTTTTTGGTAAAAAGAGTACTGTCATGAGTGTTAATATTATTTTGTGCCTCCATAGAATAGCTAATACTTATATTTTCATACCATTTTACTTCACCAGATTGAATTTTTTTACTAAATGGTGTAAATCGATTCGCACTAAACGCGATGGTAGGCAAATTAAGGTCAATAATTCTTGTATTTGTATTATAGCTTTCTCCAAGATTTATATTTAATGCATAGTTTTCTCCAAAAGAGGTTGCATAAGATATACTGGATGTAGTAGTGTTGGTAAAAATATTATTTATATTTTGTGAATACCTGTCGTATTTACTACTTCTAAGGTTTACATTTGTCGAAAAACGGCTATTGGGTCTTGCTTTTGCATCCTGATTGAGTCGCCAGCTTAAAGAGAAATCGGAATTTTTTGAATAGCCGGGTAATCCTTTCTCTCCATCAATATTTACAACATAATCGAAATTGATAGATCCATTGTATTTGTATCGCTTATTATAATTTGAAAGTGCATGTATCCCCCAACTTCCTCTGGTATAAATATCTCCACGTAATGCTAAATCTACATAATCGCTGAGCGCGAAATAATAACCACCGTTCTCAAAAAAGAAGCCACGATTGGGAGATTCTCCGTAAGTTGGAAATAAAATACCTGATGATTGATTTTTTGTGTTTGGGAAATAACCCAGAGGAACAAAAAGAGGCGTTGGAATATCCTCAATGTATAAAAACGCAGGTCCTGTAATTATTTTTTTGTCAGGAATAGCTTTTGCTCTCCCAAAACGTATATCAAAATGAGGATGTTCCAGATCGCAGGTTGTGAATTTTCCGTTTTTGATATATGTTACATCATTAGCCATTTTCTTAACATTTTCACCATGCACATAGCCATCACCTTCCTTAGTAATGACCTGTTTTATAAGTCCTTTCTTTGAATTGAAATTATAAAGTAACTCCTTAGAATCAAATGTTTTATCTTCTTCTTTAAAAACTGGTAATCCTTGCATAACACCATTAGTATCTTCCACTCCTTTTGCAAATACTTCATTTTTGCCAAAATTCATGGTGACAAAATTTGCAGTTAAGTTTATTTTTTCATAAGTAATATCAGCTTTGTTGTAAAGGAAAACTTTCTTTTCTCTAATATTAAACCTTAATGAATCGTTGGATTTATATATAATTTTGGTGTCAATAGCATTCGATTTCTTTTTTATTGTTGTATCTTTGATTGCAGCTTTAGTGGTAATACTGTCTGTTGACTTAAAAATGCTATCTGTAGAAATGCTATTTTTATATATATAAGAGGAATCTATTGCAGGTAATTGGTTGTTAAGCTGTGAGAATAAATGAGTTGGAAGCCCGATGAATACTATCAGAGAAATTGTTAAAAATAAATTTGAACGAATTGTTAGCAATTTGGACAGTAATTTATATTAAAAATATTTTTTTTAATGTTATTTTTGTAGAAAAATTAAAGAGCAAAATTAAACTATTCAATTGAATAACGAAAAGTTTATCGTATAATTGAAGTTTTAATGCTAAGATTTATAAATTTTTAACAAAGTGAGGACTGGTTTATGTATTTAAAAACGAGCAAATGGATTCTCTTAGTAGTGATGTCAATGTTATTGAATATTAGTCTGTTCGCTTCAAAGCCAACGAGAAATGGGAAGCTTAATGTGGTGGTGATAGATGCTGGTCACGGAGGACATGATCCGGGTGCAATTGGAAGTAAATTAAAAGAAAAAGATGTTGTACTTGCATTGGCATTAAAACTTGGAAAGTTAATTGAAACAAATTTTAATGATGTAAAAGTTATTTATACGAGAAAAACCGATGAATTTATTGAACTTTTTCGTCGTGCTAAAATTGCGAATGAAAATCATGCAGATTTATTTATCTCATTACACTGTAATTCTGCAAAATCCAAAGAATCTTATGGTACAGAAACCTGGGTGATGGGACTCAGTAAAAGTAAATCCAATCTTGAGGTTGCAAAAAAAGAGAATGCAGCCATACTACTGGAAGATAATTATTCAGCCAGTTACGATGGTTTTGATCCGAATTCTCCTGAAGCAAATATAATTTTTTCGTTATTTCAGAATGCCTATCTGGATCAAAGTCTTGATATGGCTGCTAAGGTTCAAAAACATTTCCGCAATAGTATAAAAACGATAGATAGAGGCGTTAAACAGGAAGGCTTTTTGGTATTATATAAAACTACAATGCCCGCAATATTGATTGAAAACGGCTTTGTGAGTAACTTGAAAGAGGAGGAAATCTTAGGAACAGAAAAAGGTAAAAATGATATCGCTCATTCTATTTTTAGTGCTTTTAAAGAATATAAATTTAAAATGGAAGGTTTTAACAATCAGGCACAAATGATATCTCCAAAAGTTGAAGAAGAAAAAATATCACCAAAATTAAGTGAAAAAGCTGATACTGTCAAATTATCAACTACATCTAAAAATGAAATATCATTCAGAATTCAATTTGCTACTTCTGCAACTGAAAAGTCAACTTCTGCTTCTGAATTTTTAAATTTAGTAAAAGTAAAAAAATATTTCCATGGGAATTTATATAAATATACTGTTGGAGATGAACCTAATCTGATAGATGCAAATAAACTGTTAGTGAAAATGCAGGAAAAAGGATTTAAAGATGCTTTTGTAGTTGCTTTTCTTAATGGAGAAAGAATTTCTCCAACACAAGCAGTGAAATTAATTAACCAAAAATAATTACTCATTTTACTTTTTTAAACTGCTGTTTTTGAAATTTTATGTAGGTTTGTAAAAATTTTAAATTAAATACATTGAAACTAACCAGAGAAATAAAAATAGGAACCTTATTTATAATTACAATTGCGATTGTAATTTGGGGTGTAAATTTTCTTAAAAGTAAAGATATTTTTTCCAGTCAAATGGTTTGTTATGCATATTACCATAAAGTTGACGGACTTGTTGCTTCCAACCCTGTGTATATTAATGGTATAAAAGTTGGTTATGTAAAAGATGTAGCTTTTGCCAGCAATGAGGCTCCATATATCAAGGTGGCTATTGTCTTTAATTCTCCTTTAGCTATACCCGATAATTCTATGGCTAAAATATATAGTGCAGATCTGATGGGATCAAAGGCTATTCAAATTATTTGGGGGAACTCAAAGACGAAACTTAAAGGCGGTGAAATCTTAAAATCAGAAATTGAAGCCGATTTAAAAGAGGAAATTAGCAGGCAGGTAGTTCCATTAAAAATGAAAGCTGAGGAATTGATGAGTTCATTTGATTCTGTTTTGATAGCTGTTAAACTAATTTTTAATCAGTCGACTCAGAAAAATCTTTCTCAAAGTTTTGAAAATATAAAAATATCACTTGATAATATTAAAAATACAACTTATAATGTTGATACATTAGTTTCTACACAAAGAAATAGATTGGCTTCGATAATTACAAATTTCGAATCCATTTCTCATAATATCAGAGCTAATAATGATAAAATCAGTAATATACTGAATAATTTTTCTTCTTTAAGTGATACATTGGCCAAATCAAATATCAGTCAAACCATACATTCTGCAAATAAAGTTTTAGGAGATATGTCGGGAATAATGCTAAAAATTAATAGAGGAGAAGGGACAATTGGGATGCTTATAAATAATGATACGCTATACAGAAAATTAGAATCTTCTTCCAAAAATCTGGATTTGTTACTCGAAGATTTTCGTTTGCACCCTGAAAGATACGTAAAAATAAGTGTTTTTGGTGATAAAAGAAGGAAACAGTAAGTAAGGGAAAAGGTTAAAGGAGAAAGGAGAAAGGAGAAAGGAGAAAGGAGAAAGGGTAAAGTGTATAGGATAATTTAATTTTGCTTTTGTACTTATTTTTAAAAACAGAATTCTAACAAATCACCATATCATCAAATCATTAAATCACCAAATATTAATATCACAATAACTATAAAACATCAAATTATAACATCATGGAATTGAAAGAATTTCAGCAACTTATTATTCAGGGTATTCCAGCAGAATTACCACAACCTCAGGATTGGGATTTTAACATTAATCATGCTCCCCGTCGTAAGGATATTTTAAATACTGAGGAAAAAAAGTTAGCTTTACAGAATGCATTACGTTATTTCGATCCAAAACATCATACCGTGCTAGCCACTGAGTTTTTGAAAGAATTAAATGATTACGGCAGAATTTATATGTATCGTTTTCGACCTCAATACAAGATGTATGCACGTCCGATTGATGAATATCCATGTAAAACAAAGCAAGCAGCTGCCATAATGTTGATGATTCAGAATAATCTGGATAATGCGGTCGCTCAGCATCCACACGAATTGATAACTTATGGTGGAAATGGTGCCGTTTTTCAAAACTGGGCTCAGTATTTGCTTTGTATGAAGTACTTATCCGAAATGACAGAAAATCAGACGCTGGTAATGTATTCTGGTCATCCTATGGGTTTGTTCCCTTCTCACAAAGATGCTCCAAGAGTTGTTGTTACCAACGGAATGGTAATACCTAACTATTCTAAACCCGATGACTGGGAGAAATTTAATGCATTGGGCGTTTCCCAATATGGACAAATGACAGCAGGGTCTTATATGTATATTGGGCCTCAGGGTATCGTTCATGGAACTACCATTACGGTTTTAAATGCCGGTCGGAAAATCCAGAAAGCTAATGAAGGATTAGCCGGTAAATTATTTGTAACTTCAGGTTTGGGTGGTATGTCGGGTGCGCAACCTAAAGCTGCTGTAATTGCCGGATGTGTGGGTATTGTTGCCGAAGTTAATCCAAAAGCAATTCATACCCGTCATTCTCAGGCATGGGTTGATGAAGTTTTTGATGACCTCGATCAATTAATGGTAAGAATTAAAAAAGCAAAATCAGGGAAAGAAATCGTTTCTATTGCTTATCAGGGTAATATTGTAGATTTATGGGAAAAATTAGATGCTGAAAATATTGAAGTAGAATTAGGATCTGATCAAACTTCATTACATAATCCGTGGGCCGGAGGTTATTATCCCGTTGGATTAAGTTTTGAAGCATCCAATAAGATGATGGTAGAAAACCCTGAATTATTCAAACAGAAGGTACAGGAATCTTTAAAACGGCAAATTGCTGCTATAAATAATCTCACTTCCAAAGGCATGTATTTCTTTGATTATGGAAATGCTTTTTTATTAGAAGCAGGCAGGGCAGGAGCTGAAGTATTTAAAACCGATGGAAAATTCAGATATCCATCTTATGTTCAGGATATCATGGGTCCAATGTGTTTTGATTATGGTTTCGGGCCATTTCGCTGGGTTTGTACATCAGGGATTTCTGATGATTTAGATAAAACTGATGCAATCGCAATGAGAGTTCTGGAAGAAATTGCATTAACATCGCCGGTTGAAATTAAGCAACAAATGCGTGATAATATCCAATGGATAAAAGGAGCTAAAGCAAATAAACTGGTAGTTGGTTCTCAGGCTCGTATTTTATACGCTGATGCTGAAGGCCGGATAAAAATTGCAACAGCTTTTAATGAAGCTATCAAAAATGCTGAAATATCAGCTCCTATAGTGTTGGGGCGCGATCATCATGATGTTTCCGGAACTGATTCTCCTTATCGTGAAACTTCCAATATATATGATGGATCTAGTTTTACTGCTGACATGGCAATCCAAAATGTTATAGGGGATTCTTTCCGTGGAGCAACCTGGGTTTCAATTCATAATGGCGGTGGAGTAGGTTGGGGCGAAGTAATCAATGGTGGTTTTGGAATGTTGCTTGATGGTTCATCAGATGCAGAAAGAAGATTGAAAAATATGCTCTTCTGGGATGTAAACAATGGGATTTCCCGAAGAAGCTGGGCCAGAAATCCTGAAGCCATTTTTGCAATTAAACGTGCTATGCAATCTGAACCAAATTTAAAAATAACATTGCCAAATATAATGGATGAAAAGCTATTGGATAAATTATTTAATCACAGTTAAATATTAGTTAAACGTGAAACTGTTAATAAATAAACAATACATTTGCAAAATATCTAAACCGGTTTAATAATTTTAATTTATTTATCTTATGAAAAGAGTTTTACTTAGTTTTGTTTTGAGTGTTGCTTCAATTAGTATGTTTGCTCAAACAATTGTTGACACTGTTGCTCACAACAAAAAAGTTGTTTTAGAAGAATACACTGGAATTCATTGCGTTTATTGCCCAGATGGACACAAAGTTGCTAATCAAATTAAAGCAGCTAATCCTAACGATGTATTCGTGATAAACTTACACCAAGGAAGTTATGCAACTGCAGGAGCAGGAGAACCAAATTTTAAAACATTATTTGGAGATGCATTAGCAGGACAAACCGGCTTAACTGGATACCCAGCTGGTACAATAAACAGACATGTTTTTTCTCCTGCAACTGCAACTGCCACAAGCAATAGAGCTCAATGGCCTACTTTTGCAACTGCTATTTTAGCCTTACCTTCATATGCTAATGTTGGTGTTACTGCCTCTGCTAATTTACAAACTGGAGTTTTGACTGTAAATGTAGAAGCCTATTATACCGCAAATGGTGTTGCTTTAAATATGCTAAATGTTGCATTAATTCAAAACAATGTAGAAGGTCCACAAACAGGAGGTTCTACATATAATCCAACACAAGTTTTACCTAATGGTAATTATAACCATGGACACATGTTGCGTCATTTACTTACAGGACAATGGGGCGATTCAATAAAAGTTACCACTCAAGGAACATTGGTTCAGAGAACCTATACTTATACTTTACCTACTAATATTAACAGTGTTGATTTAGAATTAGGTAATTTAGAAGTAGTTGCATTCATTGCAGAAGGTAAACAAGAAATTATTACTGGTGCCGAAACTAAAGTAAATTTAACAAATTTCTTAAATGCTAAAGATATTTCTGTTGAAAGTGTTAACTCTGTTACTGAAATATGTGATGCAAAAATTCAACCAACAGTTAAATTTAAAAATTTAGGTTCCGATACTGTTACTTCAGCTTCGTTTACATACTCAATAAACGGAGGAACTGCTATTACCTATAATTGGACTGGCTCTTTACTTCCTTACTCATCTAAAGAGGTTTTATTTCCTGTTATTTCATCATTTACAGTACTTGCATCTAACTCAATTACAATTGCTGTTGTAAATGTTAATGGAATTGCTGACCAAAATACAACCAATAACAGCAAGACTTTATCAAATATCTTAAAAACCACCAACGCCACAACATATTCAATAGGTAATGTTTTTACATTTGTTCAAGATCAATATGGCTCTGAATCAACTTGGAAAATTACTGATGATGCCACATCAACAGTAATAGCACAAGGCGGACCTTATGCTGATTTAGCAGCTAGTGGAACACTTTCTCATACGACTAATGTTGCATTTACCGCAACTGGTTGTTATACTGTAATGGTATATGATGCTTATGGCGATGGTATCAATTCAGGATATGGCGTTGGAAGTTATAATTTAACAAATGCAGCTAATGAAGTTGTTGTTTCTTCAACAGGTTCTTTCGGTAAAGAAGAAAGAAAAGTATTTAACGTAACTTCATTGCTGATTGGTATAGAAGAAAATGCTGAATTGTCTAAATTCTCTGTAACACCTAACCCTGCAACCGACAAAATGCAAATTAATTTCAATTTAAAAGAATCAAAAACAGTTGATATTAATATTTACAATACCTTGGGTACTTTGGTATTCTCAAGCAACAAAGGTCAATTATCTATTGGTAATCATACAGTAAATATTAACGTTAGAGATTTTGCAAAAGGTATTTATTTTATGAATTTAAAAGCTGGCGAAAATACAATCGCTAAAAAAATTGTGATCGAATAAAACATTGTATCGAATTAATAAAAAAAGCTGTTCCAATTTGGAACAGCTTTTTTTATTATATTAAGTGCTCATTATAAGATGAATATAATTCAATTTTTGATATTTGTTTTAAACCAGCTAGTTTCGTTTTTTAATTATCATTTCTAATATTAAGCAGTTGTAAATACGGTCTAAAATGTTTAATAATAATATAAATACATGTAAATCAGGCATAGTTAAATATTAGTTAATACTCATTCTTGTCTTAAATATGTATTATATTTGCATAAACTTTTTAATTAAATTTTTATAAATAAATACAACGAAATCTATGAAAAAAATTACTTTTTTTGCTTTTTTAATGCTTTTTGTAGCAAGTATTTTTGCTCAGACATGGGAGTCTGCTCCAATCAATAATGAAACTGCATCAGGTTTAAAGTCAACAAACGCAAGTGGTTGGACATTACAGTTTTCACCAATGATTAATACAACTAACTGGGGCCCTGGAACTGCTGGTATTGAAACTGATGGTACTAGTATTTATATTGCCAAATGGGCAAGTAATAAGTTTTTCAAAGTAACAACTGCCGGAGTTGTACTTGATAGCTTTGCTGTTACTGGTACTCCTGCATTCCCTGCAAGCAATGGCGTTCGTGATTTAGCTTATGACGGACAATATTTTTACGGTTGTTGTAACAATAATATCATTTATAAAATGGATTTTACTGCTAAAACAATTGTTGGATCTATCACATTACCAACAGGTATTTTAGGTCGTCACATTTCTTATGATCCAACTGCAGATGGTGGTTTAGGCGGATTCTGGGTAGGTGGCTGGTCAGACAATATCGTATTATACAGCCGAACCGGTGCAACATTAAATACTATTCCTGCTACAGGATTAGGAACATTCAGTGCTTACGGATCTGCTTTTGACAGCGTTTCTCCAGGTGGTCCATATTTATGGTTGTATTCTCAAACCGGAACAAACGGCAATCAACTTATTCAGGTTAAAATAGCTACAAAATTAGTTACAGGTTTAACTCATGATGTTTGTGGAGATATTCCCGGTTCAGCTGTAGGATCTGGCTCAGGTGGTTGTTTCTTAAAAACTAATCTCATTACAGGTACAACTACAATTGGTGGTTTAATTCAAGGTACAGCATTTTGGGGTTATAATCTCGCTTCAACCATACCTCCAACTTTTGGTTTATCTGTTAAAAGTTTAAATTTACAAAGTATTGTACTAACTAATTCGGTTCAAACATTAGCCGGTGTATTAAACAATTATGGTGCAACCGCATTAACATCTTTTGCTTTAAACTATTCAATAAATAACGGAGCTGCTGTAACTCAAAATGTAACAGGTTTAAATGTTGCAAGTTATGCAGATTATAATTATTCTCATACTACTCCATGGACAGTTCCTGCTACTGCCGGAACCTATACTGTTAAATTATGGGCTTCAAATGTTAATGGAAATAGTGCATGGTATAGTGATACTATAACAAAATCAGTATCTTCTGCAGCAACTGTTGCTTACAAAAAAGTATTATTGGAAGAATATACAGGAATTTATTGCCAATATTGCCCGGATGGACATAAAAAAGCAAATGATTATAAAGCTTTACATCCTAATGATGTATTTGTTATCAATATTCACCAGGGAAGTTATGCAAATCAAACCGGTTCTGATCCTAATTTCAAAACAAGCTTTGGTGATGCTTTAGCTGCTCAAACTGGCTTAACAGGATATCCTGCAGCAACTGTCAACAGACATGTATTTTCTCCTGCAACCGTAACTGCTACAAGCGACAGAGCTGCATGGCCAACAATGGGTGATCAGATTTTAGCAACTCCTACTTATGCAAATGCAACAGTTACAGCATCTGTAAATTATACTACCAGATTATTAACTGTAAATACAACTGCTAATTATATTGCAAATGGTCCTGCATTGAATATGATGAATGTTGCTTTGATTCAAAATAATGTTGAAGGTCCTCAAACAGGTGCTGCAACATGGAATCCTGGCCAGGTATTACCTAATGGTAAATATAACCACGGACATATGTTACGTCATTTATTAACCGGACAATGGGGTGATTCTATTACTGTTACTACTTCAGGTACTGTTCGTACAAAAACATATACTTATACTTTACCTGCAAGCATTAATAGTGTTAATTTAGATATTTATAATATTGAAGTTATCGCTTTTGTTACTGAAGGTAAGCAAGAAGTAATTACTGGTGCAGAATTTAAATTACCTACTTCAATTACTGAAGTAACCAATGGCGTTGATTTCAATGTTTATCCTAATCCAGCTACTGAAAATATGCAAGTTAATTTTAACTTAACAGCTGCTAAAAAAGTAGATATTCAAATTTATAATAATTTAGGTGTAATGGTATATTCAAGTAACGAAGGTCAAATGACATCAGGTGAACATGCTGTTGAAATTAATGTAAGTGATCTTGCTAAAGGAATTTATTTCCTGAGATTGAAAGCCGGAGAAAACAATATTGCCAAGAAAATTGTTATACAATAATAAATCTTTAAATTGAATTTGAGGGGGTAATTATAACCTCCTCAAATTTTAATTTTTTAATTATAAAAAAATGAAAAAATATTTTCTTTTACTTGTATGTTTACTAATGAGTGTAGCTTTTGCATTTACTCAAAATTTAAAAATTTATCATAACGGTAATTTGCTAACTAACAATCAGGTGTTGAATATTACAGGTGGTGTAAATGAATTAATTAATCTTCCTTTGCATGTGAAAAATACATCTTCATCAACGATTAATGTAAAACTTAGAAAAATAGAACATACTTTGGTTGCAGGTTCTGAAAATGCTTTTTGCTATGCAGAGCAGTGTTGGCCACCAACAGTATATGAATCACCTAATTTTTCTGTAATACCGGGTAATACAATTGATACTTCGTTTTTAGCTGATTATAATGCAAAAGGAGGTAGCGGGACTTCAATTATCAGATATGTGTTTTTTAATATTGCCGTTGCTTCAGATACAGTAAGTGTGATCGTTAATTATACAACAGCTTTGGGCTTAAATGATATAAAAAAATCAGAGGTTTATATCTCTGAAGTATTTCCTAATCCAGCTTCTAATGTCGCAAATTTTACTTACGCTTTACCTAAGCAAACAGTGTCAGCTAAGATAGTTATTAATAATATTTTAGGTTCTGTAGTTACGGAAGTAGAATTGAATGAACAGAGTGGTAAAAAATCTATAAACACTTCGGATTTAAATGCTGGAATTTATTTTTATTCTTTAATTGTAAATAATAAAAGTTTTTATACCCGCAAATTTTTTATAAAACACTAATTTTAAATAATATATATAAAAAGCGTCTTTCGGTATGAAAGACGCTTTTTTTTGCGATATAGTTATTGTAAGGTTTGTGAAAATTATAATTATTATTAGAAAACAACAAATCTTAATTTTTTTTGTTCTTGATGATAATATTTTGAAATCAATTACTTCAAAAAAATATACTAATTAAATTAAAAATGATTAATTTTGCAGCATCATGCAAATAGAAGTTTTAAAATCAAAAATACACAGGGCGATTATTATCGAAGCTAATATCAATTATATCGGTAGTATTACTATTGATGAAGATTTGATGGATGCCGTAAATTTAATTGAAAATGAAAGAGTACACATTTACAATATCAATAATGGTGAACGGTTTGATACATATGTTATCAAAGGAGAAAGAAGTTCAGGTGTAATTGGTATCAATGGTGCTGCTGCCCGTAAAGTAGCTGTCGGTGATTTAATCATTATTGTTTCATTTGCCACAATGGATTTTGAGGAAGCCAAGAAATTTACTCCAAGCATTATCTTTCCCCAAAATAACAAAGTTTAGTTTTGAAAAAAAAAGTCCTGCTATTACTTAAATTTGCTTTTTTCATTGGATTAGGAATATTCTTCATCTGGTGGTTTCAAAGAAAACTCACACCATTAGAGAAACACGATATTAGCAATTCATTTAAATCTGCTGATTATATTTGGGTTTTTCTAGCTATTATTCCTGGTATATTAAGCCATTTAAGCCGTTCAATAAGATGGCAAATGTTACTTAAACCTATGGGCTATCATCCCAAGCTTAAAACAACTTTTGCTGCAGTTATGATTGGCTATTTTGCCAATCTGGCATTTCCACG
This sequence comes from Bacteroidales bacterium, assembly GCA_049315385.1. Taxonomy (GTDB): domain Bacteria; phylum Bacteroidota; class Bacteroidia; order Bacteroidales; family JACABE01; genus JACABE01. Next base: position 14,290 of record JBMOKG010000018.1, read on the forward strand.
CCTTGGTGAAGTAATGCGCTGTGGAATTTTAAATAAATACGAAAAAATACCGGTCAGTAAATCTTTTGGTACAGTTATTACTGAAAGAACGGTTGATATATTGATTTTTTTCAGTTTATTTATTCTAACCCTGTTTCTTGAATTTCATAATTTGAAAGACTATGTTTACAATAGTTTCTGGGTGAAATTTGCTGATCGTTTCCAAAATTTTAACCTGACTAATATACTGTCTTTCTTTATATTTTCAATTATTATATCTATTCTAATTCTTTTTTTAATATTTAGAAAACGAATAACAAAATCCAATTTTTATCTCAAATTTATTGTAATTATAATGGGTTTCCTGGAAGGTTTGAAATCACTTTCTAAAGTTGATAAACCATTGATCTTTGTATTTCACTCCCTTTTTATCTGGTTGAATTACTTTTTAATGACATGGTTAATTTTCTTTTGCTTTGATCAAACAGCAACACTTGGATTAAATGTAGCATTGTCAGCATTGGTTATGGGGTCTTTTGGAATTATGTTAGTTCCGGGAGGTATCGGTATTTATCCTGTTATAATTTCACAAACACTTATGTTGTTTTCTATTCCAAAAACGGTAGGATATGCTTTGGGTTGGATAGCTTGGTCTTCACAAACTTTATTAATTATAGCTCTCGGTCTTATTGCTTTGGTAGTTCTACCATTACTAAAAAAGAAAAAAAATGAAGCATTTTGAAATACTTCAATCTAAAATACTTAAAGGGCTGGAACTGGAAAGAAAGCTAGCTTACTGGAGATTCAAAACTCAGAAAATTGTATTCTCTAATGGCTGTTTTGATATTCTTCATGCCGGACATATTGAATATCTTGCCAAAGCTGCTTCTGAAGGTGATGTATTGATTATCGGACTAAATTCTGACGATTCAGTACGCAGGCTTAAAGGAATGCATCGTCCAGTCAATGATGAAAATGCAAGAGCACTAATCATAGCATCTTTAAGTTTTGTTAGTGCAGTCGTTCTCTTTGAAGAAGATACACCTTATAATCTAATCAATTTAATACAACCCGATATATTAGTTAAAGGCAGTGATTACAAACCTGAAGATATTATTGGTTATGATATACTGAAAGCAAAAGGCGGGGAAGTTAAAAACATTGAATTAGTCCCGGGTTATTCTACAACTTCTATAGAACATAAGATTTTTAAAAATCTATCAGAAAAGAAATAAATTCTTATACCGTACTTTTTCTCTATTGATTATTCCATTTTTCTTTTTACTTTTGGAAAATAATATAAATTTATCAGATTATTAACTTATTTCCAAAAATCCTATGAAAAAAATTAGTTTTTACATCATCATTTTTGTTGGAATTGCAATTAATGCATTCTCTCAAACTAAATCAAAAAACGTTGATATCATTTTTGGCGAAGAAATAAAAGAAGCCAGAAGCAGTTCACTTGAAAGTATTTTAGGATACGATGAAACAGGTATTTATGTATTGAAAACTGAAGGTGGTGGAGCTTTTAGTTCCGGACAGGATTGTTTTATTGAACATTTTGATAATAACATGAATCAAACCAAATCTGAAGAATTAATTATTGAAGATAAAAACGGAGAAGAAAGAGATTACGAGTTTATAGTACACATGAACAATACATTATATGTGTTTTCCTCTATTGAAAATAAAAAGACAGATAAAGTATGGTTATATGCTCAAACCATCAGTAAAAAAACTTTACGCCCTAATAACGATTCAAGAAAAATTGCAGAAATTAATTATGCAGAAAAAGGAAGTGGTTCTTTCGGCGATTTTGAGTATAATATTTCAAAAGATCAAACCAAATTGATGATACATTATCTGTTACCTGCAAAGAAAAAAGAAAAAGAAAAGATTGCTATAATTGTACTTGATAAGGACCTTGGATTACTATGGGAGAAAAAATGCACTCTTCCTTATCTTGAAGAATTGTTTAACGATGAAAGATACAGAATCGACAATGATGGGAATGCTTATATTTTAGGTGTTGTTTATAAAGAAAAGGCAATGGCTAAAAGAAAAGGTAAGCCAAACTATAAATATCAGCTTATTTGTTACAAAGATAAAGGTGAAACCTATAAAGAATATCCGATTGATTTACCTGGTAAATTTATTACAGATATGCAAATTGCAATAAATGATAAAAATGATATTGTTTGCGGAGGTTTTTATTCTAAAATAGGTACTTTTAGTATAGATGGCAGTTATTATCTGAATATTGACGGGGATAATGGTGAAATTTTAAGTAAGAGTTTTAAAGAATTTGATTTAGAATTTATTACTCAAAATATGACTGAAAGAGAAGCAAACAAAGTAAAAAGAAAAGAAGATAAAGGTAAAGATGTAGAACTTTTTGAATACGATTTAGACAATATCATATTACGTGATGATGGTGGTGCAATTTTGGTTGGCGAACAGTTTTTTGTTGAAGTTTATACTTATACTTCTTCTAATGGAGCTACAACTACCAGTTACCATTATAATTATAATGATATTATTGTTATAAATATCAATCCTGAAGGAAAAATAGAATGGGCAAAAAAAATACCTAAAGTTCAGGAATCAGTTAATGATGGAGGTACTTATTCATCCTATGCCATGTCTGTATTTGGAGATAAATTATTTTTTATCTTCAATGATAATCCCAAAAATTTGACAAATGAAGGAGATGGTAAATTAAAAAACTACAATCCAAACAGAGAATCAATAGTTGCTATGGTGAATATGGATGGAGATGGTAAATTTAAAAAAGAAGCGTTGTATAAAATGAAACGATCTGATATATTGATACGACCAAAATTAAGTAAACAAATATCTGATGACGAAATGATTATATTTGGTAAGAAAGGTAAAATGCAACAATTTACAAAATTGATTTATAAATAGGTAAATAGTTTAAGCTTTAAAATATCTTAAAAAAGATAAGAAATGCTTAAAAAAAACACAGTATCTCAAATTTATTAGTACATTTGCGACATAAAATTAATAAAATTCTAAAACTATAATGGAAGAGTTTGAAAATAAAGAAAGAGAAGAAATTTTCTCAAAAGCAGTAAGAGCTGGTAAAAGAACTTATTTTTTTGATGTTAAAGAAACCCGTTCCGGTGAGCAATACCTTACAATTACCGAAAGTAAAAAACGTTTTGACAATGAACAAGGTAAGTTTTATTTTGAAAAACATAAAATATTTCTTTATAAAGAAGATTTTGAAAAATTCATTAAAGGTTTGAATGGAATTACACATTTTATTGAGACAGGAGAAAAACCAGCTGAAGAACCTGAAGAAACATACAAATCAGATTTTTCGGATATTGATTTTGATAATTTAGTTACTGATAAAGATTAATAGGTATATAATTTATTGACAATAAAGCTGTTCTGTTGGGCAGCTTTTTTTATGATAAACTTTTTGTTCTTACTTTTAATTATTAATCTTACTTTTGTAAGCTTAATTTTTTTGTAGCTTGTTATGTTAATACGTTTCGTTAGGATTCGGTAAATAGAGTCTTTCCTAAGGCAATACCTTAGATTTTAAACTTTATTAAAAACGTTTTTTTACATCATATTTGTAGAATATAAGCAATATTAAATTATAAATAACTCAAACAACTTATACATAAACTTATCATTATCAGACTAAAAATAAAATGGGAAAAGTAATTGCTATTGCAAACCAAAAAGGAGGGGTAGGCAAAACTACAACAGCTATTAATTTAGGTGCCAGTTTGGCTGTTCTTGAGAAAAAAACATTGTTAATAGATGCAGATCCACAGGCAAATGCTACCTCTGGTGTAGGTTTTGATCCACAAACAATAAAAACCAGCATTTACGAATGCATTATTGACGAAATAGATCCACATACTATCGTGCTTAAAACATCAACCCCTTTTCTTGATCTTATACCTGCTCATATTGATCTGGTTGGCGCTGAAATTGAAATGATTAATTTGCCAAATCGTGAGAAAATGATGCAAAAAGTTATTGCAAAAATAAAAGAAGAATATGATTATATTATCATTGACTGTTCACCTTCTTTAGGATTAGTAACTGTTAATTCGCTCTCAGCAGCTGATTCAGTAATTATCCCTGTGCAGTGTGAATATTTTGCGCTGGAAGGACTCGGTAAACTATTAAACACAATACGGATCGTACAAACCCGTTTAAATCCAGTATTGGAAATAGAAGGCATTTTACTAACTATGTTTGATTCAAGGTTAAGACTTGCCAAACAAGTTGTGGAAGATGTTAGAACACATTTCCAGCACATGGTATTTGATACCTTGATTTATAGAAATACAAAATTAGGTGAAGCTCCAAGTTTTGGGGAAACTATAATAATGCATGATGCAAACTGCTCAGGTTCTGTAAATTATTTAAATCTAGCACGTGAAATTATCTTAAAAAATGATCAAACAATAATAAAACAACAGGACCAAAAATAAATAATTACTATGAACGCTAAAAAACAAGCACTTGGAAGAGGACTCAGCGCCTTATTAGCAATATCTGAAAACGAAGAAATCAATTTAAACGATAATGCCAGTACTGTTGTTGGTTCTATCGCCAGTATATCTGTGAATTCGATTGAAGCTAATCCTTTTCAGCCAAGAACCGAATTTGAAGAACAAGCTTTAAATGAACTTTCTATTTCTATAAAACATCAGGGCATTATTCAGCCTATAACAGTCAGGAAAATAGGAAATGAAAAATACCAACTTATTTCAGGAGAAAGGCGTTTAAGGGCCTCTAAACTTGCCGGATTGGAAGAAATTCCAGCATATATCCGGATTGCTACAGATTCCCAAATGTTAGAGATGGCATTGGTCGAAAATATTCAGCGCGAAAATCTTAATGCTATTGAAGTTGCACTTTCTTATCAGGCTTTAATTGATGAATGTAAGTTAACTCAGGAGCAAATGAGTGAGAAAGTTGGTAAAAATCGTACCACAATTACCAATTATTTGCGCTTACTTAAACTTCCTGCTGAAATCCAGTTAGATATACATGATGATAAAATCAGTATGGGACATGCAAGGGCATTAATAACTCTGGATAGTATTGATCAACAGTTAATTATCACTAAGCAAATTGTTGAAAAAGGATTGTCTGTCCGTGAAGTTGAAAAAATGGTTCGTAGTATCAATAATCCAGAAGTTAAAAAAACTAAAAAATCAACTTCTACATTACCAGCAAATTATTCCTCTGCTAAAACAACTTTAGCCCATCGCTTATCTTCTAAAATAGATATCAAAAGAAACAATAGAGGCAGAGGAAATATCGTTATCCCTTTTACTTCAGATCAGGATTTTGAAAGAATTCTGCAATTATTAAAATAATCTTTTGTATTGTTAAAGTGGTAAACAAAGAAATTTATTCGTGGTTTAAAAAAAATATTACCCTGAGATTTCATTTTCAGAGTTTGGTTTTGCTATTCGCAGTTTTTGCAATTTTAGCTACACCTGAAAATATATATTCTCAAAACAAAACTGATAGTCTTACAGTTCAATTACATTCACCCCGAAAAGCATCGTTATATTCAATGGTATTGCCAGGCATGGGGCAGGTTTATAACCACCAGTTCTGGAAAGTTCCTGTTTTATATGCAGGAATAGCAACACTTGCTTACTTTTTCGTATTTAATACCGAAAGATACCATAATTACCGAACTGAATATTTGGCCCGCGTAAATAACGATTCTACAAATTTCAATTCGAGTTATGCACTTTATTCTGACAATACAATTTTATTATTGAAAGATTATTACCAGCGCAACCTTGAGTTTACTTATATTGTTGCTGGCCTGGTTTATATTTTTAATATTATTGATGCAAGTGTTTATGCTCATTTATTTACATTTGATGTTGGTTCTGATTTATCATTACGAATTGATCCTCTGCTAAATAATAACTCATTACGTTTAGGTAGTCCACCAACAGCTGGTTTAAAACTCACTTTCCGTTTTTGATGGAATTGATTTCATGAATTTTTCTTGTTTCCATTTTCAAAATTGCATAAAAACAAGAAATTAATATCCTTTATCTAATAACACTTAAAGTGATAAATAAATGAACTTTCGATAGACAAAATTTGTTGAAATCTTAAAAGAATAAATTTATTAGAATAGCAATTCAGCGACTTAAACAAAAAATAAACAAATGAAAATAGCACTCCTTGGTTATGGTAAAATGGGCAAAGAAATTGAGAAAATAGCCCTGGAACGCAATCATGAAATCTTGTTAAAAATTGACTCTTCTGAAGATTGGAATAATCACATCATTGATTTTTTAAATGCAGATGTTGCAATTGAATTTAGTACACCTTCAACAGTACTTGATAATATTTCCAAATCTTTTTCAGCTGGAGTCCCTATAGTAATAGGAACTACAGCCTGGTATGATCAGTTGGACATTATAAGAGAATTGTGTATAGAAAAACAACAAACCATGTTTTATGCCAGTAATTTTAGTGTAGGCGTAAATATGTTTTTTGAAATTAATAAAAAATTAGCAAAATTGATGAATAAACATCCGGAGTATGAGGTTTTTATTGAGGAAATTCATCATACACAAAAACTTGATGCACCTAGTGGAACTGCCATTACACTTGCAAATGATATAATGTCGAATTTAAGTAAAAAAAAGGTCTGGAAAAATGAAATGACATCTGAAGAAGCTGAATTGGGTATTAAATCTATACGTGAATCAAATGTTCCCGGTACTCATATTATTTCTTATCAATCTGCAAATGATACGATAGAAATAAAACATATTGCCAATAATCGCCATGGTTTTGCAATGGGCGCAATATTAGCAGCTGAATTTATTGCAGGAAAAAAAGGCATTTATGAGATGAAAGATCTGCTTTTTTAACAATTTTTAAACTAATAAATTTTTATCAATCACCGTTTTATAAGACTTTTGTAGAAAAAAGTTAATAAGTTATTGAGTAATTATTGTATTATTTATTTAATTACATAATATGCATTAACTTAATAACTAAACTAGAAAACGACAATTTATAGAAGTCACTTAAATTGAAATAATTAATAATATTAAATATGAACATTTTCGCAATTTTAACTATTCTGTTTTTTATTCTAAGTATCATAGGTTTATGGAAATTATTTGAAAAAGCAGGATATCAGGGTTGGATGGTATTAGTTCCTTTCTATAATTTTTATATCTGGTTACAGATTATTAAAAAACCATTATGGTGGTATATTTTTATTATCATTCCGTTTATCAATGTTTTTACTATTATGTTAATGATAGTAGAATTGGTAAAGTGTTTTAAAAAATTCGGATTGGGAGAACAAGCTATCAGTGTCTTAGTCCCATTTTTTTATCTTCCTTATATTGGATTTAACAAAACAGATGTATACGTTCATCCTGACAAATGGCCGGTTATTAAAAAATCAGTAACCCGCGAATGGGCTGATGCAATAATATTTGCAGTTATAGCTGCAACAATAATCCGTACTTTCTTTATTGAAGCATATACAATTCCTACTTCATCTATGGAAAAATCATTATTGGTTGGCGATTTCCTTTTTGTAAGTAAAATCAGTTTCGGACCAAAGATTCCAAATACACCTATTGCTTTTCCATTTGCTCACCATACATTGCCATTAACATCCAGTGTAAAGTCTTATCTTGAATGGATAAAATTACCTTATTATCGGTTTCCTGGATTTGCAAGCATTAAAAACAATGATGTGGTAGTATTTAATTATCCTGATGGTGATACCGTTTCTACTGTTTTTCAGAGCAATGCCAGCTATTATGCATTGGTAAAAGAATATGGAAGAGAAAGAGTATGGAATGATAAAGCTAATTTTGGAGATATTATAGCCCGTCCTGTTGATAAACGCGAAAATTTCATAAAACGTTGTATCGGCATACCTGGGGATAATATTCAGATTATTGACAGGCAGGTTTATGTGAATGGTAAAATTGCTGAAAATCCTGTAGATCGTCAGTTTACGTATGAAATAATTACAAATGAAATACCTGTCTCAGATGAACAATTCAGAAAATCAGGTATTTCTAATGAAGATATTAGTTCTCAATATTCAAGAGAAAACGGAAAATGTATCATTCCTTTAACAGAAGAAGGTATTAAAATGATAAAAAAGTTAACCAATGTTGTGGATGTTAAACCTGTTATTTCACCTAAAGATTCCTGGGATCCACGATTATTTCCTTTTGATTCAGCTTATCATTTTAGCATTGACAATTACGGACCTGTTTATATTCCCAAAGCCGGAGCTAGCGTTGATATCAATACAGGAAATATCTGTTTTTACAAAAGAGTAATTACAACTTATGAAGGGAATACGTTGGATATTAAAGACGGTAAAATTTTTATCAATGGAAAAGAATCAAAAACCTATACTTTCAAAATGAATTATTACTGGATGCAGGGTGACAATCGTCATAATTCGGCCGATTCACGCTACTGGGGATTTGTTCCTGAAGACCATGTGGTTGGTAAGGCATCTTTTGTGTGGTTATCACTTGATAAAGATAAAAGCTTTTTAAATAAAATCAGATGGAGTAAACTGTTTAGGTTTATTAAGTAATTGGATGACAGAAGAATGAAGTTGGAAGCTAGAAGGTAGGAATTCATAGACGGAAGATAGCGTAAGATTATGGAAGTAAAAATAACAAAAATAAATTTTATATAAAATACAATAGAATGAAAAAAGCAGAAATACATACCAATAAAGGAGTAATGAAACTAAACTTCTTTGAAAAAGACGCACCGGGAACCGTAGAAAATTTCATTAAACTTTCAAAAGATGGTTTTTATGATGGATTAAAGTTTCACAGAGTAATCCCTGATTTTATGATACAAGGTGGTTGTCCTGACGGAAATGGAATGGGTGGCCCTGGTTATACTATAAAATGTGAAACATCAGGAGACAATCAATTCCACGATCGTGGAGTATTGTCTATGGCACATGCAGGAAGAAATACAGGCGGGTCTCAGTTTTTTATATGTCATAACCGTGAAAATACTCAGCATTTAGATAGGAATCATACTGTCTTTGGTAAAGTATACGAAGGATTAGAAGTAATAGATCTTATTCGTCAGGGTGATAAAATTGAAAAAATTGTGATAATCGAAGAATAAATCAACATATTTAATGATATTAGAAGCCTGCAATTTTTAAATTGCAGGCTTTTTTTGAACTTGATACTAATAAAAAAGAGAAAATATTTTTAAATTTTCAAGAATTATAATTTAGCTTGCAGGTATAATAATCTGAAATCATGTAACTTAATATTTAGTTGTAAAAAATTTAGAATACAGATGTTTTTTTATCATTTAATTAAAAAAAACATTTGGTAGTTTGTAAAAAAGTAGTATTTTTGCATTACCAATTACGGTAGCAATACCGGAGAACATGGTTCGGTAGTTCAGTTGGTTAGAATACGTGCCTGTCACGCACGGGGTCGCGGGTTCGAGTCCCGTCCGGACCGCAATAACAAAAATAAAAGGGTTGTAATTCAATAAATTACAACCCTTTTTGATTAAATGGTAAAACATAGGTAAAACATTATTTGCAAAGTAATACTTATTTTTGCTACTCTATTTTGATAATTCTATTCAATTTTTCATATTCTGTTTGCTGAATATTCAAATAATTTCCTGATTAACAATACAGTTTGATTATTTTGCTTTCATAAACCTGATATTGATTTCTGTGTATACATTTTTTTAATTCCTGATTAATTGTATCAATCATTTCATTTAATTGATACAATATTGTCAATTGATAATTAGAGTTCATTACAAGTCATCTTATGAACTCTATTAAGCACAAATTCTATATCGCCTATTGTTATCAATGAACTTGTCAATATCTGTTTTCTTATAATAAATAATCTTGCCAACTTTTGAAAATGTGATTCTATTTTCATTCCTATATTTCTGTAATGTTTTAGGGCAAATATTTAGCATTTTTAAAACATCATTTGTTTTTAATAGATTATCAATTTTATTTTCATCATTAAAATTACAATTCAGCATTTCAATTATTTTATCAAGTTTGTTATAGACTTCCGATAAATCGGATTGGTCAAATAGAGTAAATGTTTTTTTTAATTCTTCATTTTTCATAATATTAATTTTTATTGGTTTCTTAATTTATATGGTTGAGGTGTCATTTAGTTTTGTTTTTTGGAATATTGTTTAAAAATTCCATTGATGTTTTTTCAAATATTGAAACAAGCAATTCTAGTTTCTCTTTCTCTACAAAAAAAGCATCATGAACAGAACCAACAACAAAAGGTTTCGTATTCTTATTACACCTCTCAATTGTAGTGTAGACTAAATCACTTTCAATAGTTGTTATCAATCCATGAATAGAGGTTTTCCCAAATTCATTTTTTAAAATTCTAAATAGTTTTGTAATATTTGGATATAGCAATGGAAATAGTCTTGTAATTTTTAACCTCTGATTTTCATTACTCCCATTCATCCAATACATAAATGATTTTTTCATAATATCCTTTTTCAAATTTTCAGGTATCATATTTTCTTTGTATTTTTTGATTTCCTTTTTTCCTATTTCTATACAATTTAAAAGCGGTTTGAACTGAATATTTTTATGATTCTGAACAATATTTGATTTTGCCATCAAATAAAAATTACCTATACTTGCATAGTGTTCGAAATTTAAAATTTCAATGTTTAACTCTTCTATATTCAAATCTCTGAAAAACAAATTTTTGCTATTGAAGTGTACACAATTAGAGATACTAAATAATATATTTTTAATTTTTTCTACATCTTGATTTTTTGGGCAAACTGAGTAGTTTAGATTTTTATTGATTAATTTTAATGAATTAAATAATAATAAATTTGTTTTTGCCTCATTTTCATTATTCAATCCACTATTTTTAAATTTTTGTTCATTTTCAGTTAACTTTCTGTCTAGAAAATCCAGATTGTTACCTTCACTTAGATTTTTTAATAATGAACCTAAAATAAACGGATGTGAATTTGATATGTCAACCTCAACAAAATCATCTTTAATCAAATCCCTGTATTCTCGCTTACAGAATGTGAAAATATTATAGATTCTTCCATCCTTGTCAATATTGCAAACATTAAAAATATATGGATTATCACAGAGAAACATAGTTCTGTATTTCTCAACATTTTCATTACTTAAAATTCCTTTTTCAATTAAACTTTTTGAAAAAGAATCCACTTTTTCTTGTGAATACTTTTTTTTTATAGCATTTAAAAATTGGTTTTGTAATTCAACCCTTGAATCAGAAAAAAAATTATCTAATTCTAAAATTTTATCATTTTTCTCTTTTGAATTACGATTTAGTACATTCTCATACCTTTTAGATACATTTGGATATGAAACGATGGTATTATTATCAAATAAATCAGGCTTGATTTTGTAATGTTTCGCTGTTTTACTCATTGCATTTGCATTTCTTGTTAATGTCAGAGTTGCATTTTCGCAATGTTTTAGTATTTCCTGATATTTTTTGTTGCTAAATAATTTTCTCAATAAATTTTGAGGTACACAGATTTCAGTTGAGTCAAAAATCAATTGTCTGTCATATACAAAACCTGTTAGGATTTGAATTTTTGCCTTTGTTTCATCAGATATGTTGTTAGATTGGCAATAGATATCAATTGCCTCTGAAAGTTTATTGTTTATTCTAATAGGATACCGACTTGCTTTAATTAATTTTGATGCTTTCATGATTGATAAAATTTGACAGTTACCCTTTGAAGGCAACTGTCAAATTGTTTTAGAAAGTTAAATTTTTAATATCAGCAAACACATCAAATTCATGTTCTTTCCTGAATTTTGAAAGCATAATTGCTAAATCATTATTAACATAAAATCTTAGTTCAAAATAATTGCTGTTATAAAGTTGTGGATTTATTGAAAAAGCAAGTGTACGCCATTGAAAACTATCAAATTTAAATAATCTAATTGTTGTTCTTAAACAAGTATCAAATCCATCTTGGTCGTTTTTGAAGATAGTATAAAGATTTGAAAGTGGAAACGTTATATAATCGTCAACACAATTATTATCGTATAATACGCTTTCATAAATAATACCTGTAAATATTAGCATTTTTATTTTAGAACTCTCTGTATTTTCATATTCTAGACATTCTTCTTGAATACGGTCATACAATTCTTGGTTAATTTTAATTTTAATTTGTTTCATAGTTTTAAGTTTAATAATTTGTTTCATAATTTTAAGTTTTTAGTTAATTTATTATGTATATACACGGAATTGACTCCGTTGTGTTTTTATTATCAATTTTGCATAAAAAAAAGGGTAGTAAATTGATTTACACCCTTATAATTTGAACCCTTTTCAATTTTTATCGCATTAGCAATTTTATTAATGGTGGGTTGTTATTTTTCAAAATGATATACTTTATTATATTGCAATTAGAATATCTTTAATTTTTGAAATTTTTTCAATTGTTCCATTGATGTAGTTAATGTTGAATGTTTTTGTATTCGCATTAAATAATTCATCTTTGATACAGAAAAAGAATAACTCTCCGTTTATTTCAGATTTGGAATCATCTATGACAAATGAATTCATTGTCGATTTGTTTGAACTTAAAAATACAGCATACAGATTTTTATCAGAAAATAAAATGTTTAAATTATTTTTTCTTATTGCAAAGGTTTCATCAGGATATTTAATCTGATACTCATAAATAACTCCTGTTAATAGTTGTACCAATGATTTGATTTCTGGTTCAATATTTTCTTCCTTACAGTATCTTTCAATACTATCAAATAATTGGTCGTTTAATGTAATTGTTAATTGTTCTTGTTTTAAATACATAGGTTTTATTTTATTTATTTAGTTAAGCAATATTGCTTATTGTTTATTATACAAAACTTTTGATTTGGTCTGTTTTAAAGAAGGTTTTTAGCATTAAAGTATTGTTAAATATTGAGTGATATATAAAACAAACACTTGATTATGAATAAAATAGATATATTTTTGATTGACAATGATTTGCAAGACAACGATTCTATTAATGAAATCACAAATGTTGAACTCCAAGTAAATGAAATTAAAAAAGAACTCAATAGTTCAATTGAAAATTTCGTAAACTCATTTATAGTTGAAAAAAAACCAGTTGACAGTTTTGTTGATGAATTTATTAAGGCAGTTAATGCTGGTTTACTTGGTAAGGTTCAAGTACAAAATGCTAAAATTATACTTAGTTTATCTTTATGTAAATACTTAATAAAAAGATTCGGAATTAATTCAAAATCATCATTGTATCAAATTTTTACAAGTCCTTATGTAATTAGAGGTATTGCAGTAGCAATTGCAAAAATTAACTAAATACTTAAATAAATATTTGTAATATCCTGTTGTGTAATACCAATATATCTTTTTGTGATTTGAATACTGCTGTGATTAAAAATTTGTGATAAATAAATTAAACTTCGTTCACTTTTTCCATCAACCTCCCAAACCCTCTTTCCAAATGTTTTTCTTAATGTATGTGTTGAACCATTTTGAACACTAAAATTGTATTTTTCAAAAATCAAATGTAAAACCCTATTAATATATTGTATAGATATTTTTTTGCCTGATTTATTTGGAAAAAGGTAATTGTTTTCGTCAAAATTCCCTGATTTAATTAATTGTTGCTTGCAATAATCAAAAACCTCTTTTAAATTGGGGTTAATGGTTATGATTCTTGCCTTGCCTGTTTTGCTTTCTGTAATATTCAAATTGTCCGTATTGAGAATATCTTTCCATTTTAAGTTTAATAAATCCTTTGCACGTAAACCGAAATAAGAACCTGATGCAATCAAAAGGTATTCAAAATTTCTTTTGTCTTTTTTTAACCTTGAAATTAAACCTAACATTTTGTTCCAGTCTAAACCATTCGTTGTAGTAATTGAATTTAATTTGCTCATAATTTTAATACATTGATTAATAGACAAATATACAACATATTTTCATTAGTTGTTTCATTTATAGCAACTTTTTTTTGTAAATGAAACTAAAAATCAGCAATTTACAAAAATTAAAATACAGTATATTTATAATCAATCTATTGCAAATAAAAAACAGTTTCACTAATAATCAATAGTGAAACTGTTCCCTTTTTATTTATTCTAATTTTAAGCAATAGCAAGATTGAATTTATCCATTTCTTTATCCATTTGTTGATTTGTCATGTGCGTGTAAATCATTGTTGTCTGAATTTTTGAATGACCTAATAAATCTTTTACTATATGGATTGGAATTTCATTATTCAATAATAAAGTTGCAAATGTATGTCGACTTGTATGAAAATGTAATTTCTTATTAAGTTCTAATTTTTCCGAAATTTCATATAACGTTTTATTGATATATGCAGTTGCAGCAGAAATACGTTTTCCATAACTTATCATATCATTAGGATTAAAGTCCTTTTTTTGCAAGGGAGGAAAAATATATTTATCTTTTTCTGAACCATCACATGAATAAATGTTTAAAATTTCTTTTGCTTTATCTATAAGTTTGATTGAAATTGGTGATTCCGTTTTTCTCATTCTTATATATACCTTATTATCAACAATGTTTTCCCATTTCAACGTCAATATATCCGAAATCCTGAAACCTGTATAACAGGCAAATACAAACATGTTACGATTATGAAATAAAGTGCTATTTTGTTTTAATTCTAAATTTTCAATTTGCCTTAACTCTTCAATTGTCAGGAAAACTCTTTTTGTATTCTCTGTTTCTAGTTTAAAGATTCTGAAAGGGTATTTGTCAACTGGTAATAATCCTTCCGCAATTGCTTTGTTTAAAACTGCCCTAATAACTTTAAAGTTATTATGTCTTGAATTTTTTTTGTTATTTAACGTTTTTATCAAATATGATTGGTACTTTTCTAAAAATTTTACATTTATATGAGTAAGTGGAACTTTTTTATTGTCAAGAAATTTAGCGACGTTTGAATAAATTTTATTGTAATTATCAAAAGTGCCAAATTTCCCCATTTCACGTTTTTTCTCATTTTGTATTTTAAAGTAACTTAAAAAATCAACTTCAATCTCTGTATTATCAATAATTGAGTCAACTGATTCGTCCATATTTAGCAATCTGCTATTGATTAAATCTTTAATTTCGTGTAGGTTATATTCATCTATTTTACTTGAAATTTTCAAAAGTTCATGTTTTACAATTAGTTCTAATTTATCTAGATTGTAAATTAGTAATTCATTACTAATATTTCTTTTAGGTTGTTCTTTTTTTAAATCCCAATCTTTAATTGGTATTGAATATGTTTTACCCAACGATATATAGGTTGATTTCCTGTCCATTGTAATTCTTAATGTAATTGGAGCATTTCCATTTACAATGTTTTTTTTGCTTGGCAAAAATTTGTATGTTAAATTTTTCATAGAATAAATGTTTTTATATAACCTTTGTATCCAAAACTATAATTTGGTTTCATTTTTTTTATATTGCTAATTATCAATATATGTAAATATCAGTTATTTAATGCTTTATAAAATTATAAAATATTTTTTGTTTTTTTACTATTTAATTTAACATTGATATTTAAATAGATATATTCTTGATTGATTTTAAAATCACAATCTAATAATAAAAGTGTCATCATTTTTCAAATTGAAAAATAATCAGGGTAGTTTCCTGTTTTTTATGGATAGATTGTAATGAATTGTCGGAAATATTTAATTAACAACACAAACAAGGAGGTTTCCTTGTTTTATGTAATAACGGTTGTATAGTATAAAAACATAAGGATTAGTTCATCAAAATATTTTCAAAAATGAAGTTGAAAATTTGATGAACTAATCCAATTTTTATTTAATATAATAGGGCTGTCTTGTAATCTCCTTATTAATCTATAAAAGGTTAAGATTTTTTTATAAATTTTTTAAAAGAACCATCTTGTAATTTGATAAGATAAATACCTTCTGAAAGGTTTTTGGTTTGTACAATGGATTTGGTTTTAAAATTCCCCGACAAGATAGATTGACCTACCGAGTTGAAAATTTCAAATTTAGTAATTTGTAATGATTCTGATTCTATTATTAAATCGTCTGTTACTGGATTAGGATATATATTAAAATTAGTACCTTTTGACTCAAATATTCCATTAGAAACGGAATTGACATAATTTGATTTCACAGAATAAGTACTTTTTACCCCTGTACATGTAGTTATATCAAATCCAACAAAATATTTAACATATAAGGGATTGGGATTTGAATAATTATACAGATAATTATTTCCAAGAACAGTACCAATTATTGTCTTATTATTGTTTACTTCAACTCCATATATGTTATAATTAGGTACTGTTACTCCAATGTAGGGACTCCAAGAAAAACCATAACTGTTATTTTGTTGATCGTAACTTTTTATTAATGTTATCGTTTTATGATTTGCAGAAATTGTTCCAAGTGAATCACAATAATTAAGTGCGTTGATTTTATAACTATACGCTTGTGAATTTGGATTAATAGTATCATTATCAATAAAAGACATATCTGAATATTTTGCTTTTCCTACAATCCTATAATCATTTATATTTATTTCACGATAAATATAAATACTGTCAATAGGTCTTCCAGTATATCCCCAATTTATTTTGTTCTTTGCTGTTTGTGGTTCATACTCAATATAACAGATTTGAATTGATTCTTTTCCTTTGTAATATACTTTTAGAGAATCTTTTGCAAATCCACAAACATTAGTTGCTTTTACAACAAATTTAGAAAAACCTGCCATGTATAAATTATACGTATTTGAAGTTGTGGTTACAGGTAAACCAATAGTAGAAGGAATCCAAGTATATGAAGTTGCATTTATTGCATTAACTATAAATTGATTTGTTGCATTAATACAAACAGTATCATTTCCTAATATTGAAGTTATAATTGGTAAACCAATAGATTCATTGATAACAACTAATGTGTCAGAATACATTATACTGTTATAAAATGAATTGACAATATAATGAAGTACAGAAGGTGTTGTTGGCGGATTAAATGTAGGTGGATTTTTTAATGTTGATGTCCATGAAGGAATTTCTATACAAGACCATTTTGTGGAATCTGCATTAAAACGTGTGTAAAATTTAATATTATCTAAACCCCAATTTCTGAGTATAGTACTGCCTAATGTTGTAGTTGCTCCCCACCAAACTTGTTTGTTTTTTTGTGTAAATTCAAAACTATAATTATACCAAGTACGTATAGTTGATATTGTATCACGAAAAGTATATAATGGTGTTAGTTGTGGTTGAAAATCTAAAAACAAGTTTCCACTTGGCCAAAATGTACAACCATTTGTTGTGTCACCAAATATTAAGTTAAATTCAAGTTTATAAAGATTTACAATTGAATCTGTTCTTAAATAAGTTGTTTGACCCGAAAACCATAAAACATGATTTGATGCAGGTACTGTAACTGTTGCACATGGTGCATTTGTTATTGTTCCTGATGATGATATAGTATCAATTATAGATGGTATACCATTTTCAAAATCCACAAGAGTGGTTTTGGATAAATCTGACTGTAAAGAAAGAGATTGATTTTGACAAATATGAACAGTATCATTTACTGAACCTATTGCAGTTGCCTTTACGAATGTTTGTGAATACGTAACGCTTAATGATAACACTAAGAACATTACAATGCTTAAAAGTTTTTTCATTTTACTTTTTTTAATAATACTTTACAAAAATACACTATATATTTCCTAAAAGCACTATTTTTATCTATATTCTTAATTCTCAGAAAGTATACAAAAAGCAAAATAAGAAATTACAAAATTTAAAAGAATTTTATTTAAATAATGATTGAATCAAAATTATTTTTAATACAAATTTTTTTAAAGCAAATATCATTAAAAAAGGAGAAATAATAGTTTCTCCTTTTTTATTGCTTAACTTTATAGTTATTTTATTTCTTAAACTTAGAAGGTTTGAATATTAATATATAACATTCTAAATCATAAACTGGAATCCATTTTATCCAATTTTTTGTTAAATTATAATATAATAAAAATACATCATAATTATGATAACACAATCTAAACATTTGGCGTTTACGAATGATTATAGGTTTTTTTACTAAGATATAATTTTTATAAACTATTTCAACTAATTCAATAATTTTTTTTGTATAGTATTCAGATTTTTCAGGAGTAATGTTTTTTATATTGAATTCTTTTTCATCCCCTTTGCAATCTATAAAATATTGTGCATTTATTAATGCAATTTTTTTGGGGGTTAACCTTTCAATAGATAATCTGATTTTTTCAGGTAAAACAATTTGTTCTTTTTGAGTTTTTTTGAACTCGGTCATTTGTTTTTTCATTTCAATTAAATTTATTTGTTATTAATTATTTTAACTGATATGTATATACACGAGAAATTAAAAGTTGCGTTTTCAACCCGTTTTTTTTATTTTATTTTGTTAATTTAAAGTTATTATATTATTTTTATTAATCGTAAATTGCTGGTAATTAGATGTAAAATTAGGAAGGTAAAACAGGTAACAACAAATTTACAGTCTAATACAATGGTATTTATAATTGTATAGCAATCAATTAATTTAAAAGATTAATTTTATTATAATTTATTGTATTAGAGAGTAAATTTGTTGTTAAGATGTATTTTAATTTAATGTGTTTTACAATTTAGTATTGATAAAATTATCAATATCAGATTTTTTGTAATAGATTTTTTGACGTGTTTTAGAAACAGTTATTTTTTCACATTTGATGTAAAAATTAAGTTGTTGTTGGCAACTAATAAGATTTTGAAGTAAATTTTGATTGATTTTTGAATCAATTTTTTTGTCGTTAACATTTTTGATAACGATGTCTAGTTTTTTGTTTAAGTCAGAAAATTCAGGTAAATAAATAGTTACCCCACTAAGTCTAGCAATGTCAAGTGCAACTTGATTTTTTTTTGATACATTTTTCATGTCAATAAAATTTTAGGTTAATAATGACATTTATATACACGAGAAACCAATAGTTGCGTTTTGAACCCGCTTTTTTCTATTTATTTTGTTAAAGCAACGTTAAATATGTCTACTTTTGTTAATCGTAAATGTTTGATATTCAGATATAAATTTTGAAAGGTAAAACAGGTAAAACAATTTTACTATCAAATACGAAAATAAATAGAATTGTATGGTAATGGATTGAATCAAATAGATTAATTTTGTTGTATTTTAGTGTATTTATCAGTAAATCAATTATTTAAATCAAAAACCGTCCGGACCGCTTCAAAGCTTGTAAATCGTTGATTTGCAAGCTTTTTGCTTTTTCAGACATCTAATTTAGACACCTAGATTAGACATTTTAATGGATCAGTCTCGGATCAGTCTCAAAAGTTGTGGGATTTTAAAATTAAGCAAATAATTTAGTTATTCTAAAAAGGAAAAAGTTGATATCATTTACACCTCTAAATTGAGATCTAAAAGCTTTGATTTTAGCATTAAAAGATTCAGGGATCAGTCTGGATCAGTCTCAAAAGGAATCCGTCTCAAAAGGGATCAGTGGATTCTTCTCTAGCTGATTTAAAAAAAAGAACAAAATTCATTTTATAAACAAGAAATCGAATTGAGATATATCAATATTGAAATTTAAAAATTTATTTATTTTTTAATATTTTTGTAATATACTTTTAATTTTCAGACAATATGAAAAATACAGAAAATCACTTTGTAGTTGGAATTGGAGCGTCAGCAGGTGGACTTGATGCAGTTCAGCAATTATTTGACAATCTGCCTGATAATTCAGGAATGGCATTTGTCATTATTCAACATTTATCGCCTGACTTTAAAAGTCTGATGCCTGAATTATTGTCGAAGCACACTAAAATGAAAATTTACACCGCAGAGGATAAGCAAATGATTAAGCCAAACTGTGTTTACCTTAATGAGCGGAGTAAAAATCTTCAGATAAAGGGGAATAAATTTGTACTTTTGGATAAAGCTACCCGAGGAAACCTAAATCTTCCGATAGATATCTTTTTTCATTCGCTCGGTCAGGATTGTCTGGATAAATCGTTTGGTGTGATTTTGTCAGGAACCGGTTCTGATGGTTCAAGAGGGATAAAAACGATTAAGGAAGCAGGAGGAACAATTCTGGTTCAGGAACCAAGTTCTGCCCAGTTTGACGGAATGCCTAATTCGGCAATTTCTACCAATCTCACCGATTTTATTTTAACTCCTGAAGAAATAGCACATAAACTTATACTTTTAAGTTCAAAAAGACTGGATTTACAGACAGTAAATACTGAGTCGAATAATCATGAAAAGGCTTTTGACACAATCCTTGAACTTATTTATAAACATTCTGGTATTAATTTTAAAAAATATAAAAACAATACCTTGTTAAGAAGACTCGAGAAAAGAATGAGTGTTTATAATATTGAAACATTAAGTGAATATTCTTTATTATTAAAAAATAATTTACAGGAAAGATCAACCGTTTATCAGGAATTTTTAATTGGTGTTACAAGTTTTTTCAGGGATACTGAAGCATTTAATATTATCAAGAAAAAAGTTATACCATCAGTCGTTATTACAAGTGTAAAGCCACGAACCATAAGGCTATGGGTTTCGGGTTGCTCAACTGGTGAGGAAGTATATTCTATAGCTATATTACTGGAAGATCACTTACGCACGAATAAACTCAATTTGGATTATAAAATTTTTGCTACCGATATTGACAGAAAAGCATTACATATTGCTGGAGCTGGAAGTTATCCGGTAAATAATATTGTTGAAATTGAAAATAAATACCTGGAAGAGTACTTTTTAAAAGTGGGCGACAGAATACAGATTGTAAAACGTATTCGCGAAAAAATAGTGTTTTCTTACCACGATGTAACCAAAGACCCCCCATTCATCAGAATGGATTTTATTTCCTGCAGAAATCTCTTAATTTATTTTAACAATATAACACAAAAAAAGGTGTTGAACAACTTTCAATATGCACTAAATAAATCGGGCTATTTATTCTTAGGTTCAAGCGAATCATTGGGTACTGTGAGTAAGTATTTTGAAGTAATAGACACCAAATGGAAAATATACAAAAATATTTCTGAAAATACGCGAATTCGTGATGATGAGGATTTTGAAAATGAACCATCGAGCAGTTTAAATTTTTTAAGAGAAAGTTATAATAACAAGCTAAGGGACAATGCTGCTGAAAATATTCAGGAAACACTCTATTATAAATTTCTGAGTCAGAAGCATGCTCCAACCTCAGTTTTTATAGATAAAGATTATAATATTCTTTTTATAATTGGCGATTTAAAAGAATGGTTTTCTTTTCCTTCTGGTTTATTTCAGAATAATTTGTTAAAAATTACAGATACAGATCTTGCCACTATTATCCGAAACGGTATAAGACGCGTTACAAAAGGTGAAAAAGGAATAGTTTATAAGGATCTGGTAATAAATACATTTACTAAATCACGAAAGTTTGACTTGTCATTTGAATTAATCACACATTTTCATAATAATAGTGAAGTTTACCTGATTGAATTCGGACAGATAACTCAAGTTGATCATTCAGATAAAATAATACTTTCAGATGATAATTTGCCAAATTTTTCAAAACAACAAATTGAAGACCTGCAAATTGAGCTGAAAGAGAACAGATCGGAACTGCAGAATGTAGTGGAGGAACTTGAAACTAGTAATGAAGAACTACAATCTTCCAATGAAGAACTTATGTCGTCGAATGAGGAACTACAAAGTTCCAACGAGGAATTACAGTCTGTAAACGAAGAATTATATACCGTAAATTCAGAATTACAGGAAAAAAACAAGGAGCTTGAAGATTTGAATAATGATATAAATAACCTGCTGAATAGTAATGATGTAGGAACTTTGTTTTTGGATACTCAATTAAACATCAGAAAGTTTACACCTTCAATTAAGCGTCTTTTTCATCTTGAAGAAACTGATATCGGGCGATCAATCATTAGTTTTGCTTCAGAATTTGACGAAGAGAGCCGGCAATCAATTATTACTGATTCAAAAGAATCACTTGATCAACTTACATCTTTTGAAAGAGAAATACAAGATAAAAATGGTAATTGGTTCTTGAAACGGATATGCCCTTTTATCACTTCAAAAAAGAAAATAGATGGGATTGTTATTACTTTTATTGCAATTACAAACCTTAAAAAAGTGCAGGATGAATTGAAGGATGCCAATAATCGCCTTGATATTGCACTGCAAGGAGGCGAAATGGCCTGGTGGGAAGTTCATTTACCAGAGGGAAGTGTTATTTTCAGTTCTAAAAAAACGGATATGTTAGGCTATGAAAGCGATAATTTCAAACATTATTCTGATTTTACAAAACTTATTCATCCTGATGATTATGAAAATACAATGCAAGCCTTCAGGGAACATTTATCGGGTAAAAAAGATAAATATGAATGCCAGTATCGGATAAAGAACTATAAGAATGAATACCAATGGTTTTATGATATAGGAATGTTATCTTTTGAAAAAGGTGATAAGAAAATTATTAGTGGAATTGTAAATGAAATTACACACAATAAAGTATCTGAATTTAATTTGCTTGAAGCACAACAAAAAGCGGAAATTGCAAATATTTACAAAAACCAGTTTTTAGCCAATATGAGTCATGAAATTCGTACTCCAATGAATGGTTTAGTTGGATTTGCAAGCTTGCTCAGAGAAGATGATTTAAACCCGGAAACAAAAAATATGTATATTGATATTATTGAGAATAGTTCAAAACAATTATTAAATCTAATTAATGACATCATTGATATATCAAAAATTGAAGCCAGGGAGTTAAAAATCGAAAAAAAACCTAGTAAAATCAGTGAACTTTTTTATTCAATACAAGCAACTTTTAACGAATTAAAAAAGAATAAACACAAAGAACATCTGAATATTATTGCAAATATTCCAATTGGTTCTGAAAACCTGATTTTAAATACAGATTCTGAGAGATTGCATCAGGTGATTATAAATTTAGTAAATAATGCATTAAAATTTACCGAAAGTGGAACCATAGAATTTGGGTATGAAATTAATAAAAACAAAATTATATTTTTTGTTAAAGATCAAGGGATAGGTATTCCTAAAGATAAACTGGATGTTATTTTTGAACGGTTTGCACAAATTAAACATGAAAATATTGCAAAAAATGAAGGGACAGGTTTGGGTTTATCCATTTCGAAAGGTATTGTTGATTTATTAGGAGGCGAATTACATGTAGAATCTCAGGAATCTATTGGCTCAACTTTCTATTTTGAACTACCATATTCAGAGAGTAATAATATTATAGAGAAAACCGTTAAAAAAATTGAAGCTGATGAAATCAAAGATAAATTAAAAAATAAAACCATTTTAATAGTTGAAGATGAGATTTTTAATATTGAATATTTCAAAGCTTTGTTTAGTAATTTGTCTTCAAATTTAATATTTGCATTCAATGGACATGAAGCATTAAATATTGTAAAATCTAGCCCAAATATTGATATTATTCTAATGGATATACGAATGCCAATTATGGATGGATATGAAACAGCTAAAGAAATTTTAAAAGAAAATCCTGAAGCCAGAATTATTGCTCAAACTGCCTATGCTATGGCTGGAGATAAGACAAAATGTTTGCAAAATGGGTTTGTTGATTACGTTTCTAAGCCAATAAATAAAGATGAAATTTTAACAAAAATGGCAATGTTGTTTGATAATTAAACTTCAAAATGTATTGAGGAAATAGGCAATGAGGGCAAAAATGATGCTTTTTTACTCTTTTTTATTTGCTTATAATTTATTAATATTCTGTTATTCTATAAAATTAGGAACATCCAAACTATTAGTTTATCTCACTTGAAATGAGATTTGTAATGATTTAAGACCTTTGTTGCAATTCTGTCCGAACCGCTTAAGCACTCAGAAATGAGGGCTTTTTTGCTTTTCCCTCTAAAAAATGGATTAATCGAAAAGTTGAGGATTTGAAGATGTTTTTTTACTTTACAAAAAAACTCATGCAAAGAGATAAATTATCACTAAACTCTTACTTCCTTTTCTGTTTTTTATTTTATAAAATAGCGAAATAAAAATGTAACTTTGTGAAAAATAAAATACATTGATTCTAATATTAAAATAGACACTTAGGCTAAATTAATATTCATTACTATTTATAAATTTACAAACGGATAAAGGAAATAAAAAATGGAAAAAAATAATTTAGAAAAAGACGAATTTATCTCATTTCTTCTTTTATTTACTGCTAATAGTGATGTGATTATCAATAATAAGGAAGTTGATTTTATTAAAAATCATCTGGTTCATCACAGCTATAAAAAAATATATGATTTATTTGAAAATTGTTCAGATACAGAATGTATTGATTTGATAAGTAATAATATCCAGAAATATTTCAAAACTGATGAAGAAAAGGAAGTTTTAATGACAGAAGTTATTGCATTACTTAAGCTGGATGATAAATTCTCAGTTATTGAGCAACATTTTGTAAATGCTTTAAGACGAATCGTTTTTGAAAATTAGATTATATTTTGTTTTGAATTGTTTTTAAAAACCAGTAATTAATAATGAGGGCAGTTTTTGAGTTTTATTTTTCCTTTCTGTAAATAATTTTCAGCCTGTCTTTATTTATTTTTTCATCAGAAATTGATATTCCTTTTATTTCAGGCGCTTTTAGCCCTTTTGTAAAAGTTTTGTTGCCGGTAAGAATTCTGGCTTCATCCCATAATTCTTGATTAATAAACGATTGCAGCAATTCTCTTCCTCCTTCAACTATTAGTGAAGTTATTTTAACTTCGTAAAGATAATTAAGTATTTGCTGAATAGGATCCTTGCAGAAATTAATAGTTTGATAGCTTATATTGTGACTATTGGTGCGGTTCAATGAAGTAAATACAACTGTAGGATGTTGTTTGTCAAAGAGGTTTAATGTTTCGGCTAATATTAAGTTTTCATCAAGTACAAGTCGTAAGGGTTGATTTCCATTCCAATTTCTGATATTTAACCTGGGATTATCGTTAATGGCAGTATTCGTTCCAACTATAATCGCTGCTTCTTCAGTTCTCCATTTATGAACCAGAATTTTCAATTCATTATTTGTAATCCAGTTATTGATATTACTTCCTGGTACAGAACGGTCAATATCCATAAAGCCATCAAGAGTTTTAGCCCATTTCAGAATAATATAGGGCCGATTTTTTGTAAAATAACAAAAGAACCGTTTGTTGAGTATTTTGGCTTCTTCCTCTAAAACACCTGTAATAACTTTGATACCTGCATTTTTCAGCTTTTCAATGCCTTTGCCTGCAACCAGAGGATTTGGATCTGTATTAGCAATGACAACTTCTTTTACCTGATATTTAATTAATAAATCGGCACATGGCGGTGTTTTTCCATAATGCGAACAAGGCTCAAGATTCACATAAACTGTGGCTTCAGTAAGAAGTTCTTTATTTATAACAGAATGAATGGCATTTACTTCTGCGTGTGCTTCACCGTATTTCCGATGAAAGCCTTCTCCTATAATTTTATTTTCATGAACAATAACACAACCTACCATTGGATTTGGTGCTACATTGGAAAATCCTTTTTTTGCCAGTTCCAGGCAGCGGAGCATATAGGTGTGATCTTGATTCATATTGCAAACTTACAATGTTTTTTGCTCACGGTATAATTTTTTTTCAGACTTTTGCAGTATAAACAGTAATCAGATGAGAATACCTTCTAATAAAATCAAGGATGTCGTTTCTTTTTTCAGACAGGAATTACAGGGAATGTATGATGATAGAGAGATTAATAGTTTCATTAATCTTGTAATGGAAACTTATACAGGATTAAATAAAGTTCAATTGCATACAAATGATGCTATATTGTTGAATGAGTCTGTATTACTTAAAATTAAATTTGCTATAAATGATTTGAAAATTTATAAGCCTATACAATATATCTTAGGGAAAACATGGTTTTATAACCTGGAGTATAAACTCACATCAGATGTATTAATTCCGCGGCCCGAAACGGAGGAACTTGTAAAATGGATAATTGACGATTGTAAAACATATATAAATACATTTAATATATTGGATATTGGATGCGGGAGTGGATGTATTCCAATTAGTTTAAAAAAATATTTGACTAATGCTGAGGTGTTTGCGATGGATATTTCAGAAAAAGCAGTAGAGGTTGCTGAAATAAATTCCAGATATAACGAAGTAACTATTAATTTTATTTTACTGGATATTTTTGATAATGAAAAATGGAAGGATGTCCCGGAAATGGATGTAATTGTGAGCAATCCTCCTTATGTCTGTGAATCTGAAAAGAAACTGATGCAATCCAATGTGCTGGATTATGAACCACATTTGGCTTTGTTTGTAAGCGATGAAAATCCATTGATTTTTTATAATGCTATTGCAGATTTGGCATTGCTTAAATTAAAGAATAATGGGTGTTTATTTTTTGAAATAAATGAAAATCTTTCATTTCAAACCAAAGCTTTACTTGAATCCAAAGGGTTTAATAGTTGCGAGATACGTAAGGATATGCAGGCTAAAAACAGAATGATTAAAGCTGTTTTCAATGTTTAATCTTCTAATAATATTAAGTGGAGGGCGCTTTTCCAGGCCTTATGATAGTGCATTTTTTGCAACCAACGAAATTATCAGTGTTTACTTTGGCATTGTGATAGTTATTGTTCTGATAATTGCTTACCTGAAAATAAAAAGTAATTTGTATAGGAATAGAATGGCAAAGGTAAGTAAGCACATTTCCGGTAATATATATGCAGAGAATGAATTAAATGATACCAGATTAACAGTAATTATTAAGGATAGAGAAACAGATGAGGAATTGTTTACTCTTTTTTCAGATATTTTTGATAAAGCAGAAGCCTGGATTTCAATCACTAATAGTAATGATATTAATGAAAATGTAAATAATCCTGTAGTTAATTTTGCACTTGATAAGTTTATAGAACTATCAAGATCAGCTGGTTTTTCTGAAATAATATCTGAAATTGATTTGTATGAAATGTATAATATGAAATTACTTAGTTCTTTTTATAAATCTCATAATTTTGCTATTGAGTATAAACGAAAGGAAAATATTGCCATTGCAAATTTTAAAATAATTCATTGATTAAAAAATGTTTTTTATACTATTATTTATTATTTTTATAGTCTCAAATTTAATGCATAAAAATTAATACATAAAGAAATGATACCAACACAAGTTTATCAATTTTTAGAGGAATTATCCGTCAACAATAACAGAGATTGGTTTATGAGTAATAAGAAAGCTTATGAAAAGGCAAAATCTTCTGTTGAGGTATTTATTAAGGAAGTAATTACTGGTATTCAATCATTTGACAATACAGTAGTTGGCATAACTTCAAAGGATTGCATGTTTCGCATTAATCGAGATGTTAGGTTCTCTAAAGATAAATCACCATATAAAACAAATATTGGAGGTTTTATCGCAAAAGGTGGAAGAAATGCTATGAATGCAGGATATTATCTGCATATTGAACCCGGAAAATCATTCTTGGGAGGAGGAATTTACATGCCTCCTGCCGATAAACTGAAAATGATTAGAAATGAGATTTATTTCAATGCACCTTCTTTTAAAAAGATTATTGCAACTACAGATTTTAAAAAATATTTCAACGAGATTTGGGATGATGATAAGCTTAAAAATCCACCTAAAGATTTCCCAAAAGATTTTGAAGATATTGATTTATTGAAATTTAAAAACTATACGATACTTCATTCTCTGAAAGATGAACAACTCACTCAGCCCGACTTTTATCAATATGTAATTTCTGTATTCAAAGCTATGTTTCCTTTAAATAGTTTTCTTAATGTTGCAATCAATAATGGGTAAGATGTGTTTAGTTGATTTAAGCAGATGATAGTCAATTTTCTATGTTTTATGTTTATTGCTGATAGAATATGTCCTTTTTATTATTCATTTTCTTAATGAGATATTTCTATCATTTGCAAAAAAAATATCTTTAATTTAGTATTAAATTACTTTTTGGATGTTTTGAGAATTAATAAAAACTGTAAAAAATAGTGCTATTAATGTAATAATATAATTGTCTGGTAATTATAATGAGTTAAATACTTTTTCGATATTATTTTTATACTTTTCGTTGATAAAGTTTCGTTTTAACTTTAAAGTAGGAGTTAATTCACCTGTTTTTGCAGTCCATTCAAAATCAATAATTTCAAATTTTTTTATTTGCTCTGCATCTCCAAAGTATTTATTGTACTTATCTACTTCTCTTTGAATTCTATCACGTATGATTGAACTATTTATCATTTCATTGGCTTCAGGAAATTTATAAGCTTTAATAACACACCATGATTTGAAATGAATAAAGTCAGGGACAATTAATGCTGCTGCAAATTTCTGATTTTCACCCATTACTATTATATTATCAATAAAAGGCGATTCTTTAAGCTTTTCCTCAATAAGCTCTGGGTTAACGTATTTTCCATTAGATGTTTTAAACATTGTTTTTTTACGTCCAATCAGTCTTAATTGACCAGTTTCCTCAATTATACCTGTATCTCCTGTATGGAACCATCCATTTTCGTCAATTGCCTCTTTAGTAAGTTCTGGCTCATTGTAATAGCCCTTCATTACATTGGGACCTTTACATAAAACTTCACCATCATCATTTATTCTAAGCTTAATACTTGGTAATGGTGGACCTACTGTTCCAAATTTTCTTCCATTTTTAAAAAATGTATTGACGCAAATAACAGGAGATGTTTCTGTTAATCCATAGCCTTCAAGTATAGGAATACCAGCTGCAGTATATATTCTTGCAAGTCTTGGCTGCAATGTGGCTCCACCTGACACGATAACTTTAAGTTTTCCTCCTAAAGCATCTCTCCATTTATTAAAAATAAGATGATTGGCTATCATTAACTGAAAGTTATAGAAAAAACGGGGTTTAATATCTAATTCATAATTATGACCCAAATTTACCGCCCAAAAGAAAATCTGTCGTTGAAACCATTTAAGATTTCTGCCTTTGTCTATAATTTTATCATAAATTTTCTCCATTAAACGAGGTACTGTAGAAAAAATACCTGGTTGAATTTCTAAGATGTTTTCTGCTATACTTGAAATATTTTCGGCATAATAAACAGATATGCCAAGGTATTGATACATATAATTGAGGATTCTTTCATACGCATGACATAATGGAAGGAAGCTTAAAGCTTTATCACCAAATTTTGCTGGAGAGATAAAGGAAACTTCAAAAAGATTGCTAATGATATTTGCATGAGTTAACATGACACCTTTTTGTTTCCCGGTAGTTCCTGAAGTGTATACAATCGTTGCCAAATCTTCGGCTTGAATACTTGCCTTTATTTCTTCAAGTAGAAGAGGTTGAGCATTTTCTTTCCCTACTTGAATGAGTTGTTTTAAATTCTTATAATTATTCGTTTTTTCAAATGTGAAGATTTGTTTTATAGATGCAATTTCCGGAAGAATGTGCTCAATTTTTTGTATAAGTTCTTCACCTTCACAAAATACGATGCTCACTTTGGAATGATTGAAAATATAAGTATAGTCTGATTCACTGATGCCCGGGAATATCGGAATTGGAATAGCTCCAATCTGCATTATTCCCATATCAATAAAATTCCATTCAGGACAATTGCTACTTATGATTGCAATTTTATCACCTTTTTTAACTTTCAATGATAATAAACCAAAACTAATATCTTCAGCTAAATCAATATATTCCAAAATGTTATATTTTCTCCATTCGCCATTTATTTTATTGGCGAAGACTTCATTTGTAGAATCATATTCGTCTTTATTGTATTGGAGTATATCGAATATTCTGGTTATTTCCATAAAAATGGGTTTGATTATACTTAGTTGAATTAGAAATTAAATTGGTAAAATAGCAATTTTAGTTTTTATTTAGTTCTGCAAATATATAAATTTTTCATAACCTCTCTTTTCTTAGAAATATAAAAAAAGAGGTTAATATTTTACATATTAACCTCTTTCGGATAAAATAAAAAAATATTTTTATTTTTTTACATTGATAGCTTTTTTGCCTCTGTTATCTTCAGCAATATCATAAGAAACTTGATCATTATCTCTGATTTTATCTAGTATTCCAGATACATGAACAAAGATTTCTTGTTTTGATTCGTCATCAAGAATAAATCCAAAACCTTTTTTTTCGTTGAAAAATTTAACTGTGCCAGTTGACATAATATAAAAAATTAGTAATTAATATGGTACAAAGATAATATTATTTTTAATAAGTTGGTATTTTTTTTATAAAAAAGTGAAATTATTTTTTCGTTAACATTATTTTTGTATTTTAGCCATTTAATTTTTGGAAAAATATGATAAATAAAATAATTTTAGGAGAAATTGTCCTAAATGATCAGATGCTTTTGTATGTTGCAATTTTCTTTGTTTTAATATTGATTTTTGGAGTTTACAAACTTATACAATTGATAAAAAAAGTGAGAACGCAAAAAGCAAAAATGCAAAATTTAGTAAAAGAATATGAGGAATTTTTAAATCAAAGGACTAAAAAATAAATTCTTTATTGATTTTATTTTTTCTTCAGAGAATAAATTTAGTTTATTAGCTTTTAATTTAATATAAAAAGATTTCTGATTATTCAATAAATACTTTTTTAGTAATGACATTCTTTTCTGTTACAAGTTTAATAATATAGTAAGCTGTAGCATTTTCAATATGAATTTTAGTGATAACTTTATTATTTGTTTGCTTTAAAATTAACTTTCCTAGCATGTTGTAAACAAAAATTTCTTTTATTTTTTCAGCAGAATTTATATATATCTCATTATCTAATGTATATATATAAGCAGGTGTAATTGAGTTTTCAATACTATTATTAGATGAACTTGTAAAATGTAATAAAAACCTTTCTGCAATATCTGTGGGATGAGCAATAAAATTGTAGGTTTTATTTAACTGTATATTTTTTTGAATACCTAATTGCAAATCATCAAGCAGGATATTATCAAATCCATCAGTGTTTTTAAATTTTAGTGTATAACTTCCACTTAAACCAGCTTTAATACATAATTCTACTATAGGATATTCTGAAATTGATGTCAGATAATTAATGCATAAGTTTTTATTATTTTTCTTGGTGTAAATACCTGGTGCATTTGCATCCATACTAAACATTTTTTCTGCTCCTGTCTGCCCGTTAGAATTGCCAAAGCTAATGATGGTTTCATCACTAAAAGGATTTTGATCTCCACTAAGTTTAATACTTATCATATTGTTAGTTAGTGTTGATGATTTAAACCAATGTTGTGTAGAATGTTCTCTTGCATTGTTATTTATACTAAATAGTCCGGAACTGGTGGCTTTTACCCAAAAGCCTTGAGAAGCAGCTATAATACTGTTGATACCATTGGTTCCTATACCATTTGACACGAAACATCCGTAATTTGCAATTGCAGGGTTCCAGATCCACATTGCCTTTTCTCCTATACCTGCATCTTCCAACATTGATCTTGAAAATGCATTGGATGTATTCCAGTTGATCGCAGATGGGTAGGGGTTAGCTATGAAGTTCCATCCGCTGAATACATTGTTGGATAATGTAAGTGGAATAGTAATTGTGTCTTTATTGAATAAGCCAGTGAATTTTTTTGTACAAATTAAAGGAAAAGAGGCTGCATAAGATTTTCCTGAAATAAAATTATTTCCAACATTTGTAGTGAAAAAATTTGCATCCGTATAACTTATCCAGTTTCCGCTGTATTCGTCCCACATATATAAATTATCACTGGTTGATATAATAGAATCTATTGCCTGGTTTTTAACTGAAGATGCTAAACAATGGAACTGGTCAGGATTTGCGATATAGCATTCAATGTTAGAGGATGCAGCGTTTAAGTTACCGTAATCTATTAATGAACCTGAACCGCTTGAGTCTGATTGTATTGATAATGTGTTGTATACAGATAGGCTTTCTGATGAAGCTATTGTAAGATTTCCTAATGCAGAAATCGTTAAATTATTACATTCACAAGATAAGGAATTAACGATTGCTAATTTATTTGGTGGAATTGTTACATTAAAAGCTTTTGTAGGTATTCCATTGTTCCAGTTTCCTGTTACGTTCCAGTTATTGTTAATGTTAGCTGTAAAAGTAGTAGAATTTACATTTACAATTATTTCTATTTGATTTGAGTTAGCCTCATCACAAACATCGTTTTTGACTACTGCACGATAAATCCAGTGTCCTAAATCATTTGCTATCATTGAATATGGATTATCAGAAATAAAAATGTCTGTCCAAAGTAATCCTGCACTGTTGGATTTTTGCCATTTAGAAATACTTCCACTGTTTCCATTCAATGTGAGTATTGCATTTTCACCACCTAATAAAACGGATGAATTAGAAGTTAAGCTTCCTCCGATTGAATTTATACCTATTCCGGAAACACTAAGATTTACAGAAGTTGCTCCACCACCGCTTACATTAATTTCTCCATTATATGTTTGAGCTGAATCCGGCAAAAATTTAACAAAGACATCCTGATTTAGATTCCCATTGCTTTGAGTTAGCAATAATGTTGAAGAATAAACACCTGTTGATGAATTAGAAAGTAGATATCCATTGGGTGCAGCTACTGAAATGGTTGAAGTTGTTAAGTTTGTTCCGGTAATTTTGAAACTTTTCGGACTACTAATAGTATTGATACATTGATTTTCAAATGAAGTAACAGGACTAACTGAGAGTGTAGGTAAACTTACCGGGCTTGCCGAACTTACTGAACCTCCAATAGCTAAACCATTTGTGCCTGAACTAACTGAATAAAACCCCCATCCACCAGTAGTAGTCTGACCACTTGCATAATAGCGTATAAAAATTGTCGTGCCAGCAGAAACATTTTGAAGTTCATTAATTGAACTTAAGTTAATTTGAGGCATTGATAATGAGGTAGATTGAACAGGAGAACCTATTAATGTAAAAGTACTTCCGTTTAGGCTATATGCAAACTGGGATGTAACACCCGGATTTGCGTAATATGTGGAAGTCCCGGCAAATTTTGCATCTATTGTTGAAATAGAGACTTTGTATCCGGTAGCTGCAGTAAGTGTAATCTGAAAATAATCAGTATTAGAAATTGAAATACCTTCGTTTTTAAATCCTTGTGTCCTGAATGAATTGCTTGCTGTACTCCAAGCTGCATTTGGTCCTCGCGTTATATTATTTGCTCCTGATAATGAGATTAAATTAGAACTGAATGTTGTAGCAGCATAAGTTGGTAAAGATGAAGAACCTACACTGTAAAAGTCCCAGGCAGCAATTGGTCCTGAATTAACATTTACAGTTAGTGTTTGGAGAACATCAGCGGCAGCAAAATAATTTAAACTTGCATTTTGAGATGCTGTAATTACTGTAGTACCTGCACCCACAATATGTATCTGATTTGAAACTATTGTAGCAACTGATAAATTTGAACTGGAATAGTTTATGATATTTATTCCTGAAGTTGTAGAAGTTGCACCAGGATTAAAATCCTGATCGGTTGTGGTTTTGCCTGGAAGTATATTAAATGTTATTTGTTGTGGCACTTTTGTAATATTTGCTGATAAACCAACAGGTTGTATAAGTGTATATTTTGCAGCATCAGCCCCGCTTAGTGTTGATAATGAATTTACAGCTATTGAAGAACCAGCATTGATACTTGCAAAAACACCAACTCCATTAAAAATTACTACATCCGAACCATGAATTCCATTTAATATTCCGGTAATAGTTGTTGAATTACTTCCATTATATATAATATCTAAAGCTAACGCGCCTGAAACTGTGATTGTTTTCTTATTTACAGTTAGTGTTTGCGAAATATTAGTTGCAGGATAATATAACGAATTTCCATTTTGAGAGGCGGTAATTATTGTAGATCCAACTCCTAAAATACTAACAATATTACCTGATATTTTAGCTACAGATGTGTCAGAAATTATATAATTTACAGGTAATCCTGAGCTTGCAGTTGCTGTTAAACTGAAATTATTGTCACCATAAGTTTTATCAGACAGTGTTCCAAAATTTATTGTTTGGGAATCAATTTGAGAAAAGTTAACAGAAGAACCAATATTAGTTACTCCATCAAATAGCTGTATTTGAATTCCAATGCCATCACCTCCATCAACATGAGAAGGAATAACTACTGTTAAGCTTGAGACTCCAGTTGAATTTGTTGCAGAAGATATATTGATATTATCTAAACTCATTGAACGATTTGTTCCATCAATGGAATAATTTTCTGTGGACGTTATATTGTTATTTGTTACAATAAGGTCATATTTAAATGTATAGCCTGATACCGGATTATTGAATTGATCCTTAGCTGTGCAGGAAATTGTCCGGGATGAATTAATTGCCAAAGCAGAATTTACAGAAACTGTAGAATTTGATGTTGGAATTCCCGGTAATATTATTTGAACTAAAGTATCATTAGCATATCCGAAAGCTTCAATTAAAATGGTTTTTGTACCTGATCTTGTTAATAAAATATTTGCTCCGGATGGCTTTAGTTGAATGTTTCCGGCAGTTATAACATAATCTATCGTAGGGATTAAAGGTGTATTTTCAATTTTTAATGAAGTTATGTTTGCCCTCCAGGCAGCATTGTCAATAAATTTAATATCTATATTGTTATCAACGGTATTACTAGTTGTGTCTGCTGATAATAGTGGTGAAGATAACAGAGGTCCTGTGTAATTAGTAATACTGATGTCATCAATATTTATTCTGTTTGTGTTTGAAGTTGTTTCAATATTGAAACGAACACTTCCTGGTTGTTTTATTGAAAACACAGCAGGTGTAAGAATTGTGTCAGATGATGTAACGGGATTGCCAACATAATTCCATGAGCTTCCCCCATCATTAGATATCTGAAGTTTCCAGACTGCATTTGCATCATTTCCATATTTAGCGTGGTAAATTGTAATTGTATCAACACCTCCGGTTTTGTCAAAATACATACGTAAATTTGCATACCTCAATCTTGCAGCTTTTATTCCATTTTTTCTATCAGAAGTTGAAGTTCCAATTAAAGCATCGTAAAATATCCAGTCTCCCATGCTGCATGTTACTGTATCAGTTGCATAAGCAGTTTTTGAGCCTATTTCAAAATCTTCTTTCCATGTTAAATTCGAAGTTATAGTAGTTGCTATTGGTATTGTTCCATTCGTTTTAAAATTTATATTAACACCACTGTTTGTAAAAGGGAAAATCTTAAAATAATATACAGTTCCTGGGGTTAATCCTGTAAAAATTGCTGTTTGAACTCCTTGACTTACTATTTTTTGCATATTAGTAATTGTTTCAGGTATACTGTCAGTTGGGTTTTGTATTTGACTGAATCCAAGTGAACTAGCACTAACCAGATATCCATCGGGAATTACTGCTCCAGATGCATCAGTCCAGTTAACCGTAATTGTGCTATTTAGTGGGCTTGTATTTATTGCCTGAAAATTTGTTGTATAATTACTAGGTTCTTGTTTTATGACAACTGGACCACCCCAGATTGCCTGAACATATTCAGGATGATCAATAAATGGGTTTCTGTTATGTTGGGCAGTCCGGTAAATTACATTATTTCTGTTGATTTCTTTTGAACTAACAGGATCAGAATTGTGCCAGGAAAGTAACATATTGATAAACCATTGTTTGTAATTATTGGTTGAGGTATCAATAATAAATCTCGAGTCATAAAGAGGATAATGTTTTACCCAGGCTCCTAAACTGTCCATATATCGGGTTGCAATGTATAAATAGGCTCTTGCGAAATCGCCTTTATATTCATTGATTGGTTCAAAAACAACACCTGAATAGCCGGAGAAAGAGCATGGTCCTAATTTACTTCCGTTATTTGAAGTATAGCTTGCTGTATTTGTTGGGCCAATTGGATAATTGCTTTTATACATATTCACATACTGATCGGCAGGGAATAAGTGATGAAGGTCAGTATATTGAGGATGAGCAGCATCATCAAAATGCCCCCACCATGAGTTTGGAAAACAATGTTCACGGGAATAGCAATCACCTTCTGCTGATGCACCACCTGTACCACATTGACCTGTTTGAAAAAACAGCGTTGTTATTGGTGTCCCTCCCGGAATATCTGTATACATATCCCAAATGATATTATTATTAGGTGCAGGACGGGTATCTGTACTATCATAAAAATTCCAGATATTAGAATAACTTAACTTAATATGACCATTTGTTATAACAGTTTTTAAAGCAGTTCTGAGATTCTCTCCTGATAAGCCAAGAGCAGAATTATAATATCCTGCTGGTATTTGGCCATAAACAGAAGTAAATGATAAAACAATAAGAGTGAAATATATAAATAATCTATTCTTTTTCAAATCAGTATTATGTTTTTTTGCAAAATTACAATAAAATTATATTCTCTTAAAAAATAATTTATATTACTTTTTTCTGGAGTTTAACTGACAATCTTTGATTTCTTTCCAATATTTTTGAATTCAGGCTTTGAATTAATTTTGTTAAATATTAATTAAAATACACTGTTTGGTGTATTTTTTTTGGAATAATTATTAATTATATTTGTAATCATTTAATAATTTTCAAAAATTTAAAATTTAGAATGACATAATTTGAACAACAATCTTTGTTGTTCAATATTTTTTTAAAGATAATCATATTAAAAATGATTAAAAAAGTCAAAAAATAACTCACTTATTGCAAAATAACTTAGAAATCGGAAATTTAGTATAAATAATCAAATATCAGTTTTATGAAAAAAGGATCAAATTTAATTTTAGTTGTGATGTTTACTTTGCAATTATTTTTTATTACAAATACAGTAAAAGCAGTTTCCGCTTACCCTTATCAAATTGAATTTACACAACCCGATGGCAGTAAAATTAACATTCTGCTTAAAGGTGATGAGAAGGTGCGATGGGCTGAAACTACTGACAGATATAGTATTTTATTCAATCAATCAGGGTTTTATGAATATGCAATACTCGATAATAAAAATGATATGATTCCATCGGGAATTCGGGCTAAAAATCAAGAATCCAGAACAAGTAGTGAAAATACTTTCTTAATGAATATTCCAAAGTCTTTACATTATTCTTCTGTTCAGATTCAGAATATGAAAATTGCCTGGAGTATCTATCAATCTGAATCTCAAAACACTTTTCCTACAACTGGCAATCGAAATTTGGTTTGTGTTTTAATTGGATTTACTAATTTGTCTTTTACTAAAACTCAAGCTGACTTTAATAATCTTTTTAATCAAATAAATTACACTACTGGTGGTGCGACAGGTAGTGTTAAAGAATACTATTTAGAAAATTCATACAATCAATTTAATCTAACAGTTACAGTTGCAGGACCTTTTGTAGCCAGTCATACAATGGCGTATTATGGTGCCAACACTGCTGGTCAAGGAACTGATTCTGCACCTCAAGAACTGGCATCGGAAGCTGTTAATTTAGCAAATCCAACAGTTAATTTTGCCAACTTCGACAATGATAATGATGGGAGTGTAGATGGAGTTTATATTATTTATGCAGGTTATGGAGAAGAAGCAGGTGCCTCTTCAGATGCAATCTGGTCACATGCATCATCAATTTATCCATCGGTAACTCTTGATGGGAAGACCATTGGTAAATACTCATGTTCTCCAGAACTGAGTGGAAATACTGGGAGTAATATTACAAATATTGGAGTAATTTGTCATGAATTTGGACATGTTTTAGGAGCACCTGATTTTTATGATACTGATTATGCAACTAATGGAGAATATGATGGGACAGGAGATTGGGATTTAATGGCAGGGGGTAACTGGAATAATGGAGGCAAAACACCAGCTCATCATAATGCATATACAAAAACAATGGTTTACGCTTGGGCTTCACCTACCTTACTAAGTTCTGGATCTCAAATTACGCTCAATAATGCTGCCGAAAACTCAAATAGTTTTTATCAGTACAATACAACAACCTCAAATGAATATTTTTTGATAGAAAACAGGCAACAATTAAAATTTGATGCTTATATTCCAGGGCATGGTATGATTATTTATCATGTTGACGGTACTTACATAAGTGAACATGGAATGAACGGTACAATTGATCATAATAAAATAAATACTAGCAGTCATCAGGGGATGTATCCGCTTTGTGCTAATGCTTCAGGGAATCCACCAACAATTTATGGTACGATTAATGGTGGTGGATGTTCATTTCCAGGTACCGGAAATAAAACTACATTTACAGATGTTACAACACCTAACTCAAAATCATGGTTAGTAGCAAATACAAATAAGCCTATTACCAGTATTATAGAAAATCTTACAAATAAAACTGTTTCTTTTGCTTTTATGGGTGGATTAAGTTGCACTCCTCCAACAACACAAGCTACATTATTTACTTCATCT
Source organism: Bacteroidales bacterium (assembly GCA_049315385.1). Lineage (GTDB taxonomy): Bacteria > Bacteroidota > Bacteroidia > Bacteroidales > JACABE01 > JACABE01. Next base: position 52,840 of record JBMOKG010000018.1, read on the forward strand.
TCTTTGGCTGATAATTCTATGACCATTGGCTGGACTCGTGGAAATGGAAATTCTGTTTTGATTATTGCAAGAGCAACGGTAGCTGTGAATGAAATTCCTTTAAACGGGACTAATTATACTGCTAATTCTATTTTTGGTAACGGTACTCAAATAGGAACCGGAAATTTTGTTGTTTATAACGGAAGTGGAACATCCGTTAATATAACAGGTTTAATTTCCGGAACAAATTATTATTATGCTGTTTATGAATATAATACTACAGGATATTGTTATAAATCGCCAGCTTTAACTGGTAATGCTTCAACAACAGGTTCGCTTCCATGTAATTATTGTACTGCATCTGGAAATTTGGATTATTTAACCGGTATTACATTGGTAAACTTTAATACTATAAATAATGCTACCGCTAAGCCAGCAGGATACAATAATTACACTACTATTTCAACCAATGTAAATAAAAATGCTACTTATAATTTAACTACAAATTTAAATACCGATGGTGTCTATACTGTTCAAGCTATTGCTTGGATTGACTGGAATAAAGACTGTGATTTTAATGATGCAGGAGAAACTTATGATTTAGGGTCTGCGGTTGGAGTTTCGAATGGAAGTACATCATTATCACCATTGAGTATTACGATTCCTTCAACAGCAATAACAGGAAGTACAGTGATGAGGATTGCTGCCAAATACGATATAGATCCAACTTCATGTGAAAATTCTTTTGATGGAGAAGTGGAAGATTATACGATTAATGTTTTAGCCTCATCTCAATCTTTAAGTGTTACACCTTCAACTCAAAATGTAAATGCTACAACAGGAAGTACTCAGTTCTCAGTAAGTTCCACAGTTGCATGGACTGCAGTCAGTAATCAAACCTGGTGTACCGTTACTCCTTCAGGAACAGGAAGTGCTACTTTGACTGCCAATTATACTAATAATACCTCAACATCCTCAAGAACAGCAGCAATTACAGTAAATGGTTCAGGCGTTAGTCCTGTTATTGTTTATGTTGTTCAAAATGGAACAACATCTGTTTTATGGACATCTACAATGTCAAATACTATAGACTGGACTGTTACAAATGCTGCAAATGCTACTATAATTACTCAATGGGTTCGCCTTGCCGATACATCTTATGCTTCTGTAAACTGGAAGAATTATGTTGGCCCTTATATGTATTCTGCAACTCCTAATAATGGTGTTTATTATTTTGAAGGCATTACAAATTTGATTACTGCTAATTATGGAATATCAAATTCAAAATTAACAAATTCAGTAGCAATTAATACAATTGGACATCCTTCAGTAAAAATAAAATTTTATCAATTGTACAAAGGTTTTAATGCTGATTCTACATTGTTGGAGATTAGTAGTGATAATGTTAATTGGCAAACCATTGATGTTAATCCTACAATTACAGCAAATCAGTATGCATATGGATGGAAAGAATTTAATATCGGACCATGGGCAGGAAATAAATCTCAGGTTTGGATTAGATTCCGGTTTTTTGCACCTGCATCTACTTCAAGTGGTCCGCAATATGGAGGTGGTTATGGCTGGATGATTGATGATGTTTCCATTGAAGATAATGTAACTAATGCACTCTCAATTGATAGAATTTGGATGTATGACGGTTATACTCAGATTCCTCTGGAACAAAACGGAACTATTGCACTTCAGGCAGAAGTTACAAATACAGGAGCATCAACTCAAACTAATGTAAGGCTTAAAGCAAAAGAACTAAATTCATCCACTGTTTTTAGTAACACTTATTCACAGTCAATACTCACAGCAGTTACTGATACTTTGGTTTTAGACAGTATTATGTTACCAAATGTTGCAGGGGATTATTATCTTTCTCCTTTTGTAAGTAGTGATAATTTAAGTCAGGTATTTTACAATGATACCTTTAAAATAACATTAAACAATAACCATCAGTTTTCGAGAGATTATAATTTTTATAATTCATCCAGAGGATACAATGGAACTCCATATGTTGCTGCAAATTTATATGAAGTAAATCAAGCTTCAACTGCTACAAGTATTAATTTTGTTGTAAGTTTAGCTACCAAAGTTAACTCTGTTGTAAAAGCAGTTTTATACAGAGGTATAGGTTCAAACAGAACTCTAATTTCTTCATCAAACAATTACACAATAAGTTCTGCTGATATTCCAACTACTACCGGCTTAAATCCGCAATCAATAACATTACCTTTTTTATCGACAGTTTCATTGATTCCTGATTCTGTTTACTGGGCCGGAATTCAGGTAAACGGAAGTAGTGATACTGTTAAAATTGCTGTTGATAATACAGCCCCTTTACAAAATTATTACACTTCTGCTTTATATTTAAATAGTCAATGGTATGTCTGGTCTTTGGATCAGGTTTATCCTTCAATGATTCGTTTGAATCTTGCTGCTGCAAGTTCATTAAGTGTTACTCCTTCATCTCAATCAATTAATTCACCGAGTGGAAGTTCTGCTAATTTTAATGTTACTACAACATTAGCAACGTGGGATGCAACTACAACTGCCAGCTGGCTTACTGTTACAAAAAATATAGTAAATGGGACAATTACTGCAACTGCGAATTCTGCAAATACATCTTCATCTCCAAGAACTGCTACAATAATTGTAAGTGGTACAGGCGTAACTACAGTTACTGTTACAGTTGTACAAAATGGAACCATTAGCGTTCTGTGGGCATCGACAATGTCAAATACTACTGACTGGACGGTTACGAATGCTGCGAATGCTACACTTATTACTCAGTGGGTTCGCCTTGCCGATACATCTTATGCTTCTGTAAACTGGAAGAATTATGTTGGACCTTATATGTATTCAGCTACTCCAAATAATGGAGTTTATTATTTTGACGGTATTACAAATTTAGTAAATGCAAACTATGGAATCTCAAATTCAAAGTTAACAAATTCAGTTGCCATTAATACTTTAGGGCATTCATCTGTGAAAATCAAGTTTTATCAATTGTATAAATCATTTAATGCAGATTCTACTTTGATTGAAATCAGTAGTGATAATATTAACTGGTATTCAATTGACGTAAATCCAATAGCTGCTGCTAATCAGTATGTTTATGGATGGAAAGAGTATAATGTTGGGCCTTGGGCAGGAAATAAAGCTCAGGTATGGATTAGATTCCGGTTTTATTCACCTGCATCTACTTCTAGTGGAGCGCAGTACGGAGGTGGTTATGGTTGGATGATTGACGATGTGTCTTTAGAAGATAATGTAGCAAATTCACTTGCAGTTGAAAAACTATGGGTGTATGATGGTTATACACAGATTCCTTTAGAACAGAATAAACCATTAATATTGCAGACACAAGTGAATAACAATGGAGCTTCAACACAAACCAATGTTAAGCTGAATGCAAAAGAATTAAATACATCAACTATCTATTCAAATTCATTACCACAGACAATTTTTACTGCTATTACAGATACACTTGAATTGGATAGTTTAATGCTTCCAAATGTTGCCGGAGATTATTACATAGCTCCATTTGTAAGCAGTGATTATTTAAGTCAGGTGTTTTATAATGATACAATTAAAGTTACTTTAAATAATAATCATTTGTATTCAAGGGATAATAATTTTTATTATTCATCAAGATGGAATAATGGGAATCCGGCTGTTATTGCTAACTTATATGAAGTTAAACAACCTACAACAGCAGTTAGTATTAATTTTGTAGTTAATGTGGCGACAACTGCAAATTCAATGGTTAAAACCGTATTATACAGAGGTAGCGGTCAGAACAGAACATTAATAGCAGAATCAAATTATTATTCTATCACAACAGCCAATATTCCAACAACTACTGGCTTAAACCCGCCATCTATAACAATACCATTTATAACCCCGGTTTTGTTAATTCCGGATTCTTCCTATTGGGCCGGTGTACAAATGTATGGAGGGACTGATGTTGTAAAAATTGCTGTAGACAATACTACAGTTCTTCAAAACTATTATACTTCTGCATTGTTTGATGGTGTTGCTAATCAATGGTATGTGTGGTCATTGGATCAGGTATATCCATCAATGATTCGTTTGAATCTAAGCGGGCCTTCATTAAGTGTAGCTCCGGCGTCACAAACTATTAATTCGTCAAGTGGAAGCTCTGCGTCATTTAATGTTACAACAAATTTGCCAAACTGGACTGCAACAACAACAGCAAGCTGGTTAAATGTTACAACTAATATTTCTGCTGGTTTAATAACAGCTACTGCTAATAATGCAAATACATCTCCGTCAGTTCGTACTGCTACAATCACAGTTAGTGGTATCGGTGTAACTTCAGTAATACTAACAGTAATTCAAAATGGAGCCGGGACTGTTGTTTGGCCCCAGAGTTTTGAAGAAGCCAATTTTCCTCCAACCGGATGGACCGTTCAGAATCCAATAGGAGGAACCGGATGGGTAAGTAGTATTGTTGGCACTTCTCCTGTTCCAGGATTTGGAGGCGGAATGGTAACTTCATGTCCAAATGGTGGAAATAAAATGGCTTTCGTTAGTTATGAAAGTGGTTCAACAACTTCTACAAACCAATGGTTGATTTCTCCGCAAATCTCTATAGCTTCTAATGATAGCTTGCGATTTCAATTAAGGAAATATGGAAATTATAATGATACACTTTACATTAAAATTTCAACTACTGCTAATCAAACCAGTAATTTCACATATCAACTAGCTATGTTAGGTTTCGCTGCTGCGGATTCTGGATGGGTTGAATATAAATATAGTCTTGCTGCTTATTCCGGTCAACAGATTTATATTGCTTTTATTGAAAAAATTAATGATATAAATATAGATGGAGCCAGTTTCTTTCTGGATATGATTGATAAATTTAATAATTCATCCAGTCCTGTATTATCGGTTTCTCCTTCAGTGCAAAATGTAAATTCACCCGCAGGAAATATACAGTTTGCAGTAACTTCAAGTGTTGTATGGAATGCAGTTAGTAACCAAACCTGGTGTACTGTAACACCTTCTGGAAGTGGGAATGGTTTAATAACTGCAAATTATACGGCCAATACAACTTCAACGCCAAGAACTGCTACTATTACTGTAAGTGGGTCGGGTGTTAATTCTGTATTAGTTAATGTTGTTCAAAGTGGGAGTGTAATTCCTGATCCTGCAGGAGTAATAAGTGGATTGTCTACAGTTTGTCAGGGACAAAACAATGTAGTATATACAGTAGCTGCAATTTTAAATGCTTCAACTTACATCTGGACTCTACCAAATGGAAGTAGCGGGTCAAGTTCAACCAATAGTATTTCTGTGAGCTATTCATCTTCTGCAGTTTCAGGAAATCTGACTGTAAAAGGGAGTAATTCTACCGGAGATGGAATAGCATCATCACTATCAGTAATTGTAAATCCATTACCATTAAGTGCTTCTGCAATATCCGGTTTAACTTCAGTTTGCCAGGGACAAAGCAATGTGAACTATACAGTTCCATTAATTACAAATGCAACATCTTATGTATGGACTTTACCAAATGGAGTAAATGGAAGTAGTAATAGCAATAGCATAATTACAAATTATACTTCAGCTGCTGTTTCAGGAAATATAACAGTGAAAGGCCAAAATACCTGCGGTTTGGGTACATTGTCTTCTTTGTTTGTAGTTGTAAATCCTATACCACAAACTCCTGTAATTACTCTTAATGCAAATACTTTAAGTTCAAATATTGTAAATGGAAATCAATGGTATAATCTCTCTAATGGATTAATTAGCAATGCAACTGCTCAAACTTATATGCCTCAGCAAATTGGAAATTATTTTGTTATTGTTACATTGAATGGTTGTAGTTCTGATTCATCAAATATTATTTATTTTGACTTTAATAGCATTGATGATTTTGGGAGAAATAATTTAATTTCTGTTTATCCTAATCCTGTTTTTGAAAGAGTTTATATTAATTTAGAACAAATAAAAGATTTTAAAAATACAAAAATCCTTATTTATGATATTCAAGGAAAATTAATCTATCAACAAAATATAGAAAAAATAATAACAGGAATTAATGTTTCAAATTTTGCTAAAGGTGTTTATGTTTTAAAAATTAATACGGAAAAGAATACATTAGTTGGTAAATTTGTAAAAGAATAGCATGAAATAGCTCAGTCGGATAAACAATTTCCGACTGAGCTATTCCCTTTATAATAATAACTTAAAAACAAATACCATGAAAAAGTTTTACATTTTATTAATCGTTTTAATTAGCTTGTTTGTAAAAGCTTACTGTCAACCCATCACATTGGGATTTGGTGTTAATGATTGGGGAAATCAAACTGGTATTTATTCTTCTGCCTGGACTAAAACTGCTATTGCTGTTGATAGTTCCGGGAATAAATGGATAGGATATATTGAAGACATTGGTGTTAATAAATTTAATGGCAGCAGCTGGACTCAATATAATGTTTCCAATGGAAACTTACCATCTGATTCAATAACTTCATTTGCCATTAAAGGCAATACTGTATTTGTAGGAACTAAAAATGGAATTGCTAAATTTGATAATGGAAACTGGAGTACGATAAATACTTCAAATTCTCAATTAGCAAGCAATGTAATTAATAGTCTTTTTTATAAGAATAATGTTTTGTGGGTCGGAACTAATTCTGGTGTATCAAAATTAGGTGGTACAATATGGACAAATTATAATACTTCGAATTCACAATTATGCAATAACAATGTTCAAGCCATTGAGCAATCTCCAAATGGAGATATTTGGTTTGGAACTTCAAATGGGTTATCGAAATTATCCGGATCAGTCTGGACGAGTTATAATACTGTAAACTCAGGTCTTGGCGAAAATAATATTATTTCATTATATTGTGATAATAATAACCAGCTCTTTATTGGAACGAACGGAAAAGGTGGGTTTGTGATGAAGAATAATTCAATACAATCTTTGCTGGCAACTTATCCTAAATTACTTGCATATATTTATGATCCGGCGCATACTAATAATTTGCAGGCTAAAATATATGATTTTGTTAAAGATTTACAAGGTAATATTTATTTGAGTACTGTTCGGGGCATTGGAAACGCAACTGCATGTTTTTTTATCAGATTATCATTAAATGATTGCAAAATATATCGCCTGCCAATCAATGCAATACCCTGGTTTTATGAATTTGAAAGTCCGGAAACAATATGGTATGTCAATTCTTATGATGGAAGTTCAATATATCCATCAAGAAGCCTATACTCCTTCAAATTATCTGATGGAATATTGCGTGATGACTATGCTTTTCTGGACGTAAATAATGTAAAAGCCGGGATTTCTTCTTCAGGATTTTTATTTAATGATTATTTATTGACTGAATCACCTTCCTATTTTACAGTACCTAAAGACAGCAATAAAAGTTCAATTTATAGTGGAAGCTTGTGGTTAGGTGCTTTAGATTTAAATGGAAATTTAAAACTTGCAGCTGAGCGATATCGAACCACATCTGCTAATCAAACATTTGAAAGCAGGGATTTTCAATCCGGACCCATTTCAATTGATACTACAATTTACAAAATGGAAAAAGAAAAATGGAATCATATTTGGAAAGTTTCGAAATTAGAAATAGATTACCACAAAACGCATTATAGTACTGTTGGTTATATAATCCCTAAAGATATTGCAAGCTGGCCCGGAAATGGAATCCCAAGTAATGGTCAGTCACAGTATTTAGCTCCTTATGTTGATGCTAATGCAAATGGATATTATGATCCTCAAAATGGTGATTACCCAATTATCCGGGGAAATCAGGCTCTTTATTTTATTTTTAATGATGATAAAGTTCATACTGAGTCGAATGGAGCAAAACTAAATGTAGAAATACATGGAATGGCTTATGCTTTCAATATCCCGAATGATACCGCAATAAATAATACTATTTTTATTAACTATCTTATATACAATCGCTCTTTGAATGATTATAATAACTTTTATATAGGTTCATTAAATGATATTGATTTAGGATATGCTTTTGATGATTATATCGGATGCGATTCAACACTATCAACTTATTATGCTTATAATGGTATAAATGTTGACGGAAACGGACAGTCCTATGCTTATGGTTCTTACCCTCCAGCACAAGGAGTTAGTTTTTTAAATGATCCAATGCAAAAATTTGTTTATTATAATAATACAAATAGTTCAATTAACGGAGACCCAAGTAATACAGCAGATTATTATAATTATTTAAAAGGAATCTGGAAAGATGGCAGACCAATGACTTATGGTGGTGATGGTACCATGATTGGTGGCACTACATGTAATTTTATGTTTCCCGGAATGCCAGGAACTAATTACAGTTGGAATGAAATTACTGCATTTAATGCACCTGGTGACCGAAGGGGTCTTGGTTCTACAGGTCCTTTTACTTTGCTTAAGGACAGTTGTCATTGCATTGATTTAGCGTATACTTTTGCCCGTAATATTACTGACACAAACAAAATTGCAAGTGTTTCCACCTTAAAACAATACGTTCAACATATTAAAAATTATTACAATACAAATCTAAATCACAATTGCAGCGATTTATTTTCCACAATAAAAGATATCAATACATCTAAAGCAGAAATGCTGATTTATCCTAATCCAGCAAATGATAAAATAACAATATCCTTACCCAAAACACTAGACTTGCAAAATGCGAGAATTTATATATATTCAATTCAAGGGCAACTATTAATGCAAGAATCTGTAAAACAACAATCAGAGATATATATACATAGTTTGTCAAAAGGAATTTATATAGTTAAAGTTTTAAATAATAAAAATACGATGATGAGAAAATTTGTGAAAGAATAATAAATTTAACTTTCTTAAAAATATTATCAAATAATTTTTAATGTCGTTTAGTTTGTTAAAAAGAATTGAAATTTGAAATCTTTATAATTTGCTTTCCATTTGAAGAAACTAAACGGCATTTGAATTAAAAAATAAATATTTTTATTTCAAATTAATGGCGATATTTTGAATAAATGCCTTTTAATTAATTATAATCAGATTACTTTTAAGGTTTTAAATCCATGATTGGGAAATGCAACTTTGAATATATATGATGTAAATGCCAGATTAATAGTCTCTTTCAAAAATTAAAAAGGAGGATGTAAGTTGAATCTGAAACTGAGCCAGGGAGTATACATAATAAAAATGTTCAATGAAAACCATTTATATGTAAAAAAGAGGTCATCTATTAATGAATTGATTTTAAATAATTATAAAGTACTCCCGGGTTTTACATTGTTAAGATTATTAATTGCAATTTTAAGTTTACTAAGTTTATAAAAGAATAATTAATTCAATAAATAATAATAATGAATAAACAATTAAAATTAAACAGCAAGAAAAATTTAACAAATTGTTTAATAACCTTCTTCTTTACTTTTGTAAATATATTATATTGTATTACTGTGTTTTCTCAAACTGCCTATATTACAAATGAATCAAATAATACAGTGTCAGTAATCAATGTAGCTACAAATACTCTTATTGACTCAATCCAAGTTAGTTCATATACTTATGGTGTATCAGTAAGTCAGAACGGGGAAAAGGTTTATGTAACAGGTTCAGGCTCAGTAAGTGTAATAAACACTTCATCAAATAGCGTCACAGCTACAATACCGGTGGGTATTAACCTTAATGGAATTTGTGTGAGTCCAGATGGAAGTAAGGTTTATGTTACAAGTAGTAATAAGTTAAGTGTAATTAACACTTTTACTAATACCGTCATAGATACAATTGCTATAGTTGGCGCCGGAATAACAGTTAGCCCAGATGGTTCAAAAATGTATGTAGCAAGCAAAGGTGTAATAGTCATAAATACAGCAACAAATTCTATTCTAGACACAATTGCATTTGGTTCTGCACCTACTGGGATTTGTATAAGTAATGATGGAACCAAAGTATATGTTTCTGATTTTTATGACAATACAGTGAGTGTAATAAACACTTCAACAAATTCTGTATCAGCTGCAATTCCTGTTGGTCTACATCCGGCCGGCATTTGTGTTAGTCAGGATGGAACTAAAGTTTATGTTGCAAACGATGCTGCTTTCACTGGTTCAGTTAGTGTAATAAACACCTCAACAAATATTGTATCAGCTACAATTCCAATTGGTCACTGGTGTGTTGGAGTCTCTTTAAGTCCTGATGGAGATAAGTTATATGTTGCGAATCCAAATTGTTGCTCTGTAAGTGTAATAAACACAAATACAAATACTTTAACCGATTCTATTAAAGTTGGAGGTGCTCCTGTTGCATTTGGAAATTTTATTTCATCATATAGCCCTTTAGGTATTATTTCACAGTTCAATAAACTTGAAAATATTAAAATTTCCCCCAACCCAGCTACCAACAACCTTTCCATAAACCTCAACCAACTCAAAAATCTTAAAAATACCAATTTTTCCATTTACAATATACAAGGTCAATTACTTCTACAACAAACCATAAGACAGCATAAGACAGAACTTAATATTTCTTCTTTCGCGAAAGGTTTATATATTATTAAGATACAAAATGATAACGAAACTATGATGAATAAATTTGTGAAGGAATAAATTCAATAATAACTTAATCATAATTAAAAATTAAAACAATGAAAAATTTAGTAAAAAAAACAGTTTCTAAAATTATTTTATTTTCAGGAGCATTAGCAATTTTGTTTTTAATTAATTGCAAAAAAGATGATGACATATCATCTAACATTTCAAGTTCTATTGTTGGCAAATGGGGAATTACACATGTAATTCAAAAAATATACAATAATGAAATTTTATTAAGTTCAACCGATAAGGCGATTAATGCAACTGATTCAAGCTATTTTCTGTTAGATATCAATGCCAATAATACTTATATTGTATCTTATCCAAATTCGGGTACTCATCCGGCTGAAAATGGAACATATACCGTTTCAGGTAACAGTTTCACAATTGTTCAAAATGGTAATACCCAAAAACTAAGCTATTCACTAAATCTTAATACATTGTCAATTTTTGGCAATGATACTTCCGGAACCTACCGATATGAAATGAATGAAACTTTTATCAGAAAATAAACAGACATCTGCAATAACTTAATTCTCTGTCATACTTAATTAATAAATTGGCAGATAAATGATTGTAAATTAGTGTGTTTTAAAAACTGTTTTTTGAAATTCACAGTTTTAAAAGAGCTATAGAATTGAAAAGTATTTTATGGGGATTCTTGAGAATAATTTTAGACTCTAAATTAAAAAAATATCAATTCTATAAATTTGTTCAATGAAAACCATTTGTTTGTAAAAAAGAGGTCATCTGTTCATCTGTTGAGAATCAATGAAAAGACTAATTTAAGATTGATTAATGGGAATATTGAAATGTTAAATATTTCAAAAAGCATTCGTTTTACAAAAAAAATATTATTTTTGTTTAACTAATCTTAAACATTTAGTAATTACTGCAAACCTTATATTTATTAAATAGCTTACGTATGATTAAAAAATTACAAATTTTATTTTTTTTGCTTATTTTAAGTGTTGGTAATGTTTTTGCAAATAATTACTATTGGGTAGGGGGAAGTGGAGATTGGTTTGATTTATCTCATTGGTCTTCAACCTCAGGAGGCTTAGGTAACGCATATGGGAATTCACCTACTCTTAATGATAATGTATTTTTTAATGCAAACTCATTTTTGAGTGCCCCGCTTTCACTTGTAAGTGCAAGTCAGTCTATTACATTTCATGATATGACTTGGGTAAGTGATATTACAAATCATCCCAAATTTTATTGTCAATCAAATATAGATATTTCCGGTTCAATAACTCTATTAAATCAATCTATAATTACATTTGATATTAATGGTTCAAATACAACATTTCTTTCAAATTTTACTGAAAATATAACTTATGCAGATCAAAATTTTTCTACAGTTACTTTTAATGGTAATGGAACATGGAATCTAGTTGGAACTAATCAATTTTATGTAGATGCTCTTCTTATTTTAATAAAAGGAACTTTTATTTCAAATGCAAAGCCAGTTTCATGTTTAAGATTTATTTCCAGGCCATCTAATCAAAATAGTCCTAGAATACTTAATATTATAGGTTCAACTATTACTATTAGAAGTTCAGACACTTATCCTCTTTTAAGTTGGGATGTAGAAAATTTTGCTAACTCAATTCATGTATATTCTTCAGGATCAACACTAAATTTTAATGGTGTCTCAGGGGTTTCAACTATAAGAGCTGGTTGTGGATTACATTACAATGACGTTAATTTCAATATTGATGATGGGGTAGTTTTAGCATGTCAGGATACTTTTAGAAATATAAGATTTTATAGAATTCCTTCACTAAATCCTAATTCAAAAGGTAATATTCTCGGAAACTCTAATGTTTTTAATAATGTAGTTTTTGAAGGAATAGGTTTTATTGGAGATACTACTTTAAATTTAATTTATTCAAATTCAACATATACTAATTTAGATAACAAATTTAATAGCGTTGATATTTTTCATTTAGGCAGAGTATATGGAAATCATAATGTTTTCAATGATTTATTATTTTCAACTCATCCATCTTATTCAGGATGTTCATATAATGGCAACCTGGATGATGGGAAATTATATGGGAATAATGATACAATAAATAATTTGCTTAGTTTTAATCGGGAGGGGACTATTAGCGGAACTCATAATAATATAAATTTATGTACTTTTATGTATGATGCTTGGATATTAAATGGTTCAAATAAATTTGATACAATTAATTTCAATAGACAAAACCTGGATGATTGCAGTGGCTGTTATTATACATACTATCGTAATGATACATTGTTTTTACAGAATGACAGTACTCAAACAATAACAGGAGCCTTAAACCTAATCGGAAGTATTCATTGTGCCCATACTTTTATTAAATCATATCCATTAAATCAAGCAGCTAATTTATATTCGATTCCTAATCTTTCTCTTGATTATGTTGGCTTACAGAATATACATGCTTCAAATTCTTTATCCGTCAGCGATACTGCAAGAATATCTCTTGATTTAGGCGGTAACTCAAATTGGAATTTTGTTAATATTTATCATGAGATTATAATTGATAGTATTCAGATTAAAAATGTTCATCCTTGTTACAATGATGCCAATGGAGAAGTGACTTTATTTGTTAATGGAGGAATTTTACCATACAAATATGGTATATGGTTTCCATATTATAATTCATGTTACAGTCCTGTTACTTTTAATAATAATAATACTCATTCTGGTTTACCTAAAGATACCTATCACATACGTATTCAAGATGCATTTGAATGTATTAAAGACTCTGAAGTTACCATAAGTGGTCCCACCGAAGTGAAAATTAATTCTGTTATTGTTCAAAACATTGGTTGTTATACAGATTCAACAGGGAAAATAACAGTTAATGCAAGTGGAGGAACAGGTAATTTGTCTTATTCTTTGGATGGCTATAATTTTCAAACGAGTCCAATTTTTGACAAAATATCTTTAGGCACAGGGGTTTATAGTAAATTTGATTCTGTTTATGTAAGAGATGACAGTTTATGCACTGCAACAAAAACTTATACCTTAACACAGCCACATAAATTACTTCTTTCTTTTAGTGGAATAGTAAATAATGCAATTAAATGTAGGGGGGATAGTACTGGTGTAGTTATATTAATCGTTAATGGAGGAACTCCAAAATATTCTTTTGTCATTATTGGTGGCAATAGGAATGATACTGTCAAAATAAATAGTTCTCAATATGATTATAATGATCCTAATAGTTATCCTATAAAACTACTGGGTGGACATTATCATTGTATTGTAACTGATACAAATGGATGTGTTCACTCAACTGATTTTGAGATAATTGAACCTGACTCTATTCATATCAGCTTTGATATTTCCAAAAATAAATGTTATGGTGATTCTACAGGGAGCATATCAGCAACAGTAACAGGAGCCTCTCCTCCCTATCAATATTTATGGACACCTGGTAACTATACTACATCAACTATTAATAACTTAGCTGCTGGAATATATAAACTTACGGTTACTGATACAAATAATTGTGTTTATTTTAAAACGGATACTCTATTTTCACCTCTACCTATTACCATCAAAGGTAGGCAGGATAGTGTAATTTGTTATGGTCAATCCAATGGTTCAGCGATAATTGACATTGATTCAATTAATGGTGGCACAGCACCATATACTATTAAGTGGTGGAATAATGGTGCAAATATTGGTAATGGATATAGTTTAATTAATAAACCGGCAGGAGTATATATTGATAGTATAACAGATGCACATAATTGTAAAATTAAGGACAGTATCACCATATTACAACCACCACCTTTCAAAACAAATATAAAGATTGATACAATTATTTGCTATGGTGACAGTAGCGGTAAGGCTAAAGTTATAGCTTCAGGAGAAACCCCACCATATTCTTATAAATGGGAATCTGGTTTATCCGTTATTTCAACTGTTGACTCAATTGAGAATGTGCCATCAGGAACATTTAGATTAATTATAACAGATATTAATGGTTGTGATACAAGTTTATTTGTTTTTATTCCACAGCATTCAAAAATCAATGCTACTTTCCAATTGGGGAGTTCAGATTGTTCGAGCTCAGCCGGCAGCTGGACAAAAGTAATTGCTTCAGGTGGTATTCCTCCATATACTTATAACTGGACTGGTCCTGTTATTGGAGGGGGACAGGGAACCGATAAAATCACAGGTTTAACTTCCGGCAAATATTACATAACCATCATGGATAATGATAGTTGTATTCATTCAGACAGTGTTATTATCAGTACTTTATCCAGTACAATTACTCCAAATAATGGCTGTGCTCAAATGAACAATGGTTCTGCAAAAGTTACTGCTATTGGTGGTTCTACACCTTATACTTATTTATGGTCAACTGGTGCAACCATTGATTCAGTTATAAATCTTGCACCTGGTTTATACTGGATTGTTGTTACAGATAGTATACATTGCACAGATTCTAATACATTTGTAATTGATACGGTTGCATCATTAATTGATAATATTAAAAAATCAGATGCTCGTTGTTATGGTGATAACAATGGGTGGGCAAAAGTAACTTCAAGCGGAGGTGCCCAACCTTATTTTTATCAATGGAGCAGTTTGCAGGCATTTAATATAAATGCACCATTTTATGATTCAATATATAACCTTAAACAAGGTAAATATTATGTAACAATTAACTATAATGTTTATTGCAATATTAAAGATAGTATTACAATTGACCAACCTCCTTTATTAAAAATTAAGATAGATTCTGCTAATATTAAATGTAGTGAGGGAGATTCTACCGGATGGATAAAAGCGATACCTATTGGAGGAACATCTCCTTATAAATATTCTTGGAATACAGGTGACTCTACAGCATTGATTGATAGTCTGCCAATAGGAACTTATATTGTTATAGTTAGCGATTCGAATAATTGTATAGCAACAGATACTGTAAAATTAAGTAAGCCTTTTTTAGCATTCCTTCATAAAGACATAGATTGCAATGGTGACAGTACCGGATGGATAAAAGCTATACCAAGTGGTGGCACCAGGCCTTATCACTATAATTGGACAAGTCTGCAAACATTTAACCCAACTACTCCTGCATTGACTGTTGATTCAATTTATAATTTAAAAGTAGGAAAATATTTCCTAACTATGACGGATAGTTTGGACTGTAGCTTGAGAGACAGTGTGGAAATAACTCAAAATGACTCCATTAAAATTAGTTTTGATGTCTCCCCCAATAAATGTTTTGGAGATTCAACTGCTTCAGTTCAAGCCACAGTTACAGGAGGTATACGTTTTACAAACAATACTTATCATTATCTTTGGAGCAATGGAAGAACAACTTCCCGAATAGATTCATTAGTAGCCAAAACATATATACTAACAGTTACTGATAGTCTCGGTTGTGTTATGATAGATAGTATTACTGTTAATCAGCCACCCAAATTAGGAGATAGTATTATATACAGTAATGATAGTTGTTTTGGAGATCAAAATGGCTGGGCTAAAGTATATCCTATTGGAGGAAGATCCCCGTATATATTCTTATGGAGTCCTACATCTGTTAGTCCTAACCCTTATGTTAATCAAATATATAATTTAAAAGCAGGAAATTATTTTATTACTATTACTGATTCTAGTGGTTATTGTACATATTTAGATACTGTTTTAATAACCCAACCTACAGAATTACTAGATTCAATTTTTTCAGACTCTGTAAGTTGTTTTGGTTTTCTTGATGGAAGGGCCTGGGTAAGACCGAGTGGGGGTACTCCACCTTATCATTACTTATGGAATGATATCACGAATTCAACGAATGATACTATTTTTAATTTGACTTCCCGCTATTATAAAGTAACGATTACAGATAGCTTAGGTTGTACCAAAACCGATAGTATTCTGGTAAAACAACCTACGGAATTATTGGTTGTCAAAGATTCAATCAATGTAAACTGTCACGATAGCTTAACTGGTTTTGCAAGGGTAACGCCAAGTGGAGGAACTACTCCTTATACTTATTTATGGAGTAATGGAGCTATATCAAATAGTATTAATAATTTGCCTTTCGGAGTTTATTGGGTTATCGTAAAAGATAAAAATTATTGTAAAGCAGATACTATATTCTTTAATATCACGCAAAATACTCAGATTGCGTTTAATGCAGCACCAGATACTACAGTCTGTTATAATACCTCTGCCAAATTGCGGATTGACAACCCCTCTGGTGGAGTATTTCCCTATCAGGTAAATTGGAATCCCCCTAATTCAGGGTTTACTCCCACTTTAACACTAACGACTTCTGCTTTAACAAATCCTACAAATATTTTTATAGCTACTTTAAAAGATTCAAAAGGTTGTGAGGTAAAAGATACGCTAACTGTAAAAGTTAATCCTCAGATTACCATAACAACTAACGGAAATAAAACTATTTGTAAGAAAGACACAGTGTGGTTAAATGTCAATGTAAACGGAGGGCTTCCTTTTTCTAACAATACTTATCATTATTCATGGGATAACTGTGCTACTTTATCAAATTGTTTTATAAAAAACCCAGTTGCTAATCCTATAGTTACAACAACTTATAAAGTAACAGTAACAGATTCATCGGGGTGTACTGCTTCAGCAAGTATTACTGTTACAGTAAAACCTTTGCCGGTTCCAGTATTTTCATCGAATGTTGTTTGTTTTGGAGGAACAACTTTATTTGCAAATTCTTCAACACCACCTGCTGGATACTCAAATTCTTATGTCTGGGATTTTAATGATCCACCTACTCCTTCTTCAGCTATAAATCCAACACATACATTTACTCATCCTGGGACTTTTTCGGTATTATTAACCGCAACTGATAATTCACTTTATAGTTGTCATGATACTGTTTCTCATTTGGTAATTGTTGATTCATTGCCAACTACAAATTTTACATTTAACAATCCATGTTTAGGTCAAACTACGCAATTTAACAACTTAACTAGTGCCAACAGTGCGAGTTTTAACTCTTTCTGGAAATTTCTGGATGACGGAACGCAATCGATAGATAAAAATCCATATCATTTTTATCCTGTAGCCGGAACTTATCCTGTTAAACTGATAGTTACAAATATCAAAGGTTGTACAGATTCTGTGCAAAAAAATGTCACTGTAAATGCATTGCCAGTTGCAGATTTTACAGCAGATTCTTTATGCTTTCCCGGTTGTGCTCATATATTAAGCACTTCTACTGCTACTATGTCAAAAATAGACAGTTTGAAATGGTATTTCGGCGATGGAACTGAAACACCTTATGACACAACTAAAAATCCTGTTCATTGTTACAACAATGCAGGGATATATTATATTACACTTTTGGTAACTGATACCAATAATTGCCTTGGAAGTAAAACTAAGGAACTAAAAATTATTCCTGCTCCTTATGCCAATTTTGCTTCTACCAGGGTTTGCTTTGGAGATACTACGCAGTTTACTGATTTAAGTAGTTCTACATTTGATACAATTAGTTCAAGAATTTGGTATTTTGGTGATGACTCTTCTTCAACTGCCAAAAACCCGAAACATTCTTATGGTCATCCGGGTAAATTTATTGTTTCTCTGAAAATTATCAATCAATCAAATTGTTATGATAGCGTTGCCAAGGAAGTCTTTGTAGATTCTCTGCCAGTGGCTCATTTTTATGCAGATACAGTTTGTCTGGGAAATGAAACTCATTTTACAGATAGCTCTGAATCACATGGAAGTCCTAACAATTCATGGTTGTGGGAATTTGGAGACGGCAATTCAGCCTATTATCACAATGCTGCTTATCCTTTTGATAGTGCGTCAACTTATTACACACGCTTAATTGTAACAAACCATAGAGGTTGTAAGGATACAGTTGAAAAACCTGTCGTTGTGTATCCTTTGCCAATTGCTAATTTTACATATACCGGAACTTGTCTGAACGATACTTCTTATTTTTATTCAACATCTGTCTCTAATGCAGCTGATAATAATTTCACTTATTTGTGGACTTTTGGCGACGGAGATAGTTCTGTCCTGAAGAACCCATTCCATATTTATTTACTAGCCGGAAGCTATAACGTAAAACTTAAGATTACTAATTCAAATGGATGTTCAAAAGATACTATTCTGAAAATTTTGATTCATCCATTACCTGATATTCATTTTACTTATCTGCAAAGCTGTCTGCATGATACTACTATTTTTAACAATCAAACCAATGGAAATGGTGCTTTTATAACTAATTGGTTGTGGAAATTCGGTGATGATTCAACTTCAGTATTAAAAGATCCTTCACATTTATATTTAACTGCCGATACTTTTAATCTTCAATTGATTGCAATGGATCAATATGGTTGCAGAGATACTTTATTTGCTCCGGTTGCAGTTGATTCTTTACCAATAGCTAATTTTGTTTATGCTGATACTTGTTTGTCTATGCCTACCCGTTTTACCGATTTATCTCAACGGCAAGGCAGTGATAATAATAACTGGCAATGGGAATTCGGAGATCTTATTCAGGCTTCTTATCAGCATCCATTTCATACTTATACCGATCCTGCCATTTATCTTTATAATGTAAAACTTACAGTAACAAATGCAATGGGTTGTAAAGATGATACCATTAGGCCGGTAATTGTGAATCCTTTACCGCAGGCTAATTTTAATTTTACCGGTATTTGTCATAAAAGTATTACTCAATTTAATTCAAATCCGGCGACTACCAATATTGGAACAACTATCGTTTCTTATTTATGGAATTTTGGAGATGGGATAGATTCAATATCTGAATTGCC
>JBMOKG010000162.1:0-5367 GCA_049315385.1 Bacteroidales bacterium
TTATATTAAAACTTACTGTTTTTGCACAAACAGCTCCGTTCAATATTTACGTTGAACCAATGAATATTACTGGACTTGGTGGATTGCAAGCCTATGCTTTCGGACAGCATAATGGTAAGTGGCTTATCCTGGGAGGAAGATTAGACGGTTTGCATCGTATACAACCGTTTGCCGCGTTTGATGTGGCAGGGAATAACAATCAGTTAATTGTAATTGACCCAGTTACACAACAAAAATGGACAGCTCAAATATCATCACTTTCTGTTGCAATACAGGAACAGTTAAGTTCAACCAATATGGAATTTCACCAGGAAGGTAATTATTTATATGTTATTGGAGGTTATGGTTATAACACTGCAACAACATCAAGAAAAACATTTGGCAACTTAACGGCTGTTAATATTCCTTCAGTTATTAATGCTGTAATAAATGGAACTTCATTTACCGGCTTTTTCAGACAAATAAGTGATGCTCAGTTTGCAGTTACGGGTGGACATTTGAAAAAAATCAACACTACTTATTACCTTGTTGGAGGCAATAAATTTGATGGAAATTACAATCCATTTGGTAACCCAACTTATACACAAGTTTATACAAATGCAATTCGTAAATTCAATTTAACGGATGATGGAACAACCATTAATATTACACATTTGCCAACTATTACTGATGAAATCAACCTTCATCGAAGAGATTACAATGTTGTTCCTCAAATATTACCAGATGGGAATGAAGGTATTACAGCATTTTCAGGTGTATTTCAGCCTTCAGTTAACTTACCATATTTAAATTGTGTTAATATTGACAGTTCAAATTATACAGTTAACAATAGCTTTCAGCAGTATTACAATCATTACCATTGTGCTGTTCTTCCACTTTATTCTTTATTAAACAATGAAATGCACAATGTCTTTTTTGGTGGTATTGCCCAATATTATGATAGTTTAGGAATAATGATTCAGGACAACAATGTGCCCTTTGTTAAAACTATTGCCAGAGTAACAAGAAACTCTGCGGGAACAATGGCGGAATATAAACTTCCTGTAGAAATGCCAATTTTTCTGGGAGCCGGTGCTGAATTTATTCCAAATACAAGCATTCCTCATTATCATAATGATGTGCTGAAACTGGATGATATTACAGATGACAGCACTTTAGTAGGATTTATATATGGAGGTATCAGTAGTACAGCCCCAAATGTTTTTTTTACCAATACCGGATCACAAAGTAGTGCAAGTAGCCAGATATTTAAAGTTTATGTCATTAAAAATGCTTCAGCAGGAATTCATTTATTAAATAAACAAAGCGTAGGATCATTAAAAATGCAGGTATTTCCAAACCCTAGTGATGGTGAATTTATGGTTAAATTCAACCTGACAAAAATTGAGAAAACTAAAATATCACTTTATAATACTAATGGAAAAAAAATAGAAGAAAAAATACTTCATAATTTAAATATTGGAGAAAATATATTTCAACAAAAAATAAAAAATCCGGAAGTTGACGGCAGCTATATTTTGACTATCGAAACAGCTTTTGAAAAGGCAACACAAAAAATAATTATTAAACATTAGCCAATTACGCCAGTATTCAACATGAGTGAATTCACTAAAGGATTTTTAGTTATGATAAAATTGGTAACACTATTTTTAAGGCTATTAAATTTTAAATAAAAGATAGTCCTATAATCGTCGAAAAATACAAATTCTCAGCTACCCCCGATAGTCTATATAAGGGAAAGCTTTTCAGAATAAAATGATCAGTTCGTTCAGGATTTAAAGAATGTGTTATCTTTGGCCGATTGTTTAGAATATGCCTACATCTTAAAAGACTATAGTTTATCAAATAAAAAATATAATGAAGGGTCAAAACAAAAGTGAAGTAAATCTGGGTAAGGAAGTTGGCATTGTATTGAAACAGCATCAGGCTTCTGGTAAAATCACCGAAGGCATTGTAAAGGATATACTTACAAAAGCTGCATTTCATCCGCATGGAATAAAGGTCAGACTTACTACCGGCGAAGTGGGCAGAGTTAAAACCATCCAATAAACCGCCATTATTTATGAAAGCTGTCTCATTAAAATTCATTAAAACAGAATTGGATTTACTGCATCCTGACAGGGTAAAAGACCTTTGTCTGCAAATGGCAAAATTCAAAAAAGAGAACAAGGAATTACTTTCTTATCTTTTATTTGAGGCCGATAATGAACAAGCTTATATAAACGATGTAAAATCCCAGCTGGATGAACTATTTACGGAAATCAACAAAAGCAATCTCTATTTTGCCAAGAAAACAATTCGGAAAATACTCAGGACAGCCAATAAATACATTAAATACTCAGGATCAAAGCAAACTGAAGTTGAAATTCTTATACATTTTTGCATAACCTGCAAAAAATCTGGCATAGCATTTCCGCATAATACAGCCCTTGGAAACATTTATCAGCGGCAAATAATAAAAATAAAAAAATCGATGACCACACTACATGAAGACCTGCAGTTTGATTATTCTGCAGAAATCCAAAATTTATAAAACTTTAATCGGAACACTGTTTCAAATTGCTAGTAGTTGATACGGATATGTTTCTAAATCTTTAAAAAAGCAAAATAAAAAAAGAGAAAGGTATTTCTGCCTTTCTCTTTTTTAAATATTTTTCGAAAATAATCTTAGTTGTAAGCAACCGTTACATTAAAAGTTCCTGAATATGCAGCTGCAGCTTGTCCGGCAGCAACGTTTAAAGTACCACCGATTGTAAATGTATCAGCACCTGAACCGTTCAGCGTACCGGTAAGACCGTCAGCAGCTGCAGAAGCTGTACGTGCCAGTAAACTGTTGATGGTCATATCCTGAGCAGGAGTTCCGTTACTAACAGTAATTGTTGATGGTAAAGTAATTGCATAAGTTGTACTTATTGCACCACCTACTGTATAAGCTGCATTAGCTGCAGTCGGAGTTTGTGCCGAAAGGTTTACACCACCGGTTGCAGTTCTTGCACCTTGAGTTGAAAGCACACAGGTTCCGGGTGATCCTGCTAAAACTGCCATGGTTCCAAAATGTAATGCAGAAGTTTCTGTAATTGAAATAGGAGCAACTATTTTAGCACCAGCAGTTGTATTTTCAGTTGCCTGAGCCATAACTTTAGTTGTAAATCCTGCGATGATGATTGCTGCGAAAATGATGATTGATTTTTTCATGGGTTTAATTTTTTTATGATTTATATATTTTTTATTTTTTTTAAACTTTACGATTTACTAAATTGCAACATTCGTGCCAAAGTATTTATAAACAACAAATACAGATAATTATAAAATTTCGTTTTTGTTTTCCATCAGTTTTTCTCCTGTAAAATGAATAGCTGATTTTTTTTTGAAGAGGTGTACATATAAAAAACAAGTAAGATTTATTAAATGTATCACCATTATATCTTATTTGTATTTATTTTTTCAGTAGTTGACAACTATTAATAATCTAAAGTGTTTATAAACTCTAAAAGAATATTAAATGAGGAATATAACATTAAGAAATGTTAGTAGAACTCTGTTTAATGTTTCTTTTGGAAATAAATTCAGTAAATTATTTTTTTATGTGTGGAATTATTGGTGTTTTTAATTCAAAAACAGTAGCTAAAGAATTAAGAACAACTGTACTTGAAATGTCAAAAAAAATTCGTCATCGAGGACCAGATTGGTCCGGAATCTATAGTGATGACAATGTAATATTTTCTCATGAACGATTAGCAATTGTTGATCCTTTATCAGGAGGTCAGCCTTTGCTAAGTAAAGACAAATCATTGATACTTGCTGTAAATGGAGAAATATACAATCATCAGGAATTGAGAAAAGGATTAAGTGATTACGAATTCCAGACACATTCCGATTGTGAAGTTATTTTAGCCCTTTACAAGAAAAAGGGAATAGATTTTATTGAAGATTTAAATGGAATTTTTGCTTTTGCATTATATGATAAGACTAAAGATTCTTATTTAATTGCAAGGGATCATATGGGTATTGTACCTTTATATATGGGCTGGGATGTATTTGCTAATTTTTATGTAGCATCTGAATTAAAAGCATTAGAAGGTATTTGTAACAAAATTCAAGAATTTCTTCCCGGGTATTATATTTATAGTGGTGAAGGGCAAGCACTTAAAAAATGGTATCATCGTGATTGGGAAGAATATGAAAACGTAAAAGAGAATGAATCTGATGTAGCATTGTTAAAGAAAGGTTTAGAGGATGCTGTTCACCGACAATTAATGTCCGACGTACCTTATGGGGTACTTTTATCCGGAGGGCTGGATTCTTCAATCATTTCTGCAATTGCTAAAAAATATGCTGCCAACCGCATTGAAACAGAAGACAAGCAACAAGCCTGGTATCCGCAATTACATTCTTTTGCTGTAGGTTTATTGGGATCTCCCGACTTAGCAGCTGCCCGTAAAGCAGCAGATCATATTGGCTCTGTTCATCACGAAATTAATTTTACTATACAGGAAGGCTTAGATGCTATCCGTGATGTAATTTATCATCTGGAAACTTATGATGTAACAACTGTTCGGGCCTCAACACCAATGTATTTGTTAGCTCGCGTTATAAAATCTATGGGAATAAAGATGGTTTTGTCAGGTGAAGGTGCAGATGAGATTTTTGGTGGTTATTTGTATTTTCATAAAGCTCCAAATGCAAAAGCCTTTCATGAAGAAACAGTTCGTAAGTTAAACAAACTTCATTTGTACGATTGTTTGCGTGCCAATAAATCACTCATGGCATGGGGCATTGAAGGAAGAGTTCCTTTTCTGGATAAAGAATTTATGGATATAGCCATGCGCCTGAATCCAAATGATAAAATGGCGGGTAATGGTAAAATTGAAAAATGGCTTTTGAGAAAAACTTTTGAAGATTATTTACCAGAAAGTATAATATGGCGACAAAAAGAACAGTTTTCTGATGGTGTAGGTTATAGTTGGATTGACACACTTAAAGCTACTGCAGAAGAAATGGTAAGTGATGAACAATTAGAAAATTCGAAATTTAGGTTTCCAATTCATCCACCAATGTCGAAAGAAGAATACCGCTACCGATCAATTTTTAGCGAGCTTTTTCCCTCCGATTCAGCAGCGTTATGTGTGCCATCTGTAAAATCCGTTGCATGTAGTACTCCTGAAGCTTTGACATGGGATGCCTCTTTTCAGCAAATGAACGATCCATCAGGCAGGTCAATTAAAGCTGTTCATAATGATGGATATGAATAAGTCCTTCTATATATTTAAATTTAATATTTTGTCTTCAAATATCATTCATTGCTTTAATTTCCCTGAATAAAAAACTAAAGTTGATATTCCGAAAATAATTCAGGATATTTTAATT
>JBMOKG010000019.1:0-71511 GCA_049315385.1 Bacteroidales bacterium
AAAGTAGTATCTGTACCGGAAACGGCTGTACATTTCCACCAATAAGAAATACGATGATTCGCAGGAAGATTAAATCTTGGAGTACATAATGCAGATGAAGTTGTAGTGGTTGAAGGACCTGCATAAGTGCCATTTAAACCAGAATGTGAAATAGAACTTGTATGCCAGATAGCATTAGCTCCAGTTGTAGGATAAACCCAATCGGTAAATGATCCATACCAACCAGGGTAAAATACGGTAGAATCTTCAAAACCTTGATTGTATGGGAACGAAGAAATAATTAATTCTGTTGTAAATTTCCATAAAGGAGAATTTTCGGTTTGTGTGCCGTTTTTAGCAACAACTTTCCAAAAGTATTTTGTTTTAGATGCTAATAAACCAGGGAGAGTATAATTATATGTTCCAGTTGTAGAAACAGTTGCATTATTTACAACTTTTAAAGCAATATTCAAATTTGCTACATTTAAAGAATCCAAACCAAAATATAAATCATAATTTGAAGTATTTGCACCTAAATTAAATGATAAAGCATTGCTTGCTGAAGCCTTATCCTGATTATCAGTGGGTATTGGAGTGTTAGGTGTAGCTGGCCCTGTACTTGCATAATAAAAACGAACATTAGGCAAAGCACTAGGATATGGATTTAAGTAACCGCTGGCTATTGGAAATGAAACATCGCTACCACTTGCTTTATTATTGCCGATAGTTGAAGCCGTTGCAGCAAAATTACCATAAGGAGCTGTACCATATCTGTTTTCATAGTGAACAATTAAATTATCTGTTCCATTGTAGGCAAATGGTGTTGAAAGTGTTATTTCTGTCCATCCGTTTGAAAAAGTGATACTTCCATCATAAACTAAAGTATATCCGTTTGTAGTTGGATTTTCATATGTTGCATCAGCAAAAACAGTTGATGAAGTATGTTTTAAATAAATCTTTTGATTGGTAAATGTTTTTGGAGATGCATCCGTATAATTAAATGCAATTTTAGTAATGCTTTTAGCAGCACCAATGTTTGCTTGTGTATGCAACATGCTACACCATGCATATTTCCAGCTTCCATAAACAGGGTATTGTGAAGATACAGTTCCCGTTCCGATTTCAACATAACTCTGAGCTTTTATGCCATTAATTATACAGAACATTAAAAATGCTAATACAAGACTTTTGTGTAATAATTTGAATTTTGATAACATAGTGGATTAATTTATTTAATTGTTTATATTCTTTATTACTAAGACGCAATAAATGCATTTAAATTTTGTGAATTATTTGCAAAAGTCACAAATTAAAAGACAATGAACAACTTATAGGTGTTCGAATACGTGAATTCAAACAGATTGATGTAAATTTGAAAGGGAATTTCAATTATATTTGAATCATGAGATGTAAGGTTTATGTTTAAAGATAAGTAAGCATTTTGAATTCATTTAATATATTTGTTGAAATTAGAAAGTTGTCTTTTTTAGAAATATGAGTAGTCTCTTCATTTTTATTCTGAATCATACATGATTTTCTATTAAATTTGGCGATTCAAAAAATCTATTTATGCCCAATCAAAAAAAAGCTTACCTCTTTGCTATTCTTGCAGTTATTTGCTGGTCAACAGTAGCAACAGCTTTTAAAATTGCATTAAAAAACTGTGATTTTCTTCAATTGTTGTTTTTTTCGTCATTGGTTTCCTGCTTGGTTTTATTTTTGATTTTGGTTTTTCAAAGAAAATTATTCCTCATCCGTAATATGCGACTTTCCTCGCTTTTACAATCCATATTTCTGGGCTTTTTAAATCCATTCTTATATTATACCATATTGTTTAAGGCTTATTCGATATTACCTGCCCAGGAAGCAATGACATTAAATTATACCTGGCCAGTTATGCTGGTTTTATTAGCAATACCACTTTTAAAACAAAGCTTATCATTAAAAAGTATGCTGGCTGTATTCATAAGTTTTACAGGCATTTTCATTATTTCCACCAAGGGACATCCGATGGAATTCAATTTCAGCAATGCATTTGGCGATGGTCTTGCTATTGGAAGTTCAGTAATCTGGGCATTGTTCTGGATTTATAACATAAAAGACAAAAAAGATGATGTTGTAAAATTGTTTTTAAACTTTTTATCAGGTTGTATATTTTCAGGGATATTGATGTTGTTGTTTTCCGATTTTTCTGAATTCAATTTCACTGCATTGCCGGCTATTATTTACATTGGAATTTTCGAAATGAGTGTGACTTTTGTTTTTTGGTTATCAGCATTAAAATATACAAAAAGTGCTGATAAAGTGAGTCAGTTAATTTTCTTCTCCCCTTTTCTATCCTTGATTTTTATTCATTTTATAATTGGAGAAAACATTTCAGCTTCAACGCTTATTGGATTGTTTTTTATTACATTAGGAATTATTATTCAGCAAAGTTCGTTGAAACTCTTCCAAAGAAAGCAAAAATAATTATCTTTGTAAATATTTACACAGCTATGAACATCTATCAATCCATCATTGACAAAAAAAACAAGGGGGAAAAACAATTTGCTGTTTTAATTGACCCTGACAAACCTACTGAAAATGAATTGCTTCGCATTGCTGAATTATCCCTGACTGCAAATGTAGATTATTTTTTTGTAGGAGGTAGTTTACTTACCAACAATCATTTAGAAAACTGTATTCATATATTAAAAAAAAATACAGCTGTCCCTGTTGTTCTTTTTCCCGGGAATACAATGCAAATCAGTAAATATGCTGATGCTATTTTATTACTTTCTCTGATTTCGGGAAGAAATGCAGAAATGCTGATAGGAAAACACGTTATTGCTGCACCTTATCTTAAAGAAAGTGGATTGGAAATTATACCTACTGCCTACATGTTAATTGAAAGTGGCAAAGCTACTACTGTTACTTATATGAGCAATACCTTTCCAATACCGGCTGATAAAGAAGATATTGCAGCTTGCACAGCAATGGCCGGAGAAATGTTAGGTTTAAAAATCATATATCTGGATGCAGGCAGTGGTGCATTGAACCCGGTATCAGCCAAAATGATTGAACAGGTAAGAAAACAAACTGTTTCACCAGTTATTACAGGTGGTGGTATAAAAACAGCAATAAAAGCCATTGAAAACTGCAAAGCCGGTGCCGATATTATTGTAGTGGGCAATGCCATTGAAAAATCTGCTGTTCTAATCAAGGAGATCGGAGATGCTGTTAGGGGGTTTAGTAATTAGATTATTAAATGATTACTCAATCATAGTAAATTTTAAAACAGGACTGTGGAATTTTTTGATAAAACACTTAGCATATTAGTAGTATATCAATCCCTGATATTCATGCTTTTATTTGGTTTTTTTTATTTAAAAACCAAAAACAAACCTTTTAAAATACTAGGTATTTTTATGTTATTCTCTTCCCTTTACTTTGGATTCAGTCTGTCTTACTATTATGCTAATTACAATATACTTACTTATACATATTATCTTAGCTTACCTGTTGTACTTTCTTTT
Organism: Bacteroidales bacterium; assembly: GCA_049315385.1. Classification (GTDB taxonomy): domain Bacteria; phylum Bacteroidota; class Bacteroidia; order Bacteroidales; family JACABE01; genus JACABE01. The sequence continues at coordinate 3,495 of JBMOKG010000019.1, forward strand.
TTCCCTATCTTTTATCTTTATATTCAATCGGTAACACAGCGGAATTTTATTTTTAGTAACAAAGAACTTTTTCATTTTATACCAGCAATTTTTATTTTAATATTAAACCTTCCCTATTTATTCCTGTCATTCGAAGAAAAATACTGGTTTGTATCAGGTGGTTATAGTCAAATTACGGATAATTCGATAATTATATATTTAAGAACCATCAATCGTTTAGGTGTTTTTGGAATTATCAACCTTCAATTACTGATTTATATAATACTTTCGGTATATTTTTACAAGCACTACAAATATGAAATTGAAAACATTTTTTCTTACAAAGAAAATGTAGATCTCAAATGGATAAAGGTTTTAATTGTTTTTTTTATAATATTGTTTATAATGATAGATACTGTACATTTTTTCAGTATAAAAACCAATGTTCCTAATCGGATATTGTTCAATGCTTCAATGCTGGTATTCAATATATTTATTTTTGCATATGGATTGTATCAGAAAAACATCTTTACAAAACCCGATTTACTGGATATTAAAAATCTTGTTTTTTTACCTGAAGTCAAAAGAGAAACTGCAGTGAATGATATCTTTACAGAAAAAGAAGATTTAACAATTCTGGATATTGAAGATGAAAAAACTAATCCAAAATATCAGAAATCTTCTTTAACTTTCGATCAAAAAACGCATATTATTGAAGCCCTTGACAAATACATGAAAAACAAACCATACTATTACAGCAACTTAACAATAGACGAGGTAGCCGAAGCATTACAAACCAATTCAAAATACCTTTCACAGGTAATCAATGAGAGCTATCAAAAAAACTTTTATACTTATATCAATATTTTTCGTATCAATGATTCCATGGAGATGTTGCTTTCCAATCAGTTCGAAAATTATTCCATGGAAGGCATTGCCAAAACAGTAGGTTTTAATTCAAAATCTTCGTTTTATTCAGCATTTAAAAAATATACAGGATATACGCCTACGGAGTTCAAAAAAAAAGAAGAATCCTTTAAAACTTAAGATAAAATTTTTTTGTTAAGGATTTAAATTCTTCAGTGTAATTTAAATCATCATTTAGAATACATATTGAATCCACTTTTAATTCAGTTTTAATTTTACTGAATTCCATTAGTTTACGGCTGGCTTCCATACCTTTCTTAGAGATTACTTCGGTTTGATAATTGCAATGAAGCCCTAATGATTCAGCAATTGGTATCAACGAAATACTCTCAGTGACAGGTAAAATAATACATGCTTTACCTTTTGGAGATAATCGCTTTGAGATTCCTTTCATCAGATCTTCATACGAAAGGGTATCTGTATGTCTGGCAAGATTTCTGGAAACAACTTCACTTTTCAGCGCTTTTTCAAAAAAAGGAGGATTGCTGATAATTAAGTCATAAAAGCTGGTGTTAGAACCTGAAAAATCCTGAAAAGATGTGTGATATACTTTCATCTTGCTTTTCCATGGAGAAAGTTTAAAATTCTGGCAGGCCTGTTGAGCTGAGTTTTTATCTATCTCAACTGCATCCACAAAAGCATTGCTTCGTTGAGCCAACATTAAAGCAATAATTCCTGAACCGCTACCAATATCCAGAATATGTTCAGCATTTTCGATATTGCTCCAGGAACCCAATAAAACAGCATCAGTACCGATTTTCATAGTTGAATTATCATCGGCAACAGTAAATTGTTTAAATTGAAATGATTTCCCCATTATTCCAGGTACAAATCTATCAGACCATCAGGAGCTTGTATAATGATTTGTTTGTTTTTACGGTCAACATTTTTTATAATATCATCGGCTACCGGAATGAGTATTTCTTTACCATTATTGTTTAAAACCTGTAAAATGGGTTGTGCCGGATGGTCCATTATTTTTTCGATTTTACCGATATTCCCTTTAATATTATCAATTATCTCAAATCCAATGACTTCGTGAAAATAAAACTTATTACCTTTTAATTTAGGCAATCGTTGCAATGGTAAATACAGCTCTTTTTTGATTAGCAACATAGCATCTTCAGGTTTTACATCTTCCAGCTTTATATATGCGTTATTATTGTTCAAACGTAAAGATTCAATCAAATAAGGAACCAGTCCCGATTCAAGGTCTATTAGGACCGAATCCAGATTTTCATAAAAGGTCGGATCATCCACATCAAAATAGCATACCAACTCTCCTTTATAACCAAACGGTTTGGTGATAATTCCTAAATAAAAACAATCTTCTTTTTTCATTTGGTTAATTGTTATTGGTTATTAAGTTATTAAGTTATTGAATTATTAAATTATTGGTTTATTGGCTATTACGTTATTGGGTTATTAGACAAAATTAATATTATTCACCACATAAAATTAAAAAAAGAGTTCATTATTAACGAAAATATTCTAAAGTAGCGAAGCAATAACTTAATAACCAATTCTATTTTACTTTATGAACTAATAATAACACCGCTTCCAATACAAATTTCTTCTTTTTCATCATAAATTACTCCAAATTGTCCAGCTGCAATTCCTTGTATTTTTTCCTGAGAACGAATACGGTATACATCTCCAATTTTTTCCAAACTTCCTTTAGTAAATTCGGGAGTATGTCGGATTTTAAAATTTACATCTATCAATCCTTTGAAATCGCCCCATGGATTTTCGGAAATAAAATCAAAAGCACCTAAATTAATCGTTTTTCCGTATTGTGTTTCAGGGTCATAACCATTGGAAACATATACAATGTTTTGTTCAATATCTTTTTGAATTACAAACCAGGGACCACCACTCAATCCTAATCCTTTACGCTGTCCGATTGTGTGAAACCAATAACCTTTATGTTTACCAACAATCTTACCGGTTTCCAGTTCAATGATCCTTCCATCTTTTTCCCCTAAATACCTACGTATAAAGTCATTGTAATTAATTTTTCCTAAAAAGCAGATACCCTGACTATCTTTTCTATCTGCGCTGGGTAATCTTTCATTTTTTGCAATGATTCTCACTTCGCTTTTTGGCAAATTACCTATTGGAAACATCAGTTTGGATATCTGCAGGTAATTAATCTGTCCTAAAAAATAAGTCTGATCTTTTACTTTATCCTTTGCGGTTGACAGATAAGTAATACCGTTTCTTATTGTTGTAGTTGCATAATGTCCGGTAGCAATTTTATCAAAAGCATTACCGTATTTCTCTTCAAATGTGCCAAACTTGATGAGTTTATTACACATCATATCAGGATTTGGAGTTAAACCACGTTTTACTGATTGAATAGTATAATCCACTACTTTTTCCCAGTAATCCTGCTGTAAGGAAACAATCTCGAATTTACAGCCATATTTACGGGCAATATAGGTAGTAATCTGAATATCTTCTTCCGAAGGACAATCAATATAGCCATGTTCATCTTCCATGCCTATTTTAATGTAAAAAATAGTAGGATCAAAACCCTGTTCTTTAAGTTGATACACACAAACCGAGCTATCCACGCCACCCGAAACCAATGCTGCTATGTTCATTTATTTATTTACAAAAATATTTCTGCAAAGATAAGAAGGAATTAGAATATTAAATAACAATGTTTTTAACTTTATTGATTTAATTTATAATAATTTTTTGTGTCCAACTTTGATTATTTCCTTGTATTTCAACTAAATAGATTCCTATTGAAATATTTAAATCTATTGAAATTCTTGTTTCGTTATCATACAAATCAATACTTTTAATTTGTTTACCTGTAATTTCTTTGATTATTACTTTCTTTACTTCTATGGTAGAACTTAAAAAATCAATATTTATCTTTGAATTAGTAGGGTTAGGGTATATAAATATATTTTTTGCTTTCTTTTCATTCTCATCAACTCCTATTAAAGTAAAATTGCAATTGCATATAGATGTTTCAGAACAAAAAACTTTTAAACTTATATTTTTTTCAAAATTAGTACTATTATATCTAATTAAATCACCATTAAAACCCACACTCTTTATCAAGTCATTCATGAAAACATTATTAAATTTAAATCTTTTGTAATAAGTACTGCCATATATTATAGAATCTATAGCTGTTACTTTGACATTTTCTCCTGATAATAAAAATTGAGTTGAAAACCATGGAGGATTAGTTGGTAAAGTATCGCCAATATTCAGGTTGAAATCATACCATAAATGTTCAATTGAATCATTCATTTGTATTATATATGCTCTATTATTAGTGTCATTACGAAATGCATAAGCATAACATAAAGGACTTAATTGCAAATACGTATTAGGCAAAACCTGTTGAACTGATTGTGTTAATAGTTTGATGTAATTTTTCCCATTTATCAATGTATCATTTCCGGTTTTGTATAATTGATAATACTCAGATGGAGGTGCACCCATTTGGTAAAACGTAATCCAAGTTGCCTTTTCAACAATTGCAAATGGGTTTTGAGATTTTACATTTTGATTTGTTAAACAGAATAATATCAATACAAAAAACAATACTTTCTCTTTCATAACAAATAAATTCAAATGTTTCTTTTATACTTATCTAATTGAAATTCATATAGATCCCCTTTTTTGTTGAAAAAAACATATCTTACAATTGCACCAACAATACAACTTTTTTACCCTCCCGCATTACATCTACACTTACTAATTGACCTTTTTGCAATTGTTTTAGGCGAGCCATATATTCGTAAACATTTTTAACTGACTTGCCATCTATTGCTATTATAACATCACCTTTAAACATACCGGCCTTAAAAGCAGGACCATCTTTTCTCACAATATCAGCACGTAAACCTTTATCATCCTGAGATGCAAAATCGGGCATTATGCCAAGTGTAACTTTTAAATCGCCACGGTATCCACCATTGGATTTTGGACCTGATTCTTTAAATGTTAATGCTTTACTGCGGTTGATCAGGTTGGAAAGTAAGTTATATGTAAAGTCAAGTACTTGTTTTTCACCTTCATAATTGATACGGTCAGCATCATCAAACGGTGTATGATAATCTTCATGTGCGCCTGTAGTAAGAAAAAATACAGGAATATTTACACCATAAAACGATGCATGATCAGAAGCACCATAACCTTCTGGAGAATATTTTAAAGGCGTTTTTGTGGTTTTCTTTAATTCATTTAATATAGCTTCGCTTTCTGTTGAAGTTCCGGTTCCACTAATAAGTATGTAAGGATCTACCAATTGCATACGTCCAATCATATCAAGATTTACCATTGCTTTAACCTGATTAGTTTTCACAGGTAAATTCTTTACAAAATATTTCGAACCCAGCAATCCCATTTCTTCGGCACTGAAAGCTACAAAAATTACTGAGCGTTTCAACTTTGTTTTTTCTGCACTTAATTTCTGGGCCAGTTCAATTAAACCGGCAACACCAGAAGCATTATCGTCTGCACCATTATGAACAGCGACAGTATCCGGCATTCTTGAACCAGAACCAGAACCACCCATACCTAAATGATCGTAATGGGCCCCGATAACAATGTATTCACTCTTAAGTTCAGGATCACTTCCTTCAAGCATAGCAAAAACATTTTGAGTTTCTTGCTTATTGATTTTTATATCTGTCTTAACTAATAGTTTTTCCGGTATTTGGAAGCTACTGCTTTTTTTAGTTTTATTGATGCTAATCTCTAGTTTTTCAATAGTTTTGGATGAATCATAAGCCAGGATTAGATTAGCCATTTTTCTGGTAATATTGATTACCGGTATATTAGCTACAGATGGACTTTTGTCATAATTTACTGATTCCAGTTCATCAGTTTTGCTTATTTCAACCGGTGTAACAAAGATTACACCTGCTGCACCTTTGTCTGAAGCTAAGAGTGCTTTATCTCTTTGTTCGGCAAATTCATTAAAATGACTTTCGGCATTGCTTAGCTCCGGATGACCACGTAAAATAATTACCCATTTACCATTTACATCAATTCCTTTATAATCATCCCATTTTAAACTATCTTTATTTACAGAAATTCCATAGCCAACAAATACTATTTTTGTATATAAAAATGCAGACTTTGAAAAAGCAAGCGGTGTAAAATCTTTCCCTATTTCGCCATATTGTCCGTTAAAAAAATATTTGTTTTCTTTTCCAAGTGATACGCCAGTAACAATATCAAAATTCTGCAAACCATTGTTTTTAAGCATTTTTAAACCAGCTTGTTTAAATTGCAACTGAATGTAATTTCCTGCCAGTGCAATTTCCTTGGTTCCGGGTTTTCTCCCCTTTAATGAATCTGAAGCAAGATAACCAATTGAAGTTTTAAGTTCTTTGATAGTAATTTCTGCATTGTATTGCTGAGCAAAAACAGTGAAACATAAGAATAACTGGCTGAATATTAGTAAGATTTTTTTGGTTTTCATAAGGATAATAATTTTATTTATTATTTTATATTGTGTTTTTTATATAATTAGAGCTTTCACTTTAAAATATCATTTTATTTATATTAATTGTATCCCATTATCCTGAATCATAATCCGTTTTTCCCGGAAAAGCTTGCCAATGGCTTTTTTAAATACCTTTTTACTGATTTGTAATTCGGCATATATTTCATCCGGACTGCTATTGTCGCTTAATTCGCAATAGCCTTCGTTTTGTTTTAACAAATTCAATATTTTTTCTTCAGCTGAAAGCACTTCTTTAAAGCCGGGTTGTTGAAGACTTACATCAATTTTACCATCCTCTCTCACTTGTTTTACCCAGGCTTTCAATTTTTGTCCGCGTTCAACATCACAAAATAATTGATTTTTGAAAAGCATTCCCCAGTACTTCTGATTTACAATTACTTTAATGCCCAGATCGACTGTTTCGCAAACCAGAATTTCCACCTCATCATTGGGTTGAATTGTAATTTCATTATCCCGTAAAAATTTATTGATATGTTGGGTAGCTACTATTCTATCACTGTTTGCGTCTAAATAAAGCCTTACAAGATAAGATTTTCCAACCTCCATGTTTTCATTTTGTTCACGGAAAGGAACCAGCAAATCTTTCATCAACCCCCAATCGAGGAAAGCACCGAAATTTGTTTGTGATTTAACTTTTAAATAAGCACATTCACCCACAGTTGCAAAGGGAATTTCAGTAGTTGCAATAATTTTATCTTCAGAATCGCGGTAGATAAATACTTTCACTTTATCCCCGACATCAATACCTTCGGGAATGTATTTTGTAGGCAATAAGATACTTGCCGATTCATCACCGGTTAAAAGGTAAGCTCCTTGTTGAATTATTTTTTCAATTTCAAGTTCTGTAAATTTTCCAATCTCTACCATAGGTATTTATTTTTTGCAAAGTTAAACATAAAATCAGATTCAAAATACGAATAAACGTCTGATTTTGTATTAATATATGATAAGCTTTTAAACAAAATTTACAGGAAACAGATATAAATACATTAATAACTTAAAACACTCAGAATAAATAATTAAAACAACTAAAGTTTAAACCTCAAATCACTTAAGGAAGTAAGTATTGTAAATTCTCAATCCTTTTGTTACCTTTGTGGCACAATAACAATACCCTTAATGAATTTTATCAAACTTACACTGAATGACTTAGAAAAAAGAACTCTCCGATTACATGTTTGGTATTCTTTAATTGAAGGTTTTATTGTAGGTATTTTGGCTTTAAATGAATTTGTATTTATTAAAAGTTTAAAAGGCAGTAATTATCAGTTAGGTTTATTGTTTCAGTTTAGTGTAATTCTATACGTTTTTCTTATTTTTTTGAACGAAATGCTCAAAAGAGTTAAAGACAAAAAGAAATTACTTAGATACACTGCTTTTTTTACGCGTATACCTTTAATTTTACTTGTATTTTTTCCTCGAAGCAGCCAGGGTATAGCAAGCGAACCTATTTTTCATCTGTTATTCCTTGCCATTTTCTTTGTATATTATGCCGGTATGCCAATTATTTATCCCAATATAAACTTATTCCTGAAAAACGCCTACAGGAATGAACATTTTGGCAGATTATATGGTTTTGCAACTGCATTAAACAAAGTAATAATGCTAATTGTAACGCTTTTATATGGGATTCTACTTGATATAGATAATTTTGCATTTACATATATATTTCCGATTGTCGCAATCATGGGTATTCTATCCGTATACTTGCTTTCTATGATTGAATTTAAAGAAGATTCTTCGATTTCATTTATTAAAGAAAGTTTTTCACAATCTGTAAAGAAATCTTTTTCTAATATGGTTTCAATCTTAAAGAAAAACAAACCTTACTTACATTTTGAAGCCGGATTTATGATTTATGGATTTGCTTTTATGATATCAGTCACAGTAATAACTATATATTTCGACAAAGAATTACATTTAAATTATTCAAGTGTAGCTTTTTACAAAAACATATACAATATTGTTGCAATTGCTTTACTACCATTTTTCAGTAAATTAATTGACAAAATTGATCCAAGAAAATTTGCCATTATCACTTTTTCTTCAATCATGCTTTTCATACTATCCTTGGCACTTACAGACTTTTTTCCACAAAATATTATAGTGTTTGGAATAAAATTATACTATACAATGATACCTTATTTGATTTTTCAGAGTATCTTTGCAGCGACAATGTCCTTATTGTGGAGTATTGGATCGGCTTATTTTTGCCGAAGCAGTGAAGCAGGCGACTATCAATCAGTACATTTATCACTTACAGGATTAAGAGCTGTTTTTGCACCTACCTCGGGGGTAATAATTTATGAATTATTTGGGTTTTTTACCACTTTTATGTTAGCAATTTGTGCATTGTTAATTGCCATTATTTTAATGGTTTGGTCATATAGAAAAGATAAAGTTGTTAAAATCGAATCCTAAAAACAAATTATATGAAAAACGAAATTTATCATAATATCCTAATCTACAATAGTCAGCTTGTTGAGAAGGATTCAATTGATGAGATAAATCTTTCAGATGGCGTTATTGTATATGAAGTTATCAGAGTAATAGATGGTATTCCTCTTTTTTTGGAAGATCATATGTCTCGTTTAAACGAATCAGCAAATTTGGCAGGATTTGAAATCAATATTAATAATGTTGAGATCAATAGTTCAATCAGACAACTTTCGATTGAAAATCAAACTCTTAATGGAAATATAAAACTTATGTTTCAGTTTAAAAAAAATCATAAGTTATTATTTCTATGTTACTTTATAAAACATAATTACCCTGATGATTCAGAATATCAGCATGGTGTAAAAACAATACTATTTACTGCAGAACGTTCAAATCCATTGGCGAAGATTAATGATTTTGAATTCAGGCAAATTACTGAAGAGATAATAAGTAATAAGAAGGTTTATGAAGTTCTTTTGGTAAATCGAAATGGTCTGATAACAGAAGGAAGTAAGTCGAATGTATTTTTCATTAAAGATAACATTATCTATACAGCTCCTGAAAATATTATTCTTCAAGGTATTACAAGAAAATATGTCATTGAAACTGCATATTATTCTCAGATGGAAATTGTTGAGAAATCTGTTAACAAAAAAGACATTAAACAATTTGACAGCGTATTTTTAACTGGCACATCTCCAAAAATACTTCCGGTTTCTTCAATTGGAAATATCAATTATGATGTCAATCATCCTCTTCTGAGAAAATTAATGAATGAATTTGAAGAAGAAATAGACAATTATTTTTATCGGATATTTTAGCGCAAAGAATTCAAAACAGTGTTGGAGAGCAAGGCTTATATGTAATCCGGTGATATTGAGAACATCCATGAATTATAATTGCTTCTTTATGAATTTTAGTTGGATAACCTTTATTCTTTTTCCATCCATAAACAGGATATTCATTATCTAATTCATCCATATAGTCATCCCTATATGTTTTGGCTAAAACAGAAGCTGCTGCAATAGACATAAATATCCCATCGCCTTCAACAAAACACTTATGAGGAATATTCACTGTATTCCTGAAACGGTTGCCATCAATCAAAAGTAATTCAGGTATAACAGATAATTGCATTACGGCCAGCTGCATGGCTTTAAAAGAAGCGTTCAATATATTTATCCTGTCAATTTCATGATTATCCACAGTTGCCACAGCATAAGCCAAAGCTTCATTTTCAATAACAGTTCGAAGTAATTTACGTTGTTTCAACGTCATTTTCTTTGAATCATTCAGTAATTCGTTTGAGAAATTTTTAGGTAAAATTACAGCAGCAGCAAATACAGCACCGGCCAAACAGCCTCTTCCGGCTTCGTCACAGCCTGCTTCAATTAAATCAGCTGTAAAATATTGCTTAAGCATTATTTATAATATACAGGAAATGATAGAGTCAAAAATTAATTTGCCGTCAATATTCCCTAATGCGGGATCAGCAGCTCTTTCGGGATGAGGCATCATACCAAATACATTACGGCCGGCATTACATATTCCGGCAATATTTAGTGTAGAACCATTTGGATTGGATTCAGCTGTAATAGCTCCTTCTGCATTACAATAACTGAAAATAATCTGATGATTAGCCTGTAATCCTTTTATTGTCTCATGATCAGCATAATACCTGCCTTCACCATGAGCAATCGGAATTTTTAATGCTTCGCTTTTAACAAGATTCTCTGTAATAACCGATTTGCTTTCATGCGGAATAATAAAGGTATTTTTACAGATAAACTGATGGTTTTTATTGGCAGTAAGTGTCCCTGGTAATAATTTAGCTTCAACTAGGATTTGAAAACCATTGCAAATTCCAAGAACATAACCACCTTGATTTGCAAATTCAATTACTTTTTCCATAATTGGAGAAAAACGGGCAATAGCTCCGCTTCTTAAATAATCCCCATAAGAAAATCCACCCGGAAGTACAATAAAATCACAGCCTTGCAGATCAGTATTTTTATGCCAAAGTTCAACTACTTCCTGATTCATTACTTTTTTTAATACGTATATCATATCGTGGTCACAGTTGGAACCAGGAAAAATAACAACACCAAATTTCATTGTTTTATAATTTAAAAATTTCTACAAAAGTAGCAATTTTTATAAAATCATAGTCGTAAAAAAACAAATAGAAAATGTTATTTTAAAAACCCTGTTTATTATCCATATTTAACAGTTCTTTACCGATTATTAATTTTAATTTTGCAAACCTATTGAACCAACTTGCAAATACAAATTACTATAATCATGAAAAATGCAGTTTTAAAAACAACGATTTTATTAATTGTAGTTTTTATTATTGTAAATAACTGGATATTCAAATCATACAATATTCTATCATGGGATGTTTTTGGTTATTATTTATACCTCCCTTTAAAATTTATTTATCATGACCTAGGATTGCAAGATGATACAGTAATTCATACAATTATAGAAAAATATCACAATACAGTTAGTTTTTATCAGGCAAATAAATTACCTGAAGGTAATTACGTAATGAGATATTCAATGGGATTGTCGTTTTTCTACCTTCCTTTTTTCTTTATAGCTCATCTTATTGCTATACAATTTAATTATGCTGTCGACGGATTTTCCCTTCCTTATCAATATTCTGTTTTGATTGGTGGAATTATTTATACTATCATTGGAATTATTGTATTAGCTAAAGTTTTACGTTATTTTTTTACAGAACGAATAACTGCAGTTGTTCTCCTATTAATTGTGTTCTCAACTAATTATTTAGTTCAAAATACGATGTACGGTCAAAATGCCATGTCGCATAACTATTTATTTACAATGTATACACTTATACTTTGGCTTACAATATTATGGCATAAATCATTCAAAACAAAACATGCTGTTCTTCTTGCTATAATTTGTGGAATAAGTATTCTAAGCAGACCTTCTGAAATGGTATGCTTATTAATTCCATTATTATGGGGTATCAGGGATAAATATACTTTAATAGAAAAGATTAAATTATTAAAAAAACACAACTATCAGGTTTTCTTATTTATAAGTATTTTATTGATAATTGGCAGCTTACAGTTTATTTACTGGAAAATACAAACCGGTAAATTTATATATAATTCTTATGGTGAAAATTCTGTTGAAGGATTCGAGTTTTTGCATCCTTACATTTATGAAGTTCTATTTAGCTTTAGAAAAGGATGGCTCATTTACACACCATTAATGGGTTTTTCAATGTTAGGACTGATTGTTCTTTACAAAAAAAATCCGGCAATATTTTACGCAATTTTTATTTTTTTTATAATTAACCTTTACATTGTTTCCAGTTGGTCATGTTGGTGGTATGCACAAAGCTTCAGTCAAAGATCGTTAGTACAGATTTATCCGATAATGGCCATATTGCTTGGGTATTATATTAGTTGGATGAATGAACAAAAAATATTTTTAAAATATTTCGGTTTCATACTGTTATTATTATGTTTGCTGCTAAATTTATTCCAAACCCTACAGTTTAATGCCGGAATAATTAATGGAGACAGAATGACCCGAAAATATTATTTTAAAGTATTCGGCAAAATGCAAAAAAACGATCAAGACACTACTTTACTTCTTGTTTATCGTTCTTTTGATGGAAGTGAACAATTTTCCAATGAAAAAGAATATACTTCAAAAAAACACTTTAAAATGGATTTCGAGAATGCTGATTGCCCGGATTCAACTTATGCTCATTCAGGCAAATATTCATTTTGTATCAATAGTTTTTCTATTTATTCGCCACCGATAGAAGTCCCTTACTGTGATTTAACAAAAAAAGAACATGCCTGGATAAGAGCAAGTGCTTATATTTATCCTGTTTTTGAAAGTAATTCATTAAGTCTGGTTATCCATTTTACACATAATAATATTATCTATAAATACATGAAATTAGACACTGAAGGTCTGAACCTAAAAATAAACCAATGGAATAAAATCAATTTCAATTACCTGACACCTGAAATAATTCAAAAAAATGATAAAATAAGAATCTATTTCTGGCTTAGAGGAAAAAACCCGGTTTATATCGATGATTTACAAGTGGAAGTATTTGAAAGGAATGATGTAAAATTATAATAAAAATAAAATTACTTTTGCAGAACATAAATATAAATTAATTCTCTATTTCTCTATATGTCCGAATTAAAATCTAGAAAGAATAAAGCTTTTCAAATTGGAATTCTTATTATAGCTCTCATCACCTTTGCACCATTACTCAAGATAGGTATCGTAACAGCAGATGACTTATTTATGTCATTGATGCACAATTGCAATTATTGGGGAAATGCTTACTTAAGTGCTTCAAATCAAGGCAGATTCTTCTTTTTAATAACTTCCTATTTTTTTTATGTCCCTTACGTTTTCGACTCAATCATATGGACAAGATTTTTACAATTCCTACCCATTATCATTATATTTCTTGGATTCAACAAATTAATTTCCAACTATTTCAATAATAAAAAATCCGGTTTAATTTTTCTTCTTATTTATTTTATTTTCTTTCAGTTAACTGCAAATTACAATGCTTTTATTTCTTACCATTTTTACTTTACAACTGCATTTGCAGCATTAGTATGGGGCTTTTTTTGTTATCAATTTTATTACGAAAATTTCAAAAAAAAATATCTTTATACATCCTATTTGCTTTTTACTTTTGGCCTTTTATTTTATGAAGCAAACATCCTTTATAGTTTATTCTTCTTTTTAATAGCCTATTCTCAAACTAAAAAAGAAGATCTCCGCTTTATAAAAAGAATAAAAAAAGCAATCTTTTTGTTTAGAGGATATATTGTAATCATTGTTGTTTATATGACACTAATGATTTCCTGGTCTGTTTATCATCCTTCTCAGTATGACGGAAATCAATTTTCGGGTAATTTTTCATTACAGATTTACTTAGACACTGTACTTAAATTAATTAACGGAGCCCTACCATTAAATAATTTTTTCGGTAATTTTAAGTTTTTTATTCATACATCTGAAGATGTAAGTGGTTTTAAACCCGAACTTTTCATGTTTTCAAGCAGTTTATCAGTTTCGAATTATATTAAATTGCTTTTAATCCCGATTATTTTTATTCCGCTGCTAAAAATTTCAAAAAAACTTTCCTTCTCTAAGCTTTATTATGGAATGATTAATGGTCTGTTATTAATTGTATTACCTGCCATGTTTTTAGCGTTAAGCTCTAAATACATGGCTTATCGTATGGAACATTATACTATTACTGTTTTTCAGTTTTTTGGAAGTACATTATTTTTTATGTGTTTATTTTTATGGATAGATAAAAAACTAATTAATAAACTTAAAATCAGAATGTTTTCCAGAGGAATTATATTATTCTTTCTGCTTTATTCATCATTAGCCCACGACTATGCTAACAATTTGTATGCATCTGATCTGAACCAGTCTGATGGCAGGTTAAAATTTATTGACAAATTTATGACTACCGAATATTATGATAATATCGAATATCAAACGACTATATACGCCCCTTCTCTTTGGTATAGCCATTCATATGAAGCTCGCGGCGTTACCGAACAAGGTTTTAACTGGCCATTATACAGTAGTTTAAAATACAAGAAAGATAAAACTATTTTAAGAAATAAAGATGAATTTCATGCAGTTTTCAACTCAGATTCTTTGAATAAAAACGGAACATATTTTTATTCACTGATATTAAAACAAGCTTATCAAACCAATGATTTCATGTTGATTGCAACAAAAATAGATAAATCACAATACAATAACGAAAAATTTGTTTCAGATACTTTAGATCTTTTTATCTATACCAATAATAATAAATGTATTATTACCTATAATACATTTCCTTATCCAACAGATTCGAATACTATGAACAAATTTAACTATCGTCACTTAACAAAAGATAGTCTGAATAAGGAAATGTGGCAATCAAGAGTTATTGATAAAAAAATAGATATTCAATCTGTTAATATTAGTTTTCTGGATTAAGCTCCGGTTTATAATTTGAGTCTATACAAATCAAAATCTATTCTATTTCCAATTCATAAATCCATCCATCAATATTGCTTTTTGGATAAGGAATATTTTTTTGAGAATAGGGTTGAGGAGGCCACCAGTCATGATGGAATTCCTGTGTAATTACAGCAACCATCTGATTATTCGGAATATTTGTTACAGTATTATTCATATATCCAATAGTTTGTAACTTATCTGGATTTGCACCCATACGCCATATAATTTCTTCAGGTTTCCATTCTATTTCAAAATAATAATAAGGTAAATTATTCATATCTGAATGTTTTACTGTATTTCTAATAGTTAAGGCTTTGTACCAGTCATCCCAGCGATGTAAAATAAAATCCTGATTTTGATAAGTTATCTGATGAACACCTTTATTAAATTTAGTTGCATCTTTACAGGCAAGATCCCAGTTTGTAAGTGCAACTACCACATTATCATTCATTGAAGAAATTTCTTCTTTATAAGCAATTTTTGATTGATTCTGATAAGATGACTTTGGCCAGAAAGGAGAAGTTTTAACTATTTCAATATCTATTTCAGAATAAGAAGTTTCTTTTTTCCCGGGAGCTTTTGGATCTTCACCCAAATATCCTTTATTTTCACATATTCTACGTTTGTTCCAGTCTGCAAGACTTTGGTGAATCAACCAGAATGCATTCGTAATTCCATTCCATACATTGTCCCGGCTAAGTTGAGGTGGAAATTTTATTTTCAATCTGTATTTCCCATAAGTCAATCCATTTCTGGTTTTAACGCCAACATTTTCTTTACTGTATGGTCGCTTCGTATTTCCCGGATTATAAAGATGTATCGCTTTTCGTTGGCTATCAACAGCTATTGTCTTACAGGGACAATCTGTAATATTAATGAAGTCTTTGGTTCGCTGATTACTGTCAGACTTCGCATTTCTATCGTAATCATTACGGGTATAGTTTTCATTCACAACATCATAAACCATCGGAATATTTTTCAACTGAGTAGTTCTTATATAAGCATGAAAGAACTGTTCGAAATTTGCATTTTTATAAAGTTGTTCGGTATTTCCACAATCCAATCTGGAACTGATCGACTTAGTATTCGGATTTTCAATTGATTCAGCATTAATGTAAATTCCATTTTCGATTCCAGGTTTTGCTTTTAGATTTATAAACTTAGCCTGATAGTAAGATTGTATATGCGTATTACTTTTAGCATCACTATATAAAAAATAATAAAACGGATTTACAAACCTGTTTCTTTGAGGATCTGTTTTCTCAATATTTGTAATATATTCCGGAATTTGTTTAAGGCCCTCACTGTCTGTAATAACAATTAAAAAACTATAATTTCCAACTCTTGGATTTCTTTTCCATCTGTTATTTTCACTGTATTCGGATTTTTGATTGGACAAATACCATTTTGCTTCCAGATAAACCTGGTTCTCATAACTTATCTTATTATTTTTGGCTTTTTCACGGGTAGTTGCAGACCATTCTATGGATTCTCTTACTTTTTTCTTTTGTTCCTCAATCATTTCAAGTGTAACTTTTGGCTTATCTATATTTTCGCCAAAATACCTTTTTTCATTGCGCGGATTCCCTAAAATTTGAAAAGAATCATTTACTATTCCACTATTTTCAATAGCTTTAAATCCAATACTTGTATCGCTCCAGCTACCGTAAAAATTTTCATCAGCCTGAATATTTTCTAAATTATCAGATGTAATTTCTTTAAACTTATAGGTTTCATTCTGATAATATATTTTATAATACAGCTTTCTATTTTCTTTTGCTGTAGACTGAATATTGAAACTAAAATTAAACATCCCGTTATTGGTTTGTCGGATAGAAGGTATTACAAAACCTTTAGAAAGCGACTCCTGATAATCCATATATAAAACAGAATCCGGATGTTGAGTTAAATAATTTGTAGCAATTTTAACTTCTTTTATTTGAATCAATTTTCCTTTTTCTATACAGGAAAATAGCAGGACAATTAAACATAAAAAGACAATATTAAGATAAAAACCGAATTTATTTTGACAAATATCAAACATTTGCTTTCCCATATTAAAAGGCTTTTAAAATTATTTTATTTTATACAAAGAAAAATCTTTACAACTTGAATCTGAAATTAAGGTGTAATATTTTTGCAGATTTTCATAAATAGATTTATCACATTCATTTTCAGAACTTAAATTATCAATAATCAAAACATAATCTGCTGGAATAGCTTTGTGAATAGTAGAATTGGGCAAAGGAATACAGCAATTATAAGGTGTTAGTAGTCCAAGGTTTAACTCCTGAAGCTGATTCATATTAAAAACTATAGGGAAATAGCCTTTACTGGCTTCATAATTATCCTGAATATAAATAGCTGTATTAATTCCAATATAATTTCCCATATGCCCATCAAACCATTCAGGAGATCTGTTAATTGAAATCAACGTTTTATTATCTTCAACTAAATCAGAAGCCTTTGTTATTAATTCTGCCTGCTTGGATATTGTTTTGATTGGAGTATATAAATATCGCAGATGTGAAAAATGCATGATAATAAAAATTACAACTAGTATATTGAGAATAAAAGCATTTGGGCGAATTCGAATAAGTGCAATCAACAAAAAGATAAAAAAGATATAATTCAATCTGTCGCTTATATATCCTCCGTTGCTCATTTCATTGGGCAAAACGAAATAAAATAAGAGTACTAAAAAAGCAGCAATTCCCCATAAAACTGCATTTATTATTAATTTATTTTCTATTGTTTTAAATTCAAAAAACAATTTCAGGTAAGAATAGCCCAACAATAAAAAAAGCCCGATACTCATTGGAATGGAATAAATCCTTTCCATTGGAATATTAAATAAAAGTAAGGTTCTGAAGTTAAAGAGGTAAATCAGTTTTTCCTTAAATGGAGTATAAATTCTTATATTTCCACCATGATAGTTATTTAAATAATTAATACTTAATAATAAAGCTGGCAAAACTACAATAAACAATCCAAAAATTAACTTATAAGGAATTGTAAATTTATGTTCATTAAAATATATGTTTAAAATATGCTGAAACAGAAAAACAGCCAGTATAATTAACCATGCAAGAAAAAGGATAGGGTGAGAAAACCAGATAAGTGTGGTCCAGATAAACAACTCTATCCAAAAACTATATTTTTTTGAATTGAGATTTTCTTTAAACAAAAGCGAAATTCCAAAGAAAACAAAAACAAAACCTATAATAAAATTGAAAAAGCCTAACAACAAAAAGAAAGAAAATGCAAGTGGAAAAATCAAATAACTGATTGCTTTTTGTCCTTTTAAAGCAAAAATCATTTTTCTGAATGATAAGCAAAATAAGAAATAATAAGCAACTAACAAAATCTTTAAAGCTGTATTTACCTTAAATACAGTCAATAGAAGAGCTAAAATATAATGTCCGCTTAGATTTGGAACCGGAAGCTGATTAAATTGATAAAACTGTTCAATAAAATTATTCCCTTTTATCAGCTCTAAAATTAATCTTGCATTGTGTAAATGCGCAGCTCCGTCTAAAGTATGAAAAACATCAGGGGTTACTATTGGAATCAATGAAATAAGCAAAATAATGTAAAACAGTAAGGGTTCATATTTTACAATAAATTTAAGTAAACGATCTTTCATACTTATTATTTTTTGTAACTTCTATCAAAAATATTGTATTTAAGTATACACCAGATGGCTCTGAAACCGTCTTTTGCCGAAATTTTCTTACCTTCTTCATAGGTTCTTCCATAATATGAAATACCAACTTCATATATTCTTATTTTAGGAAAGCGGGAAATTTTCGTAGTAACCTCAGGTTCAAATCCAAAGCGATTTTCTTTGAAATGGATTTGTTTGATAATATCCGAGCGGAAAAGTTTATAACAGGTTTCCATATCGGTTAAGTTAAGATTGGTAAAAATATTGGAAAGTAAAGTAAGGAACTTATTTCCAATTGTATGCCAGAAAAATAAAATCCTATGAGGATTGCCTCCCATAAAACGACTACCGTAAACTACATCAGCAAAACCATCCATTATTGGCTGAAGTAACAAATTGTATTCAGAAGGATCATACTCTAAATCTGCATCCTGAATTATTAGATAATCTCCGCTTGCCAATTCAATTCCTTTATGAATGGCAGCTCCTTTACCTTTATTAATCGTTTGATTAAATAGTTTAATTTCAGTTTGGGAATGAGTGATGATGTAATTTTCAATTACTTGCTGTGTATTATCTTTCGAACAATCATTTACAATAATTATCTCTTTTTGAATCGCATGAATCAATTCTACTTTTAAAATTTTATCTAATATCAGATGAATAGTTCTGGCTTCATTATAAGCTGGTATTAAAATACTAATTTTCATAACTGTTAACTATTGAAATTTATTTATTCTTGAAAATACACTCGTTTGACTCTTCGCGAAATTCCTGTAAGAATCTCATAAGGAATGGTATTTAATTCTTCAGCCAGATGAGTAATAGGATATTCTTCACCGAAAATCAGGACTTCATCATTTTCATTTGCCGGAATTCCGGTAATGTCAATCATGCACATATCCATACAAACATTCCCAATAATAGAAGCAAACTTATTATTAATAAATACTTTACCTTTTCCATTTCCTAATTTCCGGTTCAAACCATCTGCATAACCAATTGGTATAATTGCAATTGTCATTTCATGCTGAGCAACCCAGTTACGACCATAACCTATGGTGTCATTCTGTGGGATTTTCTTTATCTGAGAAATTATTGTTTTTAATGTACCTACATTTTGTAAGTCTATCTGTTCGACACCTACAGATGCAATTCCGTACAATCCAATTCCCAATCTGGCCATTTCGAACTGTGCATCCGGGAAACGTATAATTCCGGCTGAGTTCAGTATATGCCGGGTAAAAGAATATCCAATTCCTTTTTCCAGAAATCCACACATTTCAGTAAAAAATTCGATCTGATGATTTGTAAAATCATCAAACAGGTTGTTCTCTGAAGCTGATAAATGTGAAAAAGCAGATTGTATATAAATTTGAGAATTATTTTTTATTCTGTTTATCAATTCCGGCAGATCGTTTTTCTCGAAACCCAAACGATGCATACCAGTATCCAGTTTAATATGTATTTTTACAATCTTTTGTTTGTCAGAGATATGTTGCTCAATAATATTTTCGAGCAAAGTAAAAACTCTCAAACTATAAATTTCGGGTTCCAGATCGTATTTTAAAATTGTATCAAAACTTTGCTCATCAGGGTTCATAACCATGATTGGCAGTGTAATACCTGCTTTACGCAATTCAACGCCTTCATCTGCATAAGCAACGGCTAAATAATCGACATGATGAAATTGAAGTGTATTGGCAATTTCAAAACTTCCACTTCCATAAGAAAATGCTTTCACCATTGCCATTAGTTTGGTTTCCGGCTTAATCTTTGAACGATAATAATTCAAATTATGAACAATTGCATTCAGATTGATTTCCAATACTGTTTCATGCGCTTTTTGTTGCAATACCTGACTTATTTTCTCAAATTCAAAAATTCTTGCACCTTTTAAAAGTATCGTTTCATTGTTAAATCCGGAAAAAAGGAAATCTCTCAGAAATTCATCTGTAGAAGAATAAAAAGTTTTTTCAAGTTTAAAGATATCAGCTTGTTTCTTGATTGCATTTCCAATTCCGATTAAGCGGCTGACATCTTTTTTTGAAAGTAAATCGGCAATTTCTCCATATAAGTCTTTGTCTTCGCGACCACTTTGCAGAATATCCGATAAAATTATTGTTTTCTTTTTATGTTGTTTCTGTTGGTTCAAAAAATCAATAGCAATGCCAAGCGAATTGATATCAGAACTATAACTATCATTGATAATCGAACAGTTATTGATACCTTCTTTTAATTCCAATCTCATGGCGATGGGATGTAATAATCTCATCCTTTGCGAAATAAGCTCATTTGAATAATTTAAATACAATAATACGGACCAACAATGAATGGCATTCTCAATAGAAGCTTCATCAGTAAAAGGAATTTCTATTGAGATTTCCTCCTCTTTATAAATAGCCGATATGATTGTTTTATTGCTGTTTTTCTCGTAATGCAGAATACTAAGATTTGCCTTTGTTTTCTTACTCCAGGAAAAAGAAGGAATATTCCTCAGCATTTCTGATTTTAAGATACGTTCTTTAATCTCCAGATAATCAACACAATAAATCAGCATTTTAACTTTAGTAAAAAGCTTTAATTTTTCGGCTATTTTCTGTTCTTTATGTATAAAATTTTCATCGTGAGCATGACCGATATTGGTAAAAATCCCAATAGTTGGCATAATAATTGCCTGCAATTTATCCATTTCATCAGGTTCGGAAATCCCGGCTTCAAATATACCCATTTCATGTTCAGACTTCATTTGCCAAACACTCAATGGTACACCTATCTGCGAATTATAACTTTTGGGGTTTTTTACGATATTAATATCATCACTCATTAGTTGATAAAGCCATTCTTTAATAATCGTTTTTCCATTACTTCCGGTGATTCCTATCACAGGAATATCAGATTTCTTACGATGAAAGGCGCACAATTGCTGCATCGCTTTCAATGTATCCTTTACAAGAACAAATCCAGCTTCAGGATAAATATTTATATCGTCCGGTAAAATTGAGATTACAAAATTTCTAACTCCTTTTTGATAGAGTTCAGGAATATATTTATGTCCATCATTGCGTTTACTGAGCAATGCAAAAAACAAACAATTATCAATTGAAGTAATTTTACGACTATCAGTTAATATATCTTTAATTATCTGACTACTATCAAGATTGCCGATAAGTTCACCCTTGCAAATCTTCCCGATTTCTGTAAAAAGAAATCCTTCTTTGTTAACTGGCATATTATATTTTATTTTACCCTAAGTAATTATAATCGAAAGCTAATCAATACACTTAAATTGCTTTTGCAATTTATTTCCATCAAATATAAGCTTACTTTAATAACTCAAATACCTGCAGACTTTATTCTATAAAAACGCTTAGTTTTCCCTTTCATTACTGTTATTACTGATCTTCAAAGGATTCTTTGTAAGTTCCTGATACATTAATCTGTTTTTGAAAATATCACAGGCCAAATATATAGCCTGACGCAAAGATTCAGGAGAAGCTTCATTTTTACCAGCAATTTCATAAGCAGTCCCATGAGCAGGAGATGTTCTTACAATTGGCAGACCAGCTGTAAAATTAACACCTTCCTTAAAGGACATTAATTTAAATGGAATCAACCCCTGGTCATGATACATAGCAATAATACCATCGAAATTTCTGAGATTTTCGGAACCAAAAAAACCATCTGCAGGATAAGGTCCGAAAGCAAGTATTTTTTCATCCATTGCTTTTTTAACTGCAGGAATAATAATATCATGTTCTTCTTTTCCCAATAATCCATTATCACTTGCATGGGGATTCAAAGCAAGAACAGCAATTTTAGGTTTAGTAATGGCAAAATCCTGAATAAGAGATTGATTCATAATTCTTATTTTACTCATAATCAGATCTATACTCAGATTATTTGAAACATCTTTTAATGGGATATGTCCGGTAACTACTCCAATCCGGATGTTATTGCTGACCATAATCATTAAATCATTGGCAACATTAAATTTACTGGCTAAATATTCAGTGTGACCCGGAAAATTAAATGTTCTGGATTGAATATTGCTTTTGTTGATAGGTGCAGTTACCAATACATCAATCTGCTCTTTTTTAAGATCTTCTACAGCCAGATCTAAAGCTTGAGCAGCCAGAACTCCAGCTAATTCAGTTGATTGACCTAATTCAATTTTAATTTCATCATTGTTGATATTAACAATATTGGAGCGTTTTGCAACTGCTGCTTCAGCATGTTTAATCAGGTTCAAATTAAAATCGTTATAATTCAGCAACTTTTTGTAAAAAGAAGCAACTTTTGAGGAACCATAGACTACAGGTGTGCAAAGTTCTAAAAACCTATGGTCTGCTAATGCTTTTATAATAATTTCATAGCCGATTCCGTTTACATCACCATGTGTAATTCCTAGTTTTATTTTATAATCTTTATCGAAATTTCTTGTCATAATACACAATATTAAAAAGTTACAAATGCTTTTTCAGCAATGAATTTAAAATCAAAATTAATAAATTTATTAGATTTCAACTCATCCTATTTTGTTTAAAATAAAATCAAATAACAACCTCACTCCCACCCCGGTAGCATTTTTACCTCTGTAACTGTCTTTTTTACTCAAGAAAACAGGACCTGCAATATCCAGATGAATAAACGGATAATCCGTAAACTCCTGAAGGAACTTTCCTGCAGTAATCATACCGGCTTCAGAGCCACCCAGATTTTTAATATCAGCCACATCCGATTTAATCAATTCTCCATATTCATCCCAAAAAGGAAACTCTGCCAGACGTTCATATACATTTTCACCACATTGTTTTAATTTTTCAAATTCATCGCTTGCTTTTTCATGCATTGCAACGATTCCATAAGGTCCGATTGCTCTGCTTGCAGCACCTGTTAGTGTTGCTAAATCTATTACTAATTCCGGATTAAATTTTGAAGCATAACCCAATGCATCAGCTAATATCAATCGGCCTTCGGCATCAGTATTCATTATTTCTACCGTTTTACCAGTAAACATTGTAATCACATCTCCCGGAACATAAGCATTTCCATCAGGACGATTATCAGTAGATGGAATCAGGCCAACCACATGAAAAGGTAATTTTGCACTGGCTATGGCATAAATAGCACAAACCACAGCTGCAGCACCACCCATATCACACTTCATATCCAGCATTGATTCTCCTGGTTTAATATTTACACCACCGGTATCATAAACTACACCTTTACCGACAAATACATAAGGTTTAGAATTTATACTTCCTTCCGGTTTCCATTCCATTACTGAAAAAGTTGGTGGATCAATACTTCCACGGTTTACGGCAAGTAAGCCACCCATTTTTAAGGATTCTATCTTTGTCTTATTAAAAACATCCACTTTAATTCCAGCATCGATTGCCATTTTTGTAATAATTTCAGAAAAACTGACAGCATCCAGAAAAGTAAGAGGTTCATTTACCATATCGCGACAAGCATAAACAGCATCTGTCAGAATATTCAAATGTTCATATTGTAAATTATTGATGTAAGCTGAATCAATAATTATCTCTTGTAAAGCATTGGTTTTTTGTTCTGTTTTATATTTAATGAATTGATAATTACCTAGTGCCATTCCTTCAGCCAATGAATAAGCAGCAAATTTATTTTCACACAAATCTTTAATTAAAACAGTATCTACCTTATTTTCATTTAGTAAAACTGTGATTCTTTCACCGGATTTACGGCAATTTTCTTTAATTTTAAAGGAATCCCCTTCATTTTTAAAAAATTGAACAATTTTCAATATTTCAAGTTTAGGCAAAAGGATCATTTCCTTTTCTAAATTTGTCTGCTGATTTTTGACATATTCAACTTCTTCAATTGAAAATTGAGAAGCTGGAAGTTGATTGTAATCATTTACTATATAAATAAATGCTTTAAAATCCCTTTCTTTATATAATTTTTTAACGATAGTTTGCATTTTATTATTATTTTTGAATAAAAAAGATTTACAAATTTAGAAAAAAAAACAAACCAAAACTTTTAAACTTTAATAACATTAATATCACAACTTAGCTATGAATAGCAAGCATCTCATCGACAAAGCTTTCAACCTGGAATTTCTCACTTTAGAAGAAGGACTTCATTTATACCATGAATTATCATTACCTGAATTGATGGCTATTGCAAATACAATTCGTTTTCAACTGCATCCACAGTCAAAAGTGAGCTGGATAATTGATAGAAACGTAAACTATACCAACGTTTGTACTTCAGGTTGTCAGTTTTGCAATTTTTATCGATCCAAAAATTCGAGAGAAGCTTATATAACTGATATAGAAGAATACAAATGCAAAATTGATGAAATGTTGCAATTGGGAGGTGATCAATTATTGTTACAAGGTGGCATGCATCCTCAGTTAGGTTTGAAATTTTATACAGATTTGTTCAGCAGTCTAAAAAGTCATTATCTCGAAGTAAAATTGCACGCATTGGGACCACCCGAAATTGTGCATATTTCCAACATGGAAGGTATCACTTACGAAGCTACATTAAAGGCTTTGGTAAAAGCTGGTCTGGACAGCCTGCCGGGTGCCGGAGCAGAGATCCTTTCCGACAGAGTGAGAGGAATTATTTCAAAAAACAAATGCAATGTAAAGGAATGGCTGGATGTAATGCGGGTGGCTCATAAAATGAATCTTGTTACTTCAGCCACTATGATGCTGGGGCATATTGAAACTTTAGAAGAGCGGCTGCAACATCTTATTTTTATACGAGATGTTCAAAGCGAAAAACCAACTGAAGCACCTGGATTTGTTTCCTTTATACCTTGGCCATTTCAGGATAAAGACACCGTACTTTTGAAACAACATGGCATTAAAAACAATGTAACTGCTGATGAATACATCCGAATGATTGCAATCAGTCGTATAATGTTGCCAAATATTCCGAATATACAAGCCTCCTGGTTAACAGTTGGAAAACAATGTGCTCAGATTTGTCTGCATGGAGGCGCCAATGATTTTGGTTCAATAATGATAGAAGAAAATGTGGTTTCTGTTGCCGGTGCCGACCATCAGTTTGATGCCGTTGGCATTCAAAGAGCCATAACTGAGGCAGGTTTTGAACCACAGCGAAGAAATCAAAGGTTTGAGTTTGTGTGATAATTAATTATTTTTTGTGATATTTTAAAATTCTTTCAAATACCAACTTATGGTAAATTTATTAATATTCCCGATACTTCCTATTATCTTAGCAATTTGCGGAATTTCAATATCTGTTTTAAGAAAAAATTTATTTACTACTATGATAAAATATGATAGTTCATATACAGGATGGGTGAATAATACATTTGATATGATAAGAATTTTTAAAGTTTATTTTTTTTGTCGTTCCATTTCTAAAGAAGAAAAAAAACAACTTAAGATAATTTTAATTTTATTTATAGTCGGTTTGATGGATGGAATAATTTTGGCTGGTCTTGCTTTTCTGAATTTAGACAACTAATTTTATTGTTTAAATGAGTCCGGTCTAAAAACTATATTAATTTTGGCTAAAGCCTTATAACAGACTGATATTCATCAGCAACGC
Organism: Bacteroidales bacterium; assembly: GCA_049315385.1. GTDB lineage: Bacteria > Bacteroidota > Bacteroidia > Bacteroidales > JACABE01 > JACABE01. Next base: position 29,633 of record JBMOKG010000019.1, read on the forward strand.
TCTTAAGAACGTTACTAATTATAAAATTGCTAATCAGGGCTTTAGCTCAAAATATATTTTTTCTTCTGGCTTTTTAGACTGGACTCTTAAATAAATAGATATAAAAAATATAAGCTAAATAATATGAATTTCTACGATATTTTATTTAATAGAATTTCTACTATACGTTGGAATGGGAAAAGTGACAATCCTGAGTTTGATATAAAAAGCAGAACGTTTTCATCCATTTCAATAATAAGTGCTTTGGGATATATTAACGTATTGACTTTTGGTATACTTTTTCATATAGAAACAAAAATAAATTCATTGTTTATTATGTCTATAGGATTAATAATCTATTTTTCCAACTACTTTTATTTTTATAAATTGAAGCGATATCTCAGTATTATTAGCACGAATCAGGAATTTACAACCCAAAAAATGCGACTTTATAGTATTTACACCATCATCTATTCTGGTTTAAGCATTTTCCTTTTCTTTGGTATCATTGCCTGGAAATTATTTTTTTAAACTGATCTATTTTCAATATATTTACAAACAAGAATTTAACTAAGACAAATGAAGTGGAAATAATACTTATTTAAGCCTTACAACTTAAATGAATAAACAGCAAAACCCAAGGCAGAAATATGCCTTGGGTTTTTTGTTAAATAAAGTATAAGAGAATGAAATATTTGTATATTTGTCGGGTTAAAAAAGATGATATTTGTCAATAGGATATGATAAGGTGGTAAAGGGTGAATGAAAGGTTTGAAAAAGGGCACTTATGTTACTATTTACCTATAAAATTATTAATCAATAAAAACATGAAAAAACTTTACATTTTAATGATTGCATTATTCTTTGGAAATATTGTAATGGCTCAATGGCAGCAAGCTAATATACCTTATAATGGTATTGTTAACTGTATTGCATTGAATGGGAATAATATATATATTGGAAGCCAAAGCAGTGGCATATTTAAATCGGTAAACAATGGAAAAAGTTGGCTTCCTTCAGGTTTATCTGCTTATAATGTAAATACAATAGCAATAAAAGATAGTACTATTTATGCAGGAACATCGGGTTTTGGTTTATTTAAATCAACTAACAACGGAAACAGTTGGTCTTATACAGGTTTATATGGTTTTACAATAAATAAAATTGTAATTCAAGATACAAATATATTTGCCGGAACAACTACTGGATTGTATCTGTCTGCAAATAATGGGATAAGTTGGACTTCATTAAATACAGGTTTAGTAAATCTAAATATAAATTCATTAGCTGTAAGTGGTAGCAATATATTTGCAGTAATTAATAATGGATTGTTTTTATCATCAAACAATGGTACAAGTTGGACGACAGTTAACATTGGGTTACCTTATCCATATAATTTAGGTATTAATTCTATTTGTATAAACGGATCAAATATTTTTGCAGGGACATCATGGGATGGTGGTGTATATTTATCTACAAATAACGGAAGTAGCTGGACTGCTACAAGCTTGACACACAAAGCTATCTCTGTAATTGAAACAAACGGAAATAACATTTATGCTGGGACATATACGGAAGGATTATATCTGTCTACAAACAATGGAAATACTTGGTCTGCCTTAGGGCCTTCTAATATAAATATAATGGGGATAGCTTTGAATGGGAACAATATTTTCACCTTACAAAATGGAGGCGGCGTCTATTCTTCAATAAATAATGGGAATGCATGGGAACCTATGAACACTGGTGTGTATAATCAAAATGGGGGATCTACTGTATTTTCATTTGCTTCTATCGGCAGTACTGTTTTTGCCGGGTCTGATCGAGGTTTGTATAAGTCAACAAACAATGGCAAAGATTGGATTACTGCAAATACAGGCTTACCATATACTGAAATCTGGTCATTAGCTATAAGCGGAAATAATATTTATGCAGGAACCGTAAATGGTGTATATTTATCTACCGACAATGGAAACAATTGGGCTGCTACTGCTTTATCAAATAATCGTGTCATATCTTTGACTATAAGCGGGAGTAATATTTATGCCGGAGCTAATGGAGTTTTTTTATCTTCAAATAATGGTAGTACATGGACAGCTATTGGTTTAACCGGAAATGATATCACATCATTGTGTATAAGTGGTGGTAATATTTACGCTGGAACTCCGAATGGGGTATATTTTTCTACTAATAATGGGAGTAGCTGGTCTTCTATAGGCTTAAATTTATACCAGATCAATTCATTGGTTATTATTGGCAGTAAAATTATTGCAGGTACTTCAAATGGAATATGTACTTCTTCAAATAATGGAAGTACTTGGTTTATAACCGGAGCTTTAAATCAATATATCCATGCATTAGCAAAAAGTGGGAGCAATATTTTTGCAGCAACTCAATCTTATGACGGAATTTTATTATCTACAAATAATGGTAACAGTTGGGCAACAATTGGACCTTCAATTCTTGTATCTAAATCTATTGTTGTATCAGATAGCAATCTTTTTGCAGGAGTTTATGATGGGAAAATAATGAAATATCCGCTACTAAGCTGCAATACCCCACCATCCAATCAGGCAACTTCATTTACTTCGAACTTAGTTACTGACACTTCAATGAACATAGGATGGACGCGTGGTAATGGTGATTCAGTATTAGTATTAGCAAAAGCGGAAAGTGCTGTTAATGCAGTACTGGATCATGGAATTACTTACAATGCAGATTCTGTGTATGGTAATGGAACTCAAATTGGTAATGGGAACTTTGTAGTTTATAAAGGTACCGGCACTTCAATAAATGTAAAGGGCTTATTTCCAGGAACAACTTATCATTATGCTATATTCGAATACAACTCGATGGAACATTGTTATAAAACGCCTGCTAAAACAGGAAATGCGGCTTCACTATTTATTCCGATTACTATTGTCACACAACCAGCTAATCAAATAGTTTGTTCAACTTCATTCAATACTTCATTTACTGTAATAGCTAATAGTTCGAATCCAATCTATGCTCAATGGCAATATAACAATGGAAATTCATGGGCTAATGTAACAAATGGAATACCTTCCGGAGCAATATATATATTATCTAACAGTGGGAATTTGGCTACATTGTCGGTAAAAGGAATATCAGTTCTTGCTTCACATCAATTTCGCTGTTGTTTATCAAATTGCAATGGTATTAATAATGATACTTCTGATGTTGCAAGTTTAACTATATACTCAAGCCCTTTGTTACCTTCTGCAGCAGGTACAATCATAGGTTTAACTTCTATTTGTTCAGGCCAAACTTCAGTAACCTATACTGTTCCAAACATAAGCAATGCAACATCCTATATCTGGACATTGCCATCCGGAGTAAGTGGTTCAAGTACAACTAATGCAATTTCAATAAATTATAGTACATCTTTTGTATCAGGTAGTATTTCTGTTTATGGAGTAAATTCATGTGGATCCGGAATATCTTCTTCATTAGTTATTATGGTAAATCCAATTCCGCTTACAATAGGAATAATCACAGGGGTAACTATAGTTTGCCAGGGCCAAAATACAGTAACTTATACTGTACCTTCAGTTGCAAATGCAACTTTATATTTGTGGACACTTCCTGCAGGAGTAACAGGTTTAAGTACAAGTAATACAATTACTGTAAATTATGAAAACAATGCAGTTTCAGGCAATATTATTGTTAAAGTTTACAATGCATGTGGTGATAGTGCAAGTTCAACTTTACCAGTTACAATTAATCTTTTGCCAGTTCCAGCAGGTACAATTTCAGGATTAACATCAGTTTGTAAGGGTCAAAATAGCGTTATTTATTCAATTCCTGCTATTAGCAATGCAACATCATATATTTGGACATTACCCAATGGAGCCAATGGAACAAGTTCTACGAATAGTATAACTGTTAATTATGGTACATCAGCTGTTTCAGGAAACATAACAGTAAAAGGAAATAATGCATGTGGTGCTGGTGTATCGACAACGCTTGCAATTACAGTAATTCCGCTTCCTGCAAATGCTGGTACAATTTCAGGATTAACAGTAGTTTGCCTGGGTCAAAATGCTGTAAATTACAATGTCCCTGCAATTACAAATGCAACATCTTATAGTTGGACATTACCCAATGGAGCCAGTGGAACAAGTTCTACAAACAGCATAACTGTTAATTATGGAACATCAGCAGTTTCAGGAAACATAACAGTAAAAGGGATTAATTTATGCGGTGAAGGAGATTCTTCAATATTAGTTATTACAGTTTCTCATCCTCCAACTTCCGAAATCATTTCAGGAGCAACAGCTGTATATCAAGGTCAAAATGCAGTAGTATATTCATGCCCTTCAGATACAACTGTTACTTCTTATTCATGGGATATACCAAATGGATCAACTGCAATTTTTTATACATCAGATAGTATGATATTGAATTACAGCTTATCAGCTGTATCAGGATATATTATTTTAGAGAGGAGTAATCTTTGTGGAAATGCTTTATCTTCTTTATATATTACGGTTAACCCTTTTGTTCCCAATTGTTCCGCACAGTTTGATCTGGTGGCCGATACAGCTTTACCCCATCATTACTTTATTGTAAACAATGCTTCCGGAGTTCTTCCTTTACATTATAACTGGAGTTGGGGTGACGGAACACAGGATACCATATCTTTCCCAACACATACTTACAGCACAGCAGGATACTATAATATTTGTCTTACAATTACCGATTCTGTAGGATGTACAGTTACCTATTGCGATTCATCTTATTTGCAGAAATCTGCAAATGCAATAATATCTATAACAGTAGTTCCTCAGGGTTATTTAAGGATAGCTAAGAATGGTCTTTCTGACAAAATTAAGATTTATCCTAACCCGGCCTCTGATAAACTAACTATAGATTTACAACAATTAAAAAACTTACAAAATACCATGGTTTCTATTTATGATATACAAGGCAAAGTAATTTTAAAGAAAAACATTAGCCAACCACAAACAGAACTTTACATCAGTAGTTTTGCCAAAGGTGTTTATGTAGTAAAGGTCAGTAATGATCAAAATAGTATAGTAACAAAGTTTGTAAAGGAATAACGTTTATGTTAACTGATAAAAACATGCTGCTAATAACATTTCTAAACAAGCTGGTTTTTATAACGAAAAGATTTAAATAGCATTAATAAACTATTAGGGCAAGCTGATTATCTCATGGCAAAAAAGGCAGGTTAGAAAAACGCTAAACTCACTGCCTTACAATATGATGCAAAACGTTTTCCTATCTCATGTATTAGTATAATTGTTTAATTTTACAACTACCGATGACTATGTATAATCGAGGAAAGCCAATTACAGCTTAAGCATGCTCATAAAAAAAGAAAACAGGAATATGCGTTTATTTAATAAAAAAAAACATTAAATTTGAGCAATTAATAATAATTTTGTAGACTCATTGTTATATACAAAGTAATTTCAAAATAGTGAAAAAAATATTTTTAGTTTTTACACTTTTATTTTCTTTCGTTGCACAGACTTTCGCTACACACGAGAGGGCTGCAGAAATTACTTACCGTCGAATTTCCAACACATCTTTGCAATACGAAATCAAACTGGTGACTTATACATATACACCAAGCCCTGCCGACCGTCCTCAACTGGACATTTTATGGGGTGATGGAAGTTCAGGACAGATTCAAAGAACATCTAAAGTTAATCTGGCAGGAGATGTTTCCAGAAACGAATATATTGCTATTCATACTTATCCCGGTGTCGGCACTTACAAAATCAGTATGGAAGATCCAAACAGAAACAATGGAGTAATTAACATTCCTAATTCTGTAAACGTCCCTATTTTCGTAGAAACCATGCTGGTTATAAGTCCATTTATTAATCCTAAAAACAATTCACCACAATTACTCAATCCTCCATTGGATATGGGATGTGTAGGTTCATTATTTATTCATAATCCCGGAGCTTATGACCCTGATGGAGATAGTCTTTCCTATAAACTAGTAAAATGCCGTGGTGCTCAGGGACTTGAAATTCCGGGTTATACTTTTCCGCAAGCAAGTACTTCTTTTTCTATCAATCCTTTTACCGGTGACTTGATTTGGGAAAACCCAGTAATGCAGGGCGAGTTTAATGTTGCTATTTTAATAGAAGAGTGGCGAAACGGAGTTAGAATAGGTTATATCACAAGGGATATGCAAATCTTAATCGCAGCCTGTAACAATCATCCACCTGTAATTGACCCATTACCTGACACTTGCATAGAAGCCGGAGACACTCTTGTTTTTAATGTTCATGCTTCTGATCCTGATGGAAATACTGTAACTTTATCAGCAGTTGGCAGCCCTTTCGCATCAAGCATAAGTCCTGCCATTTTTAACACAACTTCTGGTTCACCGGATGTAAACAGCCTTTTTTACTGGGAAACCAAATGTGAACATGTACGAAAACAACCCTATCAGGTAACATTTAAAGCAAAGGACGATGGCTCACCTGTTATGTTGACAGCATACAGAAACAGATTAATTACAGTTGTTGGTCCTGCACCGGAAAATTTAACAGCCACTCCTGCCGGAAATGATATTAAGCTTTCCTGGAATAAAAGTTTTTGCACGAATGCCATTGGATATAAAATATTCAGAAGAAACGGGTATTACGGATATTTTCATGGATATTGCGAAACTGGTGTTCCTGCTTATACCGGATATACTCAACTTGTTGTTGTACCTAATATTAACGACACAAGTTTTTTGGATAATAATGGAGGAAGTGGTCTTTTGCACGGTATTGATTATTGTTATATTATTATTGCCTATTATGCTGATGGTGCAGAAAGTTATGCTTCTCTGGAAGCTTGTGCATCATTAAAACGAGATGTACCGATTATTACTAATATTTCCATCACCAAAACCAATACAATTAATGGTAATGACACTATTGCATGGTCAAAACCTACAGAACTTGATATTATACAGGTTCCAGGGCCATATAAATACCTGATATACAGATCCGGTGATTTCAATGGAAGTAATTTTGCATTGATTGATTCTTTATCCGGATTGAATGATACTATTTATTCCGACAATGGAATCAACACAGAGGAACTTCCATACAGTTATAGAATTGATTTATACAATGATCAAACAGGGAATCGTTTTAAAATTGGCTCTACTCATGTGGCATCATCTGTTTTTCTTACACTTACACCTGCTGACCGTAAAATAAAACTAAGCTGGAACTTCAACGTTCCATGGCAAAATAATTATTACATAATTTATAGAAAGAATCCTTTAACTTCTGTTTTTGATTCTATTGGCACTACAACTTCAAGTTTTTATACTGATAAAAACCTTATCAATGGTACTTCTTATTGCTATTATGTAAAAAGTTTGGGGAAATATAGTATTCCCAACATTATCAATCCGATAATTAATTTATCACAACAAGTTTGCAGCATTCCCATAGATCAGGAGCCACCTTGTCCTCCACAGTTATTGGTCACACCTGATTGTAGAATACCTGCCAATACCTTAGATTGGATAACAAATGATTCCTGTGCTTACGATATTCTAAAATTAAATATCTGGTATTCACCAGTTTTAGGAGGAAGTTTATCTTTAATTCAAACTATTTACAATCCTGCTGTCAGACATTATATACACTCAAATATCGCCTCAATTGCAGGCTGTTATGCTATTAGTGCTATTGATTCCAATAATAACATCGGCTCATTAAGCAGTTTAATCTGTATTGATATTGATAGTTGTTTGTTGTATCATCTTCCAAATATGTTTTCACCCAATAATGATGGAATTAATGATTTATTTATTCCTTATCCTTACCAGGGAGTAGAAAAAATTGCGATAAAAATCTTCAACCGTTGGGGACGTATAGTATTTGAAACCAGTAATCCTGATATCAATTGGGACGGAAAAGAACAGAAATCAAAAAAAGACTGCAGCGATGGCGTATATTATTACATATGTGATGTTTATGAACTCAGGCTTCAGGGTGAAGCTGTTCGCCAACTGCATGGAAGTATTACTTTATTACGATAATTAATTAAATAACAATAAAATATGTTTACAGGAATAGTAGAAAAAACCGGCAAAGTTGTAAGTATTGAAAAAGATAAAAGTAATTTCAATATTACTATTGAAACTGAGATAGCGGATGAGTTAAAAATTGATCAAAGTATGAGCCATGATGGTGTCTGTTTAACGATTGTAAAAGTGGATCACGCAAAAAAACAATATGTTGTTACTGCCATACAGGAAACTTTGGACAAAACCAATCTGGGTAGCTGGCATCCGGGTTATGAAGTAAATTTAGAGCGATCAATGCGTATGGATGGAAGGTTCGATGGACATATAGTGCAGGGACATGTTGACCAGACAGCTGAATGTATTAAAGTAGAAGAAACAGACGGAAGCTGGAAATATACTTTTTCTTATGATGCAGCTAAAAGTAATATTACCGTTGAAAAAGGTTCAATATCAGTTAATGGAGTGAGTTTAACTGTAGTTGATTCCAAACCTGGTATATTTTCAGTAGCTATTATCCCATTTACCCATCAAGTAACCAACTTCCATAATTTCAAAGAGGGAACCGTAATCAATGTAGAATTTGATGTATTTGGCAAATATGTGGCCCGTTTACTGGATTTGTATATGGAACAGAAGAAATAAGGTTAAAGGTTAAAGTATAAAGTCCTTAATCTTCTAAAATCAAAAATCGTTAATCGTAGATTTATAATCAAAAAAACACATTTAAACCCGGATTGCTGTTAAAGTAATTCGGGGTTTTTTATTTCACCTTTTGTAAATACATATCACCAAAACTTACCCAATTTCCTTTTTTGTTTTTGGTAGTAGTATGAAATTGCCAGCTGTCATTTTTACTATTGTAAATGAATTTATTGATAAATGGACCGTCTGGATATTCAAAACGAAATTCAATGCTGTTACTGATTCTTTTACCATAGCCCAATGTTTCGGAATATCTGCCTCCAAAATTATCAAGCCAGTGCGCAACATATCGTTCACTTATACAATCATACCCAATAAAAACTTTAGCCATGTATTGAGGCTTAATAGCAGTATCTGCAAAACTTAATTCTACAAACTGATGATTCAATTCCCAGTTTGCTATGAAATTATATGTTATTGTTTCACCTCCTATATCTCCGGAAACTATCCAATTCCCAATTATTTTATCTATTAATGTATCTTTAAAAAACAAATCGTTGCATTTGATCGTATCTTGAGCAATTGTAAAATTTGTTATAAAAATGCCAATAATAGAGGCTTTTAAAAAATGTTTATTCATGATGTGAAATTTTACTTTATTAAGTATATCATATAATACTACAAACTTAAGCTTGTTTTAGAGATCCACAAAATATTTTTTAATATTTTAAATTTACTGCTATTATACTTAATTTATTATCCCAATAGACTTTTAAAAAAAATTCTAAAGTTTGTAAAACAATTCTTATTTTTGCATTCTTAATAATCAAAAAACATGTTGTTTGCTTATTAATTTTTGACGCTGTCAGGTGCAAGCACGCTGACAGGTCTTTCGGGAAACTAAACCTGTCATCGTCTTTAGACCTGACAGCGTTTATGCTAAACCAAACAACATTAAATCAAAGTCATAAAAATGCAGATTTCTCCTAAATACAATCCTCAGGAAACCGAAAATAAATGGTATTCATACTGGATGGAAAAAGGTCTTTTTCATTCAGAACCCAATGATAAACAACCTTGCACTATTGTAATACCACCACCTAATGTAACAGGTGTACTCCATATGGGTCACATGCTCAACAATACAATTCAGGATGTTATAATCCGCCGTGCACGCATGAGAGGCTTTAATGCATGTTGGGTTCCCGGCACTGACCATGCTTCCATAGCCACTGAAGCTAAGGTGGTTGCCAAATTACGAGATGAAGGTATTCTGAAAAAGGATATTTCACGGGAAGAATTCATGAAACATGCATGGGAATGGAAAGAGAAACATGGAGGTATCATCCTCGAACAACTTAAAAAATTAGGTGCAAGCTGCGACTGGGAACGTACTAAATTTACAATGGATGCCGATATGTACGAATCCGTTATTCAGGTTTTTGTTGACTTATACAACAAAGGATTAATATATCGAGGTGTTCGTATGGTAAACTGGGATTCTAAAGCACTTACAGCTGTTTCAGACGAAGAAGTAATTCATAAAGAAGTTAATTCAAAACTTTATTATATAAAATATTTTATTGAAGGAAGTGATGAATTCATAACTATTGCCACAACCCGTCCTGAAACTATACTAGGTGATACTGCTGTTTGTGTTCATCCTGAAGATGAAAGATACTCCTATCTTAAAGGGAAAAAAGTATTGGTCCCACTTCTTATGCGTGCTGTTCCTGTAATTTTTGATGAATATGTTGACCGCGAATTTGGTACCGGGTGTTTAAAAATAACACCTGCTCACGATATCAACGACTATAACCTTGGAATCAAATATAAGCTGGAAAGCATTGATATATTTAATGATAACGGAACTTTAAATGAAAAAGCACAATTATATATCGGAGAAGATCGCTTTATAGTTCGCAAAAAAATAAGCAAGGAACTGGAAGAAAAAGGACATCTTGCAAAAATAGAAGATTATGCCAATAAAATAGGATATTCCGAAAGAACCGATGAAGTAATTGAGCCCAAACTTTCATTGCAATGGTTTATGCGAATGGGAGAAATGGCTAAACCGGCTTTAGATGTTGTAATGAATGATGATATTAAATTTCATCCTGTAAAGTTTAAAAACACCTATCGTCACTGGATGGAAAATGTTAAAGACTGGTGCATTTCACGTCAGTTATGGTGGGGACAACGCATTCCAGCCTGGTATCTTCCTAACAGGGAAATCATCGTGGCAATGAATATTGAAGATGCATTACAAATTGCTCAGCAAAAATTTCCTTCTCAAAATTACAAACTAACTGATTTAATTCAGGATGAAGATGTTTTAGATACCTGGTTTTCATCATGGCTATGGCCCATCTCAGTTTTCGACGGCATTCGCAATCCTGATAATGAAGATATCAAATATTACTATCCTACCAAAGATCTGATTACTGCTCCTGAAATTTTATTTTTCTGGGTTGCCCGTATGATTATGGCCGGACTGGAATACCGTAAAGAAATCCCATTTAAAAATGTTTACCTTACAGGAATTGTAAGAGATAAATTAGGCCGGAAAATGTCAAAATTCTTAGGCAATTCTCCAGATCCTATTTTACTTATAGAGCAATACGGTGCCGATGGTGTCAGGGTTGGAATGTTGCTTACTTCACCTGCAGGAAACGATTTGCCTTTTGATGAAAGTTTGTGTGAACAAGGTCGTAATTTTACTAATAAAATATGGAATGCACTACGTTTGGTAAAAGGATGGGAAATTGACAATAAAATACCACAACCTGAATATGCAAAAACTGCTATAAAATGGTTCAATGCAAAATTAAACGATACTTTTGCTACCATTGAAGATCATCATGAAAAATATCGGCTGAGCGATGCATTGATGACAACCTATAAATTAATCTGGGATGACTTTTGCTCCTGGTATCTGGAAATGATTAAACCGGTTTATCTTCAACCTATTGATAAAATAACTTACGAAGAAACCATCGCTGTTTTTGAGAAACTGATGAAAATACTTCATCCGTTTATGCCGTTTATCACTGAAGAAATCTGGCACTTACTCAATGAAGAAAACGAGAACAAATGCCTGATGGTGGAAAATATGCTTAAAATCGAAAATAGCAATTCACTGATTTTAAACCAGTTTAACAATGCAATAGAAGTTGTGATGGCTATCCGGACACTTCGTAAAGAAAAAAATGTATTAAATAAGGAAAGCATTTCACTATACATTCGTAAGAACAACAATGAAAAACCTGATACAACGTTTGATACAATTATTGCAAAGCTATGCAACATTGAAAAAATGGAGTATATCAATGAGAAAATGGAGACTGCTCAAAATTTTATCGTTAAAAATACAGAATTTTATGTTCCTTTGTTGCAGGAAATTAATATAGAAGAAGAATTAGCAAAATTAAATTCAGAATTAGAGTATGCTCAAAAATTTCTTAATTCTGTAAAGATGAAATTAAGCAACGAACGCTTTATAAATAGTGCTCCTGCTCAGGTTGTTGATCTGGAAAAGAAAAAACAATCGGATGCTGAACAAAAAATTTGTGTATTGGAAGAACAGATAAATAAACTTAAATAATTAACCTCACCCCGGTCCTCTCCAAAGGAGAGGGAGAAAAAAAAAGCAATAAATAAAGATCAGATAGTTATTAAAAAATAAAAAAAGACAATTCACTTTATAAACTTAATCAAATGAAGCATTATCAAAAATTAAACAATGTATTGGGTTGGTTCACTTTCCTGATTGCTGCAACAGTTTATCTGATGACAGCAGAGCCAACTGCAAGCTGGTGGGATTGTGGCGAATATATAGCAACTGCTTTTAAACTACAGGTTGGTCATCCACCGGGAGCTCCTACTTTTCAATTGTTTGGAAGAATATTTACATTATTTGCTGGTAATGATGTTACTAAAGTAGCTTATATGGTGAATGCAATGTCTGCAATCGCAAGTGGATTCTGTATTTTATTTTTATTCTGGTCAATTACTTTACTCGGAAAAAAAATAATGGTAAAAGATGGCGAAATAACAACTCCAAAAATGATTGCCATTTTTGGCAGTGGTTTTGTTGGTGCATTAGCATATACTTTTTCTGATTCATTCTGGTTTTCAGCTGTTGAAGGTGAAGTATACGCAATGTCTTCTTTCTTCACAGCATTAGTATTCTGGGTTATTTTAAAATGGGAAAGTGTCGCGGAAGAAAAACATTCATTTCGCTGGATTATTTTAATTTCTTTCCTTGTCGGAATTTCTATCGGTGTGCATTTACTGAATTTACTAGCTATTCCTGCGATAGTATTCGTATATTATTTTAAAAATTTCAAAACAACAAGAAATGGAAATATTGCTTCATTTTTAATTGCTTTTGTTATGTTAGCTACTATTTTATGGGGAATTATCCCATGGATAGTTGATTTTGCTGGCAAATCTGAATTGCTATTTATCAATGGATTAGGTATGCCATTCAACTCAGGTACTATCATATATTTTATTATTCTGCTAGCCGGAATTATTTTCGGAATCAGATTCACTACCCGCAAAAAGAAAGTTGTATTAAATACAATTTTTGTAGCATTGATATTTATACTGGTAGGTTATTCTTCTTTCTTTATCTTAGTAATTCGTGCAAATGCCAATACACCTATAAATGAAAATAACCCTAAAGATGCAATTGGCTTACTTTCTTATCTGAATCGTGAACAATATGGTGACAATCCACTTGTCTATGGCCAGTTTTACAATGCACGACCTACTGGTTCTAAAGAAGGTTCTACAAGATATATAAAAGGAAAATCAAAATATGACGCAGTAGGAACTAATTTTAGTTACACTTATGACAGTAAAGATTGTACTATATTCCCACGTATGTACAGTAATGATGAAAGCCGTCAACATCCTGCAATGTATAAAGTCTGGGCAGGAATTCATGGAGACCGTACACCAACTTTTGGCGAAAATATCAAGTTTTTCTTTCGTTATCAATTAGGACATATGTATTTCCGATATTTCATGTGGAACTTTGTCGGCAGACAAAATGATATTCAAGGGCATGGTTACGATTCCAATGGAAATAAAGAAATTACAAATGGAAACTGGATTAGTGGCATTAAATTTATTGATGCCATGAGGCTCGGAAATCAGGATAATTTATCTGAAACGCTTAAGAATAATAAAGCCAGAAATACTTTTTATTTTTTACCTCTGATACTGGGATTAATTGGGATGTATTACCATTATAAAAAAAATGCTAAAGATATGTTCGTAGTATTCCTTTTATTCTTTTTTACCGGATTAGCTATTGCCATTTATTTAAACATGCCTCCAATGCAACCCCGCGAACGGGATTATGCTTTTGCTGGTTCTTTTTATGCTTTTGCAATCTGGATTGGTTTAGGCGTTATGGCTATTTTTGATTTTATGTCAAAACGCAAAATGCCAGCAATGGCAAGTGTTGTAATAGCTACAGTTCTATCTTTTGTTTTGGTTCCTTATGTAATGGCTAAAGAAGGTTGGGATGACCATAACAGGGGAAATAAATATTCTGCAAGGGATTTTGCAATTAACCATTTAAACTCTTGCGCACCTAATGCAATACTTATAACCAATGGCGATAACGATACTTTTCCTTTATGGTATGCACAGGAAGTTGAAGGAGTTAGAACAGATGTAAGAGTTGTGAACTTTACACTTGCTTCTGGTGCCTGGTATGTTGAACAATTGTTCACAAAAATGTATAAATCTCCTGCTTTACCATTTACATTACCAATAGAAAAATACAAACAGGGTACCAATGATTATATTCCGATAAACGAAAGTAATCTTAATGAATTTGTTGATTTAAAACAAGTTATAGACTTCATCAACAGTGATAGTCCTGAAGCAAAAGCAACCATGCAGGATGGACAAAAAGGCAGTTATGTCCCTACTAATAAAGTCAAATTATCAATAGATTCAGCTTATCTTGTTAATAAAGGCATCGTACCAAAAAATCAATCCTCTAAAATCTTTCCATCAATAGAATGGACTATTGGAAAAGGAGGATTATACAAAAATGAAACTATGCTGCTCGACTTTTTAGCGACTAACAAATGGGAGCGTCCTGTATATTTTGTTAATCCTTCATCGGTTCGAAGTATAGCAAACATTAACGATTATTGTCAGATGGAAGGTATTGTTTACCGATTATTACCTTATGCTGCCGCTAACAGATCCGAGGGTTTTAGCGGAGTCTCTACAGATGCTACGTATGATTTACTTATGAATAAAAGCAAATGGGGTAACCTTAATCAGGCAAATGTTTATGTAGACCCTGAAAGCAGCAGAAGTAGTCAGGTTGCCAGAAGTCAGTTTGCCAGATTGGCTCAGGCACTTATTATCGAAAACAAAAAAGATTCTGCAGTTAAAGTACTGGATAAAGCGAATGAATTTTTCCCTGATCATAAAATAGCTTTTGATATGTATATGATTTCACATATTCAATTATATTACCAGGCAGGAGCTATGGAAAAAGGGAATAAGATGGCAGAAACTATTCTTGCAAAATGCAAAAACGATCTTGATTATTTTGATTCAGTTGAAACTGAATATAAAAGAAGTGTTGCTCAGGATAGAGGACAATCGATTTATGCAGTTAAAAGTATAGCTCAGATTTGTAATATGTTTAAACAGGATATATTAGTAAAAAAAGCAGAAAACATCTTAAAAATTCATCCTGAAATATAACTTATAAAATAAAATTACAAAAAATAATGGAAAATATTAAGGTTAAAAAAAATATAAATCTATACTTTTTTTAACCTTAATATACTCTTAATTAATAATTTATTTCTAACAACCTAAATAAATATTATTATCTAAAAACTTTTTAACTTTTTTTTTGTTTTTTTTGTCGGATTCAGCATTTTTTATATTATATTTGTAAAAATTTTTTGCTGAAAATCTTATTAAAAAAAATATAATTGTTAAAAAAATAAAAAAAAATGATTTTTTTGTTTTTTTTTGTTGATTTAGTTTTTTTTATGTTATATTTGTAAATTATTTTAAAAATGAATCTATTCACAAAAACTATTTAAGTATGAGAGATGAAATTCCCCCCTTTTGATCCTAAAGTAGTTGGAATTTGAACAATAACAGAAATTCCAATTTAAAGTTATAAAATTCATTTATACCTATTATATATTAGAAAACAAACAAATAAATAATTAATAATTAAACTTTAACAAATATGAAAAAATTATTCACACTAATTCTGATTGCAGTGTTTGTGCTTCCATCAATGGCTCAAACTCCTCCTCCAATGCCATCTAAAGAAAAGAAACTCAACCTAACTGTTTTTTTGCAAGGTTTGTACAATGGTACAGATATGAATAAAGCACAAGATTTTGTTGCGGGTAATCCTGTTGATAAATTTAGTGGAACTATAGCTGATGTTATTACTGTTGAACTTCATGATGCAGTTACTTATGCAACCATTAATTACACAGTACTAGCTGATCTTAACCAAAATGGCACCGCTACAACCGGAGGAAAAACCTATATCAGTATACCAAACACTTATAGTGGAAGCTATTATATTACAGTTAAGCATCGCAATCATGTTGAAACAACTACTGCTAATCCTGTTTCTTTTACAGATGCTAATATTACTTGTAATTTTACAGATGCTGCAACAAAAGCTTTTGGCAGTAATATGAAATTGTTAGCTCCAGGTGTATATGGTTTATTTGCTGGTGATATTAACGGAGACGGACTTATTGAACCACTAACTGATTTAGCAGCAGTGAAAGCTACTATTGACACTTATGGCAGTGGTTATGTGCCTAGTGATATTAATGGTGATGGAAATATCGAACCATTAACTGATCTTGCTATGGTAAAAGCTGCAATTGATACTTATGTAACTGCAATACTTCCTTAAGAATTTTAAAAACACAATAAATATATTAATTTAAAATAAAAAAAATATGAAAAAAATATTTACGTTAACAACTGTATTAATTGTTCTATTGTTTACCAGCTATCAAAGTTTTGCAAAAACAATTGAAATGAACTTGTATAATTTGGTTCAGGTAAACGAAACAGAATTTAGAATTGATTTAAGAATCAAAAATACAACAGCAGATCCTGCAAATACAGGTTCAATTGCAATAGCAGCTTGGGCTATCAAATTTAATTTAAATGCAAGTCTTAATAATGGTTTTACAAATGCAATTGTTGCATCTTATGTTGGAAATTCTCAATTAACTAATCCTAGTGAAAATTTTCCTACTAACGCAAATACATCTTACTCAACTGCTGGTAATTTCTTTCAATCTTACTCATCAACAGCCACAGTTGATCAACCTGTAACTTTACTTGACCATGCTAACTGGGTAATTATTGGTACATTTAAACTACAATGTAAAAATGCAGCTGTATTAAGAAACTTTTTAAGTTTTGCCCCAAATATTGCTTTTACTGCAGGAACCTTTACAGGAGTAAACGAATGTACTTGGTATGATGATGGTAATGGAAATGGAGCTGCAAGTATCTTACGTGCTGATGCTGTTAATACACCAGTAACTGTAGACAGAACTCTTACACTTCCAAATAATGCTAACACTTTATGCAGCTATTTTTTCTCAGGAACTGGTAACTGGAGTTTAGCTACTAACTGGAATAAAGTTGCTGCTGCCAGCAATGGTAGAAATACTATACCTACAGCTGCTTCTTCTGCTTCAATCGGAGTTTATACTACTGCAAATCCACCTGTTGCAACTCTTGGAGCTTGTACTTTTGATGCTGCTGCAGTAAATATTTCATTAACAGATTTAAATATTAAATCTACTTCAAGTTTAATTATCTCAGCTGGAAAACAAATGACAGTTACTGGTAATTTAGTAAAAGACAATGCAGCAGCAACTGCTTTAACTTTAAAATCAACTGTAGCAGGAACTGCTTCTCTTAAAAACAATACTGCGGGAGTAAATGCAACTATTGAACTTTACATCCCTGCATGGGTTGGTAATAATGGATGGCATCTTCTTTCTTCACCAGTTGCTTCTCAGGTAATTGCTACTGGTTTTATTGATGCAACTCCTGCTAATTACGATTTTTTCAAATATGACAACACTGTTGCTCTTTGCTGGAAAAATTACAAAAGTGGTGGTTTTACAACTTTTACTCCAGGTGCAGGTTATTTAGCTTCTTATTTTACAGCATCTACTCATAGTTTTTCAGGAGTAATGAATGCAGGTGATTTAAATCCTACTGTAACATTCAATACATTTCCAGGAACAGGTTGGAATTTATTAGGAAATCCTTACGCTTGCGCTATTGACGGTGGTTTAGTTACTAAAACTAATGTAGATGGTTCTGTTTATGTTTTAAATGGTGCTACTAATGTATATGGAGCTTGGAATGGAACAACTGGAACTAATGGTTTCAATGGTGAAATTCCAGCAATGCAAGGATTTTTTGTTCATGCAAATGGTGCAGGTTCATCAGTAACCATCCCAGCTACAGCTAAAAAACACAGCTCTAATGGATTTTTTAAATCAACATTGGAAAACCAACTTAAATTAAACGTTCAATCTCCTAACAATACAACTGATGAAACAGTTATCTATTTCAAAAATGATAATTTGAATGGAGTTGATGTTAATGATGCATTACAAATGCCAAGTGGTAACCCATTAAACACTCAAATTTATTCTTATATCAACAGCGATAAATATTGTATTGATGCATTAGCTGAATTTACAGCTCCTATTTCTGTAACTGTTGGTTTTGAACCAAAAGTAGATGGAAACTTTACAATTACTGCTGGTGAAATTCAAAGCTTTAATGCTGCTTCAACTATCATTTTACAAGATTTAAAAACTGGTACAACTCAAAATTTACGTACTAATCCTACTTATAATTTTGCAGCTACTACAACTGATTTAGTAAATCGTTTTAATGTTTTATTTGATCTTTCTCCAAATGGTATCAACAAAGTAAATGCAACTAACAATAGCATTTTTAGTTTCGAAAATAGCATTTATTTCACATCAAAAGATGTTAAATCTGTAAGTGTTTATAATATGTTAGGTCAGGAAGTTTTAAATATTCAACAACCTACTTCTAACTTAGTAACAATTAATCAGGCAAGTGGATATTATACAGTACGTGTAATTACTAACAGCAATGTTTATTCACAAAAAGTTTATATTAAATAATTTTAAAAACATACATATATGAAAAGATTATTCATTCAATTAACAATAATATCCTGCTTGATGCTTTTACCAACAATTATGTTTGCTCAAGCTCCACCTTCTCCACCTGCTGCTACTCATGGCAGTACAGGAGATGCTGCAGATCCAACCGCTGGAGCACCTTTAGATGGTGGATTAAGCATCTTATTACTGATAGGAGCTGCTTATGGTGGCAAGAAAATCCAAACACTAAGAAAAAAATAATTTTTTCCTGGTAATCGAATCTGATTTAAAATTCTAATCAGATATAAATAAAAAAAGTCTCATTCCGATGAGACTTTTTTTTTGCCATTTATTATAACGTAATTTCTCTATTAAAATCTATCTATAAAAATTAAAACGACGATTAATGGTATAAATTAATATAAATTGCTTAATTTTGACACAACAAATTAACAAATTGAAACTGTATGAAAATTAGAAATCAAATCCCAAATTTTATTACATTACTCAACTTGTTATGTGGATGTTTAGCGATTGTAGCTGCTTTTAAATCGAACTTAATTTCGGATTTAGTCATTGCATCCTATTTGATTTTTGCAGGTGCTGTTTTCGATTATTTAGACGGTACTGCCGCTAAACTTTTAAATGCCAAAACAGACATTGGGAAAGAACTTGATTCTTTGGCTGATGTGGTTACATTTGGCGTAGTACCCGCTGTTATTGCATTTAAGTTACTGAATATATATGCATTGGATACACCCTTATTTATAAATTATCCATTTTTACTATATGTCCCTTTCTTAATTGCATTATTATCAGCCGTTCGTCTGGCTAAGTTCAATATTGATAACCGTCAGACTATTTCATTTCTGGGCTTGCCCACACCTGCTAATGCTATTTTCTGGGCTTCTGCACCATTGATTATTTATTACACACAACATACAATGGGAACGTTTTATGAACCTGCAGTTTTTATAGCCGGTTTGTTTAAAAATTCTTATTTTATTCTTTCCCTTACTGTCATCATGTCGGTTTTGCTGGTCGTTGAACTCCCGCTATTTTCTTTTAAATTCACCAATTATAAATGGAAAAACAATAAAACCAGATTTCTTTTTTTAATAAGCGCTATATTATTGCTTCTTCTATTTAATGTAGCTGCATTGCCAATTATTATTGTATTATACATCGTTTGTTCAATCATTCAAAATTATTTCCTGTAAATTATTAATCACAAAATAAATATAAATACCATGAATTTCAGAGCAGAAATTGACGTAATGCCTTTAAAAGCTTTATTAGATCCTCAGGGAAAAGCTGTAACTTCAAGTATGAAAAATTTAGGACTCCCTTCAATAAGCAATGTTCGTATCGGAAAACATATAACATTGGAAATAGAAGCTGAAAATAAAGAAACAGCCTGGCAAATGGTAGAAAAAGCCTGTAAAGATTTATTACATAATCCTATTATGGAAGGTTTTGATTTCCAAATTATTGAAATCTAATTCATAGCGCAAAGTCTTTGCTCTAAATTATTAATATTTGATGAGCTTTTGATATTAATTTAATCAGGTATTAAATATATTTTTACTATCTGAGGATTTTATTTTATTCAGTTTTGAATGAAGTGAAAATTTATCTTAATATTAATCGTTCATAAATTAAGAAGATTAACTCAATAATTTACCTTAACACATATTTAACGCCATATATCATAATCATATATATACTTCTTTAAATATTTCTTAATTTTGCCTGCAAATATAAACTTTATGAACAATTACAACATTTTCCAAAAAATAAACCAATATTGCATTATTGTCCTTATAATGCTAATATTTTCCGTTAACGGATTTTCTCAGATTAAAAGCCCAGTAAAATGGACTTATACGGTAAAACAAGATAAAACAAATACTGCTGAATTAATTTTTACTGCAAATATTGAAAAAGGCTGGCATTTGTATTCACAATTTATGGAAGAAGGTGGTCCTATAGTTACCAGTTTTGTTTTTAACAAAGATAAAAATTACAAATTGGAAGGTAAAACGGCAGAACCTAAGCCTAATGCTGAGTACGATGAAATGTTTAAAATGACCGTAAAGTATTTTAACAAACAAGCGATTTTCAAACAAAAAATAAAAATTCTAAGTAATATAGATTTTGCCGTTAAGGGTAATTTTGAATACATGGTTTGTAATGATGGTAGTTGCATTCCATTCCAGGACAATGTTTTTGAATTTAAAATAAAAGCAAATCCAAACCTGACTACAACTGAAAATACAGCAATTCTTGAAACAGATACTCAATCTCAACCCAAAAATACTATTGATACTTCATCTTCAAAAACAGATACTTCTACAATCACCGTTACAGCTAAAAGTCCACTAAAAACGAATAGTAAACCCTTGTATCTTATATTCTTAATTGCATTTGTAGCAGGTCTGTTAACATTGATAACTCCTTGTGTTTTCCCAATGATTCCTATGACAATAAGTTTTTTCATGAAGGGAAATAAAAACCGAAAGAAAGGATTACAACAAGCTTATTTTTTTGGCTTTTCAATTGTATTAATTTTTGGTGTCTTAGGAATGTTACTAACATTATTATTAGGTAAAGATGCAATGTATATTATCAGTACACACTGGATTCCTAATTTACTTTTCTTTTTAATTTTTATGATCTTTGCACTTTCGTTTTTTGGCTTATTTGAACTAACTTTACCAAGTTCTCTTATAAATAAATCGGATCAAAATGCAGATAAAGGAGGTTATTTAGGTACCTTTTTTGTGGCTTTTACAACTGTTCTCGTTTCATTTTCATGTACAGGACCTATCCTTGGTGCAGCTCTCATCGAACTTTCTTCTGGTTCAAACGAAAGTCTTGTATTTTTAATTTCAATGCTGGGTTTTGCATTAGGATTTGCAATACCATTTACATTATTAGCAATGTTTCCATCTGTTCTGAGTAAATTAAAATCGGGAAGCTGGTTGAATACAGTTAAAATTGTATTTGGATTCTTGGAAATTGCATTGGGTCTTAAATTTTTATCTATGGCCGACTTAGGTGCTAATTGGGGTCTTTTAGACAGAGAAACCTTCCTTGCCCTATGGATAGTTGTTTTTGCGCTCTTAGGCTTCTATTTGTTAGGTAAATTAAAATTCAAAGGAGATAGTGAAGTAGAACATATAAGTGTTTATAGGCTTATGCTTTCAATTGTAAGTTTTTCATTTGTTATATACATGATACCCGGTTTATGGGGTGCTCCGTTAAAAGTATTATCTGGTTACGTTCCACCTCTTACAACTCAGGACTTTGATATTAACAGACTGATTGTTGAAAATAGTGGAGGAAGTTCAAATAAAAGCGATCTGGGAGAACGAAAATATACGGATAAACTTCATTTACCAACAGGATTCGAAGGTTTTTTTGATTTAAACGAAGCCAAAGCTTATGCTAAAAAAGTAAACAAACCACTTTTTGTCGATTTTACAGGGAAAACATGTGCCAATTGCCGTGAGATGGAAAGTAATGTATGGAATGCTCCTGAAGTAAAGAAAATATTGACAGAAAAATATGTGATGGTAGCTTTGTATGCAGATGCAAACTTCATTGATTTACCAGAAAATGAATGGGTAACAACAAAAGAAGGTAAAGTAATTAAAAAACTAGGTAGTAAAAACCTAAATTATCAGATTACACGTTTTAATATCAATGCACAACCTTATTATGTGATAATGGATGCTAAAGAGAATGTTTTAACCAAAGAGAACAAAGCTTACGATAAAACTGTTGCTAATTTTGTTTCATTTTTAAACGAAGGACTCGAAACATACAAAAAAAACAATTAAACTTTTTTCTTTAAATTTTGTTTTGTCTTATAAATAATAAAACAAAATGCTTAAACTTTTTATACTTGCAGTTCTTCTGATCGCAATTGCATTTGCAGGAATTGCTATAAAAATGTTCTTTATAAAAGGAGCTCAATTTAAAAAAACATGTAATTCAATTGATCCTAATGGGAATAAAATTGGATGTAGTTGTAAAAGCAATGCTTTAGAATCATGCGATAATAAGTAAATAATACCATGATTCTTTAATTTCTTACAGAATTAATTTCAAACCATCAGTTGTAAAAGTTTTTATTCCCCCTTTTTCATCAGAATATATAAAATATACCTGAATTCAGGATTACCTTTTAGATATTCTAATGACTTTTGAAAACCTAATACCATAAATGCAGTGGCATAACCATCAACTTTCCAACATTTGTCTGCTAAAAAAGAGACACTTAACAAAGAATGTTTTACAGGATAACCTGTTTTGGGGTCAATCGTATGGAATATCTGATGCCATTTTCTTCAAAATATTTTCTGTAACTTCCTGAAGTAGCCAAAGCCATATTGTTTAGCTTTACTTTTGCTTCTAATATTTTGTCATCCGCAGCTGTTTTTGATGGTTTTTCAATTCCAACTACCCATAAACTGTCATTTTCTTTTTTACCTCTTCCTAATACTTAACCTCCAACATCAATTAAATAGTTTTGAATTCCTTTTGACTCTAGGAAAACTGAAATAACATCAGCTGAATAACCTTTTGCAATTTCATTAAAATCAATACATATTTTTGGATTCTCTTTAATAATTTTATTATTTTTAATTTTTACGTTCTTAAACCCAATATATTGCAACAAACTATCAACTTTATATTTATCTAACTTCGATAGATTTGTAAAACCAAATCCCCAAGCATTAACCAGTTGTCCTACAGTTATATCAAAAGCACCATTTGTTTCTTCAGAGATAAGCATTGATTTATTAAAAATATCTAAGAAATAATTATCAAGCTCAACAGCTGTATCTTTCTATTTACTTTGCTGATAATAGAATTTGGTTCCCATAAAGAAGCACATTGGTCATATGCTTTTTTAAATTGAATCAATTTTCTTCTGATAATTAGCAGGATTCATATCATAATAACTAACAGCTTAATAAGTTCCCTGGGCTTCCCCATTAAATTTAACAAATTGCAATTTTTTTTCTTGTTTGCAGGCAAACTTAGAAATAAATAAAAAAAAAGCAATAAATATTTTCTTCATAAGTATCCGAATTTATTTATTAATACTCGCTAAAAGATTTATTTTCATTTAAAAACTTCTAAGGTTAAATTAATAGTATGGAACAACATACAGTCTTTGTCGCAAATAATATTGTTTCTCTTCATATTGATTATTAAAAATAAACTTATATATTTTTGAAATTCAAATCTCTTATAATAATTATATACAGAATAAAAAATGTTTGAACTTAACTAAAGCAAAAAATTCAATTTTCAAAATAAATGTTGATTAATTAAAACAATTATTATTTATGCAAAATAACATCTTTTAAAGGCTAAAATAAAACCCTTCTTATTTTTTTATAGCTATAAAGACAAATATTTTAAATATTTTTGTAAAATAAATAACGATGATGCAAAAAATATCTTTTTTCAATAATTTTTCCATACTATTAAAGCTTATGAGCTTAATGGTTATTATAATAATCAGTCTATTTATTTTTAATTTAATAGGAATTGTATTTGCAATTCCATTCTGGGGTACCGAAGCTATTAAATCATTAACAGGAGGGATTACATTCAATATAAACAATAACATTATTTTTTTTAAATACTTACAGATTGTCAATCAATTAGGAATGTTTGTTGCACCATCTCTCCTATTTGCATATTTAATAAATGGGAATATTACTTCTTATTTAAAAATGAAACATCAACCAAACATCTATACATTAATTGCGGGTATACTTTTAATAATTGTATCAATGCCTTTTGTAAATTTCTTAATAAGTTTGAATGAAACGATGCATTTACCACAAGCATTTTCAGGTGTTGAAGAATGGATGCGAAAATCAGAAGATAGTGCTGAAATATTTACAAAAGCATTTTTAAATGTAACAAACATTCAGGGACTTTTTATAAACATATTAATGATAGCAATAATACCTGCTTTTGGAGAAGAATTTTTATTCAGAGGGATCTTACTTAAACTTTTTAAAGAATGGACTGGAAATTTTCATTTTGCAATTTTTATCAGTGCATTCTTATTTAGCGCTATGCATTTACAGTTCTTTGGGTTTTTCCCCAGAATGTTTCTAGGATTATTACTTGGCTATATGTTTTATTTTAGCAGAAATTTATGGGTTCCAATTATTGCTCATTTTTTCAACAATGCATTTGCTGTAATTATTTCATTTTTAAACAATAATAAAATCACACAAACTGATATCGATTCATTAGGGAGTAAAGGAAATGATTTTTGGCTAATAATTTGCAGCATATTATTAACCGTTTTATTAATAGTTGGAATCTATAAAAAAGAACAAATAAAAAAAGAGGAGGAAATTAAATCTCCCTCCTCTTTATATTAGTTTAAAAAGAACAATTAATCCTTTTTTCCTCTTCGTGTTGCATAGGTAATTTTAAAAGCCCCAATTTCTCTGAGTTCTTGTTTTATATCTGTAAGAATGCCCATTTTAAAAGCTCTATCAACTTTTAAATTTGTACTTATTAAAGGTCTATCTACCTCATTTCTTGCTGCTCAATCGTTTTCAATAAACTCAAGAATATCAGAAACTTCAGCAAACTGATCATTCAATTGAATAAGAGGTTCAGTTCCATACATAGCAGCTTTAATAGGTTGTCCAACATATACACTACTTGCCAGGGCTTTTTCCTCAAGTTTTTGAATCTCTGTAGCTTGAGGAGGCAATACTCTTACAAATAAAGTAGCTTCTCTCATATTGGTAATTACCATATAAAAAAAAAATAACATGAAGATAATATCAGACATAGAGCGTGTAATAATTGCGGGAACATCTTTTCCCTTTTCTTTTAAAACGAGCCAATATTTTTCCCTCCAAAATTTTTAGGTTCAGTTTCATAAATACTAACAGGTATTGATTTTGGAATTGCTTCTTACTTTGCATCACTTTTCAAATCTTCAAATTTCTTGCCGAATTTATCTTTGGAAAATTGATTACGAAACTCATTAACAGCAGCAGTTAATTCATTCTGAACTTTAATATACATTTCATAAGAAGTACTTCTGTCATTTAAAAAAGAGATTACACCTTTAGAAACTTCATTATTTCTAGTAAATCAATATATTTTATTGTTTTTTAAGGTAAATTTGGATTATTTGTTGGATTTGAAAGAAATTTGATAAAACGTGAAAAGCAGAAAGAAACACCATATTATTTTTACACTAATCCTTTACAGAATTAAGTGTAAAATTTATTGGCATGGACAATTGGCAACGAATCGGCTTCTTTCCTTTCACACAAGGGATCCATTTTGGCATAGAATTTATTAATCTAATCACTTCTTCATCACATCCCCATCCAATACCCTTTGATATAACAATATGTGTAATACTACTATCTGATTCTACAATAAAATTAACAAAAACAATGCCTTCAATATTATTCTCCATTGCAAGTGAAGGATATTTGATATTATTTTGAATAAAAGCAATTCTTGCATTTTCTCCTCCTTGAAACATTGGGAGTTTTTCAATAGACATAATTAACTTATCATTTATTGTAGTATCATTATTAATATTCTTATTTGACTCTACTACTTCCTTTTGAATTTCTTCAAAGTTTCCATTAGCTAATGAGTTACTATCTTGTCCATTTGTTAAGTTTTCTTTAGTCAATGAATCTGAAAATATAAAACCTTCAACAATTTTCAGTTTACTATTTTTTATTATACTTTTAGCTGACTCTTCAACTTTTAACTGTTTGTTATCAGTTAGATATGGATTTTTAAATATAGTACTTTCTATATAAGTTGAAAATTTATGAATGTGGTTTTCATATGAATGTTCATAAACATATAAACTGAAAATCAATGTACAAAATAGTACAACTGAAATGATAAATGATACAATTACAAATGTTGTGTTTTTTTTGCGAATTTGATATGCTCCATATTCTCGATTTTTATATTTAAAAACTATGTCATCAAACTTATCCATATAAAATTATTATTCTTTTTATATAACAAAATATTAAAAAAAATATTGCAAAATGAACATATTTTTATTCACTTTTAATATTTATGAATATTCTCAGTGAAGAGTTGCTTTTCAATTATTAATTTCCTGATTATGTAGCACATAAATATAATTTGCAGCTAGTTTACTGATAGAGTTGTTGTTAAATACATTGATTATTTACTATCGCATGTTTAATTATTTTAAAGTACTTTACAAGATTTTTCTTTTCTTCAAGAGTACATTCATTACAGTTTGCATTCAGTCATAATCTTGTTGTAATACTAAAAACGCTTTGAATAATGGTTGTTTTGCGATAGCAATGCGACGGAAGGATATACCTTAACTATATGTCGAATACTTTGTCTATGGCTTCTCAATCTTCATAATCAACAAAAATTTTAATGTGAATTAACCCTATATAAATTATTAAAAAACTTCTTATTTAATCATAGATAAATTCTAAATTTGCATCCTAAAAAAGGTTAAATATCATTCGTTTTTAGAACAGATTCTATATGAGAAAGAAGTTATTAATCAGAGATTTAACCTTGCGTGATGCTCAACAATCTTTGTTTGCAACCCGGATGACACAAGCTCAGGTGGATCGTGTATTGCCATTATTTAAAGATGCCAATTTTTATGCTATGGAAGTTTGGGGTGGTGCCGTTCCCGATTCTGTCATGCGCTTTTTAAAAGAAAATCCCTGGGATAGAATTGAAAAGATAAAAGCAGGAATCGGTGATTCCAGTAGACTTACAGCCTTGACCCGTGGCCGTAACTTATTCGGTTACAGTCCATATCCTAATGAAGTTATTGAAGGATTTAACCGCAATGCCATCCATTCGGGAATAGATATTATGCGTATTTTCGATGCATTGAATGATATAAACAACATAAAACCAACTATTGAATTTGTTAAGAAAAACGGTGGAATTGCTGATTGTACGGTTTGTTATACCGTTGATCCAAAGTTTAAATCTAAACGAAAAATAAAAGCTTTGCTGCAATTAAAAGCTATCCCTCACGATATTTTCACCCCTGATTATTTCTTTAAAAAAGCTTTGGAACTGGAAACACTGGGTGCTGATATGATCACTATTAAAGACATGGCAGGCTTAATTCCACCTAATCAGTCCGGTAAATTAATAAAACGCCTGAAAAAAGAATTAAGTATTCCCATTAATTTCCATATACATTGTACACCTGGTTATGGTCTTGCATCTACATTAATGGCAATTATAAATGGTGTGGATAGTGTGGATACATCAATCATGAGTTTTACCGGCGGTACTGCAGCTCCTGCTTTTGAGATCATTCAGTTATTTGCAGAAAAACTAGGATTGGATACAGGTGTAAATCTTGACGTGATTGCTGAAATTAATAAAGAACTCAAAGCAATTCGTCATGAATTGGCTGAATTTGACGGTTATAAAATGTTCCCAATAACGTTTGATATCAGCAAGGATGAATTGCCGCCCGAAGTAGATAATATGTTTGATATGGCTATTACTTATGCCAAAGCAAATAAAGAAAATGAACTGGTGTTACTTACCCAACAGATTGAAAAATTCTTTAACTTTCCTGAACCTAATGAAATGGTAAAAAATGCCGAAATACCCGGTGGAATGTATACCAATTTACTGATCCAATTAAAAGTCTTAAAGTTAGAGCATTTATTGCCCAGAGTATTGGAATTGGTGCCGATGGTAAGAATTGCAACGGGTTGTCCTCCTCTGGTTACACCCATCTGTCAGATTGTAGTTGTACAAGCTGTTAATTGTGCAATCGATGAAATCAATGGTTTACCACCTTATACTACTAAATCGATACAATTTGTGAATCTGGTAAAAGGTTCTTATGGTAAAACACCACAGCCGATTGACCCTGCCTTCAGAATGAAAATTGCAGGTACTATACAGGAAATACCTTATGATACGAAGTATAATAAAAAGCAGGAAAATACTGTTTTTCCTGAATATGGCTTTTTAAAATTGGCAGAAAACGAAAAAGACGAATTATTGCTTGAACTATTTCCTTCTGTAGCCCGTGATTTTCTTAAAAAGAGAGTTGAACAAAAATACATGGACGATATTTATGTCATTGAGGAAGAAAAACGCAGAAAAATAGAAGTGGAAAAAGCTTTATATGCTGAATTATCACCCGATGAAAAGGAAAAACGTCTGTATTATGGTTTGTATAATTACGGATGGATAAGTTCAAAAGAATAATCTTATTATGTGAAACCAACATTTGAAGATTTAAAATGTTGGTTAAAGCAGAAACACAACAAAAACAGAAGTTAGTAATGAAGACTGGAGACAATAGAATAAGTGTTGTAACTGCAATGGATGGTGATGATTAAAGTTATATTTTAGCATAGTATTGATAGTTACATCTCTCAAAAAGCTTAACTGATTTAAGTAATAAGAATAATATAATGTCATATTAATTAGATATTAAGGAATATATTTCGTACATATTGCATCAATATGAGATATATAACTGACTTTGTCTTTACTTTTCTAACGGAAAACATACCACAAAAATAAGCGTTAATGCGGTAAAATCCTAATTCTAATAAATTAATTTACATGTTTTCAATAGATTACAAATCATATCTCTACGAAAAATCGAAAGCATCAGAAGTCAGGAAAGAAAATAGAACATCACACTTTAACAGCAAGTAAGAAGTAAAGGATTTCAAAAAAAGTTATCATGTACAACAAGTGAATTCCATGTATAATAGATTAGAAAGATGGTTAAAACCATTTTATGTTTTATCTTCAATACACCTTTCAAAACTATTTAAATTTGTTTGCTTTTCAATAATAAAACATTAGATTTAGATTTTCTTAAAAAATACTAATCCTAAATCAAACAAAGGAAAATGGAAGAATATTGGGAAAGAGTATCTAACGTTATTTTATCAATTACATTCTACAACATATCCATAATTTTTAAAAAAAAATAATAATCTTTTCAGAGAAATAAACAATTAACAACTTTGTTTATGTTTTTATTTTTTGCGGAGAGGGTGGGATTCGAACCCACGATACACTTTTGGCGTATACACACTTTCCAGGCGTGCGCCTTCGACCACTCGGCCACCTATCCTCTCATGTTTATATTGCAATAATCTTTATCTATTTTAAAGCATTAAAATAGAATTCAGACTTTAATTATTCGGCTAAATTACAAAAAAAAAATACTTTTCAAATAAAAAAATAAAATATATTCTTTAGATGTATTTCATTTCGAATTCAGCATAAATTGTATTAATTTGTCAATTCACCTCTTAATGATATTTGCAGGTATTTTTTTATGTCATTGTCAGACAATTTTCTGCCTAATAAAAACATCAATTTTGCAATTGCAGATTCGGTAGTAATATCATAACCCCCAATAACGCCTATTTTCCCGAGATCAACACTTGTTTCATATTTACCAATTACAACACTTCCTGATTTGCATTGAGTAACATTTAGTATTATTATGCCTCTACTTATTGCTTCTTCAAGTGCTTCAATAAACCATTTGTCTGTTGGAGCATTGCCGGAACCATAAGTTTCCATTACTACAGCTTTCAAATCTTTTATTGAAAGTATACTTTTAACAACATTTTCTGAAATCCCTGGAAATAACTTCAAAATTGCAAGATTTTGATTCAGGTTATAATGCACTTTCAGTTTTTTAAAATTAGGTTTTAATATTAAATGATTCTTATATTTAATATGTACTCCTACTTTTGCTAAAGTTGGATAATTACCCGAAACAAAAGCTTCAAAATTTTCTGCATTAAATTTATTAGTTCTGTTCCCTCTAAAAAGTTTGTTTTCAAAACATATACATACTTCAGGAACAACAGGGGTTTCATCAATTTTTGCAGCTGCAATCTCAATGGAATTTATTATATTTTCTCGGCCATCAGTTCTTACAACACCAAGAGGTAATTGAGAGCCAGTTAATATAACCGGTTTGTTTAAATTCTCGAGCATAAAACTTAAAACAGAAGCTGTAAAAGACATAGTATCAGTTCCGTGTAATATAACAAAACCATCATAGCTTTCATATTTTTCCTCTATTATTCCTGCTAATTTTATCCAAAAATCAGGATTCATGTTTGAAGAATCAATGAGAGGATTAAAACTATAAGAATCAATATTGTAATTAAAATTTTTTAAAACTGGTATAGATTGATATAATAAATCCATATTGATTGGATGTAAAGCTCCCGTTTTAGGATCCTGAATCATTCCAATTGTTCCGCCTGTGTATATTACCAGGATAGATATTTTGCTTTCCATGTAAAGAGTTGAAAATTAATAAAGTGAATTTGTCTTTACTCTTTTAATTAATTTTTCTAAATATTGTGCTTAAGTGGCTTCTAAACACTAACATATTTATATTAAAATATTAAAAAGTTCTTTCGCGTTTTTTGTTGTTATTTCTGCAACTTCTTCCACTGAAATAGCTTTCATTTCTGCTATTTTTTGAGCAATCAATAATAAATACGAACTTTCATTTCTTAAACCTCTGTATGGAGAAGGTGTTAAGTAAGGAGCATCCGATTCAAGAATTATATGTTCAAGTTCAATATGATCGATAACCTTGTCTAAACCTGAGTTCTTAAAAGTAACCACTCCACCGATTCCTAATTTAAAACCCATATCGATAATATCAATAGCTTGTTGATAGGACCCTCCAAAACAATGAAAAACACCTTTTAAATTATTATCTTTAACTGCTCTGACAATCTCAATAGATTCATCAAACGAACTTCTTGTATGAATTGCAATAGGTAAATTAAATTCTTTAGCTAATTCTATCTGATAACGAAGTACAAAATCCTGCTCTTTATGAAACGATTTATCCCAATGTAAATCAATACCAATTTCACCAATTCCATGATATTTTTTTGATAATAATTCCTGCCTTACCAGTAAAAGCTCCTTCATATAATCTGCTTTTACTGAAGTAGGATGTAATCCGATCATAGGAAACATGCGGTCAGGATATTGCCCGCATAGTACATTCATCTTATCAATCGTAGAACTATCAATATTGGGAAGCAAAAAATAATTTACATTATTTTCTAAAGCCCTATCAACAACTTGCTGAATATCATCTTTATAATCATCCAGATAAAGATGTGTATGAGTATCTATTAGTACCATGATGCAAAAATAGATTAAATTTTTATTTTAATTATTTATAATTTTGTAAAAAAAAGAAAATTTTGAAAATATTAATTATCAGATTTAGTTCAATAGGAGATATTATTCTTACAACACCAATCATTAGAAGTGTTAAAACACAGTTGCCTAATGCAGAAATTCATTATCTCACAAAAGGATTTTTTTCAAATTTGTTGATTAACAACCCTAATATTTTTAAAGTTCATTGTTATAATCAAAACCTTTATGAAAACATACAAGAATTAAGAAAGGAAAATTTTGATTATATCATTGATTTACATAATAATATAAGGACATCCTTAGTGAAGCTGTTTTTAATGAAACCTTCAGCTACTTTTAATAAACTCAACTTTAAAAAATGGATTATTGTTAATTTAAAAATCAATCTGCTTCCAGATATTCATATTGTTGACAGATATTTTAAAGCCGTTGAAAAATTAAATGTAATGAATGACAATCAGGGACTTGATTTTTTCATTCCTGAAGACGAGCAAATAAATATAAATCTACTTCCCAATAATTTCCATTCAGGATATGTATGTCTTGTAATTGGAGGCAAACATTTTACAAAACAACTCCCTGATAATATCCTGATACAACTTTGTAAACATACAGAAATACCGATGGTTCTGTTAGGTGGCAAAGAAGATCGTGAGAGAGCTGAAAACATTAGAAAAACTGCAGATAAGCACGAAATTTTCAATGCCTGTGGTGTATTTAGCATTCAACAATCTGCTTCCATTATAGAACAATCATTAAAAATAATTACTCCTGATACAGGACTAATGCATATTGCAGCAGCCTTTAAAAAAGAAATAATTTCGGTTTGGGGAAATACAATTCCAGAATTTGGAATGTACCCTTATTTACCGGAAAATGATAAATTTAAATCAAAAATTTATCAAATAACTGGATTAAAATGCCGGCCTTGCAGCAAAATCGGTTATAAAGCTTGTCCTAAAAAACATTTTAAATGTATGAATCAAATTGATACGAATCAACTACTTAAAAATTTACAAAAATGACCAAAAACGCTATAGCATTTCAACGTTTACTTGATATAATGGACAATTTACGAGAAAATTGTCCCTGGGATAAAAAACAAACCATTGAAAGTTTGCGCTATTTAACCATCGAAGAAATGTATGAATTATCTGAAGCCATTATGGATAATAATTTGGATGAAATCCGGAAAGAATTAGGTGATTTAATGTTACATATCGTTTTTTATTCAAAAATCGGGCAAGAAAAAGGTGCATTTGATATTAAAGATGTTTTAGATGGGATTTCCGAGAAATTAATTATTCGTCATCCTCATATTTATAGTGATGTAAAAGTAAACAATGCTGAAGATGTAAAAAATAACTGGGAAAAAATCAAACTAACTGAAGGCCGAAAATCAGTATTAGAAGGAGTTCCCAATGGACTTCCTGCCATGGTAAAAGCTTATCGTATCCAAGAAAAAGTTAGAGGCGTTGGTTTTGACTGGGAAAAAACACATCAGGTTTGGGATAAAGTAATGGAAGAAATAAATGAATTTAAGGAAGAAATAGATTCTAATGCAACTAAAGATAAAATTGAAAATGAGTTTGGTGATATCTTATTTGCTTTAATTAACTATGCCAGGTTTATTGATATCAATCCTGAAGATGCTTTGGAAAAAACAAACCGGAAATTTATTAAAAGATTTAAATATCTTGAAGAAAAAGCACTTGAAAACAGTAAAAGCTTACATGATATGACTCTGGCAGAAATGGATGTGTATTGGAACGAAGCAAAAAAAGATGAATAAATCAGTTTTAAAGTTTTTTAAAGTTATACCTAAATAAAAATTAAGGCGTAATTTAAGTTTAACGAAACAAACTTACTGAAAAACTTTCTTAATAATTATAAGTAAACTTAAAAATAAAGCTTTAATAGTAAAATAAATTAAAATATGATAACGATAAAAAAATTTATATTTAACGGATTTCAGGTAAATACATATTTATTATACGATGAAACCAAAGAATGTATCATAATTGATGCAGCAAACTATGATGTCAATGAAGATGCTGTATTGTCAAATTTTATTGAAAAAGAAAAATTAAAACCTGTTGCACAAATTTATACTCATTGTCATATTGATCATATATTAGGAAGTGCTTTTGTTGAAAAACAATACAATATTGGAATGGGAATTCATTCTGAAGGTAAAGGTTTTCTGATGAATGCTTCAAATCAAGCTACAATGTATGGTTTTAACCTAAAGTCAACTGCTCAGGCAACTTCTTTAATTAATGAAGGCGATAAAATTACTTTCGGAAATTCGGAATTAGATGTAATCTATACACCGGGGCATGCTGATGGTAGTATCTGTTTTATTAATCATGCTCAAAAATTTGTATTAAGTGGTGATGTTCTTTTTCATGAAAGTATAGGACGTACTGATTTACCAACCGGAAATTTTGAATTGCTGCATAAAAATATAGTTAATAAACTTTTTTCATTATCTGATGCTTATGTTGTTTATCCGGGTCATGGTCCTGAGACTAGTATCGGACATGAAAAGATGAACAATCCATTTTTATAAACTTAAACTAAGCGAATGAAAAAGAAAGTTGGAGTTATTGATAAAACTTTCAGATTAATAATTTCAGCAGTTGTTGCAATTACGATTATTATTGGTGATTTTCCTTTAACACTTACTATCATTTTTGGCATTATAGGCTTAATAAATCTAATACCATCTTTTAAAGAATATTGTGGGCTTTATACTGTTTTTGGGATTAATAGCTGTACATCAAAAGAATTTGATTAATTATCTTTTCTTTTTAAAGAATGAAATCAGAAGATCTGAACATTCTTTATCCATAACACCTCCTTTGATGATTGTTTTCGGATGTAATACAGTTACATTTAATTTTGAAAATCCTCGTTTTTCATCTTTTGCACCGAAAACAATCTTGCCTATTTGCGTCCAGTAAGATGCACCGGCACACATTGTACAAGGTTCTAATGTAACATATAAAGTACAATCTATAAGATATTTTCCTCCTAGATAATTTGCAGCTGAAGTAAATGCTTGCATTTCGGCATGGGCTGTTACATCATTTAATCTTTCTGTTAAATTATGCGCTTTTGCAATCACCCTGTTACCGGCAACAATCACTGCTCCAATCGGAACTTCATCTGATTCATAAGCCAATTGAGCTTCTTTCAATGCTTCACGCATAAAATATTCATCTGTAAATTCAATAATTGCCATAACACAGTTTTTTTTGCTAAAATTAATCTTATTTTTAAATAAAACGATCAATTATCGGAATTTTGTTATAGTTTTGCGACAGAAAAAAAAATTACAAATCTAATTTTAATAAAATGACAGAAAAAGTACACAAGATTCTCAGTGAATCAAAAGCAGCCCGTTGGACAGCTTTGGCTGTAGTAGCATTCACCATGCTATGCGGTTATTATCTGGCTGATGTAATGGCTCCTTTAAAAGGTCTATTAGAACAACAATTATCATGGAACAGCGAAGAATACGGTTTCTTCACAAGTGCCTATGGTTGGTTCAATGTTTTCTTATTTTTCCTTATATTTGGTGGTATCATTCTTGACAAAATGGGTGTCAGGTTTACCGGTATGATGGCGACCAGTATTATGGTTATTGGTATTGGTATAAAATACTGGGCTGTATCTACACATAGTTTGGATGGTCAGGTATGGGATTTATTGATTTTTAAATCAAAAGCTCAGGTTTTAGTTGCTGGTATTGGTTTTGCTATTTTTGGTGTAGGTATTGAGGTTGCCGGAATTACAGTATCCAAGATTATTGTAAAATGGTTTAAAGGAAAAGAAATGGCCTTAGCTATGGGTTTAGAAATGGCTACTGCCCGTATTGGTACAGGTTTAGCTATCGGAACATCACTTCCTATTGCTAAAGCTTTTGGTACTGTATCAATGCCTTTGCTTTTTGGACTTATTATGGCTTGTATTGGATTGATTGCATTTGTTATGTATACATTTCAAGACAAAAAACTTGATGCTTCACAGGCAGCTTTCGATAAACAAAATAATGTTGTAGATGAAGAAGAAGCATTTAAAATCAAAGATATTTTAAATATTATCACTAACAAAGGATGGTGGTATATTGCAATTTTATGTGTTTTATTTTATGGAGCAGTATTCCCATTTTTAAAATATGCAACAGATTTAATGGTTCAAAAATTTGGTGTAGATGAAGATTGGGCTGGTTTAATTCCTGCAATGCTTCCTTTTGGAACAATTATTCTTACACCATTCTTTGGAAATTTATACGACCGTAAAGGAAAAGGTGCTACAATTATGATAATAGGATCAATGTTATTAATTTTAGTTCATGCTCTTTTTTCAATCCCATTTTTACATCATTGGATAGTAGCTATTATCCTTGTTATTTTCTTAGGTATAGGATTTTCATTGGTGCCTTCTGCCATGTGGCCTTCTGTACCTAAAATCATTCCTGAAAAACAATTAGGAACAGCTTATTCACTTATTTTCTGGGTTCAAAACTGGGGATTAATGGGTATTCCGGCACTCATTGGCTGGGTTCTTGATAAATACTGCATTACTGGTAGTGTATTAAAAGGTGAAGTAATGGTTAAAACATACAACTATACAATTCCAATGTTAATATTTACTTCTCTAGGTGTTCTTGCATTAATTTTTGCTATTTTATTAAAAATAGAAGACAAGAAAAAAGGATACGGATTGGAATTACCTAATATTGAAAAATAAAACTTTTATGATTTCTTTAAAAAGCTCTTTACCTAAAGTAAAGAGCTTTTTTTATATACAATCATAGTAGATATATCGAAAAAACTTTCTAATTTTGTCGTAAAATTAATTCTATTTTATCAATCTTTAAAAAACCAGATATTAATATGGCTATCACCAAATTAGACCAAATGTTCGAGGTCCTTAAAAGCAAAGAAAAAAAACGTTTAGTAGCTGCTTATGCAATAGATGCACACACCATAGGTGCAATCAGCGGAGCTATTGATTTAGGCATTGTTGATGCTACTCTTGTCGGCGATGAAACTACCATTCGTAAAGTTTGCCAGGAAGAAGGTATCGATGTTACAAAATTTAAAATTGTTCAGGAAGCTGACGAAATGAAAGCTACTTCATTAGCAGTTAAATTAATCAATAATGGTGAAGGCAATTTATTAATGAAAGGTGCTGTAACGACTGATAAATATATGCGTGCTATTTTAAATAAAGAAACTGGTTTAATGAATCCTGGTGCTATTTTAACACATATAGCTGT
Source organism: Bacteroidales bacterium (assembly GCA_049315385.1). GTDB lineage: Bacteria > Bacteroidota > Bacteroidia > Bacteroidales > JACABE01 > JACABE01. Next base: position 67,038 of record JBMOKG010000019.1, read on the forward strand.
TCTGGAAAACCCAGCCTATCATAAACTTTTGGTATGTAGCGATGTTGCAATCATTCCAGCTCCGGATTTCAAACAAAAACTTACCATGACTAATTTTTTAATCAGCACAGCAAAAGCATTGGGAATTGCAAAACCCAAAGTTGCTATTATTGCTGCTACCGAACAAATGTCATATGGCATGCCAGCCTGTGTTGATGCAGCTATCATTGCAAAAATGTGCGACAGAGGTCAGATTAAAGATGCTATCATTGATGGTCCTTTATCATTGGATTGTGCTATAGATAAAGAAAGTGCAGAAATTAAAAAATTAAAAAGTGAAGTTGCCGGTGATGCTGATTGTCTATTATTTCCAAGCATTGAAGCAGGTAATGTTTTTTATAAAACACATACTAAATTTTGTGGTGGTGAATTAGGCGCATTTGTTGCCGGTGCAAGAGTACCTGCAATATTGTCTTCCCGTGGTGATAGTGAGTTGACTAAACTCTATTCAATCGCATTAGCTGCTTTAACTGCAAAATAATAATTTCTATAATATATTACTATGCTGATATTTAAATAGTATTTATCTATCAGCATATTTTTTAAAATGCATCTCAAAAATAATCGATATGAGCAGGATTCTTGCCATTAACCCAGGTTCAACTTCTACTAAAATAGCAGTTTTTGAAAATTCTAAACAAATTTTCTTAAAAAACATAAAACACTCCTCTGAAGAAATTGGTATTTTTAATAAAATTACAGACCAATATGAGTTCAGAAAAAATATTATTTTAGATGAACTAAGAAATGCCAATATTGAAATTGATACAATTCAGGTTATTGTTGGCAGGGGCGGATTGGTAAAACCTATACCATCCGGTGTTTACGAAGTTAATGATGCTTTAATTGCAGATTTAAAAGTAGGGATACTTGGACAACATGCAAGTAATCTGGGTGGATTAATCGCCAATGATATAGCCAGAACAATACCTGGTGCACGTGCATTTATTGCTGATCCTGTGGTAGTTGATGAATTACATGATTTAGCAAGAATTTCAGGCCATCCTTTGTTCGAGAGACAAAGTATCTTTCATGCGTTAAACCAAAAAGCAATAGCGCGTACCCATGCAAAATCACAAAACAGAAACTACGAAGATATGAATCTTATTGTAGCTCACATGGGTGGCGGTATAAGTGTTGGAGCTCATTTAAAAGGTAAAGTAATTGATGTAAATCAGGCACTGGATGGAGAAGGTCCTTTTTCACCTGAAAGAAGTGGAACTCTTCCTGTTGGTGCATTGGTAAAACTATGTTTCAGCAACAAATATTCGTTTGTTGAAATTGCAAAAATGATTACAGGGCAAGGTGGCTACGTTGCTTATTTAGGAACCAATGATGCTTATAAAGTAGAAATGGCTGCTAATGAAGGTGATGAAAAGGCAAAACTTATTCAGGATGCTATGGCTTATCAGGTTGCCAAGGAAATTGGAGCTATGTCTACAGTGTTAATGGGAGAAGTTGATGCAATTTTACTTACTGGTGGAATAGCATATGGAAAACCTTTTGTTGATAAAGTTATTAAGCGTGTTACACATATTGCTCCTGTTCAGGTTTACCCGGGTGAAGATGAAATGCAAGCACTTGCCATGAATGGCTTGATGGTTATAAATAATGAAGTAACAGTAAAAGAATATAAATAATTTCCACTTCCCTCCTATCTAGTATACATCTGAATATAAATCACTTGTGATTTAAATTAAAAAAATATTTAAAATATTTTAATGTTTTTGCTAAACCGATTTAGTAATTGAGTATTTTTGTATCAAATTTGCGGATATCATTTAGCTAAATTTTTAGTAAATTTACTTAAAAACGAATATATTATAAAGCTTTGATAAATTCAAGTATATTAATTCAGAATAAAAAAAACAAAGAGTAATTCAAAATGTGCAATAAAAATTAAAATAATAACACATGAAAAAAACTAAATTACAAGATATTGCTAACAATATAGGAGTATCTAAAACATTGGTATCCATGGTTATGAATGGACATGGCGATAAAAATGGAATCAAAAAGGAAACACAGGAAAAAGTTATTGCTTTATGTAAGGAATTGAATTACAAACCAAATCAAATGGCAAGAAGCCTAAGATTAGGTAAAACCAATACAATAGGTTTAATAGTTGCTGATATCTCTAATATTTTTTATGCAAAAATGGCAAGAAGTATCGAAGACTATTGCAACAAATATGGTTATAATCTTATTATCTGTAGTTCTGATGAAAAAGATGCCAAAGAATCTTCAATTATCAGAATGCTAAAAGAAAAGCAAGTAGATGGTTTAATAATTTCTTCTACACTGGTTGACAACTCTGAAATTCTTGCTTTAAAAAATGAACATTTCCCTTTTGTTCTTGTAGATCGCTATTTTCCTGAAATTCCTGACACAAACTATGTTGTTATTGATAACTATCAGGGAGCATTTAATGCAGTAAAACATCTGACTGATTTAGGACACCGTAATATAGCGATGCTTTCCATATTACCATTTCATATTACTTCGGTAAGAGATAGAAACAGAGGATATTTAGATGCGCTGGAAAATGCTGGTATTAAAATTGATCACTATCTGCTTTGTCAGATTCCATTTGAGAATATTGAATTTGGCGTTGAAATGGAAATAAAAAAGATTTTATCTTACCAACGAAAAGTTACAGCAATATTAGCAGTAAATCAAAACATTGCTATTGAAGCAATAAAAATAATGGCAAAATTGAATATTAAAATCCCTGATGACATTTCACTGATTTCTTTTGATGATCTTCCTTTTTATGAAATAATGAATCCAAGTATTACAGCTGTAGATCAACCTCTTGCTACAATTTGCAAAAATGCAGTTGAAATTTTAATGACAGAAATAAACAATAAGGATAAAACCATGAAGAAAAAACAATTGGTTTTACCTACGGAATTAATTATCAGAAAATCATGTAAGAACCTTTTAATAAATATATAGATTATGAAAATATTAAGACCATTCATTCTGGTATTTGTTATTACATTGACATTTATTTCATGTAATAAAAATAAAACAAACCTTCCTACAAATTTTGTGAATCCTTTTATTGGAACCGGAGGTCATGGGCATATTTACCCGGGTGCTGCTTTACCTTTTGGAATGGTGCAGTTAAGTCCTGATACCCGTTTAGACGGATGGGACGGTTGTGGTGGATATCATTATTCAGATAGTATTATTTTTGGTTTTTCACACACGCATTTAAGTGGTACCGGATGCTCCGATTATGGAGATATTTTATTAATGCCAACAACAGGAGAAATTCAGTGGAATAATACAAAATACGCTTCTACATTTTCCCATAAAAATGAAAAAGCAAAAGCAGGATATTATCAGGTATTATTAGATAATTACAATGTAAATGTTGAACTTACTGCTTCAAAAAGAGTTGGTTTTCACAAATATACTTTCCCTGAAAGCAAACAATCCAATATATTGATAGATTTAAAACATCGAGACAGGGTAATTGATTCTTATCTTAAAATAAATGGTAAAGATGAAGTGGAAGGTTTTCGCCGTTCAATGGCATGGGCCAACGATCAACATGTTTATTTTGTGGCTAAGTTCTCAAAACCATTTGAAAGAGAAAGTATTGCTATTAATGATACACTGCAACAAAACATTACTGAAGCTAAAGGGACAAACTTAAAAACTTACCTTAGTTTTACAACTAAAAAAGATGAAGTAATTTATGTAAAAGTAGGTATTTCTGCAGTCAGCATAGAAAATGCAAGAAAAAATATGGATGCTGAAATTACAGCTTGGGACTTTGATAAAGTTGTAAAAGATGCAGATTCTATTTGGAATAAAGAGTTAGGGAAAATTGAAGTGGAAGGTGGTACTGATGATCAGAAAACAAGTTTTTATACTGCAATGTATCATGCTTTTTTAAATCCTAATCTTTACAGCGATGTTGATGGCCAATACCGTGGAAGAGATTTAAAAGTACATCAGGCAGATTTTGATTATTATACAGTTTTCTCGTTATGGGACACTTACCGTGCAGCACACCCATTATATACTTTAACTCAACAAAAAAGAACATCAGACATTATTAAAACTTTCATCAAACAATATGAAGAAGGAGGATTTCTTCCTGTATGGGAATTATCAGGTAACGAAACTGGTTGTATGATCGGATACCATGCAGTTCCTGTAATTGTGGATGCCTATATGAAAGGCTTGCGTGATTTTGATGTTGAAAAAGCTTACACAGCAATGAAAGCCAGTGCAGAACAGGATAAATTAGGAATGAAAAGCTACAAATCCTGTGGTATAATCTATGGAAATGAAGAAGGAGAATCAGTTTCAAAACTATTGGAATATGCTTACGATGACTGGTGTATTGCCCAAATGGCAAAGGCTTTGAATAAAACAGAGGATTATAAATATTTTATTGAAAGAGCACAATCTTATA
>JBMOKG010000070.1:0-22969 GCA_049315385.1 Bacteroidales bacterium
GATACCTATTGTATGATTGGTAATCATGCTATTCCGGTTATTGTAGATGCTTTTATGAAAGGAATCAAAGGATTTGACTATGAATTAGCTTACGAAGCAGTAAAGGCATCTTCCACTACTTCTCATAAAAACGCTCCTTTTAATATGTTGAATCAATATGGTTTCTTTCCTGAAGATTTGCAAACACAATCTGTATCCGTAACATTAGAGATCGCTTATATTGACTGGTGTACTGCTCAAATGGCAAAGAAGCTGGGACATGAAGCAGATTATCAGTTCTTTTTGAAACGATCAGCGAGCTATAAAAATCTTTTTGATAAAAATATCGGATTTTTTAAAGCCAAAAACAGCGATGGAAAATGGCTGGATGGTTTCAATCCACTTGCTTATGGAGGCAATGGAGGTTTCCCTTTTACCGAAGGCAATGCATGGCAATATTTATGGTATGTACCACAAGATGTACCTTCATTTATAGATTTAATGGGCGGAGAAAGAAAGTTTACTCAAAAATTGGATACTTTCTTTACACTCAATGCAAAGCCAGAGGATGTGAATGGAAATGCATCAGGTTTTATCGGTCAATATGCGCATGGCAACGAACCCAGTCATCATATTGTTTATTTGTATGATTTTACCAATGAACCCTGGAAAGCTCAATACTACAGTGCTAAAATAATGAAGGAATTGTACAATGACCAGCAATCCGGTTATTCAGGAAATGAAGATTGCGGACAAATGTCAGCCTGGTACATATTTAGTGTGATGGGTTTTTATCCTGTAAACCCTGCCAATAGTATCTATTGTTTTGGATCACCACAACTGGCAAAAGCCTGTATTAATTTCCCTGATGGAAAACAGTTTAAAATGATATGCAACAATGCAGATGATAAGAATATTTATATTCAGAAAATACTTTTGAATGGTAAACCCTATAAAAAGAATTATATTACGCACAATGATATCGTTTCGGGTGGAGTTATTGAATTTTTCATGGGAAATACTCCGAATAAAAAAATGGCAGCATACGAAAAACCTTTAATGATTGCTGAATAGCATTCAGTTTTGATTAGCAGTTTTAAATATTCGGAGTGCGACTTCAAGTTGCACTCCGAATATTATATTTTATTCAATAATTACTTCATCGCAGAATATCCATGCTTTCCCACCGGAACCAGGATCTCCTTCAGGACATTTTTCAATGTTTTTAGCATAAATTCTGATAAATTTAGCATCAACTTCATTGAATGAAATTGAAACATCTTTTATCGGATCTCCTTTACTATCAGCTATTACTTCTTTTGTCAGCAAACTTATTTTTTTAAAGTCTTTTCCATCTTTGGATGCAAAAATTTCAATTTTTACAGGAAAATATATCCATGCTCCGATATTTTCAAGGTAGCCAATAGTAATTTTATTAATCTTTTGCTGTTTTTGCAGTTCAAAGCTAATATCCATATCATTAGCCTCGAATCCCTGCCATTTTCCATCACTATAATTTTCCGAGCCTCTTTCTCTGTCATATAAACCATCATTTCCACCAGCTGAATATTTTGTGTAATCGTTTTTGTAATTGGCATTCATGATATTAATACCAAAAATAATATTTTTAATACAGATATTACTTTGAAGCATTTTATTCTTTACTGCAACTGCTTTAATAACTGAAGTTTTTGAAATATCAAAAGGCATCTTGTAACTTTCAGATAAATTGCTTGGCTCACTTCCGTCAGTAGTATAAAAAATACTAGCTCCTTTTGTTTCATCAGTAATTATTATATGTTTCGACTGTTCACCGGAAGATTTTTTATCAACAACAATATGCGGTTCGGAAACTTGTGCGTAATTTAATTGATCTTTTTTATTATAATGTTTTTGTGGCTCTCCGCTGATTTCAAGCAGTTTGAAATCATCAAATAATCCATAATCAATTGTGTTGTATGAACTTCCTGAGGGCTGATGTCTGGGTGCAGTTGAAAAATCTCCGGGACCAGCCATTCCCCTAACTTTTGAATGATGAGGTCCGAGTAAATTTTTTAGTGAACCATATACAATAATAGCAATTTTATTATCTCCGTTTATAATAAGATCAGTAATATCCAGTTCATTGGGTTGCATGTAAATGATTCCACCATACTTTCCATTCACTTCTACTTCAGCTGTAGTTCCATTCCAGTTTTCCAGTGAAATTACATAATGTTTTTCAGCTTTTTGTATTTTAAATGTATTTGTGTAACTTACACTATTTGAGTACATGTTAAGACCCTGATATTTCCATGAACCTATAGTAAGCTGTTTTGGTGTAGTAATTTTAAATCCTTTGTCTTTGGTTTCAGTACCAAAATTTCCGATTATATAAATAGCTTCCAGTTCAGAAAATATGGTCATCTTTGAAGCAATCAGTTTTATTTCATTTTCTCCTTCATTCAAAAATTTACCAATATCGTACAAACTAAAATGTCTGTCAAGCCAGGTTCTGTGAGGGATTGCTTCTATAATATTTCCATTTACTGATAATTTCCATAGCTTATGTTGTTCAACAGATGCCTGTAAATTAGATATATCGACAGCTTTTCCAATTGTCAAATGGTAAGTTGCTTCAAAACCAGTAGTATTGTCAAATCTATTTGAATCAATAAAATCTGTTTTATACTGAGGATTTTCCCATGGATTTCCATCTTCCAAACCAAAATGTTGAAAGATTTTATTCCCGGCGCTTACTACATAAATGTCATTCTCTGTTATTCCATCAGTAAATTTCAGATCGCAATAATCTAAGGTTAATGTATTTGGCTTTTTTATTTCAGTTTTAGTAATGTTATTGGGTTGCAGAATTTTTATAGTTGTTTTGTTTCCCTTGTTTTGAATTGAAGCATCTTTTTCACTGTCAACATACAATAAAAGGCTGCCACATTGAGGGATTTCAAAGTCAATTTTTAGATAATCTCCATCTTTAATTGAAGGATAAGAAGTTATTTTTCCTGTATTTGCATCCATTTCTTGTATTGACTTCCCTATTACATTCAATTTGCCTTTCGACCAGAATTCTTTGCTCGTATTTGTGAGCAATATTAATTGTCCTGTCTCAAGCATTCTTCTTTGATGTAATAATTTTCCGTTGATTTTATCAGGCTCTTTGATAATGAAATCCTTAGAAGAAATCATTTTTAATAAAGAATGTATTGTTAAGGAAGGAAAGTTAACCCATTGTTGCGGATATTGTTTCGTCAATTTTTCTGTTATATCACTTGCTTTTGCATCAATATATGCAGGAATTCCATTGTAAGAAATGATTTTTCCGCCTTGTTTCAGAAACAGTTCAAGTTTATCGTAAGTGGACTGGTCTATGTTTTCGAATGAAGGAGGAAGAACGATGAGTTCATAGCCTCTTTGCCCGATATAGAATTTCCCATTTTCAACCTTGCCAAAGGCTTCGATATTTTTCTCAGAACCTAAATCATATTCTATCTGGTTATTCTCCAGTTGATTAATAAAATTAGTAAAAGAAGTCCCAATTTCATCAAACTTTTTATTCTTTTCATTTTTAGAGAAATACATCCAGGCAGTGGTAGTCGGCTCTATAACCAATACATTATTTATTTGTTTTCCCGATGACATTGCTATCGACATTCTGGCTGTGTAATCGACAATGTTTTTATAATGATGCCACCAGGGTTCATGGGAAGAATAGGATTGTGGATAATCCCTTTTTCTCCAGCCTTTAATAGTAGTTTGCGATAAATGCTGGTTAACAAAATTGATACCTCCTGCAAACTGCCAGTCAGCAATTCGTTTCATATCCTGAAAACTCAAATCCCAACCTGCTCCTCCATAAGTTTCACTCAATGTTCTTGTTCTGCCCATTTGATTGGCTACACTTCCTACCTCACGACAGATTCTGATATTACCAAATTGAGCATTCACAGATTCATCATACTGATTAAATAAATCATCGATTCCCGGCATATCTTCCCATGCTTGCAACGACATAAAATCGGGTGACATAGCAGGTGAAGGCCAATCATGTTCAAGAAAATGTCCTGTGAAAATCAAATTGTTCTTTTTACAGTATTCCGAATAAGGCTTGCAAAACCCATTAATGAACAAATCTAATATTACAGCGTAGTAATCGTGACGTATTTTTTTCCAATCTCCAACTTCGTAATTCAATGATGGAAGATTTAATTTTAAATCATATCCCCATCTCTTCTGAAATGATTCAAATAATGAAGGAGTCCAGCAAATATCATTAATGTATATTCCCGGTTCATCCGTAAATATACCCGGAACCGTTTTCCCAAATTCACTTTCGATTAGTTTTTCATTTCCATTCATTACGGTTGCTATAAACTTTTTTGTTACATCTGGTTTCAATAAGTCAACATAAGTATTTCCGGCATACCAGGCTGATTTTTGGTAATATTTTTTTTCACAAAAATAATAATCACCCTCTTTTCCTATCTCTTTTTCATAATTATTGGTTATTTCAGTAAATTTGTCTCCATCTTTTTTTAATAAGATAAAATAAGGTTTATCTAATTTTTCAGGAAATAGTTTAAATGATTTAATTGCAATAGCCTGACCCTGACTATTAGATTCCGGCATCAAAACAGGAATATGCCCACCGGCATTTCCACTTGGGTATGTATCTTCATCATAAATCCAAATTTGCATTCCTAATGATTTGCCTTTTTCTACAGCATATTTAACCAAATTATACCATTTATCCGAAAGATACTCTGTAATTAATCCTGGTCTTGCATGAATAAAAGCACCCCCGATTCCTTTTGATTTATAATCGGTAAGTATTTCATCTATTTGTTTTTCTGTGATTTCATCATTCCAAACATAAAAAGGTGCAGTGCGGTATTTTGCAGGAGGATTTATAAAGTTTTCCTTCAATTCACTAATTGAATTAAAATTATCATTAAATTTTAATTCCTGTGAGAATGTAAAATTAATGCAGAAAAGAAAAATAAAAAATAATATGTAGCTTTTAATCGGGTAAAGAAATTTCATCTTTTGAATTTTAGGTTATTTATCCTGTTTTTATCATAAAATATTGTAAATTGTTGTATAACAGGAGTATTTATTGGGAAATGTGATGTGTAAAAATAGTAAAAATATTTTAATATTAAATGAAAATGATGAGCAAATGGTTTCCCAAGCAACTCATTAAACATACAAAAGGAATACTTAAGAATATATTTGCAAAAAATGCATTTTATGTATATATTTGTACTTAATAAATAGTTCTATAAATGAAAGATATAGCTTTTATTTTTTTATTTGCAGGAATAAATTTAATAATAAGTAATCTCAGACTGCTTTACTTCGGTATTATTGGTATTGTCTTCCAAAGTTATCTTTATGGTTTGGATGTCAGTTTAATAACTAAATTATTTTATATATGAACAGAATTTATGTAAAATTAACTATTCTTTTCTTAGTACTTTTATTCAATGCATGTGAACCAATTGCAACCGGTTTTGAAGATATAGAAAACGCAGAATATTATTCAGCTACAACGATAAAGTTTGTTCCGGATACATTTACAACTTTAAGAATAATGACCTGGAATATTCGTTTTGGAGCCGGTAGAATATCTTGGTTTGGCGATGCTTGCGGGAATCGTGTTATTTTATCAGAAGATGAAGTTTATCCATGCTTGCAAGCTATTGCAAATAAGATTAATCTATTGAAACCAGATATTCTTTTACTACAGGAAGTAGATATGAAATCTAAGCGATCAGCTTATATCAATCAATTACAATGGATATTGGATCACACTTATTTCAATTATGCAGTTGCTGCATATCAATGGAAAGCTCAATTTATCCCCAGCGATGGATTGGGTCGTCTGGAAGAAGCCAATACAATACTTTCACGCTGGAGATTGAGTGATGCTCATCGTATTCAGCTTGAGTTAAGAAAAGATCAGGATGACTTAACACGTTTTTTCTATGAAAGATGTTGTATGCTTAATTGTAAAGTTGATTTACCTCATATAAATAATTTTTATGCTGTTAATATTCATGCATCTGCTTTTGCAACAGATGATACAAAATATAAGCATATTATTCAGTTTAAAAATGAATTGGATAGAATCAATGACATGGGAGGTATTTTTGTTGCTGGCGGTGACTTAAATACATTACCTCCGTACTCTGATATTACCGATTACTGTATTCAGGATATTTGCCCTGACGAAACTTATCACAATAACAGCAATGGAGGTCCACACAAAGATGGCAGTAATTATACTCCGGAATCTAATTGGCTGGCACCACTTTATTTAAAATATAAACCTGCAGTTCCAACAGATATTTACATTCAAAATCAATCTAAGTTTTTTACGCATACCATCAGACCTACACATTTTTGGGACCGTACACTGGATTATTTGTTTACAAATAAAAAATGGGTGGATAATTCAGTAATTACTCATCAGGATGCTGTTCAGGAATCGGATCATACACCATTAAGTGTTTATATAAGTTTATCTAAATAATTGGAAATGAAGCATTATTTTTTTACTTTCATAGCAATATTTTTGTTTGTGCAATTAAATGCACAGGATAGTTTATGGTTTAGATACTGGACAGGAAGTTCAGCATTTACAATCCCAGGGCAAAGATTTGAAATTGGGATTCTTGATGAATCACGTTACGGTATGAATGATAATATTGAAATTTCATCCTATTTGCTAAAAAATATACTGATGCCTAATCTTAGTGTGAAAAAATTCTGGGGGAGCTTTCATGGATTTAATTTTGCGACTAAACACAGGCTTTTTTATCCTTCACCTTTTCTGCGAACAATTGCAAGAGAGGGGACTGGAGGCTTTATTTCACCGGAATTTGAAATTCCTGATATGGTTTCAATCAGCAATAGATTCTATGTATCATATATTCCTTTCAAAAAAATGATATTCACAGTTTATTCCGGAATTAATTTTGCCTTAAAATTTAATAAGTTAGATGCAAGAACAACGATTGATCTTCCTTATTTTTACCCAAGACTTGCTGTTTTTTATAATCAACCTGAGATAGATGCAGGATTAGATTTTAGAGGTTGTTTAATAACCCATTTTGGATGGTTAATTTCTAATGATAATTTCTTGTTTTTCAATACATCTGAAAATTATTTTATGGAAAGCAATGTAGGATTAACATTTACTTCAAAAAAACAGCGATGCAGAATAGAAACAGGGACTAAACTTTGTTATGGAAAATATTTATTTGGTTCTCAATGGCATTTATTACCATTCCTCTCATTTGCTTTCAAAATTTGATTCTTTTATAAAAGCAAATAGCTTTTCACTGTTATAAAATTGTATATTTGTAAAAATTTAGATGATATATATCTTATAAATAAACGGAAAAGGTTTAAGAATTAATAATATATGTGAATATCATTTAATTGAAAAGATTCTGAAATATTTCAAATCAGAGAATAACATATTGATATTCAGCAGTTATTGGGTGTTATTTTAAGATTCAACCTGCTTATTTTTTTATAAATTTATTTTAAAATTGAATTATACGAATGAAAAAAACTAAAACTAAAGATTTGCAAATACATGAAAAGAGTTTAGAATCATTTATAATTAATCCTTTAAAAAATGACAATGATTTTCCTATTGTTGGTATTGGTGCATCAGCCGGTGGATTGGAAGCTTTAGAATTATTCTTTAAAAATATGCCTGTAGATTCAGGATTGGGATTCGTAGTCATTCAACATCTTGACCCTAACCATACTGGAATGTTACCTGAGCTTTTACAACGAGTTACTAATATGAAAGTATCACAAATAACAGATCAGCTGAAAGTTAAACCTAACTGTGTTTATGTGATACCTCCCAACAAAAGCCTTTCAATTTTAAATGGTTGTTTACATTTATTTGAACCTGTTGAATCGCGTGGACTTCGATTGCCTATTGATGTATTCTTTCGTTCATTAGCTAGTGACAGACATGATAAAAGTATTGGAATTATTCTATCCGGTATGGGGTTCGATGGTAGCATGGGATTGAAGTCTATTAAAGAGAAAAATGGAATTGTTTTGGTACAGCAACCTTCTTCTGCTAAATTTGATAGTATGCCCCGAAGTGCGATAGATGCTGTAAATGTTGATATTATAGCAACGGTTGAAGATATGCCATCCCTATTAATTGCTTCTCTTAATTTTATCCCAACTTTTAAATCAAATCCTGAAACTGATAGTTTAAATAAAACGAATCTCGACAAAATTATCATTTTACTTCGAGAACAATCGGGTCATGATTTTTCACTGTATAAAAAAAGCACCTTGTTTCGTCGTATCGAAAGGCGAAAAGGGATACATTAGATTGATAAAATTGCTAATTATGTTCGTTTTCTACAGGAAAATCCGGCTGAAGTTGAAATCCTTTTCAAAGAATTATTAATTGGTGTAACGAGTTTTTTCCGTGATACTGCAGTTTGGGAAAAGTTTAAAAACGAAATTCTTCCTGCTTTAATTAATAATTTACCGGATAATTATATGCTTCGTGCTTGGGTTACTGCATGTTCCACGGGTGAAGAAGCTTATTCTCTGGCTATTATTTTCAAGGAAGTAATCGAAAAGCTTAAACCAAACAAAAACATAACTTTACAAATATTCGCTACTGATCTTGATCCTGATTCTATTGAAAAAGCAAGAAAAGCCTATTTCCCTAAGAATATAATTGCTGATATCTCACCCGAACGAATAAGTAAGTTTTTTATAACTGATGACAATGGATTTAAAGTTAATAATTCAATTAGAGAAATGGTGATTTTTGCTCCTCAAAATGTAGTAAGAGATCCACCATTTACCAAACTTGACATTGTTTTGTGTCGAAATATGCTGATATATATGGAGCAGCAATTACAATCAAAATTAATGACATTATTTAATTATTGCCTTAATGATAATGGGGTAATGTTGCTTGGTACAGCAGAATCACTTGGACAAAAGAATGATGGGTTTAAAGTGTTGGATGCAAAATTAAAATTCTTTCAACGAACTGAAAAAATTTCTTCACCAGAACTCTTTGAATTTCCTAGTGCATTTTACCATCCTCAAAAAAAAGTTACAGATTCAAATTTGCTTCCAAGAGCTTTTGAAAATATTCAGACATTGACTGACCAAATCCTATTGCAGCGTTTTGCTCCAGCCAGTGTTCTTACAAATAATAATGGTGATATTGTTTACATTACCGGTCGTACAGGAAAATACCTTGAACCTGTTGCAGGAAAAGCAAACATGAATATTATGGCAATGGCGAGAGAAGGATTATGTCAGGTTTTACCTGGGGCATTTCGTAAAGTAAAGCAAAACAGTGAACCAATTGTACTGCAAAATATTAAAGTAGGAACAAATGGAGGAACTCAATATGTTGATGTTACAATTCAGTTTCTTGAAAATCCTGAACCTCTTAGAGGCATGATAATGCTTGTATTTAATGATCTCCCACCTAAGAGAGAAGTTAAAAAACATAGTAAACAAGGAAAAATTCCATCAACCCAGCAAATTGAATTTGAAATTGAATTGCAAAGAAGTTACGAAGAACTTCAGAGTACCCGTGAAGAAATGCAAACATCACAAGAAGAGTTGAAATCTACAAATGAAGAATTGCAATCTACCAATGAAGAATTACAATCTACCAATGAGGAGCTAACAACATCAAAAGAAGAAATGCAAAGTCTGAATGAAGAGTTACAAACGGTTAATGTTGAACTCCAGAGTAAAATAACTGACTTTGTAATGGCAAATAATGACATGAAAAATCTTTTAAATAGTACTCAGATAGCTATTCTTTTTCTTGATAAAGATTTGAATATTAGAAGATATACTAGTCAGATGACTGATATTATTAAGTTAAGGAGTATAGATATTGGCAGACCTTTTACTGATTTGGTCAGTAATCTGAGATACCCTGAAATTCTGGATCATGCAAGGAAAGTGTTGAAGGATTTGATAACAATTGAAACAGTAATTTTAACTAACGACAATTACTGGTTTGTTGTCAGGATGTTGCCCTACCGTACTTTGGATGATCGCATTGATGGCTTGGTGATAACTTTTGACAATATTACTGAATTGAAAAAGACATCTTTACAATTGGGTGAAGCCCTTAATTTATTACATGAAAAAGAAAGTAGTAATCTGTTGGAAACCAATTACCACAAATTATTTGAATCTGCAAAAGAAGGGATACTAATTCTCGAATTTGAAACTGGAAAAATTAAAGACGTTAATCCATTTTTAATCGAAATGCTTGGCTATCATAAAGATGAATTAATAGGAAAAACAATATGGGATATTAGTTTTTTTAAAGATATAGTAAATAATAAAGAGAAATTTATTGAACTTAAAGAAAAAGAATATCTCCGGTATAAAAATAATCCATTGGTAACTGCTTATGGACGAAAAATAAATGTTGAATTTATTAGCAGTGTATACCAGATTAATAACACTAAAGTAATTCAGTGTTTAATCCGTAAAAATGAAAATGCTGATAAAATTTAAAGAAATAGATGAAGAAATATGTCTGGATGACATCCGCATTTTACAAGATAAAATTGCAAATTAAGTATTTTTAAAAATTATGAAATGATAGAAAATATAAATAAATCTGACAAATTATATCTTAGACAAAAAGCTGAAGATTTATTAATGCTGAAAAAATCAAAATCAGATTTTAATCTAACTGAAACAGATGCATTAAGACTTATTCATGAGCTGGAAGTTCATCAAATTGAGCTTGAAATGCAAAATGAAGAGCTTAATTCAGCCAGAGAAAGAGCCTTGAAATCCGAAGAAAAATATACCGAATTATTCGATTTTGCTCCAATAGCTTATTATTTAATTTCTAAAGCAGGTGAAATATTAGATTTAAATTTATTCGCAGCTAAAATACTCGGGAAAGAAAGAATATATCTTAAAAATCAGAAGTTTACAAATTATTTATCTGCAGAGATGTGTACAGTTTTTTATACTTTTCTTGATAATATATTCAAATATAAAAATCAGGAAAACTGTGAAATAGAAATATTAACGAATACTGAATTTTCAAAATATGTTTATCTTACTGGTATTGTAAGCAATAAAAATGACCATTGCCTTGTGGCTTTAACTGATATTACTGAACGTATTTTAGTAGAAAGGGAATTGATAAAAAAATCAAAAAAGCTTCAGGATTTAAATCATTACTTTATTGATAGAGAAATGAAAATGATAGATTTGAAAAAGGAGATTAATGAATTATTAATAAAATCTGGTAAAGAAAAAAAATACTGATAAAAGCATTAGATTGTCAATTTTATATAATTTTAAAATTTGAGTAATCAGATATTCAATAGAATGCAAAGTTAGTGGAATGTATAGTCAAATTATTACAGATTTATTTTAAGCATAAGATTTTATATTTATGAGGACATCTGTTTTATATTTAATAATATTTACTTTTCTGATTACTTCATGTAAAAAAGAAGCTGAAGTAATGGAAAATACTGCCTCATTGGATTATCTGACTTTGGGAGATTATTCTGATTTAACACTAAACTATTACGATACCATTTTAATTGGTGGATATCATAATACTAAATCTATTAATTTAGATATAGATAAAGATGGTTTATTTGATATAAGACTTATCAGTGATATATGGGGGTCACCTGGTATTGGCCAACATCCTTGTTCTAAAATTAAATGCCTTAATTCAAATGTCCAATTATCAGGAGCTTATAGAAATGATACTTCTTTTTTAAATCAAAATACCCAGGTGCTTTCCGGAAGTAATAATACTATTGAAATATATAAATATTACAATTATTCTTGTCATAGAATTACCGTAAATGATAGCATTTTGGGTATCACATTTAATAAATTTAAGTTATTTGCATGGAATAAGAGCGATGTAATACAAAAATTTGATACTTATAAATCAGATTCAATAACTCTTGTTGATGATTGGTATGGCTATCCTGCACAAACTATTCACGGATATGGAGTTGATACAATTGCATATAAAATCTCAACATTCTATAATGATTGCAATAACTTTCCAATAGATGCAGTAAAATATATCGGAATAAAGACGAATAAAAATAATATTCAGAAAATAGGATGGATAAAACTTAGTATTATTGACAAATATAAAATTTTTGTAATGGAAACAGCAATTCAAAAATGAAAATATCTGTTTTTGTTTGAGCTAAATTTTCTCGGATGAATTTTTTAGAATATTGTATAGAAACTCTCTTGCACGAAATAGTTGTGCTTTAACAGTTCCTAAAGGTAAATCTAATTCTTCAGCAATTTCTTCATACGAATATTCATCGAAATACCTCAGTTTAATCAAGTCACGGTAATGAGGTTTCAGGCGGTCCACAACATCGCGCATCAGCTTAATTTTTTGTTTTTCGATAAATTTTTCTTCAGGATCAAGTGTTTCGGAAGGAATATTGTGAGCTATTTCGGTGCCATCTTCGTTATTATCAAAACTACGGTTAATCGAAAAGCACATCTTCTTTTTCTTACGAATAAAATCAATACAATTATTGGTCGCAATTTTAAATAACCAGGTACTAAATGCAAAATCAGGTGTATATTGACTGAGGTTTTTAAATGCTTTGCCGAATGCTTCAATGGTCAAATCATCTGCATCAGTTGCATCATTGGTCATTTTGAGCATCATAAAAAAGAGAGAATCTCTATAATTATTCATCAAATCGGCATACGCTTTCTGGTCACCTTTCCCCAAGGCTAGCTGAACAAGGTCATAATCGCGTTGTGCTTTTTCGGTGAGTTTAGGATTTACTTCCATTTATCCGGCTTTGAAATCATATTTGATAAAACAATAATTGGATTAAAAATGATAAAAAAAACTTCAAAAAATGGTACTAATAATAGGAAATGATTCTCATTCAATTTAAGCATACATCTTTTGTAAATAATAAGTTGAGTTGTTAAACGCAAAAGAAATAACGCAGGAACAATCATTAAATTATAATTTGTTACCATTAAAGCGGCAAAAGTAATAAAAAAAGCCAGTTGAGATATTGAAAAGATGCTCAACCATAGTTTGGTAGAAGTTTTGTAAAATTTACCTGAAGTAAGATGTCTTCTTTTTTGAGTAATCCAGCTTGAAAGTGATTTCTTAGCATCGGAAATTGTGTGTGTATCAGAAGAAATCATAATCTTTGTATTCTGTTTGCTGGCAGCGGCATTTACAAATAAATCATCATCACCCGATTTAACTTTATAATGATTGATAAAACCATTTTGTCTGTAGAAAAGGTTTTTCCGATATGCCAGATTTCGTCCTACGCCCATATAAGGTTTTCCAAATAATGCCATTGATAGATATTGTATGGCAATATGCAAGGTGTCGAAACGAATTATTTTATTAAGTAAGCCGGATTCCTGTTTATATTTTCCATACCCAAGTACTATTTCTGTTCCACTATGAAATTGCTCTTGCATCTGCTCTAACCATTTCATACTTTGCGGTTTGCAATCAGCATCGGTAAGTAATACTATATCGTTTTTAGCTGATTTAATCCCAATAGTTAAAGGAAATTTTTTTCCTGAAAAGAAATTTACATTATCAACAAAATTAACTATCTTAAGATGAGGATATTTATCGGATAATATTTTCAAAAGGAAATAAGTTTCATCATCTGAAACGTCATTTACAACAATAACTTCAAAATCGGGATAATCCTGTTCTAAGATAAGCGGTAAGTTTTCTTTAAGATTATGGTATTCATTTTTTGCGCAAATTACAACTGAAACAGCTTGTGGTTTACGAGCTTGATTTTTAGGTTTGTAAAATGCCAGTCGGCTAAAAATTCCCCAAAAATATAAAAGCTGAATAAAAATTGCTCCGTAAAAAAAATAAAGAATTAGATTAGTAGTCGGATTATCAGTAATTAAATCAAAATTCATATAAATAATAATTGATATGCAAAAATATTTATTATATGCGAATATGATTTATCTTTGGCAAATATTTATAAACATAATGTTTATTTTGTAATTGACTGAAATGTAGCAATATGTGTTAATCAACTATCTTTACTCACAAAATTTTATGGATTTTACTTTAAAAGGACTAGATAAAAAATCAAAAGCAAGAGCAGGTGAAATAAAAACAGCTCATGGAATCATTCAAACTCCGATATTTATGCCGGTTGGTACAGTTGGATCTGTTAAAGCGGTACATTTTAATGATTTAAAACAAGATATTAAGGCTCAGATAATATTAGGGAATACTTATCATTTATATCTTCGTCCAGGACTTGATACCTTACAACAAGCCGGAGGTTTACACAAATTCAATGGATGGGATCAGCCAATTCTTACTGACAGTGGTGGTTATCAGGTATATTCACTTTCCGGTACCAGAAAAATGAAAGAAGAAGGTGTGGTTTTTCAATCTCATATTGATGGTTCACGACATACTTTTACACCAGAAAAAGTAATGGATATTCAAAGAGTTATTGGAGCTGACATTATTATGGCTTTTGATGAATGTACACCTTATCCCTGTGAATATGATTATGCACAGAAATCTATGGGTCTAACTCATCGCTGGCTCAAAAGATGTATTGATCAGTTTGATTCAACTGTATCTTTATACGGTTATCCTCAAACGCTTTTTCCAATTGTTCAGGGAAGTGTTTATAAGGATTTACGTATCCAATCAGCAGAAGAAATAGCTTCGTATAACAGAGAAGGAAATGCAATTGGTGGATTATCAGTTGGTGAACCAATTGAAATAATGTATGAACTAACCGAATTAGTTTGTGGTATATTGCCACAGGATAAGCCCAGATATTTAATGGGAGTTGGTACACCAGCCAATATTCTGGAAAGTATTGCGTTAGGAATTGATATGATGGATTGTGTAATGCCAACCCGAAATGCAAGAAATGGTATGTTATTTACGAGTGAAGGGATTATTAATATTAAGAATGAGAAATGGAAAAATGATTTTTCTCCTGTCGATCCAAATGGATTAAGTTATGTTGATAGTCAGTATACAAGAGCTTATTTAAGACATTTGTTTCAGGCACAGGAAATGCTGGCTCCAATGATAGCAACAGTTCATAATTTGAATTTTTACCTTTGGCTGGTTGGCGAAGCACGAAGAAAAATTTTGGATGGAAATTTTGCAGAATGGAAAAATATAATGGTAAAGCAGCTTACAAATCGTTTATAGTAATATAATGTATTGGCAAATGTTAAAGAAACTGGATATATATATAATTCGAAAATTTTTAGGTACTTTTATTTATGCTATTGCATTGATAATTATAGTCGTAGTTATTTTTGATGTATCAGAGAAAATTGATGATTTTATTGAAAAGAAAGCACCATTGCATGAAATAATTATTAATTATTATTTGAATTTTGTACCTTATTTTGTGAATTTATTTAGCCCTTTATTTACTTTTGTGGCAGTTATCTTTTTTACTTCAAAAATGGCTGCCAATACTGAAATTATTGCAATTTTAAATGCAGGTATCAGTTTCAAACGTTTTCTTTTACCTTATATAGTATCCTCTGTTGTAATAGGTATTATGACTTTTTATTTAGCTAATTTTTTGATACCTAATGTAAATGTACATCGTTTAGCCTTCGAAAAAAAGTATATTAAAAGCAATAATAAATCCAATAAAACAAATTTTCATCTTCAGGTAGAAAAAGGGACTTATGTTTATTTAGAGGGATATGACAATAATAATAATACTGGTTATCGTTTTTCTATTGAGAAGATAAATGAAGGAGGATTGTATTATAAGCTAACTGCAGATCAGATTAACTGGGATAGTTTAAGTGGTAAGTGGCAGGTTAGGAATTATATCGTGCGTAAAATCAATGGTATAAACGAAACTTTTACCAAAGGAGATAAAATGGATATCGGGATGAATATTCATCCTTCAGATTTCACAAAAGAAAATAAAGACGTAGAAACAATGGATTTTTTGCAGCTTCGTAAGTTTATTGCTCAAGAAAAACTAAGAGGTTCTGACAGAGTGAAATTTTATGAAGTTGAAAAATATCAGCGGATTTCTTATCCTTTTGCTACTATAGTATTAACATTAATAGGAGTTTCTTTATCTTCAAGAAAAGTGAGAGGTGGAATTGGGTTGAATCTGGCTTTTGGTCTGGCGATAACATTTTCATTTATATTATTTATGAAGATTTCTACCGTTTTTGCAACTTCAGGTAATTTGCCGGCATCTTTATCTGTCTGGATTCCAATATTGTTATTTGGATTGATGGCCATGCAATTATTAAGAAAAGCACCTAAATAATTTTATATTAATCCTTAAATCCGCAAACGTAGTTTCAAAATACTGGTAATCAAACGAAAAACCTAACAGGTTTCAAAAACTTGTTAGGTTTAATATCAGTGAGTTAATAATATTTATGCGGATTTAAGATTAATCGACAATCATAGATTCAAGAATTAAATTATCTTATTAAATTTAAAGAGGTTTAAATATAAAGAATTAAATATCAATTAGTTGATTATTTATTGATAGATTTATAAGTATTAATGGATGAACTTAAAATTTCTTTGTATCAAATAGATAATCAACTTGATTAATGCAGAATACTATTAGGCAATAAGTGATTTTAGCTTTTTAAACCTATTAAAATATATTGTAAAGCCATTATTTTAAAAATAAAGTTTTGATATATAAAAACTTATTTATAATTTTGCGACCCAAATAAAAAAATTAATATTAATTAAAAAAAGAAAGAGGTATTCATTATGATTATCGTTCCAATTAAAGAAGGCGAAAACATCGACCGTGCTTTGAAAAAACTGAAAAGAAAATTTGAAAAAACCGGCGTTGTTAAAGAATTACGTCTTAGACAAAAATTCACAAAACCTTCAATAGTTCAAAGGGAGCAGCGTTTAAAAGCAATTTATGTTCAGCAATTACACCAAAATGATGAAATATAATTGTTTGTAAGCATCATAAACGAATTTTTAAAAAGAAAACTTGTTTTACGAAAGAAATTTTGTAATTTTATCAAGTTTTCTTTTTTTTTATATGATTACAGAAAAATTTTTACAATACATTAAATACGAGAAACGCTATTCAAACCATACCTGTATAGCCTATCAAAGTGATCTTGATCAATTCCTTTCATTTTTAAACAACTCCTGTGAATCAGCCGAAATATTATCAGTTGATCATCAAGTAATACGTTCCTGGTTATCTTCTCTTATGGCTTCCGGGATACAGCCCAGAAGTATTAACAGAAAGATTACTACTTTAAAATCATTTTATAAATTCTTATTAAGAGAAAAACTAATTTCAATTAATCCTACAATTAAATTAGTTTCACCTAAAACGCCAAAAAAGCTCCCTGTATTTGTAGAAGAAGCAAATATGGAAACTTTACTCAAAATGGATGATGAATTTTCTGATGAATATTCTCAATTTAGAAACATTCTCATACTTGAAGTGTTTTATAATACAGGTATAAGGTTATCTGAGTTAATAAATCTGAAAGATGAAGATATTGATTTTGTGAACTTAACAATAAAAGTACTTGGTAAGAGGAATAAAGAGAGAATAATTCCTATCACAAAATTTTTAATGGATAAATTTTTGCATATTTCAGAAATAAAAGAAAATCAAGGAATTGCATGTGTTGAGAATAGGAGTTTTATATTTTTAACTAAAAATGGAAAAAAAGTTTATCCAAAACTTGTTTATCGCGTCGTAAATTATTATCTTAGCAGAATAACTACAATTAATAAAAAGAGTCCGCATGTTTTACGACATACATTTGCAACTCATATGCTTAACAATGGTGCCGACCTCAATGCAATTAAAGAAATACTGGGACATTCCAATCTTTCTGCTACACAGGTTTACACCCATAATACAATTAATAAATTAAAAAGTATTTATAAACAAGCCCATCCGAGGGCGTAAAATGGAGGTTATCAATTATGAAAGTAACGATTAATTCTGTTAAATTCAAAACTGACAAGAAGTTAGAAGAATTCATTAATGAAAAAGTTCAGAAACTAACAAGCAATTATACCGATATAATTGGGAGTGAAGTAATACTTAAAATTGAGAATGGTGAAGACCTTGAAAACAAAATTGCAGAAATAAGGCTTATGATACCCGGCAATGACCTATTTGCCAAGAAAAATTGCAAAACCTTTGAAGGAGCTACAGATCAGGCTGTTGAAGCATTGAAAAAACAATTAATTAAGCATAAAGAAAAATTAAGAGGAATTTAATTGAAAATAAAGTAAAATATTTTTGGTTAGTATTAAAATTATTTCTATTTTTGCAGTCCTTTTTAAAAAGAGGACTGTTTTTTTGAAATAATGTAATGATACCAACGCCGATGTAGCTCAGTTGGCCAGAGCAGCTGATTTGTAATCAGCTGGTCGGGGGTTCGAATCCCTCCATCGGCTCATTTAAAAAAAACAAAAGGGGGGATACCAGAGCGGTCAAATGGGACAGACTGTAAATCTGTTGGCGCAGCCTTCGGAGGTTCGAATCCTCCTCCCCCCACACACTGCGGAAGTAGCTCATTTGGTAGAGCGACAGCCTTCCAAGCTGTAGGTAGCGGGTTCGAGACCCGTCTTCCGCTCTTTGTGTTTAGCCGTTGTAGCTCAGTGGTAGAGCACTTCCTTGGTAAGGAAGGGGTCACGAGTTCAACTCTCGTCAATGGCTCTGCTTGAAAAATTAAACAATAAATAATAATATACGAAATAATTATAAATTTAAACATCTTTAACAAGCAATAATATGGCAAAAGAAAAATTCGACCGTTCCAAACCTCACGTAAATGTTGGAACTATTGGTCACGTCGATCACGGTAAAACTACCTTAACAGCAGCTATTACTTTATGTTTAGCTGATAAAGGTTTTGCAGAATTTAAATCATTCGATTCTATCGATGCTGCACCTGAAGAAAAAGAAAGAGGTATTACAATTAATACAGCTCACATTGAGTATCAAACTGCAACAAGACATTATGCTCACGTTGACTGTCCTGGTCACGCTGACTACGTTAAAAACATGGTTACAGGTGCTGCTCAAATGGACGGTGCTATCATCGTTGTTGCTGCAACTGACGGTCCTATGCCACAAACTCGCGAACATATTCTTTTAGCACGTCAGGTTGGTGTGCCTAAATTAGTTGTGTTTATGAATAAAGTTGACTTGGTTGATGACGAAGAATTATTAGAATTAGTTGAAATGGAAATTAGAGAGTTATTAACTTTCTACGGTTTCGACGGTGAAAATACTCCTGTTATTCAAGGATCAGCTTTAGGTGGTTTGAATAAAGAACCAAAATGGATGGAAAAAATCTATGAATTAATGGATGCCGTTGATTCTTATATTCCATTGCCTCCAAGAGATATTGACAAACCATTTTTAATGCCAGTTGAAGATGTATTCTCAATTACAGGCCGTGGTACTGTTGCTACAGGTAGAATTGAAACAGGTGTTATCAATACAGGTGATCCAGTTGAAATCATTGGTATGGGAGCTGAAAAATTAAAATCAGTTGTTACCGGTGTTGAAATGTTCCGTAAGATTCTTGATAGAGGTGAAGCTGGAGATAATGCAGGTTTATTGTTAAGAGGTATTGATAAAGAAGCTATTACTCGTGGTATGGTTATTGCCAAACCAGGTTCAGTAAAACCACATAAAAATTTCAAAGCTGAGGTTTATATTTTGAAAAAAGAAGAAGGTGGCCGTCATACTCCTTTTCATGATAAATATCGTCCACAATTCTATTTCAGAACTACCGATGTTACTGGTTCTGTAACTTTACCAGCAGGTGTTGAAATGGTTATGCCTGGTGATAACTTAACAATTACTGTAGCTTTAATTTCTGAAATCGCATTAAACCTAAACTTAAGATTTGCTATTCGTGAAGGTGGTAGAACTGTAGGTGCAGGCCAGGTAACTGAAATTTTAGATTAATATTTAATTAATATTTAATATAATGTAAATAAAGGTATTCCTTGAAATACAAGAATACCTTTATTTATCTATTTAAAAACACAAACGGGTGTAGCTCAATTGGTAGAGTGGCGGTCTCCAAAACCGTAGGCTGAGGGTTCAAATCCTTCCACCCGTGCAAAATATATATATTTGATGTCAAAAGTAATAGATTACATTAAAGAAAGCTACGACGAACTTATGAATAAGGTGTCGTGGCCATCATGGAGCGAATTACAGAATAGTGCAATAGTTGTTTCTGTTGCCTCACTTATTATCGCTTTTGTGGTTTTTGGTATGGATATCGTGTTTGGAGCTCATCCCGATTTAGCATGGAAAGGTCTCCTTGGTTACTTTTATAGCTTTTTAACCTAAAATTATAATTATTTATTTGCAGAACACTATCTTGCTTCCCTTTAACAACCCTTCCAGTTTAACTGAGATATGCAATGCAAATAAGATTTTATTTTAATAAGCCGTAATTAAATAATATATTAAATTTTGATAATTATTTCTTATCAAATTCTTTAAATAATAT
Organism: Bacteroidales bacterium; assembly: GCA_049315385.1. Classification (GTDB taxonomy): domain Bacteria; phylum Bacteroidota; class Bacteroidia; order Bacteroidales; family JACABE01; genus JACABE01. The sequence continues at coordinate 20,551 of JBMOKG010000070.1, forward strand.
GAGCGAACAAGTAAAAAAGTGGTATGTAGTCAGAGCAATTAGCGGTAAAGAAAAGAAAGTAAAAGAATACATGGAGAGTGAAATCAACCGCCTAAATTTACAAGATTATATTTCACAAGTACTTATTCCAACTGAAAAAGTATATTCAGTAAGAAAAGGTAAAAAAATCAGCAAGGAGAGAAATTATCTTCCTGGTTATGTTCTTATTGAAGCTATTCTTGTTGGAGAAATTCCTCATACTATAAAAAGTATTCCTAATGTAATAGGATTTTTAGGTTCAAAAGGCGAACCGATAGCAATGCGACAAGCTGAAGTAAACAGAATCCTCGGCAAAGTTGATGAACTATCGAATCAAGGTGAAGAAATGAACGATCCTTTTATTGTTGGTGAATCAGTTAAAGTAATTGATGGACCATTCAATAGTTTCAGTGGAATCATTGAAGAAGTGAATGACGAAAAGAAAAAACTTAAAGTAATGGTAAAAATCTTCGGAAGGAAAACTCCATTAGAATTAAGTTTTATGCAAGTAGAAAAAGAATAGTTATCAAGAAATTAAACTTAAGTTTTTAATCTTTAAGTAAAAAGCAAAATGGCAAAAGAAGTTACAGGTATCATTAAATTACAAATTAAAGGAGGTGCTGCAAATCCTTCACCACCAGTAGGACCTGCATTAGGTTCTAAAGGTGTGAATATCATGGAATTTTGCAAGCAGTTTAATGCACGTACACAAGAAAGTGCAGGAAAAATTATTCCTGTTATTATTACTGTTTACAAAGACAAATCCTTTGATTTTATAATTAAAACACCTCCTGTAGCAGTACAGTTGATGGAAGCGGCAGCAATTAAAAAAGGTTCACCAGAACCTAATAGAAATAAAATTGCTAGCGTAACTCCAGAACAAGTTCAGCAAATAGCTGAATCAAAAATGATTGATTTAAACTGTTTCACATTAGAATCAGCTATCTCAATGGTTTCAGGTACTGCCAGAAGTATGGGGTTAACAATAAAAGGATAAAACCTTTTGCAAGTATCGCTTAGTAATGTTTAAGGTAAACATTATTTAAAAGTCAAATTTATTTTAACAAAACGCGAAATGGTTAAATTGACAAAAAAAAGAAAAGAAGCTTTAGCAAAATTCGATAAAGACGCTATCTATTCATTAGAAGATGCTATTAAAGTTGTAAAGGATATTTCCAATACAAAATTTGATTCTTCTGTTGATGTAGATGTTCGTTTAGGAGTTGATCCACGTAAAGCCAATCAAATGGTTCGTGGTATCGTAACTTTACCTCATGGCACTGGAAAAGTAAAAAAAGTGCTGGTATTGTGTACTCCTGATAAAGAAGACGAAGCTAAAGAAGCCGGAGCAGATTACTACGGGCTTGACGATTATATTGATAAAATCAAAAGCGGCTGGACAGATGTAGATGTTATCATCACCATGCCAAGCGTCATGCCAAAAGTAGGAGCGTTAGGTAAAATTTTAGGTCCAAGAGGCTTAATGCCAAATCCAAAAACAGGTACTGTTACAATGGAAGTTGGTAAAGCTGTTCTTGAAGTAAAAGCTGGTAAAATTGATTTCAAAGTTGATAAATTCGGTATTATTCACGCAGCTGTCGCAAAAGTATCATTTACAAATGATAAAATTATCGATAATGCTAAAGAATTAATACAGACAATTATTAAATTGAAACCAGCAGCAGCAAAAGGCACTTATGTAAAAAGTATTTACCTTTCAAGTACAATGAGTCCGGGTATTAAAGTTGAACCTAAATCCATTTCTTTATAATTTATATAAAGTATGTGGCTTAAAAGAAAGTAATTACTATGAAAAAAGAACAAAAGAATCAACTTATAGAGTCGCTTGCGAAACAAATTTCATCATCAAACTATTTGTATGTTACTGACATTTCTAATTTAAATGCAGTAAGTACTGGTAAATTGAGAAGACTATGTTTCAAAAAAGAAGTCCAGTTGATCGTAGCAAAAAACACCTTGCTTAAAAGAGCAATGGAAAAATCCGGCAGAGATTACTCTGAATTATTTCCGGTTTTGAAAGGTTCTACTTCTATAATGCTTGCAGATGTAAATAGTTTACCTGCAAAATTAATAAAAGAATTCAGAGCTACTTCTCCTAAACCTATATTAAAAGGTGCTTTTGTAGAAGAATCATTTTATATTGGTGATAACCAACTTGATATGCTTATTAATATTAAGTCTAAAAATGAACTTATCGGTGATATTCTCGGTATGCTTCAGTCTCCAATGCAAAATGTTATGTCTGCATTACAATCAGGAGGAAACAATATCTCAGGAATTCTTAAAACATTATCAGAAAAACCAGAATAATTTATAAAAAACAAATTTTAAAACACTTAAAACAATAATAAAATGGCAGATTTAAAAGCTTTTGCAGAAC
>JBMOKG010000003.1:0-165041 GCA_049315385.1 Bacteroidales bacterium
CTATTAATTTAACCAGTGGAACGCTAACAATAGATAAAAATCTGACATTGAACAATAGCAACCATCCATCTGGTATAAGCATCAGTGGAAGCGGGGATAATATTACTATAAATACCGGTAAAAAGCTCACCATAGCTGGCAATGGCAAAATTACAGTTATCGGAGCTATTAAGAACAATGCCGGAATCAGCGGTCTTCAGATAGAATCCGGAGCTTCCTTTATTCAGAATAATATTAATTTAGCTGCAACTGTAAAAAGAGAACTGAGCAATAAATGGCATTTATTTGGCTCACCGTTTAAGAAAAATCTTGGGAATATTCTTGCAAATATTACACCAATAGGAGGGAGTATACAATTAAAACTATATACCAACGGAACAGATTGGATTACAAATGTGACTTCACCTAATTATTATCTGTTACCAACACAAGGATATGCGGTAAAACCAAATATTACATTTACAGCATCTCTAAGTGGGAATTTGTATTACAGTCCAACTTCTTTTGATTATACGAATACTTTGGTTTACAATGGAACTTCTTCTATTCAAAGCTGGAATCTTATGGCCAATCCATATACTTCTTATCTCGATTGGAAATTGTTAGGGAAAACAAACCTGAATAATTCACTTTATTTATGGGATAATACGTTGTATCCTACAATTTCACCGGTTGCTAATGCAACTTATTTCAGAACATTTAATGCACAAACTGGCGTGGGCGTTCCTTCTGGGACACTGCCGTTTATAGCACCTTTTCAGGGATTTTTTGTAAAAGCAATTTCTACAAACCCAAAACTAAGTTTCCCTCCATCAGCCCGCGTTCACAATACAGCAACGTATTATAAAGAGGCTTCAATTACTGAAATCCTTTTACGATTAAAAACTGAAACGGATGAAGGAATTGATGAACTGGTGATCTGTAAAAATCCTGATGCAAAGCTTGATTTTGAGGGATTTGATGCTGAAAAAATGTTTAATGGTAATCCGCTGGAAATGTATACCCAATCAACAACTGGTGAAAGATTAGTTATCAATACGATTAATACAACCACCCAAACTGTCATTCCGCTGGGTATAAATGGAAATGCTGGTAAAAAAGCAAAAATTACCGCTTTTGCTTTGGAAACATCCGAAAATGTTTATCTGGAAGACCGCTTCAAAGGAAAACTGATTAGCTTGTCAGAAAATACAACTTATGAATTTGAATTTCCAACTGATCATATCATGGGTAGGTTCTTTATTCGTTTCGGGGATATCAATACAGCATTACAATTATCGGATGTGAAAGTATTTGAAAATGATAATATGCTGAATATCATAGCTCAAACCGGTGAAAACATTGAGATGGTTGAGGTATTTACAATTACCGGTGCCAGTGTTTATAAAACAGATGCTGGTAGTAATATGTTGACAGCAAAATTAGATTTAACTACTGGAGTATACCTTGTAAGGGTTAAAACAAATATTGGAATTCAAAATGTGAAAGTGAACTGGAGGTAAATGGGAATTAGGAAATAGGAAAATTAAGGCATAGGACTATAATAACTTAATAACCCAATAACTTAATATCCCAATAACCATTAACAAAAAAAGAGCCTGTTTCGAAAGATACAGGCTCTTTTATTCACATAAATTAAAGATTCTTACAAATGCAATCATATCAATATTAATGTTCTTTCAACTCAGACAAAATTGCGGAAATTTTTTCAGCATCTCCCAATGATTGGATACTGAATTCAACCTGAATGTTATCGTCATCATTTATCTTTGAATCGAAAATAATCTGATGATTGCCTTTGTCGATTGCTGGGATGGAATTTAAACTGAAAGTATTAATCTGTTTTCCTTTTTCGTCGTATATTTTTAAGAGCTTTGTTCCATTGCAAATGATAGTTTGTCCGGCTTTTATTTCTATAGGAATTTCCATCTCTATATAATTGTCAATCATAATTTTTGAGTTGGTAATGCTGCCGTTTTTCCCTTTTATATAGATTTTAAACTGTAGTGGCTGTTTATTGTTTTTTTGTTCATAATTCCATATTGAATGCGTGGGCTCACCGGGTTGTTTCTCTTTTTTCTCATAAACGTAAATTTCTGAGTTATTATATTGGTATAGGTTCCAATGGTTTTCATTCAATTTTTCAAGATGAAAGTCTGTTTTTGGATTTTTTAATCGCTCTCTTTGTTCAGATGTAAATGCCATCCCTAATCTGGCCGTTTCCCATTCATTAATCAAATCAAGTAACTGGAGTCCATCAGGGTTTTCCTCAATTGCTTTCTGGCTAGAACACATAGCAAATCCTGCATCATAAGCCGCTGCTCGGGCAAGCATCCATTCCATTTCAGTTTTACTTGTATTCTTTGTCAAAAGATACCAACCCAGCATGTGAGGCATCAGATTGCGATCGAACAATAACTGATTATTGATTCTGTATTCCTGCATACTTTCTTTAAAACCGCCATACCAGGGCTCACCCCAGTTGCAAAAAGTATTAATATGCCAGTAAAAGGTTTTAGAAATACTGGTTCCGTTTAATACTGTGTGATTTAAATTTTTATAAAAATCATAAGCGAATAAATTCACAGCATAATCTCCTTGTCCTGAAGCGAGACATCCTTCATAACCATCAAAATCCAAATGATCAATACCTGTTTCGTTAAAAAGCTTTGCCAGATTTGTGGCAATTTCCCTTTGTAAGTCTATATTTGGGAAGAAAACCTTATACGCATGATCGTATAGTTTTCCTACTGTGTCATTTAAATTATGTACTGAGGCTTTTGTATTAAAAGCTCCCCTCTGACAATCTATTAGATTATAAGGTGGTGTTGATGTAACTGATTTATAACGAATAATTTCGTTGCCGATCCTGATGGAGTGAAGAAAGTTATAGCTTTCATTGTTAAAATATTCTGCAGTAGAAACAGGAATTTCTTTAGTGTTTTCATCGATAGATGCTGTAAGTAAACCAAAACCGGTCAGTGCCAGCCTCGAATCAGGAAAAGGGCTTATGTAAGCATCATTGGTAGTGATAAAGTTAGTAAGCGTATGCACTCCAAGGTGCAAACCTGCCGCTTTAGCTTTGTCAGCACAAATTTTTAGTCCTTTTTTACCATTTGGAAAAACGTTTGAATCCAGTTCAAAGTGACCCCAGGTTTTGAAAGGACCTTCATGATACAAAGAAATTAATCCGGCTCGTTTTGTATACTTAAGCATTATATCAATATTGGCTTCCGAAAAATCGGAAATAAGGTAGGAGTGACCCCGACGGAAAGCTTTTCTTGTCCATACTCCATTAATCATAGGATGTGGTAAACCTTCAGTTATTTCAATTTCACCGATTCTGTCCAGTGTTTTAGGTTCATCACAACTGAAGACTGCAATTTTACTTCCACAAACATTTTCGCCTTTAATTGGAGGAATTGGTGTATTTTTATTGTTTCCATCCCAGGTATCTGCATATCTTTGAACTTCTCTGTTTATAGCATAAGCCTGAATACTACTTCCCCATTTTCGTGGAATTGCAGCCTGGCCTCTGCTAAAAGTAGTTCCTTCTTTGGTATAATCGCCACCATCGGTTTTAATATTTAAAACCTGCATTCCAATGGCAATTTTATCATCTCTCACAACTCCGATTATCTCGCCAATAGTTTTCGAAATCTGCAATGGAACCGGGCCCCAGACAATAGCTTCTATTCTGTCTTTTGGTTCAGCTTTTATTATTTCTAAGAAAAGATGTGTTTTCTTTTCAATAGTTTTAACATCAATAGCTATGCCGGCATCTTTATAATGGATTGATAGTATATGTGTTTTTTGATTGAAAGTGGAAGACGAAGGTAGAAATCTCCGGCCTTGAGAAACTAATGTAATGATAGGGGATGTTGTATCCCGCGATAAATAGTTCAACTTCGTTTTTAGATTCGTTATTTCAGTATAATTCCCATTGTTATCAATACTAATCTTCAGATCACCTGCAATAAAACTTGATTGAGCAGATAAAAATAAAGTAATTGTGAAAAAAAATAAACTAAATAAAAAAAGTTTTTTCATTATTTGGAGGAGGATTTATTGACAAATTGAGTTCTTTTTGTTGTTTGTAATAAAAATGTTTATTTTTCTTCTATAAGTTTTTTATTATCAAGGTGACGTTTTGCATCTCTTTTGGTTTTTTTTTCAAGGTTTTTATGCAGTGCATCGGTTAAATCCACACCTGTTTGGTTGGCAATGCAAATCAGGACAAACAATACATCCGCCAGTTCATCTGCCAGATTTTTATCTTCATCCGAAGTTTTAAAAGATTGTTCACCATATTTTCTGGCAATAATCCGGGCTACTTCCCCAACTTCTTCAGTTAGTATAGCCATATTTGTCAATTCGTTAAAGTAGCGAACACCTGTTGTATTGATCCAGTTGTCTACAATTTTCTGAGCTTCTTGAATGGTCATATATTTTAAATTTTACTAATAAGAGAAAGTCTGTTTGTTTTTAATTTATTTGCGATTTCTTTATCCTTTTCTTTTTCTTTTTTTCTAATCTCATTGATATGGAGTTCCAGGTCGGTCAATAAATTATCAATTTCGATTTTTTTAGTAGGTAGCATTTGTGAAACAGCCAATACATTTGGGACTTTTTTTATTTCTGTAACAATTGATTTGAATTTTATATTTTGATTACTTATGGAGGCAATTAGTAAAAAATCTATTTGTTTCCATTCATTAATCATAATTCCATCAGATCCTCTGTTTGAAATTAAATGATAAGTAGCACAATTTTCAATATCGTCAAAATAATAAAATGCAAATCCCTGAGGATCCTCATTGTTTTTTTTATATACCATCAAATCATTGTAGCGTATAAAACTAAAATTTGAAATTTTATTCAGAAAATGAACTACCCTGTATTCAGGGATATGACAAGCAATGCCAATGATTGTAAACTCATTGGCATAATTGCCTGATAATGTCCCTTTTTTCTTAACCATTTTCAATTTTATAATCAGCAAATGTAAAAAGAAAACTTACATATAATCAGAATTTTTTCAGAAGATTAATAGATTTTTTAGTTGATTGCAATTGTATTAATTACAAATGATGTAGTTTGTAATTATTTGTTTGTTAAATAATTATAAACTACACCATTGCTGTTATTCCGATTTTTCAGAAAATTATTTTTTCCATAGTTTTTCCATTTGTTCAAGCGTTTTGCCTTTGGTTTCCGGAACTAATTTCCATACAAACAAAGCAGCAAGCAAGCCCATTATTCCGTAAATCCAGTAAGCAAAACCGTGATGAAAAACACTATTGAGAGAAGAACTTTTATCCATCATAGGGAAAGACCAGGAAACAAGGTAATTGGATACCCATTGTGCTGCAACTGCTACAGCCATCACACGTCCACGGATACGATTCGGAAACATTTCTGAAAGCAGCACCCATGTTACAGGCCCCCAGCTCATTGCAAAAGAAGCAACATAAATAAGCATAAAAACCAAAGCAGCAATTCCTATATTTTGAAAATAGAAAGTAAATCCCAATGCAAGCATACTAATAGCCATACCTAATGCGCCAATAATCTGCAATGGTTTTCTCCCGTAACGATCAACAGTATAGATAGCGATAATGGTAAACGTAAGATTGATTACCCCGACAATAATTGTTTGAAGCAATGAAGCATCAGTATTACTACCCATATTTTTAAAAATTTCGGGTGCATAATACAAAACAACGTTTATACCCACAAACTGCTGAAATATAGATAATAAAACGCCAACAATTACAATGAAATAGCCATAAGAAAATAATTTTGATGTTCCAACTCCTGTTACAGTTTCTTTTATTTCGGCTAAAACCTGTTCTCCGATTTTTTTTCCATTAATTTTGATCAGCGTTGCAATAGCTTTATCTTCCTTATTTTGCATTACTTGCCAGCGAGGACTTTCGGGAACAAAAAACAATAGAAAAAGAAACAACAATCCTGGAATGGTTTCAGAAAAAAACATCCAGCGCCAACCAAAAGAATGTAACCAATTTTCATTACCTTGTCTTGCAATACTCCAGTTGACAAAATAAACGACCAGCATGCCAAAGATGATGGCAAACTGATTCCATGAAACCAAATTTCCTCGTTTTGCAGCAGGTGCTATTTCAGCAATATACAAAGGTGAAAGCATAGATGCCAATCCAACCCCAACGCCTCCGATAATACGATAAATTATAAAAGACGTTAGAAATTTGGCTACATTTCCTCCAACCGTAGTAATTAGTAATTCAGGAAAACCTGAACCAATAGCTGAAATGATAAGTAAAACTGCGGCAACGATCATACTTTTACGTCTTCCAAGTTTAAGAGCCATCCATCCACTTATTAAACCACCTAAAATACAACCTATTAAAGCACTTGAAACTGTAAAACCCAATAATGAATTCGCAGCCATTTCACTTAGATTTCTTGGGTCTATGAAATTGATTTTTAGAGATTGAACCGTTCCTGATATCACGGCTGTATCGTAACCGAAAAGTAAACCTCCCAATGTAGCTACCAGAGTTATACCCCAAACGTAAGTCATATTTGTTTTCTGATCTTCCATAACTTAAATATATTGATTTATTAACTGTTCAAATAATTCCTGTTTACCACTTCTCATTTCAGGTTCTCCATTTTCTAAAGCAAAAGCCCTTAGATCTTCAAGTTTCAACTTGCCTTCTTCAAATGCTAATCCTTTACCTGAATCAAAAGAAGCGTAACGTAGTTTTTTCCATTTTGAAAGATCGGATTTATTGAGAATTTCATCAGCAATTACAAGAGAACGGGCAAATACATCCATGGCTGAAATATGAGCAATGAAAAGATCCTGTGGATCTGTTGAATTTCTTCTGATTTTAGCATCAAAATTAGTACCTCCTGTTGTAAATCCACCGGAACCAAGAATAACAAGCATAGCTTCAACAGTTTCGTAAATATTTAATACAAACTGATCGGTATCCCAACCATTTTGATAATCACCACGATTTGCATCAATACTTCCAAGCAAACCTGCATCTGCTGCACATTGCAGTTCGTGCTGGAAGGTATGTCCTGCCAAAGTTGCATGATTTACTTCAATATTAAGTTTAAAATCTTTGTCTAAACCATAATGACGTAAAAATCCAATAACGGTTTCTGTATCAAAATCATATTGATGTTTTGTAGGTTCCATGGGTTTAGGTTCAATTAAAAAACTTCCTTTGAAACCTTGTTTACGTCCATAGTCGCGTGCCATTGTCAGGAAACGGCCCAGATGTTCCTTCTCCCGTTTCATATCGGTATTGAGTAGCGACATATAACCTTCTCTGCCACCCCAGAATACATAATTTTCGCCTCCTAAAGCAATGGTAGCATCTATAGCATTTTTCACCTGAGTTCCGGCAAAAGCCAGTGCATTAAAGTCAGGATTGGTAGATGCACCGTTCATATAACGAGGGTTGGAAAATACATTGGCAGTTCCCCATAGCAGTTTTATTCCTGAAGCAGATTGCTTTTGTTTAGCATATTCAACCATTGTTATCAGCCGTTTTTCTGATTCTGTTATGTTATCAGCTTCATCTACCAAATCGAAATCATGAAAACAGTAATAAGGAACACCTAATTTACTGATGAACTCAAAAGCGAAATCCATCTTTGCTTTTGCCTTCTCAATTGGGTCTTTGATACTTGCCCATGGATATATTTTCGTACCGGGTCCAAATGGATCTGCGCCATTTCCGCAGAAGCTGTGCCAATAGGCAATAGCAAACCGTAGTTGTTCTTTCATCGTTTTTCCACCAACTATTTGTGCTTCATTATACCATTTATAAGCTAAAGGGTTATTTGAGGTTCTTCCTTCAAATTTAATTTTGCCGATGCCTGAAAAGAATTCTTTTTCTCCTGTTATGTATTCCATATTTTTTGTAATTTAAAGATATTGTGACTTTTAATTATATATTTTAACTTAATTAAACCTTCCAGGTTTCAAAAACCTGGAAGGTTTGAGAATTATATTTCTAAAAATTTCTCTATTTCAATTATTTCTATTTTTTGATTATGAACTGATTTGAAATTTTCCAAATCATCGAACCATCCTATAATATTATTCCGTTTTAATTTGGTTGGTTTTAATGAGATACAGCTTAAATAACTACTCCAGTTATATTCCATTGGATGTTCGCAAAACCCATGATGAACGGGATTGTTATGAATATATAATAATAGCTGTTTTAAATAAATTTCATTTTTGATTAATTTCCTTTTAAAGTTTTTTTCAAATAAACTGCCATGACGATTGTGCCGCTTATTAAATGCTTTGGTATAAGCATTAAATAAATTGGATAAATGCTGATGGATAGGCTTTAAACCTTCCAGGTTTTTAAAACCTGGAAGGTTTTTGTTTTCACTAGCTCTTGAAGGGCTGGTATTATTACTGTCAAATATTTCAAATTCGTCTTTAACTCTTAACAAAAAATGAAAATGATTAGGCATCAATACCCATGCATATGTATCTGCAACAGGTATAATGTATTTATCATATAATTTAAGAAAATACTCATAATTCTCAGCATCCTTAAACAAATCACAACTATTTATCCCTCTGTTGTAAATATGATAATATTGACCATAATCAATTTTCTCAGTTTCCTGCATTTTTTGTTTTCGTTAATCTATTTTCAAACCTTCATGATTTTCAATACCTGGAAGGTTGATGCTATAATAATTTTTTTCTAAAAACGTTCATTTCAATTATATATGATCAATCCAAACAGTTTCAAAAACTTTTAGGATTGAGTCTTTTATAAATTTTTTAATTGTTTTTCTAAAACTGCAATCCAATTTTCATGTGCAAGTTTTGTCTTCTCATTTGTAGTAACATCAGGTTTTGTAATATCAATAATATTTAAGTTTTTGAAAGCTACTTCAGCTGAATGATATATTCCGGAGCCTATTCCGGCTCCAATAGCTGCACCGCAAGCTCCATCAGTATCATACAATTCAATTACCGAATCAGTGGCATCAGCCAACGTTTGTCTGAAAACCGGACATAAAAACAAATTGGCATTGCCGGCTTTTATCACCTTGGTTTCAACACTGGTAGTATTTAATATCCTCATTCCATAAGCAAATGAAAAGGCAATTCCTTCAATTGCTGAACGTATTACTTCATTTTCTCCATGTATATTGAAATTCAGATTCATCATACCTGCATTTACAATCTTATTCTCCAGCATACGTTCGGAGCCATTTCCAAATGGAATAAATATCAGCCCATCAGAACCTACATTCGCTTTTTCTGCCTTAAGATTGAGTTCATTGTAAGAATAATTACTTCCAAACATTTTTCTGATCCAGGAATATAAAATTCCGCATCCATTAATACACAGCATTACTCCATATCGTGGATTCTCTGCTGTATGATTTACATGAATGAATGTATTTATCCTGGAAGCAGGATCAAAAAGAATCTTGTCGCTTACACCATAAACTACTCCAGATGTTCCGGCTGTAGCGGCAACTTCTCCGGGTTGCAAAACATTAAGTGATAATGCATTATTTGGTTGATCACCAGAGCGGTAGGCGACAGGAATCCCTTCAGGAATTCCCAGTAATTCAGAAGCTGTTTTATTTACTTTTCCCTGAATACCCATTATCGGTGTTATTTCAGCAGTTTTTGCTTTATCAATACCATAATAATCCAGCAATACATTTGCCCTTCCTTCTTCTTTAAAATTCCATAGGATGGCTTCCGATAAACCTGCAGAAGTTGTTTTAAATTCTCCTGTAAGTTTCATTGCTATGTAATCACCGGGGAGCAGCATTTTATAAATCTTCTTATAAATATCAGGTTCATTTTCTTTTACCCATTTCAGTTTGGAAGCTGTAAAATTACCGGGAGAATTCAATAGGTTTTCCAGACATTTTTCTTCTCCAATTTCTTTAAAGGCTTTTTCACCATAAGGAACAGCACGGCTATCGCACCAGATGATGGAAGGACGCAATACTTTCTGCTCTCTATCCACTAAAACCAGCCCATGCATCTGGTAAGAAATACCTATTGCTTTAATGTTATTTGCATCTACACCAGAATGATTGAGTATCATTTTTGTAACAATACCAATATATTCCCACCATAATTCAGGATGCTGTTCAGCCCAACCCGGCTGTGGAGCATTTATCTTCATCTCATTTTCAGGATATTGTGCTTTAGCAATACACTTTCCTGATGAAGCATCAATTAAAGAGGCTTTAATTGAGGAACTTCCGATATCGTAACCGAGTAATGTCATGGTGTTAAGGTGTAATATTATGTGTAAAAAAACGAAGTTTCAAAAGTAATAAAATAATAGAAATATGAGCTAAATTGATTTAGGAAATTATTTTTTGGTTATATTTAGATGAAATGACTAGTCTGTTAAATTAATTAAGTCAATTTTTTTAACTTTCATTTTCGATAATTTGATTTTATTTATTGATAATATATTGTGATATAGATCATTCATTTCTTTGTCATTAAATGTGTTAGATTTTGAATTACTTATCCAAATCCTTATATGATTCCTTTTATCAAATAACATAAGTTCTCCAAAATCATCTTCTATTTGGTATTTGTTTTTTAGAATATTGAATAATAGTTCGAATGAAATACCAACTTTAATACCATCATCAGTAGAATATATACTTGAATTAGTCCAAATTTCAGTAATCCAATCGTTTTGGCTCCAAATAACAATATATTCTTTTTTGCTTAAATAAATATATTTACCATTTCCAATATCGTTTTCATCTTCAGAAAAATACATAGATGAGTCAATAACTTTATTAAATTTAGAGAAATCAATCTTTTTTAATGATGAATCAATTTTAAATTGCCCAATACCATACTTATTTATTCTATTAAGTGAATCTACCTGACTGAAGGAGTTGTTTACAATAAAGACCAGATATAATCCAAATATTATTTTTTTTAAATTTCCCATTTTATTATTTTCTAATTCAAATTTTTAAAAAACAGCTATTTCTGTAATTAAACCTCAAACTATTGAATGGCAATACATTCCGGAATTTTGTATTTCTTAACCTAACTTTAGTTGTTGAAACCTTTTCAGTGCAAAAAATCCGTTAGTAAACAATGGAAGTGGTTTATTCCAGTAATTTCCATTTCCCTTGATTGCCAATAAAATATCTTTTAATACTTCCCTTTCCACTAGAAGTCATTTTGGTATTATCTCTTTCAAACTTTTTAATCGGTATTGCTTGATAACGAATAAGTTTGTACGTACTTTCAAACGAGTATCCAAAATTTCCCGACACATGGGTACAATGAATTGTACTATCTTTTTTATTATATTCTGGTGCATCCCAGGTATCAGATTCATCTTCAGCTGAATTATGCAATTTAATTAATGACTTTGTTTTTGGATCATTTAAATATATCTGCACCCAATCATTACCATTTACATTTGTTCCTGTCTGGCAAATAATATCCTGATTTCCATCTTTATTAAAATCTTCTATCCTGAAATTTGGAATTGAAATTCTATTGCTATCATCCACTTCAATAAACATTTGTTCAATAGTATCTATCGTTTGCCATTTATCGTTTTCTTTTTTTTGAATAACTGATTCATCATTATTTAAAATTTCAACTAAGTATTTTGCGGGAAACTTACCCATTAATAGAAACTCTTTTTTTAATTTATGACCGTTCAAAATATATCCTTCTTCACTCATTTTCAAACCTTCTGCATTAAATTCCAGATAATAAGTTGTATCTGTTTTTTGAGCATGAACAATAGAATTAACAGATAAAATCAGAATTACTAAATAATAAATTTTCATAGTCATCTGTTTTTTATAAATATAGTATTTTAGAATCTAATAATATCCAGTCCATAAAGCTGTATCATAAACACATCCATTATCTTTTATAACTTTATAGATATGTTTTTCATGATTCATTAAAGTGTAAAACCTAACGATATCATTATCTGTTTGATCAGGATTAATTTCTACGCCTCTTAATAGTTTTAAAGAATCACGCTGCCAATGATAATATTCTTTACAACGATAAGCATAACAACCACCACCTTCGAAACTTTTAATCAAATTCAGGTTTTTATCGTACTGTAAATTACAAAGATCAATATCTTTTCTGTATTTATACTTTCCTGTTTTAATAGCTAAAAACACATTAGAATAAATATTCCCCCATAGATCAGGATGAAGACTTATTATAATATCTTCAAATTTATCATTATTAATATCTTCCACAGTTATTCTTTTTGCATAAGATTCAAGCGGAATACTATCAATTTGTATCCATGTATTTTTCTCCATTTCATAAAGATACAGCGATTGAAAAGCAATAGCAATTGCTGCTATTTTCTTATCATTTGCCTTTGTAATGATAATAGAAAAACTGAGGCTATCGTCTATCAATAAGGCTTCTGTTAAATTGGAATACTGTATAAGTGAATCTAATAAGCTTTTTTTTAATGACTTATGATTTAATTGATCTTTGCTAATTGAGGCTTCTTTTTGTTTACAGGACAAAATTATGAATAATGAAATTATGAATGTAAAAATAAGTAGTTTTCTCATTTCAATTGTTCCGGTTTTCTAATGCAAATCTACTAATTTTATGATTCGGGAATACTTTCAAAAATAATAATTATATTTTGTCTAAATGCATTTAGTTTTTTCTTGCTATCCATTGGTTTTTTAGTAAATTTGGTGCATTAAATTCAATCCAATTTTTTATGAAAAAATATTTACAATTTATTGTATTGTTGTTGTTTGCGCAATTTGCACAAGCTCAGCTTCCTCAGCATAGTTTTAAAATAGGTGAAGGCAGTTTCCTTCTCGATGGTAAACCATTTCAGATTATAAGTGGTGAAATGCATTTTGCCCGTATTCCCCGTGAGTATTGGCACGATCGCCTGAAAATGGCAAAAGCAATGGGATTGAATACAATATGTACTTATGTATTCTGGAATTATCATGAAACAGAAAAGGGGAAATATAATTTTAGTGGGAACGCGGATGTTGCTGAATTTGTAAAAGCCGCACAGCAAGAAGGTTTATGGGTAATTATTCGTCCAAGCCCTTATGCCTGTGCTGAATGGGAATTTGGTGGATATCCCTGGTGGCTGATTAAAGAAAAAGATTTGAAAGTAAGAAGCCGGGATCCTAAGTTTCTGGAGATGAGTAAAAATTATATCAATGCATTTGCAAAAGAACTAACTCCTTTGCAGATTTCAAATGGTGGTCCGATTATCATGGTACAGGTTGAAAATGAATATGGTTCTTATGATAAAGATAAAGAATATCTAACAATTAATAAGAATTATCTGAGAGATGCCGGTTTTAATGTTGATTTTTATACCTGCGATGGAATGTCTCAAATGAAAGATGGTTATTTACCGGGTTTATTACCAGCAGTAAATGGATTAGATGATGTAACAGCGGTTAAAAGTCTGGTTGACAAATATAATAATAATCATGGCCCTTATTTTATCGCAGAATGGTATCCGGCCTAGTTTGATTCATGGGGCGAAGACCATCATATAGTTCCATTTAAAAGTTTTATCGATACTTATGATACTGTCTTGGCTGCTGGTCTTTCAATAAATATATATATGGTTCATGGCGGAACAAGCAGGGCTTTCTGGAATGGTGCAAATATGCCACCTTACCGGCCACAAACTTCAAGCTATGATTATGATGCACCAATAAATGAAGCTGGTAATTCAACTCCTAAGTTAATAGCAATGAGGAATGTGATTAAAAAATATTTATCTGCTGAAACATTGGCTAAGCTTCCCGAAATTCCACAACCTAAAAAAACTTGCATAACTCCTTTAATAAAACTCGATCAGGCTACGCCATTATTTGATAATCTTCCTAAACCAATACTTTCAGAAAACCCTTTATCTTTTGAAGACATAAACCAGGGTTATGGTTTTGTTATATATAGAACAACAATAAAAGGACCACTCAAGGGTATGCTGAATATTAAAAATGTCAGAGATTATGCTTTGGTTTTTATCAACGGTAAAAGAGTGGCTATTCTTGATCGTCGTTTTAATCAGGATTCAGTTTTTATAAATGTGGCAGCAGGAAAAGCAACATTAGATATCCTTATTGAAAATATGGGAAGAATAAATTATGGTCCTTATCTTAATGACAATAGAAAAGGGATTACAGAAAAAGTAATATTCAATGGTTCTGAACTTAAAAACTGGGAAATTTATGGTTTCCCTTTTAATGATATTTCTAATTTTAAATTTAGTAAAGCTTCTCAATATCAAAATCCTGTAATAAGAAAAGGAAGTTTTATATTGAATGAAACTGCAGATACTTATCTCGATTTTTCGAAATGGGGAAAAGGTTGCGTATGGATTAACGGGCATAATTTGGGCCGCTACTGGAATATCGGTCCTACTCAAACGATGTATGTCCCTGCTCCATGGCTGAAAAAAGGTGAAAATGAAATTATTATATTTGAAGAACTGAAGTATAATAATTGTGAAATAAAAGGAATTGGAAGTCCGATTTTGGATATTAAGGGAGCTCCTAAAATTTATTCAATTGGAGGTATTGATAAAACTTTGAAGAAGTCAGTTTTAACCTTAAATTGCAATGATTCTTCAGCTTCTATTTTTTATTCAATTGATGGAAAAAAACCTACGGATAAATCTTCAAAATACATTCATCCACTTTCGTTTAATAAACCAGTTGTTGTATCGGTTATCGGCCAAAAATTTGATACATATTCTGATGAAATATTGAAAATTAATATTCATCCATCCTTATCAACTGCCAGTAATGTGAATATACAATCAAAATACAGTGCAAAATATGCAGCCGGAGGAGAACAGACAATTGTTGATGGTTTTTTAGGAAGCAATGATCTTAGAGACGGTTTTTGGCAAGGTTATGAAGGGAATGATATGAATGCTATAATTGATCTTGGAGCATTAAAAGAAATAAAAAAAATCAAAGTTAATTTCCTTCAGGATATAAAGTCCTGGATATTTTTACCTTCTCAGGTTGAATTTTCAGTATCAGCAGATGGTAAAGATTTCACAACTATTTCAAAAATAAGCAGTGAAATTAATTTATTTGAAGAAAGCAGTTCTATATGGAAAACTCTAATCGATTATTCGACCACAGTTATGGCAGGCAAAAAAATAAGATATGTTGCTGTTAAAGCAAATAATATAGGTTTTTGTCCTCCAAAACATCCGGGAGCCGGAGCTAAGGCATGGTTATTTGTAGATGAAATTACGATAGAATAGTGTGCTGATTTTGAGCTGTTTAATTATTAATAAACAAAGCATTAATAAACAGTTTGCTTACTGTGAATTATTGTAATATTGAAATGGAATACTTACAATTTTATATTTTGTAATAGAAATTATATTCCTAGCAGTTCTTTCACCGGATCATTGCCATTAAAAAGCATTTTTACGGGATTTTCTATCATTTCTTTTACTTTCACAAGGAAACCAACGGATTCTTTACCATCGATTATTCTATGATCATAAGATAGCGCTATATACATCATGGATTGTATTTTAACTTCTCCATTGATTGCAACCGGGCGTTCTATAATATTATGCATTCCCAATATGGCACTTTGCGGTGGATTGATAATAGGGGTTGAGAGCATAGAACCAAATACACCGCCATTGGTAATTGTAAATGTACCTCCGTTCATTTCTTCCAACGTTATCTTATTTTCGCGGGCTTTTGCAGCCAGTGCTTTAATGTTGATTTCAATTTCAGCAAGACTCAGGCTTTCGGCATTGCGTATTACCGGAACTATAAGGCCTTTGGGTCCGCTCACTGCGATGCTTATATCCGCATATTCGGGCGTGATAATTTCATCTCCATCTATCATTGAATTTACGTTTGGATATAAATTCAAAGCTTCAGTAACCGCTTTTGTAAAAAAGGACATCAAGCCAATTCCAACACCATATTTTTCTTTAAAAGCATCATTGTATTGCTTTTTAATTAGAAGCAATGCGCTCATATTGATTTCGTTGAATGTAGTAAGCATTGCTGTTTGGTTCTTCACCGCCACCAGTCTTTCGGAAAGCTTAGTGCGAAGCATTGTCATCTTTTGGTGTTTGATTTCTCTGGAAAATGCTGTTCTTGTAACTTCTGCTGCTTTTGGAGATGCAGTTAGTTCTTTTTTTATTTCCGGCATTTTTGTCTCTACAGAAGTTTGATTATCTGTAATCTCTGATTTTAACGGTTTTTCAACCGGCTTCTCTGCAGGTTTTATTGCAATGGCAGAAGTATCTATATTACAAACAATATCACCTACATTCAGTGTATCGCCTTCATTTGCAATAAATTGAATTTTCCCGCTTTCGGTAGCATACAATGTTAAAATTGCTTTGTCTGAATCAACTTCAGCAATTTCTTCATCTTTATCAACCATTTGACCATCTTCTATTAGCCAAGCTGACAATACAACCTGAGTGATGGATTCGCCCTGATCAGGAACTTTGACTTCTATAATCATGATATCAATATATTATAATATTTTATGAAACTATTCTTTTTCTACACAATGCATATCGCAACCTTTCATGGCCCATTCACAGATACATTTTCCCAGTGACTTTTCGATAATTTTCAGCTGTCCTGATTTATGTACCTTGCTTGATCCTGTTGCCGGGCTTCCGCTTGCACTCCTTGCAGCAAATAATATAAGAGGAATATAGTCGATGTGCTGATGAACAAAAGACCACGCTCCCATATTTTCAGGTTCTTCCTGTACCCAAAGCCAATGTTGAGCATTTATATATTTCTTTTGAATCGCTTTCCATTGAGTATGTGCGACCGGATATAATTGTTCAACTCTTACAATGGCAATATTTTCCTTATTGTTTTTGGTTTTTTCATCCAGCAAGTCATAATAAATTTTCCCACTGCAAAATACTACCCTTTCTATTTTTGTAACATCTGCATTTGTATCATCTATGAGTTCTTTAAAACCATCTTTTACAAAATCAGAAATGGGAGAAACACAAATTGGATGGCGTAAAAGACTTTTTGGTGTGAAAACTATCAATGGTTTTCGGAAATTCCTGTGGAGTTGACGTCTTAATAAATGAAAAAAATTGGCAGGTGTCGAACAATTGGCTATTTGTATATTATTATCAGCACAAAGAGATAAAAATCTTTCTATACGGGCACTTGAATGTTCAGGCCCCTGGCCTTCATAACCATGAGGAAGCAACATGATCAAATCATTCATTACCTTCCATTTGCCTTCTGCACTACTTATAAACTGATCTATAATTATCTGAGCACCATTAAAAAAATCACCAAACTGAGCTTCCCAGATGGTAAGCGTATTTGGAGATGCCAGAGCATAACCATATTCAAAGCCCAGTACTCCATATTCAGAAAGCAATGAATTGTAAATTTCAAATTTTGCCTGATGATTGCTGATATGATTCAGCGGAATATATTTTTCATCAGAATCATCAATTGTTAAAACTGCATGACGGTGAGAGAATGTTCCCCTCCCAACATCCTGTCCGCTGAAACGAACCAGAAATCCTTCTTCCAGTAATGTTGCATAAGCCATTAATTCTCCCATTGCCCAATCTAGGCTGCCATTTCCTTCGAGCATTTGTTTGCGGTCATCGTACAATTTTTGCAGTTTGTTAAAGAAAGGAATTTCTTCAGGTAAATCACATATTTTAGAAGCAATATTTAGGAATTTTTCTTTGTTAACTGCAGTAGACGGCGACGATTCAAAATCCTTGTCTTCTGCTTTAATAATTGCAGCCCATTCATCCTCAAGAAAAGAATTGATATGAGCTTTTTCAATATCTTTTGACTGACTTAGTTCTTTTTCAAGTAAATCATTAAATTCTTTTTCAATTTCTTTGGCATCTGCCTGTTGTATAATATTTTTATTTTTCAACTCTTCGATATAAATATCTCTGGGGTTGAGATGTTTTTCAATAATTTTATATAGAATTGGTTGTGTAAATCGTGGCTCATCACCTTCATTATGACCATATTTTCTGTAACATAATAAATCAATAAACACATCCTTGTGGAATTTTTGACGGAATTCCATCGCAAATTCCATCGCAAAAACAACTTCTTCAACATCATCTCCGTTTACATGGAAAATCGGAGATTGAACTATTTTGGCAATGTCTGTACAATATGTACTTGAACGTGCATCAAGATAATTAGTGGTGAATCCTATCTGATTATTCACTACAAGATGTATAGTTCCACCGGTTTTATAGCCGGGAAGTTCAGACATCTGCAAAACTTCATATACAATACCCTGCCCGGCAACCGATGCATCGCCATGAATAAGTATTGGTACTATCTGATTGTTATCTCCATTGTAATTCAGATCGATACGAGCTCTTACAATGCCTTCAACCACCGGATTAACAGCTTCAAGATGTGATGGGTTAGGTGTCAGTGTTAATTTAATTGCATTTCCGTCTTTAGAACATGAATGAGAAGTATATCCCAAATGGTATTTTACATCTCCCATAATGCTTTCATCATCATATTCTTTACCTTCAAATTCACTGAAAATAACTTTATATGGTTTGTGTAGAATATTAGCCAATACATTCAGCCGACCCCGATGAGGCATTCCAATTACAAATTCTTTTACACCCAATTGGGATCCTTTTTCTATTAAAGCATCCAAAGCTGGAATAGAAGCTTCTGCTCCTTCAAGCGAAAAACGCTTTTGTCCTGGGAATTTCTTATGAATGAATTTTTCAAAAAGTACGGCTTCACTTAGTTTTCGGAGGATGTTTATTTTCTCATCTTTGTTGTAGACAGGCTGGTTTTTACTGCTTTCCATTCGTGACCTTAACCAGTCAACTATTTCCGGAGTACGTATGTAGCGGTATTCCACACCAAGAGAATGGCAATAAGTAGTTTGCAGATGTTCTATTATATCCTTTAATTTTGCTGTGCCGATACCAATTTTATTGCCGGCCTTAAATTCTTTTTCGAGGTCTTCAGGTTTTAGTTCGAAGTTTTCTATATCTAATGTAGGGCTGTATTTTCTGCGGATTCTCACAGGATTGGTTTTAGTAAAATAATGACCTCTCTCACGGTAAGCATTGATAAGGTTAATTACTTTAAACTCTGAAGGATATTCTTCTGATTGATTCCCTGAGAAATCAGCCTTTGAGAAATCAAAACCCTCAAAAAATTTCTGCCAGCCATAATCTATACTTTCAGGTTTTGTTTTGTAGATACGATAAAGTTCTTCTATTTGTTGTAAATCAATATTACTCAAATAAGAATTTGTGTCCATAAGTTTGTTTTTGCTTAATCTTTTTTAAAGAACAAATTTAGGGTATAAAAGTTTATATAGTTTATAAAACTATTAAGGTATTATCAATTTTATAAAAAGAATCTGAAAATGAAAAGAAAACTGATTTTATATATTTCGATGAGTTTAGATGGCTTTATTGCCAAACCCGATAATGATATAAGCTTTTTATCTATCGTAGAACAAAAAGGTGAAGACTATGGATATTCTGAGTTTGTAAAATCGATAGATACTGTTATTATCGGAAGAAAATCGTACGATAAAGTTATTTCAATGGGCTTTGATTATCCGCATGCAGACAAAGAAGTTTATATTATTAGCCGGACTATACGTCCTGCAGTAGGGAACATTAGATTTTTTTCAGGAGATTTTATAAACTTGATATCAGAATTGAAAACCAAAGCTGGGAGAAATATTTACTGTGATGGTGGTGCTGAAATTGTTGCAGAACTTCTTAAAAATAAATTGATGGATGAAATTATCGTTTCTATAATTCCAATTCTCCTTGGGGAAGGAATCAGACTTTTTAATGATAAAAATCCTGAGCAAATCCTACATCTGGTTTCTTGCAGGCAATTCGAAAAAGGGCTGGTTCAACTTCATTATAAAATCAAAGGCAAATAAAAAAACAGAAATATAAATTCGAAAACTGTAAATCAGTATAATTACAATATGTGAATTCTATAATTCTTTTTCAGAATTATGCAACGTAAAGTATCCAAAAGCATTGCAACTTTGTAGCTTGTAATTGATATTTAAGAATCGATTATAAATTAGTTGTCAAAACAACATTTCATAGATTTATTATATACTAATACATATAAGTATGGAAACCCTAAATATTAATGGAAAAGAGCAACCCAGGCAAGACTGGCAGGATCACTTTACAGGACATCATCTCAATAAAGGATCCTGGCGACGGATTCATCATTCCTGGATTTTTTGGGTTTTCTTTATTTTGACACTTGTCGCCATCATATATTATATAACAAGCGTTGATTTCGCATTTGCACCCCGCAAACAATCAAATCCGCAAATAGAAAATAATAAAACACTTTAGGTTTAATTGCCGGGTTTATAATTTCAATTTAGAGAATTCGTTTTTTTATCAGGGAAAAGTGAATTAAAAACATTCTTATTGATGATTTTTACTTCACCAGACCCTTTTCAATAAGATACTGAGCTATCTGTACGGCATTGGTAGCAGCACCTTTGCGAAGGTTGTCCGCTACAACCCATATATTTAATGTGTTAGGGTTCGATTCGTCGCGGCGGATTCTTCCAACAAATACTTCATCTTTACCTTCGGAAAGCAGTGGCATAGGGTAAATATTTTTTTCAACATCATCCAATAAAACTACACCCGGCATTTCAGTCAATAATTTCCTTGCATCCTCAATATTAAAATCATTTTCAAATTCAATATTAACTGCCATTGAATGTCCGCCAGTGACCGGAACTCTTACTACAGTAGAA
The DNA here is from genome assembly GCA_049315385.1 of Bacteroidales bacterium. Classification (GTDB taxonomy): domain Bacteria; phylum Bacteroidota; class Bacteroidia; order Bacteroidales; family JACABE01; genus JACABE01. The sequence goes on from JBMOKG010000003.1 coordinate 20,834, forward strand.
GTAATTCTTAAACTGTCGTCTGCCAGTATTTTACGGGTTTCATATTTTAATTTTTGTTCTTCTGAAGTGGAACCATCATTTAAAAAACTACCTCCATGTGGAAATAAGTTTCTGTGAATTATATGAGGATAAGCCATTTCTGTGACGATACCTTTGATTTCGTTTTCAAGCTGTTTTACGGCTTTTACGCCTGTACCGGTTACAGATTGATAGGTTGAAATAACCAGTCTTTTTATTTTATAGGCTTTGTGAAGCGGAGCTAAAGCCATCACCATTTGTATCGTCGAACAATTGGGATTTGCAATTATTTTAGTAGTTTGCGAAATCGTATTTGCATTTATTTCAGGAACTACAAGCGGAACTTCATTATACATTCTCCATGCAGAAGAATTATCTATAACATAGCACCCATTTTCAGCAAATATTGGTGCAAATTGTAAAGAAGCATCTGAACCGGCAGAGAAAATGGCAATATCAGGTTTCTGACTGATTGCATCCTCAACAGAAATGACTGTATATTCCTTGTTAAAGAATTTTATTTTTTTACCTGCTGAAGCTAATGATGCTACAGGAATTAATTCAATTTTGTCAAATTCTCTTTCTTCCAATACTTTAAGCATAATATTACCTACTAATCCGGTAACGCCGACAATTGCAATTTTCATTTTTTAGTAATTTTAAAACGGCTTCAAACCTACAAAATATTTTTTTAATACAACGGTGTTTATTGAAAAAAAATGTGTAGGTTTGCTAGTCGGTGTTTGAGTTATATTTTGCTTGAAATCCTAACAGTTTGAATATTAATAATAAAAATATTCTCATGAAAAAACTAATTGTTCTTTTCTTTCTACTTCCCCTTATTGTTCAGTCCCAGATTACTGAAAATTTTAATGATGGTGATTTTACAAATAATCCGGTATGGGTTGGTGATATCTCTGCTTTTAATATTGAAAATGCACAGCTTCATAGTAATGGACCTCAGGCCAGCAGTAAAATTTACCTCAGTACAGTCAATATGATGATGGACAGTACTGAATGGAGTTTTTTGATTGATCTTAAATTTGCACCTTCTTCAACTAACTTCGTCAGAATATATCTTGCTGCCAGCGATTCTAACCTCTTGAATACTGTGGATGCATATTATATTGAAATCGGTCAAAGTAATCAGGATTCAATTAAATTTTTCAGAAAACAAGGAAGTGTTTCAACATTGCTATTTACAGGTTCTACAAGTTTTGGCGCCACAATTGCTGAGCTAAAACTAAGGTTGAAAATTACACGTAAACTTAATGGGAACTGGAATATTTATTCAGATAAAACCGGAGGATTCACTTACACTTCAGAAGGAAATTCTTTTATTGACAACAGTTTTACAACTACCGCTTATTTTGGTTTTTATTGCCAGTATGCAACTGCTTCCCGGGCCACTTTGTATTATTTTGATGATGTATATGTTGGTAATATTATTGCCGACACTACAAAACCTCTTGTTAATTCAGTAATGGCAAAAAGCTTAAATACACTTGATATCTTGTTTTCTGAAGAAACAGATATGATTACTTCACAGGATGTTACAAATTATGTAGCTGATAATGGTTTGGGAAATCCAATATCAGCAATTAAGGACCTAACAAATAATGCATTACTGCATCTGCAGTTCGCACAGAATTTTCCTGTGAGTGGAATCAGTCATTTAAACATCAAAAACATAAGTGATTTGAGTGGAAATATTATGATTTCTATAAGTTTTCCTTTTGCATTTCCTATAGAAGCTCAATCTAATGATATTATTATCAATGAAGTGCTTTTTAATCCAAAAGAAGATGGGGAAGATTTTGTAGAGATTTACAATCGTTCACAAAAAAATATTGACCTTACGAAGCTGATGATTGCAACCTATGATTTAACTGCCAATAAAATAAAGTCGATGTATCAGATTGCTTATGATTATAAAGTTTTATTTACGGGTGAATACCTTGTACTGACCAAAGATCCGGATAAAGTGAAGCATGAGTTTTATACCGAAGCTCCTTTAAATTTTATTAAAATGGCTACGATGCCATCATTCAATAATGATATGGGTATTGTGGTAATTGCCCGTCCCGATTCAACAATTATTGATCGTTTTGATTACAATGAAGGAATGCAATATCCTCTTTTAGTATCTGTTGAAGGTGTCTCTCTGGAAAGAATCAATCCTGATAAACTTTCACAGGATCCGCAAAACTGGCATTCAGCGGCCCAATCTGTTGGATTTGCTACACCTGCCTATAAAAATTCTCAATACAGCAGTTTTCTTTATCTTGAAGATCCGATTACTATTACTCCTGAAATATTTTCACCTGATAATGACGGTTACAATGATATTTTGAATATTAATTATCAATTTTCAACACCCGGATATACTGCCAATGTTGTTATTTATGACGCTAAAGGAAGACTCATAAAGACTTTGCGAAAAAATGAGTTACTTGGAAGTAAAGGTGGTTTTAGTTGGAATGGTATAGATGAGAATATGCAAAAAGCATTGATTGGTATTTATGTAATTTATATTGAAATATTTGATATTAATGGTAATGTAAAAAAGTTTAAAAAAACAGCTGTTTTGGGTGTCAAATTCTAAGTCTTATTCTTGCTCTTCCTCTTTTCCTTTCAATCAAATATAAATATGAATAGGAGAGTAGCTGCTTTTTTAACTTATCAATATTAGCTTCCTGTTTTTTTCTCCATAGCAGTAAGTAATATAATTATATTCCCGATAGCATTGAAACTTCCATACATACACACCATCCGGGCTAAGTTTTTTTTAAAAGCTTCTATCCCAGCCTTTTTGGATATCATCTGATTCAAAGATAAACTGCCCCATCTAATGTAAATATACAAATGGAAATCCTTTATAATATTGGAAGATTCAATTTTAAAGACATCGTTGAGTGCAAAATTCCATGAAATGTTCAGCAAACGAGTTTTTTTGTGAAGGTGATTTCGGCTCTATGACTAAATGTTATAGGGCGTTTAATATTCAATTATTTTAAACATTACACATCTATTGAATTGTCTTAATTTCTCCTGTTCCTCTTTCATGGTATTCTTTATATAGGTTTCAGTATAGATTTCGTTATAAAGAAATACAGGATTATCGCTAACTTCAATAATAAGTCGACCTTTTTTTATTCCTTTTTTAATAATTAAATTATAAACTACTTTTGCTCTATCATATCGCATGTCTTTAGTTTCAATAGAGTCCTTATATCCAACGATTTTAATTTTTATATTCTTATTTCCTTCAAGGAAAGTCGCTAGTTCTGAAAGTATAACCGTTGAATTGTCTTGTAAAGAAACAGAATTGTATTTAAAATAAATTCCAGGTAGTGGATCTCCATGTTGATTATTAATGGACAGATTGAAATTTATAATTGTGTCTTGCGGTATTACATTGTAGTTAAACTTTTTCTTAACTGAAAAAAACTTCTTCTTTTCAACTATGAGTTCAATGTATTTGTTTTCAACAGGAATACTGTCAAAAATATATACTCCTTTATCATTAGAGACTGTTGATTTTATTAAACCGGTTGAGGATAATAATTTCAATGTACAGTTTCCTAATTGTAAATTTGATTTATCATCTTTTATATGTCCAGAAATACTGTAATATTTAATTGTCTGTGAATGTAAACAGAGTTGAAACGCAAAAAGTCCGATCAGTAAAATGTATTTCATTGCTGTTTCTTTAAATGCCCAATGTTCCGTAGCTTGCTGTCAGGCAGGGTGTGAATTTTCCTTTCCTTTCAATTTGCTAAATTAGTTAATTTCTTGTTGTTTATATCAGTTTGTTTTTAAGACCCCGCTTCAGCAACGTGTTGTGTGCTGCCCTTCTGTCCGTCACCATATTTTCCACCAGGGTTTTTTAATTGTTTCATAACTGTTGTAACTTCCACCTGTTAGCAATTTATTGTCAATGTCAAAAGTGAAGTTAATCCATTCGTCTGATTCATTCATTGGGTCATAAGAAAGTCCAGTTACAATATTATTCTCAAGTTTTAAGTCTTTTAATCCGTCCCAAGAAATTCTTACAGTGTCCCAATGACTACCATCAGTTTCAATAATTGTCAAGTCTGTTTGGTCTTGCAAAATAAGTCGTCCATCTTGTGTCTTTAAAACTTTCGAGTAGCCAACTCCAAAAACCGAAATTGGTTTTGTTTCATTTGGATTCATTAAGTAGCAAGTTCCACAAGCAATTACTAATAAATTGGACGTGTCTTTAAGTTCATATATTATTTTCAGGTCTGACCAACCAGGTTTAAAATTAGCAACCCAGCATGTTTCATCAGACTTGTAAAAGCGAACAGGAAAACCTTCTGAATAAAATGCCTCGTTATTTTCAGTCACAGGAATATACATTGGTCCATAGGTGGGCAATGCTTCCAATATTTCGTATTTTTTTGTTTCTGTCAATGTTAGTCGTATCTTATAAAGTGGCATATTATATTCCGCAGCTTGCTTTCAGGAGGGGTGTGAATAGTTCCATTCCTTTCAATTTGCTAAATTAGTTAATTACTTTTTGTTTTATATCTTTTTGTTGTTAAATCCCGCTTTAATATTTATTCGAATAGCTGAAATCCCCTTTACAAAAAATCCCATTAAGGAAATATCTAATGGGATTTTGTTCTATACGTTCCCAAAAACTTCGCACGAGATATGCTGTTCAACGAAATCTTACATAATAAAGCTTGCTTTCCTTAGGGGGAAGCTTAGAAATATTTTCTATTCATTCCGATAATTTCATTACTTGATTTCCCTTTCCAATGTCTGAACTGATGCCGGATGTATAATTGTTTTTCCATGATTTAAATTATTTTTGTTAATAATCATGGGTTTACAGATTTATTAATACTTTTGTTACTTCAAACTAGCATTTGCTTTTTGCAAAAGGTTTCGATTGAACAGGTATATGCAGTAGAGCGATGTTTTGGAGTAAGTAAAGATATTGTTTACAGGACATGCAAAAAATATATAACAAAAAAGGGAGAAGGACTTTTTTGAGAAGAACCCCGTTATGGACATTCTCATAATTAAACTTTTATAAGCTTAATAAGCCTTTAAGGATATTCTTTTTCTTTCAATTGTTTATAAAGCAGATGTTAGTGAAAAATCTTAAAGTTGAGAAATGAAATCAAATAATCAAATAAAAGTAAATTGCTCCTACAAGAGGAAAAATTGCATGCGTCATCTGAAATGTGATGCCTGCCGCAGCTATCATTATGATTTGAAAGAATTACCATCTTGCGAAAGAAATTTGAAATTGAACGATAATAAAATAATATGATGCTGACTGAAAATAAAACTTTTGAAAGAATAGATTATACAAAAACCAATCTGCCCAAAGGAGAATATGAAGAATGCAGTTTTCTTAACTGCAATTTCTATAACCAGGATTTATCTGATAATATATTCAGAAATACAATGTTTAATGGATGTGATTTTAGTTTGGCTATTGTTAAAAACACTATATTAAGTGATGTAAAATTTGTAAACTGCAAACTATTGGGATTGCAATTTAACGAATGTAAAGCGTTTTTACTTTCACTTGATTTTGATAATTGCCTGTTGAAGCTAAGTGTTTTTTACAAACTAAAGCTCAAAAAAACAAGGTTTAAAAATTGCAACTTACAGGAAGTAGATTTTACTGAAACCGATCTGAGCGGAGCTATCTTTGATAATTGTGATATGCACCGTGCCCAGTTCGACAGAACTAATTTAGAAAAAGCCGATTTCAGAACATCCTATAACTATTCATTAGATCCTGAAATAAACAAAATTAAAAAAGCATGTTTTTCGAAAATTGGAGTGATTGGTTTACTTGATAAATATAATATTGAAATTGAATAAAAGTTATAAAGCTCAATTTTATTACAGCCTTATTAATCAGTTGTAAGTTTTGTATTTTTTATTTTATATCTGTTTCATTGATTAAATATAATATGTATGAATGAACTCACCAACTTACCCAATATAGGCGAAGTACTTGCAGCAAAACTTCAGCAGGCAGGTATTAATACCGAACAGGAATTAAAAGAATGTGGCAGCGAAAATGCAATAATAAAACTAGCCACCATAACAAACAACGATGTTTGTATATGCTCGCTTTATGCAATAGAAGGAGCAATACAGGGCATTCGCTGGCATCAGCTCGATAAAAGCCGCAAACAGGAGTTAAAAGAATTTTATCATCAGCTGATGAAATAATTTAAGTTTTACTGAAATATAAAAATTTATGCTTAAAAACGAACAACAGATAAAACCCGAATACCGGCAAGCAGTAAGTAAAGCACTGCATTATATCAATCAGAACCTGACAGCCGATATATCGCTCGAAACTCTTGCCCGTATTGCTAATTATTCAGCTTTTCATTTTCAGAAAATATTTTTGTTGGCTATTTCAGAAACACCCAAGCAATATGTTATGCGTTTACGACTGGAAAGAGCAGCACATTATCTGAAAGTATTTCCCGATCTGCCTATTTATGATATTGCGATGGGTTGTGGTTTTTCTTCTCCCTCTGTTTTCTCACGTGCATTCAGAAACTACTATAAGCTTACTGCCGAAAAATTCCGCTTGGTGCCATTAAGTGATACATCAGCCATAGCAAATCACTTTCACAAAATCAACAAATCTTTTGTAACCGATAATTCCTTTTTTCCTGTCGGTATACTCAACAATAATACCGATTCGCAGGAATACACACAAATAATACCTCCTCCAACTGTCAAAACATTTAATGCAATCAAAATAGCTTGCATTGCAACTACTTTAAATCATCCCGAAAGTATATCCTTTGCCTTCAAAAGTCTGATGCAATGGGTAATTCCAAACGAATTGCATACTATAAACACCAAATATATCGGTATCTGGCTCGATACACCTTTTTATACCTCCCTAGATAAATGCAGATATCTTGCCGGAATTATACTTAATGAAGATATAAAGTCGAAGAAAGGCATAGAAATTATTAGCATGAAAGAAGGGAAGTATGCAGGTTTTTCGATGACAGGCAATATAGAATGCACCCTCAATCAATTAATAAGCCTTAACCATCAATATCTGGATGATATGGGTTATGAAATGGCCGAAATTATCTGCTATGAAATTTTTGATGAATGTCCTGCCTATAAGTCCTTTGAACAGATAAATAAAAACATACTGCTTCCTGTTAAGACAAAGCAAAAGTAATTATCATTTGACTTTTCGCAAGATTTGCAAACTACTCACCAAGATTTGCAAACTCAAAAGCTTTAATACCTTCTATTTTTGCAGTCATAAAAATAAATATTATGACTATGAAAAAATTAAAGTTAATCATTGCCGCATTCGTAATTCTTTTAATAAGTTTTGCAGCAAATAGCCAGACAGCACAAACGGGAATAATAAAAGGTAAAATAACAGATAAAACAACCAAGCAGGCACTGCCGGGCGTTACTGTCCTGATTAAAGGAACACAATCAGGCACTTCTACCGATATTTCAGGAATATTTATGTTGAAAAATATAAATGAAGGTGTATATACAATTGTAATCAGTTATATAGGTTATCAGGTTAAAACACTTTCTGACATACAAATACTTAAAAACAAAACAACTTATCATGAAATTGAACTAGAAGAAGCTGTTACAGGATTAAAAGGATTTACTATCACTGCCCACCGTTTCGAGAACAATCGTTTAGCTCCGGTATCAGCCTATAGCTTTTCGCGTGAAGAAATTTCACGAAATCCAGGTGCACAGGGAGATATATTCCGTGCCATAGGTATGTTGCCCGGTGTTTCGAGTAGCGGAGGTGAATATTCAGCCATTGCTGTAAGAGGACAAGGCAGCAGAGACAATGTTTATATGGTTGATGATATTCCTGTTACTCAACTTGGACATCTCGAAGGTTATCCTTCATCAGAATCGGGATTTAATGACCCCAACGGAGGCCGCTTTAGTATTTTTGCACCAAGGGTAATAGATAATGCAGAGTTTCAGGGAGGCGGTTTTAATGCTCAGTACGGCAGAAGAAGTGCATCTTTTCTGGGTTTGGGAATTAAAGAAGGAAATAAAGAAAATCCTATTATTGATGGTCAGCTCGATTTAATGGGAGTTACTATTAACTACGATGGCCCTAGCTATCTGTTAAAGAATACAGGCTTATTTCTTTCTGCACGATATCAGAACCTGCAACAGGTAGAGAATATTGCCGGTTTAAAGAATCTGGGATTACCGAAGTATCAGGATTTTATTTTCAAATCAACTTCACAGTTAGGAAGTAAAAACAAACTTTCTTTAATTGCCATCTACAGTCCCGAAAACTTTATGCGTAATACTGATAATGTTAAAGAAGATAAGAATTTAAACAATCTGCTGGTTATCGACAATACCAAAAACAATGCGATAGTTGGAATTAACTTAAGAACCCTTGTTGGTAAAAATAACTATTTTAAGAATATTATTTATTACTCAGGTTTAACATCAAAGAGTTCATTCGGAATGTCGTATCCGAAAACCGATGCATCAGGCAAACTGATAAATGCTGATAATATCCCATTTGAAGAAGGTGTAAAAACAACCGATTATACCGAATCGAAACTTGGATATAGATTTATACATTCCATACGTTTTGCAAACGCTTCTAATTTAACTACAGGCATTGATTTAGACAGACTGAAATTAAAAAACAACAGAAACCTAAGTCGTACCGATACCTCCTATGTGTTTAACATGAATGATTTCAGACCTAATCCGCTGCAGTATTTTACATTAACTGACCCTGCTTTTTTTAATGTAGATATTACAAAGACATCTTATAATGCTTCGGCATATGTAAATTATTCGTTTTTATTAATGAAGAAATTGTCACTAAATGCAGGTTTGCGTTACGATTATTCTGGTTTCAGTGATCAGCATACTTTATCACCACGATTAAGCGGCAGTTATCAGTTAAACGAAACCAACAGTATAAATTTTGCAACCGGTATTTATTATCAGGACCCTGTTTATTCTGAAATCGCCGATCAACCTTCTACAAAAAAACTAAAATCAGAAAAGATTAGTCAGGTAATTTTGGGATATAAGAAATATTTTACACCCGAATTAAAACTAACAGTAGAAACTTGGTATAAAAACTTTGGGAATATGGTTGTCCGTCCATTTAGTAGCAGGGTAGAACAAAACAATTCGGGTGACGGATTTGCTTATGGTTTGGATATAAATGTAACAAAACGATTAACCAACAAAGTTCATGGACAAATAGGCTATTCCTATATGCAAAGCAATAGAAACAATCATGATGGTTTTGGAGAAAATGATTTTGCATTCAGCCAGCCTCATCAGCTTAACTTCTTAATTGCATATCAAGCCGGCAAGCAATGGATATTATCAACAAAGTTTCGTTATGCAACGGGTAAGCCTTGCAACGAATATAGCATTCACAGCAATATATTCAACAATTCAGATAATATACGTTATTCCCAGGAAATTACAGCCATCAATAAAAATCGTTTGCCCGATTTTATAAGTCTTGATATTCGTGCAGATTATAAATTTAAGATAAAACAACTCGGATTAAGTGCGTTTATAGATATAGTAGATGTACTTAACAGGCAAAATGCCAATGGAGAAAGTTTTAATTTCGTCACAGGTAAAACATTTTATGATGGTATTTCTATATTCCCGACTTTTGGTTTGAAGTTCCAGTTGTAAACAAATTTAAACATTAAAAAATAATAAAAATGAAAACAGCAAATAAAACATGGTTCAAAAGCCATTCGCATTCATGGATCGTGATAATTTCAGCGTTAATACTTGCAATAATTTTTATAAATAAATTAGCCAGTTACAAAATATTTTCATCCATATTGATAGGCTTAATAGTAAGCCATTCATTAATATTACTGATAGCCACATTCGGAGGATGGTTATTATTGCCCGAAAAAATAATCAGAAAAATGAAAAAGCAGAAGCCAACAACAGCATATGATTTCGGATGGTCATCAAAATGGGTAAATGGCTTTGGGTTTGCTTCAATGATTGTATTACTGCTGGCAATATTTGCTTATTTCAGTCTGGCAGCTAATCCTTTTATTCAATTACTTACATTTACCATTTTATTGTTATTAGCAATTAACTTTTTTATTGGCAATATATTAGCCAAAGCATCAAAAAAAGAAGATGGAATAATATTGCCTTATATTGATTTGTTCAAAGCAGGCAGAGAAAATGTGCTTGATGTAGGTTGCGGATCAGGTCGTACTACAATATCACTTGCCAAAACAGGAATAGATTTTAAGATAACAGCTTTCGATCGTTTTGATGCTTCTTATATTGAGGATGGGGGTAAATCATTGTTAAAGCATAATATTGAACTGGCAGGAATTACCGATAGGGTTAGAATTGTTCAGGGAGATATTACAGCAACAGCTTTTAATGAAAATTATTTTGATGCAGCTGTAAGTTCTTATATGTTCGATCATTTAGGTGAAAACAAATTAGCTGCATTGCAGGAAATGTACAGAATACTGAAACCCGGGGGAAGATTTCTGATGATAATACTGGTTAGAGGTTATACTGCATTTTCAATTGCCAATGTATTGAGTCTGGCAATTGCTCCCCGCATAGCATGGAGACAATTGTTTTTACAAAGCGGTCTTAAGCTGGTTGATGAAGGTACAATTAATTTTGGTGCTTACTTTCTGGTTGAGAAACCTATGTTTTAAAGAGAAGTTTTGAAGTAATTTTTCTGTAATATTTATTTTTCGTTCTTTTACATCATGGTGTAAGAACACAATAAAATATATTTCTTATTCATTGTTTTAACCGGAATGCATCAGAAGATTTACTTAATTTTGCTGCTTATTAAAATAAGTCCCTTTAAAAAAGCTATGAATATCTTCAACTTTCTAAAACCAGTATTGTATAGAATATCGTTATTAATCATTTTATTGATAGTCTTTTCATATAAGGGTGTATTTTCTCAAAGCATGAATATTTCAAATTATGAAGTCTGTTTTGGTGTATGCAGAAAAGACAAAAGCGATTTTGTCATTTTAAGAAAATTCATTCAAAATAATGAAGATTACCTCATTTTGGTGAATCCTGAAAATTTATATACAAGAATAGTTCTTAAGGAAAGTTGCAAACCTGTACAATATGGATTTGATAAAATAGTAAAGAGATTTGGTGAAAGTGTTTATTTTAGATCGCTGATAAAATCTAAAGATAGTGCGAGAAATCTACAGGATGCCGGGATAACACATAGTTTGCCTGAAGAAGCCGGGATTAATCTAACGATAGATTTATGTCCTTCAAAACATCGGTTGAACAGTAAAATATTTACTGCTTTATTGGAAACTTTCCGTAATATTCAGCGTCCGCTGCCAATTGCAATTGCTATTTCGGGAAGATGGATACTGGAACATCCCCGTGATTTAAACTGGTTGAAAAAACTTCAGCAAAAAGGTGATCTTACTATTACCTGGATCAATCACTCTTTAAATCATAAATTTGATAAAAAATTACCACTTCAGAATAATTTTATGCTTATGACGGCTACAAATGTAAAAAATGAAATACTTGGGAACGAAAAGCTAATGTTACAAAACGGATTAATACCCTCAGTCTTTTTTCGTTTTCCGGGTTTAATTTCAGATACTGAGTTATTGAATAAAGTTTTTAGTTTCGGATTGATTACAATTGGCAGTGATGCATGGTTGGCAAAAGGTAATACTGTTCATGAAGGGAGTATTGTACTGATTCACGGAAACGGAAATGAAGCGGTTGGTGTGACGAAATTTTTAGAATTACTGATGTCAAAAAAAACTGAAGAAAAGAATAAATCCTGGCTATTGTACGATTTGCGAAAAAGTCTTGAAGATGAATTTAAGCAAACCAATGAATAATAACTTATTATAGGAATTGTTAAACTATCCTAAAAGATGGCGATACAATTTTTTAAAAAAAACAAAAAAACTACTTTTGCAATATATATTAAAATTATCTCAAAATGGACGAAGGACCGAAGCGAAAACTAATTATTTTATTAATCTGATATAGCAAGCTTTCCTTCTTAGGTACTTCTTGCTTTATCCCAAAACAAGGAGGTGCCTGTGACATCTTTCACTACATTTTATTTAAGCCGAATCATCGGGAAAAAGGTATTTAATGAACAAGGTCAATTCATTGGTATTGTTAAAGATTTATTGATTGATTCCAATTCATCCAGTTATTTGTCAGAACATCCTTTTATTTCAGGTATTAAAATTAAATACAAAAAGGAAATAAATTATTATTCTTTTCAAAATTTTATTGTCAATAAAATTAATGGAAAACTGAAAGTCAGTTGTGATCTGCCTTCAGTTTTATCAGTTGAGAATATTGAAAATGATCTGTATCTGACAGAAACAATTCTTGACAAACAAATTGTCGATATCAACGGGAGAAAACTTGTTAGAGTAAATGATGTGAGATTGGTAACAGTAGCCAATGGAACCTATGCTATAGCAGTTGATATCGGAATTGAGGGATTATTAAGAAGAATTGGTATTGCAAAACCTGTAAAATTTGCTCTGTCATTATTAAATTCTAATATTCCTGCAAAATTTATTCTTTGGGAAGATGTAGAAGCAATTGATTTTTCAAACCTAAATATCAAACTATCCAAAACGTTTTCAAAACTTCAAACACTACATCCCTCTGATCTGGCCGATATTATTCAAGAATTAGGCAAAAAGTCCAGTGCTGAGGTTTTTTCATCACTTGATGAAGAAAAAGCAGCGGATGTATTGGAAGAACTTGAAGTTGAAACTCAGATTCATATAATAGAAAGCCTTTCGATTGAAAAAGCAGCTGACTTACTTGACAAAATGCCTGCCGATGAAGCAGCAGATATTCTGGATGCTTTAGAGGATGAAAAAGTCCGGTTACTTTTAGATGAAATGGAAAAAGACACTTCTCAGGAAGTTCGTGAGTTGTTGGTTTATCCTGATAATGTGGTTGGCAGTATTATGTCTACTGAAATATTGGCTTTTAATGAAAATACAAAAGTTGAAGAAGTTTTTAATGAATTAAGAAATAAAAAACCTGAAGCTGAATCTTTATACAATCTTTTTGTTACCAACAAAAATGAAGAATTAGTAGCAACTTTCTCTTTAAGAGATTTGGTGGTTTCTTCTCCTGAAACAAAAATTCATGAGATTATGAAACCATCTCCTGTGCATTTACTCGATTATCAGGAAATTGATGAAATTGCAGAACTCATTTCAAAATACAATATGCTGGCAATACCTGTAGTTGATAAGGAGAATGTTTTACAAGGAATGGTTGTTATTGATGATGTTATTGATGATTTGATGGATAAACGCAGAACTAATAAATAGGAGGACCAGCAGATGTTTAAAAATAAAAAATCATTTTTCAAACAGCTTGGATTTTTCTTAGCAATTTTAGGCCCTGGAATTATTACCGGAAGTGTTGATAATGACGCTGGTGGGATTACAACCTATTCGGTTGCAGGTGCAGTTTATGGATACAACCTTATCTGGACATTGATTCCTTCATTTATAGTGTTAGTTGTAATTCAGGAAATGAATGCCCGTATGGGTATTGTCACAGGAAAAGGTCTTGCCGATCTTATCAGAGAAAATGCCGGCGTAAAAATCACATTTTTTATATTTATTGGGTTATTATTGGCTGATATTGGAAATACAACCACAGAGTTTGCTGGTGTTGCAGGAAGTATGGAGGTATTTGGTATAAGTAAGTATATTTCTGTTCCAATTGTCGGGTTTATGATTTGGATTTTGGTTGTAAAAGGAACTTATAAAATTGCAGAACGTATCTTTTTAATTTTCAGTGTTTCCTTATTGATGTATGTAGTTTCAGCCATCATGGGTAAGCCACATTGGGGCGAAATAGCGCATGCTGTTGTTCATCCGCAAATGGAGGTTAATACTAAAAGTCTGGCAATGGTAATAGGAATCATTGGTACAACAATAGCTCCCTGGATGCAGTTTTATATGCAGTCATCTGTTATTGAAAAAGGACTAAAGATGAAGCATTATAAATACCTGCTTATTGATATCCTGGTTGGATGTGTAGCCACTGTTGTGGTTGCCTTTTTTATCATCGTAGCTTGTGCATCTACATTGCACGTAAATGGCATTCAGATAAACGAAGCTAAAGATGCTGCTTTAGCTTTAAAACCACTTGCAGGAGCAATGGCCTCACAATTATTTGCTTTCGGGCTCTTTATTGCTTCAATCTTTTCAGCCACTATATTGCCATTGGCAACAGCTTTTTATGTTTGTGAAGCATTTGGCTTTGAAGCTGGTATTGACAAAAAATGGGATGAAGCTAAAGAGTTTTATGTGTTGTACACAGGAATTCTGATTCTGGCTGCTCTAATTATTTTACTTCCAAATGCTCCACTGATATTGATATCATTGTGGTCGCAGGTAATAAACGGAATGTTGTTGCCAGTAGTTTTGGTATGCATGATTTTACTGGTAAATAATAAAAAGATTATGGGAAAATATGTAAACAAACCTATTAACAACATCATAGGCTGGACGACAGTAATTGTATTGACAGTTCTTACTTTTTTACTATTTGTTTTACCAATGTTTCATAAATAAAAAACTGTAAGTTAAAATTTGATAGTTTTTATTTACTATGATAAGCATTGATTTTCTTCGTTGGCTTTTTCTATCACTTTTTCGTATTCAGAAGGAGTTAAGTCATTGTAGAAGAAGTAAACAGGATTTACTTTTTGTCCATTGAGGATAACTTCATAATGTACATGAGGCGCTTTTGACAAGCCTGTGCTACCAACAAATCCGATGATTTCTCCCCGTTTTACTTTTTGACCGGGCCTAACATTTAGCTTAGACAAATGACCATAAAGCGTTTGATAACCATATCCGTGATTTATTTCACAAACAATACCATATCCACTTTCTCTTCCGGCGTCTATTACAACACCATCGCCTGTTGCATAAATTGGTGTTCCTTTTGGTGCAGCAATATCAATGCCCGTATGCATTCGACGGTATTTTAGAATAGGATGAAAACGCATTCCAAAACCTGAGATTATTTGACCTTTATTTTTAGGCATAGGCAAAACAGCCGGTAAATGAATCATCATGTCCTCTTTACTTTTTGCCATTCGGAATACATCGTCAAAAGATTTTGACTGTACATAGAGCTGACGAGAGATAATGTCAATTTTTTTTGCAGTTTCAATTACTCTTTCTGAATTATTCAATCCCTCCAGTTCTGCATAACGGTTTGCACCTCCAATACCTGCATTTCTGACAGAGCCAGCAATAGGTTCTGCTTCGAAAATTACCCGGTAAATATTATCATCTCGATTTTCAATATCTTTTAATACAGCAGAGATATTATTAAGCTTATCATTCATAATATCGTATTGCAACTTATACTGCTCAATTTCACGCGATAGCATTTTTTCTTTGGGTGAATTGAAAAAGTTATAGGCAATTAATAAAACTACGGTAGAAAATACTGATCCAAATGCAACGATTGAAAATACCTTTTTAAATCGATCTTTAAATGTAATTCTCACTTTCTCAATGGAAAGCGAATGTACATTAAAGTGATATCTTATTTTATTTGGCATTTAATTATTGTATTTTAGAAACTTTATAAAAGAAATTGGCTTTCCTGACTCGCAAAATTAATCAATAAAAGCTATTTTTGCAAAATGTTTTACTCATAAAAAAACTTAAAATCAAAAATATACAATATAATATGCAATCATCCACAATTAGAAATACTTTTTTGGAATTTTTCCAAACCAAACAACATCAGATTGTTGCCTCAGCTCCTATGGTAGTTAAAAATGATCCTACACTGATGTTTACCAATGCAGGCATGAATCAGTTTAAAGATATTTTTCTGGGCAATTCTCCGGCAAAGTATTCCCGGGTAGCTGATACACAAAAATGTCTGAGAGTATCAGGTAAACATAATGATCTGGAAGAGGTTGGCCACGATACATATCACCATACAATGTTTGAAATGCTAGGCAATTGGTCTTTTGGCGATTATTTTAAAAAGGAAGCTATTGCATGGGCATGGGAATTGCTGGCTGATGTTTATAAAATCAATAAAGACAGTATGTATATTACTGTTTTTGGCGGAGATGCATCTGATGGCCTGGCGAAAGATATGGAAGCATATAATTTCTGGAAAGAATTTGTGTCAGAGGACAGAATTTTGTTTGGCTCCAAGAAAGATAATTTCTGGGAAATGGGTGATAGTGGTCCTTGTGGACCTTGTTCTGAGATACATGTAGATATCCGTGATGCAGCTGAAAAAGCAAAAATTCCAGGAAAAGATCTTGTTAATAATGATCATCCTCAGGTAATTGAAATCTGGAATCTGGTGTTCATCGAATTCAACCGCATGGCTGATGGGAAATTGGTTTCTCTGCCAGCCAAACATGTAGATACAGGTATGGGATTCGAAAGACTTTCAATGGTTTTGCAAGGTAAACAATCCAATTACGACACTGATGTTTTCCAGCCTATTATTCAGGAAATTGCCAGATTGTCTGGGAAAATCTATGGCACTGAATACAAAGCGGATGTTGCCATGCGCGTAATTGCTGATCATTTGCGTGCCGTTAGTTTCGCTATTGCCGATGGTCAGTTGCCTTCAAACAATAAAGCAGGTTACGTAATTCGCAGAATTTTACGCCGTGCTGTTAGATATGGCTATACCTTTTTAGATATTAAAGAGCCTTTTATCAATGAATTGTTGCCAATATTGGTTAGCCAGATGGGTGAGAATTTTCCTGAAATAAAAGCTCAGCAGGATTTAATTAAAAAAGTAATTGCCGAAGAAGAAATTTCTTTCTTAAAGACACTGGCTCATGGTATTCAGAAATTTGAGCAATATTGTCAACAAAATTCAAATATAACTGTAATTGCAGGTAACTTTGCTTTTGAACTACTCGATACATTCGGTTTTCCTATCGACTTAACACAATTGATGGCTAAAGAAAAAGGCTGGACTGTTGATATGGATGGATATTCTAAAGCTATGGAAGAACAAAAAGCCCGTTCTCGTCAAGCTGCAGTGGTTGATACCGAAGACTGGATAATATTGAAAAATGAATCAGAAGAAACTCTATTTGTTGGCTACGATACAATTATTGCTGAGGTAGAAATCGTAAAATACCGCAAAGTAAAAGCGAAAGATAAAACTTTTTATCAGTTGGTTTTTGACAAAACTCCATTTTATGGTGAGAGTGGCGGACAGCTCGGCGATAAAGGATTGATATATAACGATAATGAGAGTGTCATCATAAGAGATACTAAAAAGGAAAATAATTTGATTGTACACATTTCAGATAAATTACCTGAAGATTTAACTGCTGGTTTTACAGCTCAGGTTGACGAAAACAAACGCCGGCAAACAGCCAATAATCACAGTGCTACTCATTTATTGCATGAAGCTTTACGTTCAGTATTGGGTACTCATGTTGAACAAAAAGGATCTATGGTAGACGATGAACGTTTGCGTTTCGACTTTGCTCATTTCTCCAAAATGAGTGATGAGGAAATCCTGAAAGTAGAAGCTTTGGTGAATCAAAAGATTCGTAAGAATTTACTGTTGGATGAAAAACGTGAAGTAGCGATAGAAGATGCGCAAAAAATGGGAGCCATTGCATTATTTGGTGAAAAATACGGAGACAATGTCAGGGTTATTCGATTTGGTGAATCTGTGGAATTATGCGGAGGTACTCACGTAAAAGCAACAGGGAGTATCGGTATGATTAAAATTACTTCTGAAAGTGCAATTGCCGCAGGTATCAGGCGTATTGAAGCAATAACTGCAGATAAAGCTGAAGCGTTTTATAACAATCAATCCAATACATTCTCCGAGATTCAGGAATTGTTGAAAGGAAGCAAAGATGTTGTAAGGAGTATTAAATCATTACAGGATGAAATCAGCGATTTACGAAAACAAATTGTGGTTTTCAATAAAGAAAAAGCAGGCAATATGCTGAATAACTTATTGCAATCAACAGAACTGATAAATGGAATAAATTTTATTACAGCTAAAGTTGATCTGGATGCTGCAACCGTTAAAGACCTCGCCTTTGTGTTGAAAGAAAAACTGGAGAATCTATTTCTTGTATTAGGCTATGAGGCTGATGGCAAAATTGGATTAAGCGTAATGGTTTCCGAAAACCTTGTAAAAGATAAAGGATTGGATGCCGGTAAAATTATACGTGAAATAGCTAAGGAAATAGATGGTGGTGGAGGTGGACAGGCATTCTTTGCTACAGCCGGTGGTAAAAATCCTGAAGGTCTGGGAAATGCCTTTGCTAAAGCTAAAGCTATGATTGCTTAAAAACATAAATTAAATAAAGAAGAAAGCCGGGTTTTTATCCGGCTTTTTTCGTTTGGCTTACCTCATTGCAGGCTAAGATTGATTGTGCAATTGAATAGCATACTAACAGCTATTACCTTATCAACGTTAGATTTCCGTTTTTTTCTCCATCACTATAGTTATTAAAAACAGCTTCCCAATGATATTGCTACTTCCATACATAAATACCACCAGGACTGGGTTTTTCTTTAGAGCTTCCATCCCAGCCTCTTTCAATGTCATCTGATTCAAAAATTAACTGCCCCATCTATTGTAAATATACAAATGACAACCTTGAACCTTTTGGCAGATTCTATTTTAAAGTCATCGTTAAGTGCAAAATCTCATTAGCTTGCTCAACTAATGGAATTTTTATGTATGGAATTTCGGCTATACGACTGAATGTTATGTGCTGGCGCATTATTGTAGTAGAAAGTTTTTTATTTCACGGATATACATTTCATGCTGCTCTACATTTATGAAGTGTCCCGCATTTGGTATTAGTACAAATTTGTGATTAGGAAAAAGACTCAAATATTCATTGGTAGCACCCCACGGTTGATTATCACATTGTCCTTTCAAAATTAAAGCTGGTATATTTATACCTTTAATTTTCTCTCTGAAATCTTTCAAGAGTAATACGCTTTTATATGTCATTATGCTTGCGAAAAATCCACTACTACCCCGATTTTCCAAGTTTACTGATGTATCACATAAAGCCGATTTATAAGCTTTAGAATTAAGAAAGTCGGCGTATTCGTCAACTTCTTTATCAGAAGCTATTTTTATACCAAAGTGAGTAGCGAAAAATGTAATTGCTTTAATCCGAATATTAGTTGAATATTCATTTGCAGCTTTATTTGTATAAAAAGGAGCTCGTAATCTGAAGCTATCCGGAGCCGGAATGTTTATTTCTGCATTATTTATTGGATAAATTGGGCCTGGGCTAGTAAAAATTATTTTGTCAATCCTTTCGGGGTGCTTTGATAAGTATGCAGCAGCTAATACAGAGCCCCACGACTGTCCAATTAATGTAACTTTTCCTGAATTGATTTTTGTGATTATTTCATTTAAGTCATCTACTTGTCTTTGGACAGTATATTCGGAAATATCGTTTAATCTGCTTGATGCGCCGCTCCCAACCTGATCATAAAAGTATAAATCAAAGCCATCGTCACTAAGAGGTTTTAGATCATAAATTACTCGCTTAGAAATAGCACCACCTGGTCCGCCATGCAGATAAATGATTGGATATGCTTGAGTTTCTTTTGAAGTAGAGGATATGTAAGTATAACCAATAGTAGATCCTGTTGATAACTTCCAGAATGTGCTATTTATTTCCTTTTCTCTCGACTGTAAATTGTAATGCCTCGGCCAGAAAACTTTATACAAAAAAACAATAAGTAAAATTAAAAGTGTCCACCGTATAATCCTTACGACTTTCTTGTTCTTATGCATTTAGAAAAGGTGTTTTTATATGTTTGCACATAACTCGTAAATACTCGCAACAAATCTTCCAAAAGCCAACAAACAATGTTCAGCTTTTCGAAATAAATATATTTCTTGTTTTTCATTGCAGTATTATCCCCCAAAATTATTCTTTTTATAAATACAAATCTTTAAAAAATCATAGTATTAATTCCTAAACTTCTTTTATTAATTTGATACTTATATTATTCAATACTGTTGTGATTTCTGTTAAAACTGAAATATATAATAGATTAATAAATTAATAATTCTTATGTATAATAGATTATTGTAAGAAGCCTTGTTACCTTTAAATAAAATGTTCCACATCTTAATGAACCGCTGTATACGTGACCCGTACGTACAGTGGTGTGAGAGGCTCTCCCTTTCAGCTAATTAAGGTAGGGTAATCCACTCGATTAGCGCACGTTTTTTCTATATACTTCATATTTGGTAGTGTCTATACTTTCAATTGTTGGCTTGATCCAGCCAAATTTATTCCATATCTCATCCGTCCTTTGATGTTCTGAAAGATTTAAAATGATTTTGCTTTCGGATGTCATAAAAATAAGATATTCCCATGAACCATCAGTTGGAACAGGAGGCAAGAACTTGTGCTTTGCTATATAATTCTGTTTTAGTCTGTAATCTTTTATATGGCTAATAAAAAAATTGAATGGCCTTGACGAGATTGCAATAGTTTTTTTGTTTGTCGAGTCACATAGTAATTGGTTAGCGTAACAATCTCCATTCTTAATCCATAAAATCCAAACAGACGTAATCCCGTTACATGAATCTGGAAGATTAGTCCAAGTTCCTAAATATGAATAATAAACTAAAAAGGTGTCAATTTTTTGTTCTTTAATCAACTCAAACTCTTTCTGAATTGACCTTGGCCAATCGTTTCTTGCTTCAATCTGGCAAAAAGAATCAAGAGAAACAAAAATCAACAATATGAGTAGTATCTTCTTCATAAAATGTGCGCTAACTCGAATATACTTGCAACAAACCTTCCTCAAGCCAACAATCATTAGCCGGCTTGTCGAAATAAATATGTTTCTTGTTTTTTATTGCAGTATTATCCCCCAAAAGTATTCTTTTTAATGATATAAATCATCTATCTTCTCTTTTTTAACAAAAACCAAGGATGCTTAACAGCCATGGTTTTATATGTATAGAAAACCGTATTTAATAAAAAGATTAAATGAGTACGATATCTACTTCGCCTTCTATATGGGAATCAACATTAAGAAAGAGGAGGAATTTCTAGGCAGGTGCTCTAAGAAAGACTGCTGTTACTTCAACTTCTTCATCCGGAAGGATTTCTTTTAAGGTGGTTGGAACGGCTGTATCTGTTATAGCTGCTCCATAGTAATACAATGGTATTGTGTAGGTATTAGTCAAAAGCAATATGTCATCTACAGAGAAACTAATATCCGCTGCTTCGTTTGAATAGGTAGGGTAAGTGTATAAGCTTTAAATCTTATTATAAGTTGTTTATCGTACTTGCGATTGTCGCAAGGTATATAAACATACTTGTTTATCGTACTTACGATTGTCGCAAGGTATATAAACATAGTTGTTTTGCCTATTTACGATTGTCGCAAGGTATACAAACATACTTGTTTTGCCTATTTGCGATTGTCGCAAGGTATATAAACATACTTGTTTTGCCTATTTGTGATTGTCGCAAGGTATATAAACATTTTTGTTTATCGTACTTACGATTGTCGCAAGGTATATAAACATAGTTGTTTTGCCTATTTACGATTGTCGCAAGGTATACAAACATACTTGTTTTGCCTATTTGCGATTGTCGCAAGGTATATAAACATACTTGTTTATCATACTTACGATTGTCGTAAGGTATATAAACAAGTTTTTTGATACATTTCTATGTTTATAACTTTTACTTCTAAAAAGTCAATATTTGTTAAAAAAATGTATATTTGTAAAAAATAATAATTACTTAAGCTAAGCTGAGACAATTAAATTTTGTTACCATAGCTTTTTTTGTTAATTAATGTTTTTAAGTCAAAATCAATTATGTTTTAATCCTTAAGGCATCGCACAGAAAGGCCAGTTCGTTTATCAAACCAGTCTATATTAGCTTGGCTGCTACAGTTGTACACGTACAGGACCCATGCGCTTCCCGTACTGCTCTCTGTAGAACTCCAGCAGTTGACCATGCTCCCAATGCTGTAGAAAGTTCCATTGTAGTCACGGCCGCCTCCAGGAAGGGCTGTAAAGCCGGTTTCATTGGTCGCTGCTGTATTGGGGCTGTTCCAATGACTTAAGCCTGCTAGCTTGCCTCCTGCTATACTTACGCCTCCAAGGTAAGTTGTCAGTGTTGTCCATTCTGCATCAGATGGTACATGCCAGCCGCTGGGGCATAAATTACGACTGTCATTTACAACATACCAAGTATATAATCTGCCGTATGTAGCTACATTGTTCTCATTTCCATTATAAGCCCATTGGTATTTTGGAGAACTTTCGCTTGAAATATCTAATGTAGTTGTACCAATAAGATTACTATTACGGTATTTTGTAACTTTTAAGTTTTCTTTCATCCATACCTGAGTACCTATTGCAACAGTATTGTAAACATTACCATCAATATCTGTAACTGTAGTAAGAGATAACGCAGTAGTAAAACTTACTTCATTTCCATAGGCTGTACCTATACTATTTGTAGCATAAGCCCTTAAAAAATATGTTGTACTACCACCTAATCCGTTTATATTACTTGTAAATATACCGCTTCCTATACCATCAGATGTATGAAAATTCGTTACAGTTGGATTTGATGAAATACTCCAGCAAACTCCTCTGGTTGTAACAGTAGCTCCGCCATCAAATGATACATTTCCACCACTACTGGCAGTAGTTTCGGTAATGTTTGTAATAGCGGTTGTACTTACTGTAGCTATATCTGTTATATCATCTATACTTTTAAGGCAACGCACAGATCTGCCATATCGCTGATCGTAGGCGTCCCAGTTTGCATCGCTATTATTGTAGTACATGGTCTGGAACCATGCTTCTGCTGAATTGAGCTCTGTAGAACTCCAGCAGCTGAACAAGTTGCCAATGCTGTTGAACGTTCCAGTGTAGTAACGGCTGCCTCCCGGTAGGGCTGTAAAGCCGGTTTCATTGGTTGCTGCAGTATTGGGACTGTTCCAATGGCTTAAGCCGGCTTCTTTTAACTTGCTTCCGGCTATACTTTCGCCTCCAAGGTAAGTTGTCAGTATTGTCCATTCTGCATCAGATGGTACATGCCAACCTTTTGGGCATAAATTACGACTGTCTGCTACAACGTACCAGGTATATAATCTGCCATATGTTGCTACATTGTTTTCATCTCCATTATAAGCCCATTGGTATTTTGGAGAACTTTCACCTGAAATATCTAATGTGGCAGGAGTTGTTGTACCAATAAGATCTCCATTACGGTATTTTGTAACTTTTAGGTTTTCTTTCATCCAAACTTGTGTACCTATTGCAACAGTATTGTATATATTTCCATCAATATCTGTAACTGCAGATATCGCAGAAGTAAAACTTACTTCATTTCCGAAAGCTGTACCTATACTATTTGTAGCATAGGCTCTTAAAAAATAAGTTGTACCTGCAGCTAATCCACTTATATTACTTGTAAATACACCGCTTCCTGTACCATCCGAAGTATGAGAGTCAGTTACAAAAGGATTCGGTGAAGTACTCCAGCAAACACCTCTGAATGCAACAGATGCTCCGCCATCAGTAGTAATATTCCCTCCTGAAGTTGCTGAAGTTGCTGTTATAGTAGTAATATTGTTAGTTGTTAATTGAGGTACAGAAGTAAGTGTCGTAAAAGAAAAATCATTGCTATATACTAAGTTTACTGCATTGGTTGCTTTAATTCTGTAATGATATGTTGTCGCAGATTGTAAACCTGTAATATTTGCACTAACATTAATATCAGTATCCCCAGTTACAGCAGTTTGAGAAATAGAAACAGTGTTTCCATAACTTGTTGACAAACCCCATTCAAAAAAAACAGTGGTAAACAAACCTTTTCCGTTTACAATACCGTTTAATGTAACTGAAGTAAACTGCAAATTGGTTGTTGGCTGTATTGAAACTGAAGGTGGAAATAGTACTGTTGAAGGACGAATTTTAACAAAACCCCCATTACTTAAAAAAATTGTATCGTTACTAATGCTTAATGTTTGTATTTCATTGGTTGCAGATGTATCAATTGATGGTTTACCTTTAATGCTTACCCAGCTGCTGTCCCATTGAGTAGGTTTATTTGATAAATCAGAATAATTACCACTAAATAAAACAGGTTTGTTATTTAAATCATTGTAATTCCCAGTAGAAGCAATGGTGGCAAAAGTGGGTTTACCTGTTACGTCTGTCCAAGCAGGAACCCAGCCAATGGGACGATATAATCCTTCATGCATGCCCCAGCTAAAAGCTGTGTTCCAATTACTAATATTTGTTGTTGTGATTCCGTATGATGCATGAGAAGTACTTATTGCATTGCTTATTCCATAACCTTCTAATGTTGTAGGTTTTCCAGTTAAACTATCGAATACACCATCAAAAAGACTCGGTTTGTTTATCAAGCTATTGTATTCTCCATCAAAAAAAATAGGTTTGTTTTTAATACTTGCCCAAGTGCTGTCCCATTGAGTTGGTTTGTTTGTTAAATCAGAATAATTACCACTAAATAAAACAGGTTTGTTATTTAAATCATTGTAATTCCCTGTATAAGCAATGGTTGCAAATGCAGGTTTCCCTGATAAATTTGACCAATTTCCATCAAAAAGATTCGGTTTATTTACTAAACCATTGTAATCTCCATTAAAGAAAATGGGTTTGTTTTTAATACTTGCCCAAGTACTGTCCCATTGAGTTGGTTTGTTTGTTAAATCAGAATAATTACCACTAAATAAAACAGGTTTGTTATTTATATCATTGTAATTCCCGGTAGAAGCAATGGTCGCAAATGCAGGTTTCCCTGATAAACTTGACCAATTTCCATCAAAAAGATTCGGTTTATTTACTAAACCATTGTAATCTCCATTAAAGAAAATGGGTTTGTTTTTAATACTTGCCCAAGTACTGTCCCATTGAGTTGGTTTGTTTGTTAAATCAGAATAATTACCACTAAATAAAACAGGTTTGTTATTTATATCATTGTAATTCCCGGTAGAAGCAATGGTCGCAAAAGTGGGTTTACCTGATAAACTTGACCAATTTCCATCAAAAAGATTTGGTCTGTTTACTAAACCATTGTAATCTCCATTAAAGAAAATGGGTTTGTTTTTAATACTTGCCCAAGTACTGTCCCATTGAGTTGGTTTGTTTGTTAAATCAGAATAATTACCACTAAATAAAACAGGTTTGTTATTTAAATCATTGTAATTCCCGGTAGAAGCAATGGTGGCAAAAGTGGGTTTCCCTGATAAACTTGACCAATTTCCATCAAAAAGATTCGGTCTATTTACTAAACCATTGTAATCTCCATTAAAGAAAATGGGTTTGTTTTTAATACTTGCCCAAGTACTGTCCCATTGAGTTGGTTTGTTTGTTAAATCAGAATAATTACCACTAAATAAAACAGGTTTGTTATTTAAATCATTGTAATTCCCGGTAGAAGCAATGGTGGCAAATGCAGGTTTCCCTGATAAACTTGACCAATTTCCATCAAAAAGATTCGGTCTGTTTACTAAACCATTGTAATCTCCATTAAAGAAAATGGGTTTGTTTTTAATACTTGCCCAAGTACTGTCCCATTGAGTTGGTTTGTTTGTTAAATCAGAATAATTACCACTAAATAAAACAGGTTTGTTATTTATATCATTGTAATTCCCGGTAGAAGCAATGGTCGCAAATGCAGGTTTCCCTGATAAACTTGACCAATTTCCATCAAAAAGATTCGGTTTATTTACTAAACCATTGTAATCTCCATTAAAGAAAATGGGTTTGTTTTTAATACTTGCCCAAGTACTGTCCCATTGAGTTGGTTTGTTTGTTAAATCAGAATAATTACCACTAAATAAAACAGGTTTGTTATTTAAATCATTGTAATTCCCTGTAGAAGCAATGGTCGCAAATGCAGGTTTCCCTGTTACATCTGTCCAAGCAGGCACCCAGCCAATGGGACGATATAATCCATCATGCATGCCCCAACTAAAAGCTGTGTTCCAATTACTAATATTTGTTGTTGTAATTCCGTTTGATACATGTGTAGTACTTATTGCATTGCTTATTCCATAACCTTCTAGTGTTGTAGGTTTTCCCGTTAAACTATTGAATACACCATCAAAAAAGCTTGGTTTGTTTTTAATGCTTGTCCAAGTACTATCCCATAATTCAGGTTTGTCTGTTAAATCTGCATAATTCCCACTTGTGGCAATAATAGCAAAATTTGGTTTATTTGTTAAACTTGACCAATTTCCATCAAAAAGACTCGGTTTGTTTAGCAAACTATTGTATTCTCCATCAAAAAATATAGGTTTGTTTTTAATACTTGCCCAACTGCTGTCCCATTGAGTTGGTTTGCCTATTAAATCAGAATATATCCCACTAAACAAAGTAGGTTTAAATAAAAGATCATTATATTTCCCGGTAACAGAAACAGTAGAAAAAGCTGGTTTACCGGTCAAGCTTGCCCAAGTTCCGTTAAAAAAAATTGGTTTATTCTTTATACTTGTCCAAGAACTATCCCATTGTATTGGTTTGTCTGTTAAATCATAGTATGAACCGCTAAAAATACTGGGCGTATTTATCAAATCGTTATAGTCGCCTGTAATAGCAACAGAAGTTAAGATTGGAGTATCAGTGAGACTGTACCACGAACCATTAAACAAATTAGGTTTATTAACAATTTCATTCCAATCAGGAACCCAATAATTTGGACGATACAAACCAATGTGATTTCCCCAATAATAAGCATTATTCCAATTGTTAATATCAATTAAGTTAATTCCGTTTGCAGCAGAGGCCGTAAAAACAGGATCGCTTTCATTGGCAATTCCACCGCCGATGCTTGTCCATGCATTCCCATTATAATAATAAAAACCAGAAATACTATCGGTCTGAAAAATCATCAATCCTGTTGCTGGGCTTAAAATTGAGTTTCGCTCAGCTTGGGTCATACGTGGAATTAGCAAACCCTTACTGCTACTTTTTAGTTCAAGAATCGCACTCGAATCTAATACTGTAGGGTTGTCCCCAATCTTTACCTGAGCATTGATTTGAAATATGCATAAGAATGCCAGTATCATTAAAGTAATTTTTCTTTTCATAGCTTTTAGTTTATGTTATTGTTTTCTTTTAGAACTTACCATTTAACTATTTTTGTTGTAAAATCTTTATTTCCATTGCTGAGTCTGATAATATATACAGCAGGAGGATTATCAAAATTGTAATCTGATATGCCGTATTTAGCATTAAAAGTGTTTATCAATCTACCATTGATATCAAAAACCTGAACAGTAGTTGGTTCTGTAAAAGGATTAAAAATATTTATTTTCTGATTGGTATAATAAATTTGTGGATTTATTGTAGTTGCTTCAGCTATTGTAGTTGCATCTTTAAATCGCAATAAGAAACGATTGGCATTATCTGAAGATTGAGCAGTAAATTGATAAACATTGTTTGCATTTAAATTCTTCTTTACTCCTGTTTTTAAATCTTCCAATATTACTTGTGTAAAATTATCAACTCCTGTAAAAGTTAATTTATAATTAGCATCAGCACCTGCTTTAAAACCCAGTGGAACTATAGAATGTTCGTCAATATTCGTTAGATAGTTGATGCACCAGTTTTCATTATATTTTATTGAATACAAACTTGGAACATTGGTATTCGGACTTATTAGTTTTTCGGCTCCACCCTGATCACTTGTTTTGCCAAATGTAATTATCAACTCATCGTTATAATTATTTGTTTCGCAAACAATAGTTGCATAGAGTGTGTTGGGGGTGTTATTATTAGATTTTAAATAGGCTTGACTGGAATGTTCTCTCACATTATTTGTCATACCAAAACTTCCTGTAGTTGCTGCTTTTACCCAAAAACCTTGTCCAATAGCTACATTTTTGGTAACATTATGTAATGTAGTATTTGAATTATTAATATATACGCCATATTGTTGAGCAACATCATTCCAAACCCAAATAGCCGTTTCGTTAATGGCAGCATTTTCAAGTGTGTTACGTGTATACCCGCTTGCGTCCCAATTTATGGCCGAAGGATATGGATTGCCCACGTAATTCCAAGTTTTATTTATTCCGGTTGGAGAAACCGTTAAAGGAAAACTTATAGTTCCTTGATTCAAATCACCAGTAAAGGTTTTTGTAACTTCTGTAGGGTATGATACTGCATAACCTCTGCCTGATACAAAATTGTTTGTACCTCCATTTGCAGTTGTAAAACTTCCATTAGCAAATTCTATCCATTCACTTGTAGGTTCACTCCATAAATAAAAACCATCGGTAATATTAAAATTGGGTGATATGGCTTGTACAGCAACAGGTGATGACAACATGTGAAATTCATTTTCTCCATTTGTATTGGGTATGTATCGTTTTACGGTAGCTTCAACTCCAGCAGTACTATGTAGCAAAGATGCCGTCCCCAATGCAGTTGATTCAAGAACTAAACCATTGTTGCTACCATAATTGACAAGTATACCATTAACTGTTAATCTTTTGTTTGGACCTATAGTTAGATTTGTTCCAATAGTTAAATTTTTTACATTCATATTAAAATTGGAAAGTGTCTGACTAACACCGTTTGTAAATTCAACATCCCCTGCTAAATTAATATCTCCGGTATTAACAGTAATTGGCGCTAAAAAATAAACCTTGGATGTAGCATCCATCGTTAATTTAGAAGCATCTTGTAGCATAATACTTGACCCTGAAAAAGAAATATTTGTTCCAGGACCAATATGGAAACTATAACCACTGCTTATATTTACCTGTGATATTGAAGCAAAAGATAATAATAACATGCCTGTCAACAAACCAATCGATAATTTTTTCGCTTTCATTTTTATTAAATTTTAAGATTTGCAATTTTTCATCTAAAATGTAATGATGTTATTTTACATAAGGTTAATAAACATAAAAAAGTTAATCTTTCCCAAAATTACATTATTTATTGATATAAATCATTTAACTCTTTTTTTTAACAAAAAACCAGTGATACACAAAATATTTGGTTTTATTTTTACAGAAAAACTGTATATAACGAATCATATTAAATGAGTACGATTAATGCATCATATACGAAATTGATATCTTTATTAAGAAAGAGGAAATATTTATTGACAGTTTCTCCTAGAGAGGTAATTGTTACTTATACTTTTTTGCCAGGAAGGATTTCTTTTAAGGTGGTTGGAACGGCTGCATCTGCTGTGACTGCTCCATAGTGTGTTTTGTATGTCAAACAAAAACAGAAACATGCCCTGCTCACAGTTTTAAATCTTTGAATAGCAGAAGTCTTTATTTTGTTGTTCCGTCTCCAATTTTTTCATATTCAATATCATTGGGTTCCCACAATTCTATTTTGTTTCCTTCTATATCCATAATATGAACAAATCTACCATATTCATACGTCTCAATGGTATCAGTAATAATTACACCTTCTTTTTTTAATTCAATAACAAGGGCTTGCATATTTTCAACCCTGTAATTAATCATAAAATCTTTGATAGAAGGCTCAAAATACTTAGTGGTTTGATTAAAAGGACTCCATTGCGTAAAACCTTTTTTAGTGGAATCTTCAGCTTGTCTCCATTCAAAAGTTGTTCCATATTGGTTAGTATTCAAGCCTAAATGTAATTTGTACCACTCTCTCAATTTCTTTGGATCTTTACACTTGAAAAAGACACCTCCTATTCCTGTTACTCTTTTCATATTCACAGTATCGCTGGAAGATTTTGTAATAATTGAATGAAATGCATACCCGAAACAAAAGGATGCTAACACTATTAAACTTAATAAAAGAATCTTTTTCATTTGTTAATCAATTTGTTGTAAAATTATTTTTATGTTTTTTATTAATTGTCCAATCTTTTTTTTTCTAGAAATCTTTACTGATGCAAATATAATTCATATAAATATTAAAACCCATACAAAAGCTGGATTAGCTAAATAAAATCTAATTATAGGGTTTTGAAAAATAAAATCCGCATACTTCTCCTAAATATTCCCAAAAAATATTTACGTTTGCATTTTAATAACAAGTTTTATGGCAACAAACAAACCTTCAAGCAGCACATCAGATTATCTCCTTTCTATTTCATTAATCGGGATACTTTTCTTCCTTTTCGGGTTTGTCACCTGGCTCAACGGCACTCTGATCCCTTATCTAAAATTAGCATGCCAGCTCAATAACAGTGAATCAATGTTGGTTGCATTTGCTTTTTATATTTCATATTTTCTAATGGCATTACCCTCGTCCTATATCTTAAAATTTATTGGATTTAAAAAAGGAATGATGTTGGGAATCTGGGTGATGGCTCTTGGTTGCCTGCTGTTTATCCCTGCTGCAAATACCCGCATTTATGGCCTTTTTCTGGCAGGATTATTTATGATAGGAACTGGTCTTTCTATTCTGCAAACAGCATCAAACCCTTATGTTACTATCCTTGGTCCAATCGAAAGTGCAGCAAAGCGTATCAGCATCATGGGAATCTGTAACAAAGTTGCTGGAGTAATAGCCCCTTTGATTCTTGGTTTTTTCCTTTTTAAAGATTTTGATAAATTACAGGCAAGTCTGCCTTTTATGGATGAAGTTACTAAAACAGCTGCTTTAAATGAACTAGCTGCAAGAGTGGTAGTTCCTTATATAATAATGTCCATCTTTTTATTTATTTTAGGTTTATTGGTTAATTTTTCAGGATTACCTGAAATAGATACTGAACATGAAAATGAAGAAGTTGCCGCTTTAAATGCAAATAAAACCAGTATATTTCAGTTCCCGCATTTATGGTTGGGTGTTATTGCGCTGTTTTTTTATGTTGGTGTAGAAGTAATAGCAGGTGATACAATTATTCTTTATGGACAATCTCTTGGAATAGAAATGTCAATTGCCAAAGCATTTACCTCCTTAACCCTGGCAAGTATGATAGTTGGATATTTCATAGGCATCTTTTTTATACCTAAATACATGTCTCAAGCAAATGCATTGAAATTTTCAGCAATAATTGGAATTGTTTTGACGATATTGGCAATTTATACAAATGGATTTGTTTCTATTGCATTTATCGCATTATTAGGTTTGGCCAATGCATTGGTATGGCCTGCAATTTGGCCGCTTGCACTTGATGGACTCGGCAGATTCACCAAAACTGCCTCAGCATTGCTTATTATGGCAATTGCCGGAGGTGCAACGTTGCCTCTTTTATATGGAAAACTAGCTGATATATTTAATAAACAACAAGCCTATTGGATTGCAATCCCATGTTATCTTGTAATTTTGTATTATGCAATATGGGGACATAAGATCAAATCAAAATAGTTTTTTTGATACGTTTATTTGTGTTAATAGCACTCAATCAATGAAAAAAATAAAATCCAGATTTGCATTATACTATTTTGACATAATATTTCGTTTAAATCTACTAAAAACCCTCAATTCATGATGAAGAAAAAGAAATGGATAATAATATCTTCTGCTATAGCTCTTATTCTGGTAATATGGTTTTTTACAGGAAAAAATGACAAATCAGGTAATGTTGTGATTGTTGCTGTTAAAAAAGGGAATTTTGATATAAAAGTAACCACAACCGGAGAGCTGGATGCTAAAAGTTCACAGGAAATTTATGGTCCTGATGGCTTGCGTAACATAGGAATATGGCAGGTTAAAATCAGTGAGATGATACCCGAAGGAACTGTTGTTGACTCAGGTCAATATGTTGCAACACTGGATAAAACAGAAATCAGTACTAAACTTAAAGATATCCAGACCGAACTCGAAAAACTCGAATCTCAATTAACCCGAACCAGACTAGATACAACACTTGAATTGAGAGGTTCACGTGATGAACTTATCAATCTGAAATTTGCAGTTGAAGAACGCCAGATTACACTGGATCAATCTAAATATGAACCACCAGCCAGTATTCGTCAGGCTGAAATTGATCTGCAAAAATCACAACGTAATTACGAACAAGCCGTTCAGAATTATAAGTTAAAACACAGCAAAGCCAAAGCTACTATAGGTGAAATAACGGCTTCTTATGATCAGTCGAAACGTAAATTTGAAACATTGATGCAGGTATTGGGAGAATTTACTGTAAAAGCACCCAAAACGGGAATGCTGATTTATAAAAGAGACTGGGATGGAAAGAAACAAGGGGTTGGTTCTACTGTAAATGCATGGAATAATGTGGTTGCAACTTTACCTAATTTAACTAAAATGATTTCAAAAACTTATATTAATGAAATCGACATTAGCAAAGTAAAGGTTGGCCAAAAAGTTGAAATCGGGGTTGATGCCTTTCCTGAAAAGAAGTTTACTGGTGAAATTACAGAAGTTGCAAATATAGGAGAGCAAATGCGTGGTACCAATGCTAAAGTTTTTGAAGTTAAAATCCTGGTTCATGAATTTGATTCAATTTTACGTCCTGCGATGACAACTAAAAATACAATCATTACCGCAGTAGTTCCCAATGTGATTTTTGTTCCTATCGAAAGTGTTCATACCAGTGATACTATCACTTATGTATTCAAATCTGATGGTTCCAGAATCATAAAACAACAGGTAAAAGCCGGAGTCAGCAACGAAAACGAAATTATAATTACAAAAGGACTCACCGAAAAAGACAGGGTTTATCTTTTGCCTCCTGAAAATGCTGATAAGCTTAAACTTGAGAAACTCCTATGAATTACCAAAAATTCTTTATAAGAAAAGAGACCAATAGGTTTTCCTACATTCTCAATATTGCATTTGAAGCAGTCTTAGCCAACAAATTCCGCTCAATGCTAACTGCTTTGGGGATTATTTTTGGGGTTGCTGCTGTAATTGCTATGATGGCTATAGGTAACGGTGCTCAACAGGAAATTTTAGAACAAATTAAATTGGTTGGTGTCAATAATATAATAATTTCTCCAAAAGTAGAAAAAAAAGGAGAAGATAAACAGGATGCAGAATCATCAGATAGTCAAGAATCTAAAGATAAAAATAAAAATAAGTTTTCACCGGGATTAACATTGAAAGATGCTTTAAGTATCAAAGAAATTATTCCAACCGTTAAATTAATAAGTCCGGAAGTAATATACGAAACCAATATTATTAAAGATGGTATCAGTAGTTCTGCAAAACTTTCCGGTGTTACTCCTGATTTTTTCGCTGTATTTAATCTGGAAGTTTCCCAAGGTCAAATGTTTAATGATGAGCAACTGAAAGAAGGCAAACAAGTCTGCATTATTGGACAGGTTGTAAAATCAAAACTTTTTCCAAAAGAAGATCCTATAGGGAAATATGTTAAATGCAATAATGTCTGGTTAAAAGTAATCGGAGTTATACAGGCAAAAAATGTAAGTGAATCTGCTTCTGAAAATCTTGGTATCAGCGAATATAATAAATTTATTTATGCTCCCCTTCAAACATTATTGCTCAGATACAGAGATCGTTCACTTATTACTGCTGCTTCATTAAATTCGGGAAATGATGATGAATCATCCAATACTGATGATCCTGAAAATCATAATCAAATTGATAAAATTGTAGTTCAGGTTGATGATTCTAAAAATATAAAAGCAACGACTGAAGTTATAACTCAAATGATGAAACGCCGACATGCAGGTGTAGAAGATTATGAAATAAAAGTTCCTGAGTTATTACTCAAACAGGAACAAAAAACAAAAGATATATTTAATATCGTTTTGGGTGCTATAGCAAGTATTTCACTGATTGTCGGAGGGATTGGCATCATGAATATTATGCTTGCATCGGTGATGGAGAGAATCAGGGAAATAGGTGTGCGTCTTGCATTGGGAGCCACTCAAAGAGATGTGATTACCCAGTTTTTATCAGAAGCCACCATGATAAGTTTAAGCGGTGGAATAATTGGAATTTTCCTTGGAATTGCATTGGCTAAAATCATTACACAGTTTTCAGGAATTTTAACGATTATTTCACCTTTGTCAATAGTGGTATCTTTCTTTGTATCAGCATCTGTAGGGATTTTATTTGGCTATATGCCTGCACGTAAAGCCGCCATGCAGGATCCGGTAACTTCATTGCGACATGAATAAGCTAAAAGCAGCATAAAATGAAAATATACGTTTCAATATTAACAATGATTTTTTTCCTTAGCTTTTCAGCAAAAGCTCAGGATAATATCAAAATTCTCAAATATGAAGATGTTATTAATATAGCCAATCAACAATCACCTGATGGTCTGGTAGCTAAAAACAAATATCTGGGAAGTTATTGGAAATACAGAAGCTATAAGGCTTCTTATATGCCCATGCTTACTTTTGACGGCACTTTGCCAAATATCAACAGGAAAATTTCAAAAATTCCAATGGAAGATGGGTCGGAAGTATTTAAAGAACAACGTTCTGCTGAATATTCAATGCAAATGAGTCTCTCCAAGATTATTGGATTTACAGGTGGGCAGTTGTTTATTAATTCAGGAATTGAAAGACTGGATTTGTATAATACCACAACTATGACTTCTACTTCTTACTTATCTACTCCAATATCTGTAGGTTACCGTCAACCAATTTTCAACTATAATCCTTATCGCTGGGAACGAAAAATAGAACCTATCCTTTTTGATGAAGCCAAACAAACTTATCTGGAAGACCGTGAACAGCTATCTATCAAGGCATCAAATTTATACTTTGATTTACTGGACGCTCAAATCAGAGAAAATATTGCCGGAATAAATCAGGCAAATAACGATACGCTTTATAAAATAGCTCAGGGACGTTATAATTTAGGAAAAATAGCTGAAAATGAATTACTTCAACTCGAATTAAGCCTGTTGAATTCAAACTTGCAAGTTGAACAAACCCGTAATGATGTAGAAGTAAATCATTTTAAATTAAAATCCTTTTTAGGAATGAAAGGAGATGAAAAAATAGAATTAATAATTCCTACACGAATGCCCGACTATAAAGTGGATGCTGCTAAAGCAATTGCAGAAGCCCGCAATAATAGCTCTGAAGCAAAATCTTATCAGCGCAGACTTTTGGAAGCTCAGAGTTCGGTGAATAAAGCAAAAATGGAGAACCGGTTTAATGCAAATTTATATGCATTATATGGCCTAACACAAAGCGCCATCGAATTTAATGATGCATATAAAAATCCCCAGGATCAACAACAGCTTTCATTGGGATTACAAATTCCGATTCTTGATTGGGGACAGGCTCGTGCCAAAATAAAAATGGCTCAATCAAATGAAGAACTTATCAATACACAAGTTGCTCAACAAAAAATTGATTTCGATCAGCAAATTCTGATTAAAGTTATGCAGTTCAATATGCAATATCATCAGTTAGTTATTGCTGCCAAAGCTGACACTATTGGAGAAAAAAGATTCGCAGTTACCAAAGCAAGATATATGATCGGAAAAGTGGATATTACTGAATTGAATATCGCCATGACCGAAAAAGACAGAGCCACTCAGGATTATATTGCAGCTCTGCGCTCTTTCTGGAATTCCTATTATGAAATCCGTAAACTTACATTGTTTGATTTTGTTCAAAATAAACCTTTAAGTGTAGACTTTGACAATTTGAATTGAAAGCTGTAAGTTAGAAGTTGGAAAATAGGTTATAATCTGGAGAAAAGGAAAAGATAAAACACCTCATATAGTGATAATTAATTCTATAATTAACTTAATTGTAAAAATAAATTATAATAGATGAGTCCTGTCTAAATTGCCAGAATAAAATATATATTTTGGGCTAAAGGCCAGATTAGCAATTTTATAATTAGCAACGCTCTTAAGAGCGTTGCTAATGAATATCAGTCTGTTATTTGGCTTTAGCCAAAATTAATATAGTTTTTAGACTGGACTCATAGATATTATCTCAAATATTAAATAAAAGTTTAAACCGATGCAAAAAACAGTTTTTATTACAGGAACTTCCTCTGGAATTGGAAAAGCATGCGCAATATTTTTTGCAGAAAAAGGATGGAATGTGGCTGCTACAATGCGAAATCCAGCCAAAGATACAGAATTGAATACTATTAAAAATATAAAATTATTTACATTGGATGTAACTGATAGTTTGAGTATTCAAAAGGCAATATCTGCAGCTATTGAATCTTTTGGAAGTATTGATGTAGTTGTGAATAATGCAGGTTACGGAGGCGTTGGTATTTTTGAAGCTGCTGATAAAGAACAGATTCAACGACAATTCGATACAAATGTTTTTGGATTAATGAATGTGATTCGTGAAATACTGCCCTATTTCAGAAAAAAGAAAAAAGGTTGTATTGTTAATCTTTCATCCATTGCCGGTTTTGTATGTTTCCCAACTTATAGCATTTACAATGCCTCAAAATTTGCAGTTGAAGGTTTTACAGAAGCTTTGCAGTTTGAACTTCGTCCATTTAATATAAGAATTAAAAATATAGAACCAGGACCCATTAAAACCGATTTTTATGCCCGATCTCAGGATTTGTTTTATAAAGAAGGACTTACGGACTATGAAAAATATGCAAAAATAGCTTATGCCAATACTCAAAAAGTTGGTGATATTGCTCCGGGTCCTGAGGTAGTTGCGAAAAAGATTTATCAGGCTGCCACAGATAAATCCTATCGTTTGCGTTTTCCAGCCGGAATTCAGGCAATTGCTATTTTAACAGCCAGAAAAATATTGCCTTTTTCCTGGTTCAGAGCTATGGTGAAAATGGTGGTTGAAAAAGGCTTTAGAGCTTAAAAAATAAAGGAAATCGATGCTTTTATACAATTATATTATTGTTTTTCAATCTGATATGTTTTTAAATTAATTAATTTAATAGTATTGAATTAATCGAATTTCTGCGGATTTAAGATATTTATAGTTTACAAATAAAAACTTATTGCATGAGTTCGTGTTTTTTTTGTAAATTTGCACGCTTAAAATTGATAAACCATCCTAAGTTTTAAGCAATATGAGCGATCAAATTAAACACGAATGCGGAATTGCATTTATCCGTTTATTAAAACCATTAGAATATTATTATTCAAAATACGGAACCTCATTATATGGCTTAAACAAGCTGTATTTACTGATGGAAAAACAACACAACCGTGGTCAGGATGGTGCCGGTATGGCAAATATTAAATTCGACCTTAAACCAGGAAATGAGTATATCAATATTACGAGATCGAATAAAGAAAGTCCGATTAAAGACATTTTCGGACAGATTTATGCCAATATTCAAAAAATCAAAGACAAAAATCCTGATTTACTGAATGACGTAAACTGGATGAAAGAAAATGCTGATTTTACCGGTGAATTATTCCTTGGTCATTTACGTTATGGAACTTTCGGCAAAAATAGCCTGGAAAATATTCATCCTTTTGTACGTGCTAATAACTGGATGTCGAGAAATTTAGTTACTGCCGGTAATTTTAATCTTACGAATGTTGACGAATTGTTTAATAAACTGGTAAGATTAGGTCAACATCCATTACAAACCAATGATACCATTACAATCTTAGAAAAAATCGGCAAGTTTCTGGACGACGAAAATCAGGAATTGTTCTGCAAATATAAATCAGAAGGACATTCAAACCGTGAAATTTCCGAATTGATAGCTAAAAATCTTGATATTCAAAAAATATTACACAGAGCTTCTAAATATTGGGATGGTGGTTATGTAATTGCCGGATTATTAGGTCATGGAGATGCATTTGTGCTACGTGATCCATCAGGAATACGCCCTGCTTTTTATTATCAGGATGATGAAGTAGTGGTAGTTACTTCTGAGCGACCCGTTATTCAAACTGCATTTAATGTTCCTTTCGAATCAATTAAACCCATAAAACCAGGTCATGCTTTAATTGTAAAACGTGACGGAAGAGTGGAAGAAGTTTTATGTAAACAACCAGCGACAGATCCGAAATCATGTTCATTTGAGAGGATATACTTTTCGAGAGGAACAGATGCTAAAATTTATAAAGAACGGAAAAAATTAGGAAGACTAATGACCAATTCTTTATTAAAAGCTGTAGATTATGACATTAAAAATACAGTTTTCTCTTTTATCCCAAATACTGCTTCAGTTGCTTTTCAGGGACTGGTGGAAGGATTGAATGATTTTTGCAGAGATGTTCATAAAGACAGAATATTGGAACAAGGATCAAAACTTACTTCTGATAAATTAGACGAAATTCTTTCCATTCGCCCACGAATAGAAACTATTGCAGTTAAAGATGTTAAGCTAAGAACTTTTATAACTCAGGATAAACAACGCGATGACCTTGTAGCTCACGTTTACGATGTTACTTATGGTGTTGTAAAAGAAGGTGTCGATAATCTGGTTGTGATGGATGATTCGATAGTTCGCGGAACCACACTCAAACAAAGTATCATACGTATTCTCGACCGTTTAGGACCACAAAAAATTGTAATTGCTTCATCGGCTCCTCAAATACGATATCCTGACTGTTATGGAATTGACATGGCTAAACTAGGCGATTTTATTGCTTTCAAAGCAGTAATTGCATTGCTGAAAGAAACCAAACAAACACATATTATCAATGAGGTTTATAAAAAATCAAAAACTCAGGAAAACTTTCCAAAAGAGGAAATTGTAAACTATGTGAGAGAAATTTACAAACCATTTACCATTGAACAGATTTCACAAAAAATTGCTGAACTTGTCACTCCCGAAGGTGCTAAAGCCAAAGTTCAGATAGTTTTTCAGACCATTGAAGATTTACACGAAGCTTGCCCTGAAGATTTGGGTGACTGGTATTTCACCGGAAAATACCCAACACCGGGCGGAAATAAAGTGGTGAATAAATCATTTATCAATTACATTGAAGGAAAAAATCAAAGAGCTTATTAAACTCTAATATTCAAAAAATAAATTTAAAACGTTCAATCACAAATATATGATTGAACGTTTTTGCTTTAATAAGATTAACTGAATTTTTAATTCCATAAGCTCAAAAATATTTCAAACCCGATAAATCAATTTATAACGCCAAGAAAGTGATTTTCATCGAAAAAATTTAAAAATTTAATTTAAAAAGACTAAACTTGCACTTTGTTTATCATTTATATAAACGCTAAAAAAAATAAAAAATGAAGAAAAATTTATTGTTTTTAACTGCTTTGTTTGCAATAGCATATAGCACATTAGGACAAAATACAGAAAGCAGATTAATGAGATTTCCGACTATTTATGGTAATCAGATTGTTTTTACCTATGCCGGCGATTTATATACTGCTGCCCAAACAGGTGGTTTAGCAAGAAAAATCACTAATGATGATGGTTATGAAATGTTTGCAAAATATTCTCCTGATGGCAGGCAAATTGCCTTCACAGCTCAATATGAAGGCAATACAGAAGTATACGTGATGCCTTCGGATGGAGGAATACCTAAAAGACTGACTATTACAGCCACATTGTCAAGAGATGATATTTCTGACAGAATGGGACCAAATAATATTGTTTTGGGTTGGAAAGACAATCAAAACGTTATTTATCGTTCCCGCAAACAAACATTTAACGACTTTAAAGGTCAGCTATTTTTAGCAAATACAAATGGTGGTTTATCTGAAGAACTTCCTTTTCCTGCAGGTGGTTTTTGCAGCTATTCTCCTGACAAATCTAAATTAGCCTATAACCGTGTATTCCGTGAATTTAGAACCTGGAAATATTACAGAGGTGGTATGGCTGACGATATCTGGATTTATGATTTTAAAACTAAGAAAGTTGAAAATATAACAAATAATAATGCTCAGGATATTCAGCCTATGTGGATAGGTGATAATATTTACTTTATCTCTGATCGTGATAGGATTATGAATCTTTTTGTATATAATATTACTTCAAAACAAATCAGAAAACTTACACAGTTTATTGATTATGACATTAAATTTCCTTCTGCATCAGAAGATGCAATTGTATTTGAACAGGGAGGGTATATCTTTCGGTTTGACTTAAAAACAGAAAAAGCTGAAAAAATTCCAATCAGAATAGCAGATGATTTTGTAAACGGAAGAAATCAACTCAAAGATGCTTCAAAAAATATAGGATCATCGACAGTTTCGCCTGATGGAAAAAGAGTTGCATTAGGAGCAAGAGGTGATGTATGGACAGTTCCTGCAAAAACAGGAATTACCAAAAATCTCACACAAACTTCCGGCGTTCATGAACGCAATGTTGCATGGTCGCCTGATGGAAAAAACATTGCTTATATCAGCGATGCAAGTGGAGAAGATGAAATTTATATCCAGAAACAGGATGGAAGTGAAAAAGCTGTTCAACTTACAAAAAATGCTGACACCTATAAATACCAGATTGTTTGGTCTCCTGATTCAAAAAAAATAATGTGGTCGGATAAGAAATTACGTCTTCAGTTTTTAGATGTCGAGACAAAAGAAATATGCATAATAGATCAGTCTAAAGATGGTGAATTTAATGATTATACGTGGTCAGCTAATAGTAAATGGATTGCTTATTCCAAACCTGATAAAACTTCAGATACAAAAATTTATTTGTATGAATTGGCCTCAAAAACAAAAAATCCGGTAACTGATGGCTGGTACGACTGCGGAAACCCAAGTTTTAGCAGCGATGGCAAGTATTTATTCTTTACTTCTAACCGCGACTTTAATCCTGTTTACAGTTGGACAGAATGGAATCATGTTTATACTGATATGACCAAAGTATATTTTCTGACATTGGCTAAAGACACAAAGTCACCTTTCGAACCTGTAAATGATGATGTTGTTCTGAAAAAAGAAGAAATAAAGACTGAAAAATCCGACAAAAAAGACAAAAAAGACGAGGCTCCCAAAGCTGAAGTAATGAAAGTTGATTTAGATGGAATTATGGGAAGAATTGTTGTTTTGCCTGGTGAAGCTGCATCCTACTGGAATATTAAGGCTATTGATGATAATGTGTATTACCAGAAATATTCCAAAACAGATAAAAAAACTTATCTGATGTTTTACAATTTAAAAGATCAGAAAGAAACTAATCTGGGCGATATAAATGGCTATGAAATTACAGCTGATAACAAAAAGATGTTCATCAATATGGGTGGCAGAATGGGAATTGTAGATTTACCAAAATCAAAACCTGAGCTGAAAGATGCCATTGATTTAGGTAATATGAAGGTCTGGGTAGACTTAAAAGCTGAATGGGCACAAATTTTCAATGAAGCCTGGCGTCAAATGGAATATTTTTTTTACGATGAAAATATGCATGGTGTTGACTGGAAAGCTATTAATAAAAAATATGCTCCATTACTGCCTTATATCAACAACCGTAACGATTTAAATTATATTATCGGTGAAATGATAGGAGAATTAAATGTAGGTCATGCTTATGTAGGCGGAGGTGATAAAAAAGATGCAACTAGAATCAGTTTGGGCTTATTAGGTGCCAGAATCAGCAAAGATGTTTCAGGTTACTATAAAATTGACAAAATACTAAAAGGGGAAAACTGGAATGGTGAAAATCGTTCTCCTCTTACTGAAATAGGTGTAAACGTTAAAGAAGGAGATTATATAATCGCTGTAAATGGAAAATCAGTAAAAGAGGTAGCAGATATTTATGAATTATTAATTAATACTGCAAATAAACAGTTGGAGTTAACAATTAATTCATCGACATCGGAAACCAATACTCACAAAGTTATTGTTATCCCTACACAAACTGAAGCCGGACTATATTATTACAACTGGGTACAAAACAATATCGACAAGGTAAATAAAGCTTCTAACGGGCAGATTGGTTATATTCATATACCAGATATGGGTGTAGAAGGTCTTAATGAATTTGTAAAACATTTTTATCCTCAGTTAAGTAAAAAAGCATTAATTATTGATGACAGAGGAAATGGAGGAGGAAATGTATCTCCGATGATTATTGAGAGATTAAACCGCGAACTGGTTCTTATGCGTGTAAGTAGAAATAACGATCCTCAGGGAGGCAGACTGGCAATGCAATATGGGCCAAAAGTAATTTTGATTGATCAGTATTCTGCATCAGATGGTGATTTATTTCCTTATCAGTTTAAAACTATGAAGATAGGTAAAGCCATAGGTGTTAGAACCTGGGGTGGAGTCGTTGGAATCAGAGGTTCTCTTCCGTTCATTGATGGAGGAACATTGTCAAAACCAGAATTTGCTCATTATGATGCTAAAGGAAAAGAATTTATTATAGAAGGCAGAGGAGTTGAACCTGATATCAGAGTGGAAAATGATCCCTCTAATGAGTATAATGGAATCGATGAACAACTAAATAAAGCAATAGAAGTAATCCTTGAGGAATTAAAAAACAATCCTAAGGAATTACCTCCGGTTCCTCCTTATCCAAATAAGAGTAAATAACATTTACAAAGAGACTTTATGAAGGTCTCTTTTTTTTTAAAACTAATTATAACATTATAAAAGATGATTATCTTTTACATCTGTATATGAGTTAATTCTATGTATTTGTTTAATTTTTTTAACTATCAAAGCTATATCCCTCAATAAAAAATACTACTTTTGTCAGCTAATTATTAATTATAAAGTTCAAGACTGTCATAATGGCAGGCTTTTGTTTCTGGCAGTATTTTTGATTAGGCAAATATCAATAATCAGAAATTGAATGTTTAAAATATTTAAAGATATGTCCAATAAAGATAAGAATCAAAAAGAAAAGGAATTTTCAGAGGAAAACATGCAGGAAACTATCGCAGAAAAAGAGATAAAAAAAGAGAAACAAAAAAACGAAGCTAAGAAAACTGAAAAAGAGAAATATGAAGATACTAT
The DNA here is from genome assembly GCA_049315385.1 of Bacteroidales bacterium. GTDB lineage: Bacteria > Bacteroidota > Bacteroidia > Bacteroidales > JACABE01 > JACABE01. The sequence goes on from JBMOKG010000003.1 coordinate 63,688, forward strand.
CAATGATTTAGGCAATAAACTAGCTGATACTAATGATAAATACCTTCGCCTATATTCTGAATTTGACAATTATCGTAAACGAACATCCAAAGAGCGTATTGATCTCAGTAAAACGGCATCAGAAGACATGATTATAAATTTACTTCCTGTTCTTGATGATTTTGAAAGAGCACTGAAAGCAATTGAAACCAATAATCAGATAGCAGCTTTACATGAAGGTGTAGAATTAATTTTTAGCAAACTGCAGAATATCTTAGGTCAGAAAGGACTAAAAGCCATGGAAAGCATTGGAACTGAATTTGATCCTGAATTACATGATGCTATAGCTCAAATGCCTGCTTCTGAAGAAGAAAGCAAAGGAAAAGTAATAGATGACGTACAAAAAGGATACTATTTATATGATAAAGTAATTCGTCACGCAAAAGTGGTGGTTGCAAATTAAATGCATAAAAGGAGCATATAATAATGACAAAAAGAGATTATTATGAAATACTGGGCGTTTCAAAAAACGCTACTGAAGCTGAATTAAAAAAAGCATATCGCCAGAAAGCCATACAATATCATCCTGATAAAAACCCTGGTGATAAAAAATCTGAAGAAAATTTTAAAGAAGCAGCAGAAGCTTATGAAGTACTCAGCCATAGCGAAAAACGTGCCCGTTACGACCAGTATGGTCATGCCGGATTAGGGAATAATGCTGGTTTTGGCGGTGGTGGCGGTATGAATATGGATGATATATTCAGTCATTTTGGCGATATTTTTGAAGGAGCATTCGGTGGTGGTGGTGGATTTGGTGGATTTGGCGGAGGCCGTTCACGTGGACGTAGAGTTAACAGAGGATCCAATCTCAGAGTAAAAGTTAAACTAACTTTAGATGAAATAGCCAAAGGAGTTGAGAAAAAAATAAAAGTAAACAAATATATTGATTGTAAACCCTGTAAAGGTAGTGGTGCTAAAGATGGTTCCGGATTTACCAGCTGTTCTACCTGTCACGGAAGTGGACAAGTTACAAGAATTACCAATACAATTTTAGGACAGATGCAAACATCTTCAACTTGTCCTAGTTGTGGAGGCGAAGGTCAGATTATCAATCATAAATGCCCTGAATGTGCAGGCAATGGCATCGTACAAGGTGAAGAAGTTATTACATTAAATATTCCGGCTGGCGTTCAGGATGGGATGCAATTATCAGTTAGCGGAAGAGGAAATGCAGCTGCACGTGGCGGTGTAAATGGTGATTTAATCGTATTGGTTGAAGAAATTGAACATCCATTACTCAAACGCGATGGAAAAAATTTATTATATGATCATTACATCAGTTTTCCTGAAGTTAGCTTAGGAACCAGTGTTGAAATCCCAACTATCGAAGGTAAAGTGAAAATCAAAATTGATGCAGGTACACAAGCTGGTAAAGTATTGCGATTGAAGGGAAAAGGATTGCCTGATATTAATTCCTATGGAAGAGGCGATTTATTAATCAATATAAATGTATGGACTCCTAAGCATTTAAGTAAAGAAGAAAAAGCAATTCTGGAAAAATTGTCTGCATCTCCTAACTTTAAACCAAATCCCGATATAAAAGACAAAGGTTTTTTTGAAAGGATGAGGGAATATTTTCAATAAGGAATTCCTCTAAGCGTTTCCAAGACTTAATTGTGGAATCTTGCAAAAAATGAAAAATAAATTCAAAATCTTTGTTCAATAATTTATTAATAATCTGCGAAAATCTGTGAAACTTTTCGAGAGAAAATAGCGGAACTATGCAAGAAATGAGAAATCAATGTATTTATTTTCAGCCAATAATATAACTAAAAAATATGCAGCCCACACTGCATTAAAAAATGTAAGTATTGAGGTTCCTGAACAAAGTATTTTTGGACTTTTAGGCCCTAATGGTGCAGGTAAAACCTCATTAATCCGCATTATCAATCAAATAACAGCTCCTGACGAAGGCGAATTGTATTTTGCCGGTGTAAAGCTACGACCTGAGCACATTTCTCTTATTGGATATTTACCGGAAGAACGCGGCTTATACAAAAAAATGAAAGTGGGAGAACAGGCTTTATATCTTGCTCAACTAAAAGGCGTCTCAAAAGCAGATGCTTTGGCTAAATTAAAATACTGGTTCGAAAAATTTGACATTCTTGATTGGTGGAACAAGAAAGTTGAAGAACTCTCAAAAGGAATGCAGCAAAAAGTACAATTTATTGTTACCATACTGCATGACCCAAAATTACTGATTTTTGATGAACCTTTCAGTGGTTTTGACCCAATCAATGTAAATCTTTTGAAAGAAGAAATTCTCAATCTGAGAAAAAATGGAGCAACTATTATTTTTTCCACACATAATATGTCTTCAGTTGAAGAACTATGTGATAACATTGCCCTCATTCATAAATCTGAGAAAATACTCGATGGCAAAGTAGAGGGAATTAAAAATACTTATAAAGCTAATATTTTTGAAATCGGATACCATTTGAATTCCGAAAATCTAAAGAATTTCATCCCCCAATCATTTGAAGTTTTAAACAATATTCATATCAATGGGATTTCGAAAACTAAAATAAAAATACCAGCAACTTCCACTCCTAATGACCTGATAAAATGTATTATTCCTCATTTTGAAATCGTTTCATTTAATGAAATATTGCCTACAATGAACGATATTTTCATTCAGAAAGTCAATGAACAAAAAAAATAAAAACTCTATATAATATTATAGGATGAAGAAAATACGCCTCATTATACAACGTGAATATTTAAGCAGGGTTAAAAAGAAATCATTCATACTTATGACCCTATTAGGTCCGGTTTTAATGGCATCATTATGGATAATCCCTTTCTTTCTGGCAACAATGAGCGATGAAAAGAAAATAGTGGATGTTGTGGATGAAACCGGTATTTTTGATAATAAATTCCAATCTACAGATAAAGTACTTTTTGTGTATAGTGCTGATCTTGAAAAAGCTAAGGAAGATCTCACGAAAGAACATTATTCAGCTGTATTATACATTCATAAACCTGCATATTCTATTCCTGATCAGGCTTTATTACTTTATGCTGATAAATCACCAGGCATTGTTACTCAAAGTTACATTTCCAATGCCATGCAAACTATTCTTAAAAACAATCTTTTAATAAGTGCCCACAATATTTCAAAAGAAGATTATGAATTAATAAACAGGACCAACATAAAATTAAATTCAGAAGATATACGAACGGGAGAAAAAAGCTATACTGAAATTAAAACTGCATTGGGTATTTTTTCAGGAATTCTGATATATTTCTTTATATTCATGTTCGGTGCTCAGGTAATGCGAGGAGTTATTGAAGAAAAAACCAGTAGAATTGTTGAAGTTATCGTTTCATCAGTAAAACCTTTTCAGCTAATGATGGGAAAGATAGTAGGTGTTGCATTGGTAGGATTAACTCAGTTTGCTTTATGGATTTTGCTTACATTATCTATAGTTACTGTTCTGCAAATCAGTATGCCCGATATTTTTAAATCACCTAAAACAGAACAGGCATTTGATGCAGGACAAAAAATACCATCTGCCGATCAAATGCAATTACAAAAACTACAAAATCAGGAAATAAAAGAATTGATAACGGGTTTATTTTCTATCAATTATGTTATGATGATTAGTTTATTCCTATTTTATTTCTTAGCAGGATATTTATTATATGCCAGCATGTTTGCTTCAATTGGTGCAGCTGTAGACAGCGAAGCAGATACACAACAGTTTATGCTTCCAATAACGATACCTTTGTTATTTGGGATTATTATGTCCAACTTTGTAATTAATAATCCTGACGGTACTGTAGCATTTTGGTTGTCAATGATTCCATTTACTTCTCCAATTATTATGATGGTAAGAATTCCTTTCGGAGTACCTATATGGCAAATCTCATTATCTATGGGTTTGCTCTCATTAACATTTATTGCAACTACTTTATTAGCCGGGAAAATATATCGTACAGGTATTCTCATGTATGGCAAAAAAGCAAGTTATAGAGAACTGTGGAAATGGATTAGATATTAATGATAGAATGAATATTCTTCATGTTTCATTTTTTATGCATTATTTCTCCAAAACAAAAAATATTCTTTACTTTTGCCTGATAGTACACAACAAATTGTAGTTAAAACTCTGCTTGATTTGTTGTTATATATTTGTAATATATTAGTAAAAAGCATATGAATATAATTTTTCAGAATAATAAATATTTAAGGCTGATATTAATTATTCCATTATTTATTATACCTTTTTTACAAACCAGTTTACTGCTTGATACCAGTCTTCATATCCGGTTTTTAGCTCTCAATATCTGGCTTTTATCATTAACTGTTTTTTTTGTTTTTATTAAAAAACAACTTTCGTTTAAGCTGAATATATTCCTGATAGTTTACCTTTGCTATATCCTTTATTCACTTATAAGTGTATTTATTTCAGGTAATTTCCCTGATGCTGCTTATCAATTTGTAATGATAGCTAATCTTGGGATATTAGTATTATTATATTCTATTTATTTCCAATCCTTTTCTTTTAGCGATAAAGACATCGCTCTAATATTTAATATATTAGCACTTGTAATTTTATTTTTAACATTTAAGGATTATATTAATACAGCCCTCACTAAAGGAATATCTCATCAATCAATTTATGATATAAAAGCTAGTTTTTCACATAAAAATATTTTATCTGAAATTCTATTTGTTCTTTTACCGTTCTCTTTATATTTTATATTAATTGATAATAAATGGTTTAAATTATTAGGCTCCATAAATAGTATTGGAATTTTATTCTTCATTATAGTATTAATAACCAGAGCTGTTTGGATTGCTGTAAGTCTTGGCTTTGTCATCACTTTGCTGGTTTTTATAATTATTTCAGGGAAAAAGAAAATTATTTCACTTTTCCAGAATAAGAAAACATATATTCTTCTTTTTTCTTTTTTAATTGTAATCATTTCTTCTTTAATAATCTATGCTAAACTTGATAGTTTTGAAACAATAGAAAAATCTACACAGAAAATTTTCAAAACCCACGACTCTTCTCAACATAGAATAGAATTATGGAAAAGAAGTATTGATATAAGCAAAGAAAATCCATTTTTAGGTAAAGGATTGGGAACATGGAGAATAGAAGTATTGAAATATGGTAACAGAAATCTCCAGTCTGAAGATAATATTACCTTTTATCAACGACCTCACAACGATTTTTTATGGATCTTATCGGAACAGGGATTATTGGGATTGATTTTCTTTCTGTTAATCCTGTCTATCGTTTTTTATTATTTAATTCAAATTATAAGATCAAAAACATCAAACGACGATATTTTATTTTATTACCTCTTATTTTATTTATTAACAGGTTATTTCATTTTTTCTTTTTTTAGCTTCCCCCGCGAAAGAATTGAACATAATCTGATTTTAGGAATTATTTTCAGCATTATCACTGCTAAATATCAGCAATTAAAAAACTTACAAACAAAAATAAGCTTTGCAAACAAGAATTTTACGCAAATTCTTGTTCTCATTTGTATATTTCTACTATTCAGCACTCAACTAGCATATTCCAGATTTAATGCTGAACTTCATTTACGAAAAGCTTTTGAAGCAAGAAGTAGCAATAACTGGAATAAAGTTATCAATGAAATTAATAAATCTGAAACTCCTTTTTATCATATTGATCCATTTTCAACTCCGGTAAAATGGTACAGAGGTGAAGCATACTTTAAACTTGGAAATACGAATCAAGCATTTATTGATTACCAGAAAAGTTATGAAATAAATCCATATCATATTCATGTGCTGAATAATCTGGCTACTTTATACGAAATTAATTCGGAACACTTAAAGGCCATTGAATTATACTGTAAAGCTTTGCAAATTTCTCCAAAATTTGAAGATGCTTTATTAAATCTGACAGCGGTTTATTTTAACATAGGCAATTTGGACAGTGCTACGGCTCTAATCAATAAAGTAGATACATTTTCTCAAAATGAGAAATATTTACCATTTCTGTATGCAATATTAAAAAAGAGAATAGAAAACAAAATTAAAACCATTGATAATAAGCTTATTATAGAACAACTAATAGGAATAAAAAATAATAATGACTGGATGATTAATATTTTCAGAAAATCAAAAATAAAATGTATTAACTTTGACAAACAATTATTGAATGATTGTCTTTTTATTTTAAAAGATATTAATCATACAATAAATGAAACTGAATTTGTTAAATTGAAAACTAAATATATTAAAATTCAATAAATTGTATTATGAAAAAAATAATTTTCTTCATCATTTTATGTTGTGTTACTTTGATAAGTAATTCACAGACTTTAACCAATGTTACACCATCTTCTGCTCTACAAGGTCAGTTACTTACAGTGAGTATTTCCGGTTCAAATACTCATTTTACACAGGCAAGCAGTACAACGATTTGGTTTGAACAGGGTTCTTCAACCGTAATAACGCCATTTAATGTTCAGGCGATAAACAATACAACTTTAAGTGCATTTGTTCAACTTAGTGCTCAACAAATCACAGGTTTGTACAACTTACATGTTTCTACGAGCCTTGATGGAAATTTAGTTCTTCCAAATTCATTTACTGTATTGCCAAATCCAAATTCGGCGCATTTAGTAAGTGTAACACCCAATACTGCGTCTCAGGGAGATGTTTTAAGTGTTACCATAAGCGGTCAATATACAAACTTTAATCAGGGTACCAACACAATATGTTGGTTTCAGCAAGGAAGTTCAACAATAATTTATCCTACAAATCAAACTTCAATAAATGCTACCAGCTTAATTGCAAATTACAGCATTCCAAGCAATGCAGTTACAGGATATTACAATACTTTTACTTACAATAGCACTGATGGTTTATTACAATTGAATTCCAGTTTCCTGATTAATTTACCGAATACCTATTCTATCCAGGCTTCAGCTATTCCTGCAAATGGAGGATATGTGACCGGAAGTGGTATTTATTTAAATAATCAAAGTTGTACACTTACAGCTAATAATTATACCGGCTTTTATTTTGTAAACTGGACTGAAAACGGAAATCTGGTAAGTACAAATTCTTCTTATACTTTTTCAGTCACTTCAAACAGAAACATAACTGCAAATTTCAGCCCGATAAATCAATATTACATCAATGCTATTGTTTCACCTGTTCTTTCAGGAACTATAAGCGGAATTGGTGCTTATAACTTAAATCAACTGGTAACATTGCATGCAACAGCTTTTACATCCTGGTATTTCGATAACTGGACAGAAAATGGGATTGTAGTTTCTCAAGACTCAATCTATTCATTTAGTGTTATTTCGAACAAGACATTGGTTGCGAATTTTAAACTTTTTAATTCAATTCCCGAATTTAATATAGAAAGTGATATTATTGTATACCCGAATCCTGCCATCAGTTTTATTACGATAGGATTAAAAAACAGAATCAAGGATAATGCAGTAGTTCAGATTTATGATGTATTAGGGAAATTAGTATTAAGTCAAATTTTTACAAATGAGTTTCCTATCAATATTAACGTTGATGCATTAAAAAATGGTGTTTACTATATTAATGTCAGACAAAAAAATAATACTGCTTTAATAAAAAAACTGCTCATTAGTAAATAAATCCATTGAGTTTAAAAACTTAAGAAAAAGGATTTAGTTTCATATTGTAATGATTCGTTGATAATCATACTGTTTTTTATTGACTTATAAACCACATATTCTTTTTAATAGAAATAATTTTATATTTCAGAAAACAAATTACGATGACGATTTTGAAGAATGGTAAAATAATTATCCCAATTTCAGCAGGATTCGTTTTACAGAGTATTTCTATATTTGCACAGCAAAATACTCAACGCCCCAATATTGTTTTTATTATGAGTGATGATCATGCATCAAAAGCAATAAGTTGCTATGAAGGAAGTATTAACAAAACACCTCAGATTGATCGGATTGCAAGAAACGGAGTTAGGTTTACCAACTGTTTTTGTACCAATGCAGTAAGTGGGCCTAGTCGGGCAACTATACTTACCGGACAACTTTCACATATTAATGGAATGATCAACAATGAAGTAGTCTTTGATTCAGCCAATCTGACCATACCAAAAGTTTTACGTACAAATGGATATCAAACTGCAATTGTTGGCAAATGGCATTTAACAAGCACACCATCAGGATTCGATTTTTACAAGATTTGCCCGGGACAAGATGAATATTTTAATCCTGACTTTATTGAAAATGGAGAAAAAATTCGTGAAAAAGGATATATTACTGATATTATTGCAGATGAATCAATAGAATGGATGTCGAAACGTGATACAACTAAACCATTTTTTATTATGATTCACAACAAGGCACCGCATAGAAGCTGGCTTCCCAAACTTGAAAATATTGGCATTTACGATTCCCTGAACATTCCTATCCCCGATAATTTTTTTGACGATTACAGTAATCGTTCCGATGCAGCCAAAAGCCAGCAAATGTCTATTTACAAAGACATGCGTATGAACTATGATTTAAAAATTCCGGATTCAATTTCAATAAAAGAAAAATACTTTACCGGTGAAGGAAGATTATCTCCTGAAGACCGAAAAATCTGGGATAATAAATATGCCTTACGAAATAAAGATTTTATTGAACATCCACTACAGGGAAAAGAACTTGCAATCTGGAAATACAGAAGATACATCAATGACTATCTGGCAACTGTAAAGACTGTTGATGATAATGTTGGGAAAATATTAGATTACCTGAAAGGAAATGGATTAGAAGAAAATACAATTGTTATTTATACTTCAGATCAGGGATTTTTCTTAGGTGAACATGGCTGGTTTGACAAACGATTTATGTATGATGAAAGTTATAAAATGCCATTATTGATTCAATATCCTGCAAAACTAAAAGCAGGAAAAGTTAATGATCAATTGCTTATGAACCTGGATTTTGCACCTACTTTTTTAGATTGGGCCGGAATAAAAAAACCAAAACAAATGCAGGGGATTTCTTTTGCTTCATACATTGATAATAGCAAAAGGCTCAGAGATGCAACGTATTATCACTATTACGAATATCCCGGCGAACATACAGTAAAACGTCACTATGGTATTAGAACTGAAAGCTTTAAACTTATTCATTATTATTACGATATCGACCAATGGGAATTATTTGATCTGAAGAAAGATCCAAAGGAAATGCTAAATGTATTTGATTCTCCTGATTATAAAAATTCAAGAATTGAATTAACTGAAAAGTTAAACAAAATGCGAAAGGAATATGCAGATACAGTTATTACAATACCTGTTAGTTATGTTGAAATTCCAAATAAAGCACTTAACGCTAAATACGAATTATTATACCAACCATCTTTAAAATATCAAGGTAAAGCTAAGTTCCCTCTTACCGACGGAAAAATCGAAAATAAAGCTTCTACTAAAACAGGCTTAACTGAAAACTGGATTGGATTTGAAAAAAATAATTTTGAGATTACTCTTCCAATAGATAGCAAAACCAATGCTAAGGAAATTGAAATCCGTTTCCTCGACCTTCCGGATTCATGGATTTTTGAACCTGAGAGTATTGAATTTTATTCACTAAACAAAAACAATGAAAAAAGCACCATGGACAAACCTAAAGTTACTAAAGTAAAAAGGCGAACCGGAGGTGATGTTATCCATTATAAAGTTGCTTTTAATCAAAAATATATATCGAAAATAATTATTAAAGCTGTTAATCACGGAGTTTGCCCTTCAGGTCATCCAGGAGAAGGAAATCCGGCATGGATATTTACTGATGAAGTTATTCTGAGATAGATTTAAGAATTTGATAATATGCTAATTTGGAAATTTGAAAATGTATTGAATTCTATTAATTGCTTAACTAATAAATTTCTATTTTATGTATATAAAAGCGGGTCCATATTTAAAAATAGGATGTAAAGTATTGGCAATGGCTTCTCCTTTGCTGCTATCTGCCCAGAAACAGCAACTTCCGAATATAATTCTGATCTATACGGATGATCAGGGTTATGGGGATTTGGGATGTTTTGGGGCCGAGGGTTATAATACACCAAACATTGACCATCTGGCTGCTAATGGAATTCGGTTTACTGACTTTTATGCACCACAGGCGGTGAGTTCGGCTTCAAGAGCAGGCTTGCTGACTGGCTGTTATCCTAACCGCATTGGAATTTCAGGTGCATTAATGCCCAATTCCAAAAGAGGTCTTAGTGATAAGGAAACCACAATTCCTGAAATGCTTAAGCAAAAAGGATATACAACAGCAATGTATGGCAAATGGCATCTTGGTGATAATTTGAAATTCAATCCTATTCATAATGGTTTCGATGAATTTTATGGTATACCTTACTCTGTTGATATGATTCCAATGAGTTATGATGGAATCCCCGGAGGCAGTAAAACAAAGTATCCTCTTTTGCCGGTTTATCGAAATGATAGCATAATTTCCAGATTAAACTCTTTACCCGGAATTGACACACTAACCCGTTTTTTAACAGAAAAATCTATAGAATTTATTGATAAAAACAAAGAAAACCCATTTTTTATCTACTTCCCACATCCAATGCCACATGTTCCGCTAGGTGTAACTGACAGATTCAGAAACACCACAACACAAGGGAAATATGGTGATGTTATCAGCGAAATAGACTGGTCGGTTGGTCAATTGGTAGCTGAACTTAAAAAGCTTGGAATCCTGAATAATACATTAATAATTTTCACCAGCGACAATGGTCCATGGCTGAATTTTGGTTTACATGCAGGTTCAAGCGGTGGACTGAGAGAAGGAAAAGGTTGCAGTTGGGAAGGCGGACAAAGAGTTCCATGTGTAATGTACTGGAAAGGACATATTCCGAAAGGAATTACATCAAAAAAAATCTGTTCTGCTATTGATATACTGCCAACACTTGCAGAAATAACAGCAAGCTCTTTACCTGAAAATAAGATTGATGGTGTAAGTATTCTTTCTTTAATGGAAAATAAGAAAAATGCTGATCCAAGGAAAGTTTTTCTTTATTATTACGAGAACAGCCAGTTACAGGCTATTCGCTTTGGAGACTGGAAACTTGTTTATCCTCATACTTATCGATCCTATTCAGCTGTGGTTTCAGGTAAAAATGGTATGCCAGGACCTTATAATACTGCTAGTTGTGGAAAAGAACTTTACAATCTGATTACAGACAAAGCTGAAAGCAAAAATGTTTTAGAACAACATCCTGATATCGTTCAGCAAATTGATTCAATTGCTGAAATAGTCCGTGAAGATCTGGGTGATTTTTTACAAAACCGTAAAGGTAAAAATGTTCGTGAACCCGGATTTATTGAGGTAAATGAGAATATTATAGATCACAAGGCGAAAGATTGCAAACTAACTTATCAGACAGCTTTTAGTCAGAAATATTCAGCCGGAGGAAATACAGCATTAACTGATGGGCTTACAGGGTTTTCTGATTTTTCGCACAGAGCATGGCAAGGTTTTGAAGGTTCTGATTTTAAGGGTATACTCGAATTAAAAAATATTACCGAAATAAATGAAATTAACATTGGATTTTTTCAGGATGAAAACAGCTGGATTTTTCTACCGGAATCAATTCAGATTGAATATTCTACAGATGGAGTAAATTATTTTATCTATAGTAAAAATTCAACAAACGATATTAAAAGTACCAAAATTGAAAATCGTATGGAATTAAACATTTCAAATTCACAAAAACTTAAATTTTTGCGCTTTACTATTAAAAATATTGGCAAATGTCCAGAAAATCATCCCGGAAAAGGACTTCCTGCCTGGCTTTTTATGGATGAAATTATTGTAAACTAATGACAATAAATAAGCCTTTGCAGACTGTAGTTGTTAAAACCTGTGGTTCACAATGTAACCTAAACTGCAGCTATTGTTTTTATCTGAATAAAGAATTGAAATATTCAGAAGAAAAAGTGATGGATGATGAAACACTGAATATTTTTATAAAACAGATGATGGAAGAAACCGGCAATTCTTTTGGTATTGTCTGGCAGGGAGGAGAACCAAGTCTGGGCGGTGCAGCATTTTTTAGAAAAGCAATTTCTCTCATGCAATTATATGGCGAAGGAAAAAATAAGAATATTAGTAATCTGTTACAGACAAACGGGTATTTTTTAAGTGAAGAATTAATTACTATTTTATCTGATTATTCATTCCTTTGTGGTTTGTCACTTGATGGACCTCAGGATATTCACAATACATTTCGAAAAACAATTTCAGGAAAAGGAAGCTGGAAACAAGTAATGAACAGCTATGAAAAATTACAGAAAAAGAATATAGCCACAAATATTCTTTGTTGCGTAACTTCTGTTTCTGCAAATCAAGCTGTAAACATTTATAACTTCTTTAAACAACAGCAGATGTTATGGTTGCAGTTTATTCCTGTAACTGAATACAATCATGATAATGAATTAAGCGATTTTTCTGTTAGTCCGGAAGCATGGGGTAAATTTATGTGCAGTATTTTCGATTTATGGCATATTGATTTTATAACAAACAATATGCCACCAATTATCCGTTTTATTGAAAATGCATTTCATTCACATATTGGCATATCAGCAACTGAATGTACCTTCAGTGAAGAATGTGGCAATTATCTTGTATTGGAACACAATGGAGATGTGTTTTCCTGCGATTATCTTGTTGGAAAAGATACAAAACTTGGTAACATCCATCAAAAAAAACTTATTGAGATGCTTAACAGTTCTCAACAAAATGCATTTGGTAAAGCTAAAAAAAATCACCATGTAGATTGTTCCACATGTCATTGGCTTAATTATTGTTATGGAGGATGCCCGAAGTACAGGAATATTGATAGTCAAAAATCTTATTTTTGTGAATCCTGGAAAATGTTTTTGAATTATAGCGAAAGCAGATTTATTCCTATTGTTGAAACCTATCTTAGAAATAATCCTTCCATTAATAAACAAACACTTGATATCTCCGGTTATTTTTGAAATAGATAATCTTTTTTAGTTATTATTTTACGAATCACATACACTTTTATTCATTTTCTTTGGCATAATTATTGTAAAAACAAATATTAAAACATATTGTAACTATCAAAATTTTATATATTTTTGCATTCAGTTAATTGAAAACAAATTAATCATTAATACATAGAAAATTTTATGAAAAACACATTAAAAACCGGTTTAGTTTTAATTGCTCTTTTTGTAGCTATTTCTTCAACAAGTTTTGCACAAAAAAAAGCAAAACCCTTTAAAGGCACTATTACTTACGAAATGAAATATAGTGGTGAAGGTTTAGAACCTGCACAAATTGCTCAAATGCCGAAAGAAAGTACAATTAAAATCTACGAAAATCTAACATTAACAGAACAAGGTCCTGCTACATTAATAACCAATGGTGATTTGAAAAAAGTATCTACTGTCATTGATCTTTCTCAGTATGGTATGAAAAAATATTTAATCGTACAGAAACAAGAAGAAATTGAAAAAGAAAACAAAGGTACTATTATTAAATATCTTGATGAAACAAAAGATATATTAGGTTACAAAGCTAAAAAAGCAGAAATTACTTCTGCTCCAAAAGAAGATGAAGACGAAGCTGCTGGAGCAAAAATAACTGTTTACTATACAGATGAATTAGGTTCAGAATCAGTAAATTTTGGAAACCAGATGTTTCATGGCTTAAACGGAGTTGCATTGGAATATGAAGCTGTAAGTCCTAAAATCACTATTAAAGGTGTTGCAAAAACAGTTGAAAAAGGAAAAGTAAAAGAAACTGATTTCCTTATTCCTACTGGTTGCACCGAAACTACTATGGATGAATTCCAGGCAGAAATGAAAGCACTTCAAGGTGGTGGAGATGAATAATTCACTTATTCTGTGATATTTAGCCTTTTTATCAGCTGATAAAAAGGCTTTTTTTATGATATTTATATATACTCCTCTAACTTTCATTTTTTTTATTTAATTTTGTAACTTATAGCAAATTAGTTTCCGGCACATGGCAAACACTAATAATATCAGCAAGAAGAACGTTTTTAAAAACAAATTAGAGGTTGAACCTAAAACACCTAAAAACAAAAAAGAATCTAAAACTTCTTTTGAAGGAATTGGCAGCAGTTTTCTCAGTAATGAAAAGACACTCAAAGTTTTTGGGGTTTTTCTTGTATTATTTTCACTCTTTCTTACATTTTCCTTCGTATCCTTTTTCTTTACATGGTGGATGGATTTTGATAAAATATCCAATAAATCCCTGAATGATATTTTATTTGACAATACTATAGAAACCAGCAATTTATCCGGAAGATTAGGCGCCGCATTATCTTATATATTTATTAAGAAATGGTTTGGAGTAGCATCATTTGTATTTATTTTTCTGTTTTTTATCCTGGGACTTAAATTATTGAAAATAAATTTGATAAAAATTTCAAAAGCTTTAAAATACTCCTTTTTTATTTTAATTTTTTCATCCGTTGTTTTCGGTTTCTTTTTTAAAACAGACAGCACTGCAATTTTAGGCGGTGTGTTTGGCTTTGAATTAAGTAGCTGGCTCGAAGGCTTATTGGGGGAAATTGGTGCAGCTATCTTACTTATTTTTGCATTGACAAGTTTTATAATAGTTGTGTTTAATACTTCGTTTAATTATTCAGGCATTAGGAAAGAAAAACAGGAAATTCCCGAAGAGAATGAATTAAAATCTACAGGAAATAATTTTAAATTTGATGAAAACAAAGAAGAAGTAGTTGAAACCGGAGAAGAAGATGATGATGATGAACAAGGAAGCCTAGACTTTGAAGTAATTACAAAACCACAAAACTCTGCGAAACCTAAAACTATTATCGATAACAAAGACAATGTAATATTTATTGTTGAAACACCAGTTGAAACATTTATAGAGGAAGAAGAGGAAGAAGAAACTGAAGAAGAAACTGATAATGAAATGGTGATGGAACACAAAACCATTGATAGTGCATACGATCCTCGTCTTGATTTAAGTGATTATCAGTTCCCTACACTTGATTTAATGCAGGATTACAATGAAAATCCTTCTTCTGTTCAAAATGATGAATTGATTTCTAACAAAAATAAAATTATAGAAACCTTAAGGAATTATTCTATTGAAATTATTCAGATAAAAGCTACAATCGGACCTACTGTTACACTTTATGAGATAGTTCCTGCTCCAGGTATCAGAATCTCTAAAATTAAAAACTTAGAAGATGATATTGCCTTGAGTTTATCAGCTTTAGGAATTCGTATTATTGCACCAATTCCGGGAAAAGGAACCATCGGGATTGAAGTTCCTAATAAAAATCCGCAGATAGTTTCAATGAAAACCATGCTAGGCAGTGAAAAATTTCAGAATTCAAAAATGGAATTACCTGTAGCTATTGGCAAAACTATTGCCAATGAACCTTATATTGCCGATCTGGCAAAAATGCCTCACTTGCTGATGGCCGGAGCTACGGGACAAGGAAAATCGGTAGGATTAAATGCCATTATTGCATCGCTTTTGTACAAAAAACATCCGGCAGAAATAAAGTTTGTAATGGTGGATCCGAAAAAAGTAGAGTTATCATTATTTAATAAAATTGAACGCCATTTCTTAGCAAAACTTCCTGATTCAGAAGAAGCAATTATTACAGATACAAGAAAAGTTGTTCGCACTCTTAATTCTCTGACAATTGAGATGGATCAACGCTATGATTTATTGAAAGATGCTCAGGTAAAAAATATCAAAGAATACAATACCAAATTTATTGCAAGAAAATTGAATCCTAATGACGGACACAGGTTTTTACCCTATATTATTCTTGTCGTAGACGAATTTGCCGATTTGATTATGACCGCAGGCAAGGAAGTAGAAACACCTATTGCCCGTTTGGCTCAATTAGCAAGAGCAATTGGTATCCATTTAATTATTGCAACTCAACGACCATCGGTAAACATTATTACAGGTACAATTAAAGCTAACTTTCCGGCTCGTGTTGCTTTCCGTGTTATTTCAAAAATAGATTCACGTACAATTCTTGATACAGGTGGAGCTGACCAATTAGTGGGTCGTGGAGATATGCTGCTTTCTACCGGTAATGAACTTATCCGTTTGCAATGCGCTTTTATTGATACACCTGAAATTGAAAATATTGTTGATTTTATTGGGGCTCAGCGTGGGTATACCACTCCATTCAATTTACCTGAATACCTTGACGAAAATAGCGAACCTAACAAAGATTTTGATCCTTCTCAAAAAGACGAAATGTTTGAAGATGCAGCAAGAATCATTGTGGCACATCAGCATGGTTCAACTTCTTTATTACAAAGGAAACTTAAATTAGGATACAATCGTGCAGGTCGTATTATTGATCAACTGGAAGCTGCCGGTATTGTGGGTCCTTTTGAAGGTAGTAAAGCCCGTGAAGTAAAATACAAGGATGAAATAGCATTGGAACAATATTTGAGAGAGAACAGGTAAAAGAGTACTTAAAGTGCCTAAAGTATTTAGAGTACTTAAAGTGCCTAAAGTATTTAGAGTACTTAAAGTGCCTAAAGTACTTAGAGTACTTGCAGTTAAAGAAAGGAGTACTTGGAATTAAAAAGGAGTGACTTATGAAATCATATATTGTAATTGTATGGACAATAAAGAATTTGGCAGGCAATTAGAAATCAGGACCAAAAAATTTGCAGTAATTATTGTAAAACTATCGGCTGCATTGCCTAATAATTCTGAAGGATTTGTTATCCGAAATCAAATTACAAAGTCGGGTACAAGCATTGGCGCTAATTATCATGAAGCAAACAGATCGAGGAGTAAACCTGATTTTTATAATAAAATTAAAATATGTGAAAGTGAAACGAATGAGACTATCTATTGGCTGGAAATTATCAAAGAATTGAATTGGATCAAAACGGAAGATTTTGAAATGATTTTTTTAGAAGCCAACGAATTGCTCGCTATTTTTACTTCTATTTCTAATAAATTGAAAAGTACTTAGAGTGAAAAAGAAGTACTTAGAGTGCCTTGAGTACTTAGAGTACTTAAAGTGAAAAAGAAGTACTTAAAGTGCCTGGAGTACTTAGAGTACTTAAAGTTAAAAAAGAATACTTAAAGTGTTTGAAATACTTATAGTTATAAAACAAGTGCATAAAGTACATAAAGTTAAAATGAAAAATATAATGAGAATGAATTGGAAAAAGGAAGATTTTTAGAATTCTAAATACTTAAATACTCCAAGTACTCCAAGTACTCCAAGTACTTTAAGTACTCCAAGTACTTTAAGTACTCCAAGTACTCTAAGTACTCTAAGTACTCTAAGTACTCTAAAATGTCTTAGTGACTTTGTGGCAAATAATTAATTAGAAAAATAAAAAACAATGAATAAATTAAATCTCGCAGGCTTTTTAATGATGCTTATGTTTATCAATCCTTCCATATCGCAGGTAGTTGATGAAAAAGCAAATGCAATACTCGATAAGGTTTCAGCAAAAATGAAATCCTATACCGCTATGAAAATTGAGTTTACTTATACACTCGACAACAAAGCCGAGAAAATTCATCAAAGCAAAACCGGTGTTGTAACTATAAAAGGTGACAAATATTCTCTTATGATTCAGAAACAACGGATTATATCTGATGGGAAAACAGTTTGGACTTACATCCCTGATGCAGAAGAAGTACAGGTAAACAATGTAAATACAAAAGACGATGAAGCTTTAAATCCCGCAAAATTATTGGCTACCTACAGCAAGAACTATCGCGCAAAATTAATTAAAGAAGTAAACCAGGCCGGAGTAATGACTCAGATAGTTGATTTGGTACCTATCAAAGGTAAGAATTTTTTTAAGGTAAGGTTGAATATTGACAAAACAAAACTACAGGTTTTAAGTACCGAAATTTTCAACAAAAACGGCAGCACTTATGCTTATAAAGTCAATAAATTTACACCCAATGTTAAGGTGAGCGATGCTGATTTTACTTTTAAAGCCAGCGATTTCCCGGGTGTGGAAATCAATGATATGAGGTAGAATTTGATTATTTATTCTCATAATAAAATGCAATGTGAAGCTTGTAAGGCTTATAGAATAAGGCTGTTGCTAAAAAAAACGATATCTATATTAAATATCGTTTTTTTTAGTTAAAAGAATTACCTTTTCATTCTATCTTCTCTTCTTTCTTTGATTTCCTTAAGTAAATACTTTTTAAAATCTCTTTCGGCCTGGTAAAGTTTCAGGAGTTTTTTGGCTGGTAATACTTTTTTGAATTCGATATGGTATTTCTTGCGTAAGTCTAATATTTGCTGAGCCTGAATGATTTGGTTATCTGCCATTTCCAGTGCTTCTTTATCTGAAATGGTTTCAGTGTTCACATCCCTGTCTTCTATATTATTTTTGCGGAAGGCTTTTAGCAATTCTTCATTTTTATCGCTGAATTCATTGTAAACCGGCCAGAATTGCTGAGCTTCGGTGGCAGTTAAAGATAAAACATTGGTGATATAAGCTATTTTCTGAGCTTCTATTTTTTCTTTGAGTACTTTCTTTCTTTGTCCGTTCTGTGAATATCCCGGCAAAGCTAAGAGTATTACAATAAGTAATAGTACTGATCTGGAAATTAATTTTTTTGTCTTCATTGTATTAAGGATTAAATTTATAATTCATTAAAAATATCATTGTTATATGCTGATTCAACTTCATCCGAAACTTCATCTAATGTAGTCTGAATTGAATGAGTTATATTGTCTTTTTCGTGATTGGCTTTTGTGTTAACTTCATTTGAAAGCACTTCAACCAATAATGCTTCATCAATTTTATCAACAAGGTTGTTGTTTTCATTTAATATTTCGTCCCAGTAAATAGTATTATTTTGAGCTAAAACTTTTTTAGAGTTATTTGGATAAAAATAAATCAAAGATATAGAAAGAATTACAAGAAAAGAAGCTGCAATTGCAAATTGTGGTTTTTGAAATAAGCTGAAAATAGAGACTGTAGTTTTTGAAGTCTTCTTTTTCGTTATTTTAAGTTGAATTTTTGATGAAAGCGCATCAAAATATTGATCTGATGCCTGAAATGAATTTTCTTTCTTTATGTTAGAAAGAAATGGAGCCATTTCTATTATTTCATCTGATATGTTATTTGAATTTTGCATTATAATTTTTTTCTATTGTTTTGATAATATTATGATGAAAAGGTTTAATCTCGTGTAACTAATTCTTCAATTTTCTTTACAGCTATATGATAAGATGCTTTTAATGCACCTACTGAAGTCCCTAATACTTCTGACATATCTTCGTATTTCATTTCTTCGTAATAACGCATATTAAAAACTAAGCGTTGTTTTTCGGGTAAAGTAAGAATTGCTTTTTGCAATTTTAGTTGAATTTGGTCTCCATTAAAAAACTGATTGTCTTTCAATGAATTAGATAATTGCTGTTCTACATCCACAAAAGGCAATAAGTATTTGTTACGTTTTGTTTTTAAAAAAGCAAGTGCTTCATTGGTAGCTATTCTATAAATCCATGTGTAAAGCTGAGCATCTTCTCTGAATCCTTCCAGGTTTTGAAAAATTTTTATAAATGTATTCTGAACCAGATCATCAGTATCATCATGGTCAATTACAATTCTACGAATATGGTAGTAAATTGATTGCTGATATTTCTTAACCAATACATTAAAAGCATAATTCCGTGAATTGACATCACGAAATGCTTTTAAAATATCTTTATCTGTGTTATCAGTCAAGGTTTGAGTTATTGGTTATTGGTTGTTTGATAATTAGGTTGTTGGTAAAAAGGTTTTGGCATTAAGTTGATAGGTTAATAGTAATTCCTACTTCTATCATAAATACATTAGTTATTAAGTTATTGGTATAAAATTCACAAATTACTATTAACTATTAACAATTCACCAGTTTTGATAGTAAAAATAAGAAAAGGTTTAATGTAATAAAGCTACATTAAACCTTTTTTAAACTTAAATTTTGAATATCAGCGTTTTCTACTAATGGCTTTTAATGCAGCTGCTACAATTGCAGTTGTAGTTAATCCATATTTTTCCATAAGTTGTTCAGGAGTTCCGCTTTCACCGAATGAATCATTAACAGCTACCATTTCCATAGGTGTAGGATTTTGCAGACTCAATAACTGAGCAATGCTATCGCCTAATCCGCCATTCATCTGATGTTCCTCTGCAGAAACAACTGCTTTGGTTTTAGCTGCTGAATTCAAAATTGCTATTTTATCCAGTGGTTTAATTGTATGAATATTGATTACTTCAGCATTTATTCCTTGTTCTGCAAGAATTTCACCGGCTTCAATCGCATGCCACACCAAATGTCCTGTAGCAAAAATGCTTACATCCGTTCCTTCATTTAACATCAAAGCTTTTCCAATCTCGAATTTATGATCGGGAGTTGTAAAATTAGGTACTTTTGGACGTCCGAAACGAAGATAAACAGGGCCTTCGTATTCAGCAACAGCAATTGTTGCAGCTTTGGTCTGATTAAAATCGCAAGGATTGATTACACACATTCCTGGCAACATCTTCATTAAGCCAATGTCTTCTAAAATCTGGTGTGTCGCACCATCTTCACCCAGTGTTAATCCTGCATGAGAAGCACATATCTTCACATTTTTTCCGGAGTAAGCAACTGATTGACGAATCTGATCATAAACCCTGCCAGTTGCAAAATTGGCAAAAGTTCCGGCAAAAGGTATTTTCCCGCCTATTGTCAATCCGGCAGAAATTCCTATCATATTAGCTTCAGCTATTCCTGTCTGGAAAAACCTTTCAGGAAACTCTTTTACAAAAGCATCCATTTTCAATGATCCGATTAAATCGGCACAAAGAGCTACTACATTCGGATTTCGTTTGCCAGCTTCAAGCAAACCCTCGCCAAAGCCTGAACGGGTATCATTAGAACCGCTGTTAGTGTATTTTTTCATTTAATTTCTATATATATTTACTGAAGTTGTTATTCCTGATTCTATTTTAAAATCTTTTTCAATGCAGCTGATAGATTTGGTCGACATTTTACCTCTGAATACAACCTTATAACTACCAGGTTGTAAAATCAACGATTCAAAAGTTACACTTTCGTTTAAGTTGTAAATCCATTTCATCTTATTCTCTTCCATTACATACAAACTTCCATAACCATTTACAACAGTGTTTATTACTGCAATTCCCGGCATAGGAATCTCAATGGTAGTTGTATTGCTTTGTTTTATTTCTACATCTTTAATAATAAGTCTTGGCAAACATAAAACTTCCAGATCGTAATTTCCACAAAGATATTTCTCTGTCTGATTAAAAAACTGTACATTTAAGGTTTCAAAGCTTCCCTTTTTACGAATGATACACTGTAAGTTTTTATTATTGATAGCAGCAGATCCACTCATTAATTTTAGTTTCATATATCCTTGGGGGACATCAACTGCAATTATAGAATGTTTACCTGGCGTTAATGAGATACTGTCTTTTTTGACAGGAGGAATAGTATGAACGACAAGGTTGTATTTTATTAAAGGGTCAATCGTCAATGTGTCAGGCATTCCACGATTATTCATAGTATGAATAAAATTGTATTTTATCAAGCCTGAGAAGTTATCATAAAAAGTCATATTAGTATTTGTTTCAGTTGGCTTTCCCTGTTCATCCAACAGATTAACCTGAGCTGTAGTAGAGTTTAAGGCTTGTGAGATAACTACATTCAATGCTTTGTTAAATTCTAATTCGCTTGTTGCATCAAAATAGGTTCCCACACAATCAAAGCTTTCTTTAAAATTTTTTCCGATTCCGATAATAAAAGGCTTTAGGATAATCCCTTTTTTCTGTAAAAGTTGTGATACAGCACAAGGATCACCACCACATTCCTCCAAACCATCCGTAATTAGGATTACAATGTTCCGGCAATCATTACAGTAAGGAAAATCATCTACACATTTTTCAAGGGAATAAGCTATAGGAGTGGTTCCTCTTGGCACTAAACTCTTAAGCTTATGTTCTATTTTCTTATAATTGTTTTTCGAGAAAGGTACTTCAAGCTTTGTATCATCACAATCCTGAGGAGGGAAATTTTTCTGATGCCCGTAAACCCTGAATGCCAGTTCAAGATTTTTTACATCTTTTAAACTGTCCAGCATATTTGAAAGCAAATTCTGTGCAATATTTATCTTGGCATCACTTTGCCATCGGGCAAACATACTTTGGGAGCAATCGAAAATAAATAATATTCTGGTAAGTGGAGGAGGCATTTCTATTTCTTTATCTTTTGTAATTTGAGAAAAAGATAAAGTTGTTTGCAAAAGCAAAACTATAAATAAAAACAGCTTAATAAATGCTTTCAAATTGAATTATTTAATGATTGTAAAGAAATAACCGAATAATTTTAATACTTTAAGTAATTTAGGCACTCTTAGTACTTTAGGCACTAAAAAACTTAGTAATCTCCAATCGTTTCTTCCAGCTGAGCCAGTGCTTTTGCCAATTGCTCGTCGTTTGGAGCTGAACCATGCCATTTATGGGTTCCCATCATAAAATCAACACCACATCCCATTTCAGTTTTCATGAGTATAACGACAGGTTTTTGTTTTCCTGTATGTTGTTTTGCAATTTTTAAGGTAGCTAGCAATTCAGCCATATCATTTCCATTGCATTCCAATACATCCCAGCCAAAAGCCTGCAATTTTGCTTTTAAATCGCCCAATGATAAAACCTCATCCACAGGGCCATCAATTTGTTTGCCATTATAGTCGACAGTTGCAATAATATTATCAATTTTTTTTGCAGCAGCATACATGAGAGCTTCCCAAATCTGACCTTCCTGTAATTCGCCGTCACCATGAAGTGTATAAACAATATGATCATCATTGTTAAGCTTTTTAGCCAGAGCTGCACCAATGGCAACCGATAGTCCCTGACCTAATGAACCTGATGCAATTCTTATACCGGGCAAACCTTCATGTGTCGTAGGATGACCTTGTAATCGTGTATTTAATTTGCGGAATGTTGCAAGCTCGCTGACGGGAAAATATCCACATCTTGCCAAAACGCTGTAAAGTAAAGCAGAAAGATGACCGTTGGACAAAAAGAATAGATCTTCATTGTTTCCATCCATATTAAATGGCTCTGGCTGATGTTTCATTACCTCAAAATACAAAGCAGTCATATAATCAGCACAACCCAATGAACCACCCGGATGTCCTGAATTTACAGCATGTATCATTCTTACAATGTCTCTTCTGACCTGTGTAGCGGTATTGATAAGTACTTCTGTTGTTGGCATAATTTATTGCTTAATTTAAGCTGCAAAAGTATAAAAAAATAATGATTTGGCAATTTTGTGATTTGAAGAAATCGTAATTTAATGTTTATGAAATTAGCATGAATCCTCAATAAACAATTAGCTTACAGACATTAAATATAAAGAGTCTTAAAGGCTTTTCTGTTTTGTTGGTTGATTATCAGTATTGTTGTAAAACTGCGATTGCGAATTTAAATTCCGTATTAAAACTAAATATTATGATTCTTTTTTTATTTGCAAAAAATTGTTTTCAATTAAATTTTTGTATATTTGTAGTGAGATAACAATGCTAAACAAACAATTACAAAAATATTTTTCCAGTTTCCTGCAGTTAAAAATTACATAAAGAAAATTTAATAACTAACCCTCAAAGAGCATGAACTACGAAACCAAATCCAGAGAAGAACTTATTAATGAAATACTGGAATTGAAGCAAGAAATGCACTCCTTAAAGTCAAGACTTGAAATAAATCTCCATGAAAGCAATCAAAACTTTGAAGCATTGCAAAAAAGTGAAGAAAAATTTCAGCTTTTATTTAACAAAGCTCCATTAGGCTATCAATCACTTGATTTTGAAGGAAATTTCATTGAAGTAAATCAACAATGGCTGGATACACTTGGATATGAACAAGAAGAAGTAATTGGTAAATGGTTTGGCGATTTTCTTACACCAGCCTATCAGGATGGCTTTCGAAAGCGGTTTCCAAAATTCAAAGCACAAGGGCATATTCATAGTGAATTTGAAATGTTACATAAAAATGGGGAAATATTATTCATTGCTTTTGAAGGGAAAATCGGGTATGACTTAAAAGGTGATTTTAAACAAACTCACTGTATTTTACAGGATATTACAGGACAAAAACGTGCTGAAAAAGCTTTACTGGCATCGCATCATTTACTAAATAGTACTTTCGATAGCCTGCATGATGCTGTTTTCATTATTGAATCAAAGACTGTAGCAATAACCGACTGCAATAATGCTGCCGCAGGGATATTTGGTTATAGCCGCCAGGAAATAGTGGGAAGTTCAACAGAATTTCTTCATGTTAATAAGGAAGCGCTTGAAGAATTTCGCAAACAGTTATATGAAGCTATTGCAGAGAAAGGATTTCTTTTTCTGTCTGGTTTCGCAATGAAGCGAAAGGACGGTACAGTCTTTCCTACTGAACACACAGTGGTACAGCTCATAAATGAACAAGGTGTACAATATGGATGGGTGAGTGTTGTACGAGATATTACTGAAAGTGTAAAGACGGAAGTAGCCCTTGCACAAAGCAGATTAGAGTTAAAAGCTATATACGACTTATCACCTATAATGATGTGCCTTGTTGACACTAACCGACAGGTGATTTTTGCAAATCATGCATTTACTGCATTAACCGGTACTGACGAAGAACGATTAAAAGGTGGTCACGCATGTGGGGTGTTTGGATGTATTAATGCACTTGACGATAGCAGGGGTTGCGGTTTCGGTGCAAATTGCCGGAATTGTAGTTTAAGATTGGCAATGGACGACACGCTTAAAAATGGAACAGGACATTTAAATGTGGAATACCATACCACGCTTTTACAAAATGGAGAATGCCGTGAGGTGGTGTTACTTGGCTCCACCGCATTAATCGAAAACAATAATCAGCGTAATCTGCTTTTATGTCTAAGCGATATCACCAAACGCAAGCAGGCAGAAGAAGAAGTCAAAAAAATAGGACAGCACTTCCAGGCACTAATCGAAAACGCTGCAGATGGTATTGCTCTTATTGATGTTGAAGGAAACTTCATATATATAAGTCCTTCAGCAAAAAAAATGTTTGGTTATAAACAAACGGATGATCTTTCAGGTCATCCTAATGAATATACTCATCCTGATGATTTACCAATGGTATTAACCGAATTGGGTAAAGTAATTGGAGACCCTTCCTATATCCCAACACTTGAATATCGCTTTATTGACAAACTTGGCTACTGGCATTGGGTGGAAACAACATTCAGCAATTTATTAGCTAATCCGAGCGTGGAATCAATCGTGTTAAACTTTCACGACATCACCAAACGTAAGTTAATGGAAGATACACAGGCCTTCCTATTGCAGATCAGCAATCCTGGTTCTGACGAAAATTTCTTCGAATCGCTGGCAAAATACCTTTCTCAATGTCTTGATATGGAGTATGTTTGTATCGATATCCTCGAGGGGGACGGGCTCACTGCTAAAACGCTCGCCATATACAACGAAAAAAAATTCGATGCAAACGTCTCGTACACATTGAAAGATACACCTTGTGGGGAAGTTGTAGGCAATCACATTTGTTGTTACCCGGAAAAAGTATGCAGTTTATTTCCAAACGATGTTGCACTTCAGGATATAAAGGCCGAAAGCTATATTGGCACCACACTTTGGAGTTTTGAGGGGATACCTATTGGATTGATTGCCGTTATTGGTCAGAAGCCATTGCAAAATCAGGAATTGGCTACTTCATTGCTAAAACTGGTATCCCTACGTGCTGCCGGTAAATTGGAATCAATACTTGCAGAAGAAAAGTTAAAGAAGAGCGAAGATAAATTCCGGGTTTTAATAGAATCTACCTCTGTTGCCATTTACCTGACCGATTTAAATGGGAAATGTACTTATGCCAATCCGAAATGGTGTGAGTTGGCACAGTTATCTGATTCTGATGCCTTAGGTGATGGCTGGGTGAATGGAATTTATGAGGAAGATCGGGAAAAAGTTTTTGAGAATTGGCAGAAAATGGTGGCCTCCGATGGAAACTGGGGCTTCGAATATCGCTTTGGGACACCCGATAAAATATCCTGGGTTTTTGGAACTGCAAAAAGTTATAAAAATGCTTCTGGCCAAATTGTAGGTTTTATTGGCTCGAATGTCGATATTACTGAGCAAAAGATGTCTGAAGCGATTTTTCGTGATATTATTGAAAAAAATCCAATTTCCATTCAGATACTGGATATGGAAGGTTATCCGATTCAGGTAAATTCGGCACATACCAACCTATTTGGAGTAGAACCTCCTTCCGATTATTCAGTTTTAAAAGACACTCAGTTGTTATCATTCGGATTTAGCGAATTCTTTGAACGGATTAAAAAAGGAGAAGTTGTTTACTTCCCTGATACATTTTATAATGTTCATGATGTTGACCCTTCATTTCCTGATTCTCCGGCTTGGGTTAAAGCGCTGGGTTTTACTTTAAATAATAATGGGAAACCCAATAAAATTGTTTTAATGCATGAAAACATTACGGAAAGCAAAAATGCAGAAGCATTGTTGAATGATATTATTGAAAATAATCCGATGTCAATTCAAATAGTAGATAAAGAAGGTTGTACGCTTAGGGTAAACCCAACATTTCTCAAACTCTTTGGTTCTGTTCCTCCTCCTCAATTTTCTATTTTTGATGATTTAAAAAGCAAAAGCCCTGAAATGGAAAATTTAGTTTCACGTGTCATAAATGGTGAAATTGTTCATTTGCCTGATATCTATTTCAATGCTCATGAAGCAGTTGCAGAAGCACCAGATATTCCACTCTGGATTCGTGCATTGATATTCCCATTAAAAGATAGCGCAGGTAAGCCCGAACGTTTTGTTTTTATCCATGAAAATATTACAGAACGTAAAATTGCAGAGCAGGAACTAGTCATTGCCAAAAATCAAGCAGAAGAAAGCGATCGACTAAAATCAGCTTTTCTTGCCAATATGAGCCACGAAATCCGTACACCAATGAATGGCATTCTTGGCTTTGCAGAAGTATTGAGAGATCCTGATCTTAGTGGCGAACAGCAACAAAAATATCTTGGTATTATTGAAAAAAGTGGTGCACGAATGCTTAACATTATTAACGATATTATTGATATTTCAAAAATTGAAGCAGGATTGATGAAAGTTTCATTATCTGAATCAAATATTAACGAGCAAATCGAATATATATTTACCTTTTTCAAACAAGAAGTTGAAGCAAAAGGGCTACAGCTTTTCTATAATAATGCTTTACCTAATAAAGAAGCGTTTATTCTTACAGATCGTGAAAAAATATTTGCTATTCTCACTAACCTTGTAAAAAATGCTGTTAAATACACTCATCAAGGAACCATAGAATTTGGATATAATTTAATAAAGGCTAATTCGAATACTGAACAAAACAATATCTCTGAATTACAATTCTTTGTAAAAGACACTGGTATTGGAATTCCAAAAGATCGTCATCAGGCAATATTTGAGCGATTTATTCAAGCTGATATTTCCGACAAAAGAGCTTATCAGGGTGCTGGTTTGGGATTATCAATTACAAAAGCTTATATTGAATTACTGGGAGGTAAAATCTGGATGGAAAGTGAAGAAGGGATAGGATCGTGTTTTTATTTCACCATTCCTTTTACTCATGAAAATAAAGTTAAAACGAATACCGATAAAATTACTTCAACAGAAGATGTTGCCAGTCAATGTAAAAATCTAAAAATATTAATTGCGGATGATGATGAAGTATCACGCATGCTTATCTCAATGGTAATCAAGAAATTTTGCAGTGAAATTCTGACAGTTGAAACTGGGTTGGATGCACTGGAAGTTTGTCGTAACAATCCTGATCTCGATTTAATAATAATGGATGTTAAAATGCCAGAAATGGATGGTTATGAGGCTACTAAAAGAATCAGGGAGTTTAATAATGATGTGATTATAATTATTCAATCTGCATTTGCATTATCAGGAGAGAAAGAAAATGCTAATGCTGCTGGATGTAATGATTACATTTCTAAACCTTTTACTTCCGTAATATTATCTGAATTGATAAATAAGTATTTCAATAAATAGCTGGTTTGATTTTATGGTCGCTTATTTAAAGGAAGCACAACAACGTATTTTCATTAAATGGCCTATACCTTGTGTTCCTATAAACTTTACTATTTATGTCGGACAAACCTATTCTAAACAACTAAATTATCTGAAAACGTGGATCGAAAAAAGGTCAGAATGGATAGACAACAACTTATGGGGTATTTATAATTCAGCGAATATTACAGAAAAACAAGTTGTTAACCAATTAATAATTTCCCCAAATCCATGTAATGGCAATTTCAGTATACTTTTCAACAAGGTAATCACTTACGGTAATATTGAGATATTAAATAGTATGTGCAAAATAGTTTTTAAAGACCTGGTGAAGAATCAAGATAAAAAAGTAATCAAGCTATATAATATGGCTGGCTGAATCTATATCATTATTATAGATGACGGGAAATCTTATTATACAGGAAAAATTGTAATTCAGTATGAGAAGAAAATGAAAAATTCTTTTTCAAAAAACCTGTTGAAAATGTAGGAAACAAAAAACTATCCTCCCATTATCGAATTCCATGGTTTATTTCAAGCGAACTATCAAAAAAGCAAAAGCCCTGCTATAAATTTATAACAGGGCTTTTGAATGAATTTGATAATATTTAATTTGTAACTCTTTCCAAACGTTTCATAATTGAGAATATGAAAATTGCAGCAAGAATACAGCAAATAATAAATATTCCCCATAGCATATACAGATCAATTACTCCCCACATTAAACTACCTACAAAAAGGAATTTATTTCCGACGGCAGTAGCTAATAACCAACCACCCTGCATTAATCCCTGAAAACGTTCAGGAGCTACCTTTGCAACAAAGGAGAGTCCTATCGGACTTAAAAACAATTCAGCAATGGTTAATATTAAATATGAACTCATCAACCAATAAGGTGATACTCTTGCACTTTCTGCAACGGCCACTCCTGCCATATTATTAGGAGAAACCAAACCAAGAGAAGCAATGAGAATAAGTATAAATCCGAAAGCAGCAATAATCATTCCTATACCAATTTTTTTAGGAGAGGATGGTTCACTTCCTTTTTTATTTAATAATGAGAAAAATCCCATAACTACTGGGGTTAAAGCTACTATGAATAGTGGATTGAAAGATTGAAATACTTCAGGTGATATTTTGTTTAATGCTCCTGCATTACTTACAAAATAATAACATAAGTAACCAAATACTAAAAACATGGCAGCACCGAGAATTTTAAAATTAACTTTTTTGTTAAAAAATAGTAGAGCACAACCTGCAATAGATCCAATAACAGATAATATTGACCAAATATTAAAGAACAAATTAGAGAATGGACCAACAAAGATATTTGTATAATCCCGGGCAAACATGGTCAGTGTTAAACCATTTTGATGGAAAGACATCCAGAAGAAAATTACAACAACAAAAACTAAGGTTAATGCAACAACTCTAGGCTTTTCTTCTTTGGTCGATATTTGAAATATTAAAGATAGAAATCCAACAAATAATCCAACAGCTAGTCCTAATTTATAATTTATATCAGTTATATCTGTATATCTATCAGCTATATGAAATAAAACAGTAATAAGAGCCATTAAACCTAATGAAATAAATACATATCTTAAGTTGTTTGAAAGACTTACGGATGGTTTACTTTCAACAACAACTTCTTTTTGCTTATTCTCTAATGCAATTTTATGTTTTGATGGTAATAATTTATTGAAAATAATATAGACTATCAATGAAACAATCATTGCTCCCGCAGCTATTGCAAAAGCATAATTAAATCCAGTCGAGAAAACTTTAATATAATCAGCAGCGAATAACCCAAGATCAGCAGCAGATTTTCCTCCTCCAGGTAAAAGTGAGGCATTTGCAAGTTCCTGAAATTGATTTATATCTTTTAATGTACCTCCAAGATACTGATGGCAAAGGGATGGTAGATTTGCATCTTCTAAATATCCATTTGTTTTCAACCAATAGTCTTTTACTCCTTTAGCAACAAAAGGAGCAAAAAAAGCACCAATGTTAATTCCCATATAAAATATCATGAAAGCACCATCCCGCAATTTTTTATACTTTTCATCATCGTACATTTGCCCGACAACTGCTTGTAAATTTCCTTTAAATAAACCATTTCCTAGAGCAATAACAAATAAAGCACTGAGTGAAACCCATAATTCTGAGCCAGGAATGGCAATAATACAATAACCGGTAAACATAACTACCTGTCCTACAAAAATTACAGTTTTGTATTTTTTAGTCCAGTCAGCAATAAGCCCACCAATTAATGCCAATGCATAAATGGCAAAATAAAACCAGGAATAATAGCTGCCTGCATCATTAGCTGACAAACCGTAACGTGCCTGAAGAAACATTACAAGAATTGCCATCATGGTGTAAAAACCAAAGCGTTCACCCATATTGGTAAAAAACGCTACAAATAATCCCTTAGGATGATTCTTTAACATAGTTTTTGATTTTAATTAATAATTGATTTTTTTGATTAAGCTACAAAAATAATAAAAAAATAATACTCTCAGTCATTTATTTTTATACTAAAATTTAAAGTTAAGGATTTAAATTATTGCACTTTAGCAAAAGTAATAATTGGCTATCCGGATTAACACAATAAGCAACCTTATCTCCCAATCCCTTTTTGTTATTAATTAAATGGTTTTGATCCTGATTTCTATCCCTCGCAAATAATTTTGCAGTGGCTGTTCAATGTAAAGGTAATTTTTTTTATCGGTGAATGCTATTTCCTTTTGCATGATAAGGCGATTCCTTTTTTAAAAATCTTAGCAATGCCGATTTCATGCATTATTCCTATATTTCATATAATATATTAATAACCAAGTCATCAACAGTTTTTGTTTTTTACTATTTCAACCCTTATTTCGCATTACTATCTCTTTAATCGATTATTATTGAAATAATTACCAGATCGTCTGCCTACATAATATTTGATTTCAGTAATAGGACCTAAAATAATTTTCTCATCCAAAAACGGAATAAGCTAAATAATCTTCTGACAATTATTGTCTTTCTCTATTTTTCCTGAATGCTATCTTGTCTGTAGTTTTATAATTGGTTTATCAAATTTTTAATTTGAAAGAAATTTATTGTAAATTTGTGCTATAATTATATACTTAAATTTTATAAAATATGTCACTTATTAAATTAGTTGAACCAGAAGAAGCTACCGGAAAAGTAGCAGAAATATATCAGAATATGATGAATACCATGGGATTTATTCCAAATGCATTTAAATTGTATAGCCCAAGTGAACATGCCTTGAGCCAGCAGGTTGCAAATCTTAACTTTTATTTTCGCCATCCTAAGTTAGGAGGGAAATTATTAGCATTTATTCGTTTATTGGTTTCCGATCAGGAGAAATGTGAATATTGCGTAGGAATGAATACTCAGATTCTGTTTCAATATGGCGTTTTCCCCGATATGGTTAATGAAATCATGAAAGATCATAATCAAGTTCCTTTGGAAGAAAATGAAAAAGCCATGTTGTTTTTTGTTCTGAAAGTAGTAAAGAATTCCAATTCAATAATTCAGGAAGATGTTGAGAAATTACGTCAATTAGGCTGGACTGATTCTGAAATACTTGAAGCTACTTATCATGGTGCAACTCAGGTTGCTGCCGATATGATGTTAAATGCCTTTAAGTTAGATCTGGATAAATAAAACTTTTTTTACTTAATACTACTAATAAATATGCGATTATAAACCTGTGAGTTCTCTAAAACTTCATAGGTTTATATTCTTACTTTACATTTCCCAAAGATATTGAAACGTTTCAGATAGGTCTAAGAAATTAAAAATATTTTAGTTTTTATTATTTATAATTTATTGATTGCAAAAATTAACTTTAATATGAAAAAACAGGGTTTATACATTCTAATTCTATTCATTGCGATTTCATGTAAAACTGCATCCAATCCAAAAGAAATGTTTCTTAAAAAATTTAAATGCGGAAGCATAATCGATAAAGTAGAATGTAAATCTACCGGTGACCAAACATATTGTCTATACCTTCCTTCAAATTATGATATTAATAAAACTTTACCTGTAATTTATGCTTTTGATCCTCATGGTGATGGACGTATTCCAGTGGAATTACTTAAGGAAATAGCGGAAAAACTTCATTATGTTGTGATAGGTTCTAATAATATTCGGAATGGTTTAGGTCAGGAAGATATAAATTACTCCTTAAATCAGTTGCTGAATGATACTAAAAATAAACTTGCTTTAGATACAAACAGAATTTATTTAATTGGATTTTCAGGAGGAGCAAGGGTAGCATCTTCACTAGCTCAATCCTTAACAGGAGTTAAAGGTTTGATTGCCTGTTCTGCCGGTTTTCAACCTGGAAGTATTGCTCCTGTATATCCGATTATCGGCATTTCATCATTAGGTGATATGAATTATCTTGAAATGAAAAAGCTGGATGCAGGTTTACAGAAACTAAATGCAGCGACTCAATTGATTTTATTCAATGGTAAGCATGAGTGGCCACCAAAATCAGTTTTAAATGAAGCTGTAACTATACTTGAATTATATGCAATGAGAGCTCAAATTATTCCTCAGAATAAAATGATTATTGATGAATTTAAAGAAGTAAATACTGAACGTGTAAAAATGATGACGCATGGCAATGTGATTGATTCGTTTGTTAATGCATATAATATTCTAAAAAGAACAATCAGTGTTTTAAATAATTTGACAGATCTTACGCAACAGCAAAATATACTTAAAATAATAACGGTATCTTATCGTACATTTAAAGAACAAGCAGATTATGAGACTTATGAAGATCAAAAGCAACAGGAATTTAAGGCTGCATTTGAAAACAAACAGGATAATTGGTGGAATGCTGAATTAAAAAAGCTGGATATTGATTCTAAAGATCAGAATAGCATGAAAAGTAATACAGCTAAGCGGTTAAAAGGATACATCAGTTTGAGTTGTTACAGCTATTCAAACCGGGCTTTACAAAGCCAGGACTGGATATACGCGGATCTTTTTACAAATATTTATCTGAAAGTAGATCCGGAAAACCCCGATTCACATTATGCATCAGCATGTTTATATGCCAATACAAATCAAAAAGAAAAAGCTATCAATGCATTAAAGACAGCTATAAAATTAGGATTTTCAAATAAAAATAAACTTCAGAATGATGCATTGTTAAATCCATTACATGGAATGCCTGAGTTTGATTCATTGATGAATTCCAGATAAAAGGAAGACTTGATTTTTTTTAAGAAAAAAACGTAAAGCTATTATTACAAATTCTTTATTTCAGTAATAAATGATTGAATGTTTTCATGTTTTATCCTGGATTCACTTTGTGTGATACCAGCTACTTTTTTCACAATAACTTTCTCAAAGAAATTCATTGATTCCATCAGCATTTCACCACCCATTACTTTACTACAAATGGCATGTTTTCTTAATTTTTCAGGATAAGCTTTTTCAAGCTGATTCTGAGCAGTTTCCCCTTCATAAAAACAGCTTATAAACAAATCTAATCTTTTTTCCATCAGATATGTCATGTTTTTATTGTAAAAATCTTTGATACGGTTTTGAATCATACCTGCATGAATAGATCCACCTAAAATTATCTGATCGAATATTGACAAATCAACTATCTTATTGTCCTTAAGGTTAAATAATTGCGTGTTATCAATACCCAAACCTTCTTGGATTTCTCTCGCTGTTTTTTCTGTTGTTCCGTGTTTGGAGACATAAATTATTGCAGTTTTCATTTTGTAAATTCTAAGTAATTCTTTTAATTATTAAATCGGAAACTTTATAATAAATTGAACACAGATGCAAAATTAAGAATTCAAAGTTAGAAATTACGGAAAAACAGATTTTAAAATCAATATTATGATAAAATATTAGAAAACAGTTGTTTGAAGTTAAATAAAACTTGAATTGTAAGTATTTAAAACTTCATTTTTATTGAAAATAAATTTTAAAACCAAAATATAATTCAAATGAAGATGTTTCAAATAATAAATAATATAAAAAAAGGCTATTGAAAACCTTCAATTGCCTTTTTTGATTCTTTAGTTAGTAATCAGAAATTTAAACTATTTTTTTTCAGTTTTTTCATACATTTTACCCACTTCATCCCAATTCACTAATTTCCAAAAACTATCGATGTAATCTTTTCGTTTATTTTGATATTTAAGGTAATAGGCATGTTCCCAAACATCCAATGCCAGGATTGGTGTTCCTTTTTCTTTTACAATGTCCATCAAAGGGTTTTCCTGATTTGCTGTTGAACTAATAAACAAATCACCATTTACATTTACAGACAGCCATGCCCAACCACTACCAAAGCGAGAAGTTGCAGCATCACTTATTTGCTTTTTTAAATTTTCAAAAGAACCAAATTTTTGATTAACAGCTATTGCAAGTTTTCCTTTTGGAACATTGCTTCCACCTGGTAACATTGTTTGAAAGTATAATATATGATTGAAATAACCACCGGCATTATTTTTAACAGCTTCAGGATACTTACTGATATTTTTTAAAACATCTTCAATCTTTTGTTGAGGTTTGCCTTCCATTGCATCTACATATTTTGTAAAATAAGCTTTATGGTGACGATCGTAATGAAACAACATGGTTTCTTTGTCAATATTGGGTTCCAATGCATTGAAAGCATAAGGTAACTGATAGAAAACTACGCCTTTGTAGCTATATTCAGCTGGTTTTTTTGTGTAATCTGCAGTGTTTGTCTGGCTAAATGTATTTATGATTGAACAGACAAACAAATAGATTAATAGGAATATTATTTTAATTTTCATGATTTAAACGTTTAAGTTACTTTGTTATTTAACAATTTTAAAAGCTTTTTGATTGAAGAATGCTTATGCAATATTTTTAAAAGCCATAAATATTTATTCCTTTTTTATTCTCGAATTCTAATTAAGAAAATATTATCTATAATTTTGAGAATAAAGGAAAAGATTTATCAAATTTAGTAATAAAAGATTCTGTAATTCTATGAATTACCTTATTATCTATTGATTTATTCCAAAACTTTTATTTTTAATTTTAAGACAACCATATTAATTCTAAATTTGTCTTATCGATTAAGATGATAATTTTTTTAATTTTTCTAAACCGATTTAGGCTAATTGATGTAAAAATAAGTATCTTTGTAGCGTCTTTTTTAAAAAATTAGACTTTAAAGTCAGAATTTTAAAAATTATTTAGTTTTAAAATGAAACATTTAAACTATAAATTCATTGTAATCCATAAAATATTAAAGATATTTTTAATGGTAGCGATTCTCTTAATCAATGTATTAAAGGTTTCTGCTCAACAATATAATGTAGCTGGAAGTGCAGTAACTATGACATCACCCGGTTGTTATCAACTAACTAATACAATAGGTCAATCAGGTGCAGTATGGAATATTTATAAAATTAATCTTTCCCAATCTTTTGATATTACATTATCCCTCAATTTTGGTAACAGACCCGGAACTATTGGTTATGTTCCTGCTACATGTGGTGCAGATGGGATATCTTTTATTTTACAGCCATTGAATACCGGAGTATTTGGTGTAGGTGGAGGAGTAGGATTTCATGGAATTACTCCATCACTGGGCATTGTAATGGATACTTATACTGATAATACAACTGATCCTTCATACCAACATATTTCGATTCACAAAAATGGGGATGAATTACATGGAACAACAAATGAATTAAAACCGCCAGCATTAGCTGTGGGTTTTCCAGTTAATATAACAGACGGCCTTGATCATTTATTTCGTTTTTCATGGATTCCAACCTCCGGCGGTGCAGGGATTATTAATGTTTATTTTGGAACAGCAACTACACTTCCGATTACTCCTACACAAACCTATACTGGTAATATTCTGAATACTATTTTTCTGGGAGATCCAAACGTATACTGGGGTGTTAGCGGTTCTACCGGTGGATGCTGGAATACACAATACGTATGTATGACAACTGTTGCAAATTTTGCTTCCGATACAGCCACATGTGCAGGTACACCTGTCATTTTTACCAGTAATAGTATTAGTGGTTTACCAATAACTTCCTATTTCTGGGATTTTGGAGATGCTACTTTTTCAACATTACAAAGCCCAAGTCATATTTTTAACAATCCCGGAACCTATGATGTTAATCTTTCAATCATGAATTCTGGCGGATTTTCTTCAACAATGACACATTCTGTTGTTGTTCATCCAAGACCGAACACTTTGGTAAATAATGATACATTGTGTGTTGGAGACACAGCCACACTAATAGCAACCGGAGCTTCAACATATAACTGGAATAACGGATTAACTCCGGGTGCAATTAAAAAAGTAGTTCCCTTAATTACTACTTCTTATATTGTAACTGGCTTAAATTCATGGGGATGTAGCCTTAGAGATACAGCATTGGTAACAGTAAATCCAAATCCTATTATTACTGCTACTTCTGATACAATTTGTGAAAGAGATACTGCAAGTTTATTAGCTTCAGGAGCTAATACCTATTTATGGACACCCGGCAATTTTACATCAAATCCATTGTTTATAAGTCCTACTGTTTCCACTCAGTATAAAGTAATTGGGACCAATGTTTTTGGTTGTAAGGACAGTACCACTACCAATGTTATTTTTTATGCAAATCCAGTAATTACAGCTAATGATGATACGATTTGTCTAAACGAAACAGCGACTTTAACTGCTAATGGTGGTATATCTTATGTTTGGGGAAATAATTTTTCTACAACTAATCCGCTTATTTTAAGTCCGAATATAACTAGCAGTTATACTTTAACAGGAAAAGATGCTAATAATTGCATAGGAAGAGATACTGTTGTTATTATTGTAAATCAGCCACCAGTTATCAGCGTGGATAGTGCAGAAATCTGCAGGGGAATTACTGCAACTTTAACTGTAAGCGGAGGAAGTAATCTTACATATTTATGGTTAAATGATAATTCTACCTTAAATCCTCTGCATACAGCTCCCCCTACAAATACCATTTATACAGTTATTGCAACTGATTTTAATGGATGTAAAGATACTGCTTCAGGATTTGTTAAAGTTCATCCAAAGCCGGTTCCTGCATTTACATCAAACCCTACAACGGCTACTACTGATGCTCCTATTGTTGTATTTACAGATCAATCAACGAATACTATTGCCTGGTTTTGGGATTTTGGAGATATTGGGTCGCTTATAAACAATAATTCAATCTTACAATCTCCTTCACATGCTTTTTCTTCTGCCGGGAATTTTACGATCTGGTTGCGGGTTATGTCTGATTTTGGCTGCCTGGATTCTGTTGCAGGTTCAATGTATGTTACTACTCCTAATTATTTTTATGTACCCAATGCATTTGTTCCTTCAAGTGGCAGCCCTGATGTTAATGTATTTAAACCAAAAGGTATAGGTATTGACACCCGGAATTATCTATTTATTATTTTTGACAGATGGGGTAAAGAAATTTACAAAACTACTGAATGGGAAGCTGGATGGAATGGTAGATTTGACAATACGGGCGATTATTTACCGATAGGTGTTTATGTTTACTATATTAAATATAAAGAACTATTTGGAGTTACTAAAGAAAGAAGTGGTAGTGTAACTTTGGTGAGATAATTAATATTTTTAAAAAGATATAACTTATTATATCTAAGGTGTGTATACATATTTTCTTAAATCATTTTTATAATATTCTTCTTGCCCCATCAGCAATTTTTACTTCGTGAACATGAGGTAAATAGCCGAATTCTGCTTTGAATTTGTTTGAAGATTGCTCAATAAAATCCTGTTCTTTGTATGTTTCAACCAAACTAATTGTACAACCGCCAAAGCCACCTCCCATAACCCGGGATCCAATAGCTCCTTTAAATTCTTTTGCAATTTGAACAAGGAAATCAAGTTCTTTACAGCTAACTTCATATAAAAGTTGTAAGCCATCATGGGTTTCAAACATTAATCTGCCAACTGTGATAAAATCATTTAACTTTAATGCCTTACAAGCCTTTTGTAATCGATCGATTTCACTAACTACATAAAGACAACGTTTATAGGTTTCAATACTCATTTCATCTATAAATTCCTCAAGCATTTCTATTGAAACATCTCTTAGACTTTTAACTTCATTATATTTGGATGCAATGATACTAACGCCTGCTTCGCAACTCTCCCTGCGTTTATTATATTCGGATGAAGCCAGACTATGCGAAACCTTAGTATCGAGCAAAACAATACTGTATTTTTCAGGTTTAAAAGGTATCATTTCATATTCCAGTGTCCGGCAATCCAGCTTAACAACTTGACCTTCTGTTCCAAACAGAGAAGCAAACTGATCCATTATTCCACAACGGACTCCAACATAATTATGTTCAGCCATTTGACCTGTTTTAGCTAATTGAAATTTACTCAAATTTAAACCAAGTAATTCATTTAAGGCGATACCAATTACCGATTCAAGTGCAGCAGAAGATGACATGCCACTGCCAATCGGGACATTACCACCAAAAACACAATCAAAACCCGGAATAATACAACCCAGTTTTGAAAGTTCACCTACAACACCTAAAATATATTTTGTCCAATGATAATTTGTCTGAGTTGCATCTTTGGTAAAACTTTCTTCTTCATTCAGATCATTGGCAATAGCATTGATAATATTGCTGTTATGATTAATATTAATTACCAGATCAATTGTTTTATCAATAGCTCCCGGTAATACAAATCCATTGTTATAATCAGTATGTTCGCCAATAATGTTGATTCTTCCGGGAGCTGAAAATATGGCATAACTTCCTTTGAATCTGGTTTTAAAAGCTTTTATAAGTTGATCTGTATTCATAAATGATTTTTTTGTTGCCTTTTATACTTAACAGGTTTTTGAAACCTGTTAGGTCAATCTGTTTACAAGTCCTCTCCTTTGGAAATGATTTAGGATATGTTCTACTTACCAAAAATAAGCGTATAAGAATGTTAAAATAATAATTATAATTATTGCAAGAATTTTAAATCCTTTTGAAGTAGAAAATAAACCTTTATCAATTATTATTGCTTTTTCGCTAACTTTAAATCCTTCAAAATAAGAAACAACTACGATAATCAGTATACACAATATCAATATGATTCCCATTCTATCCATAAAAGGTAAATAAGGGAAAAAGAATTTAATCAGGAACGACAATACAAAAGTACTTATGGCAGCGGCTAGAGCTCCATTTGAGGTTGCCCGTTTCCAGAACATCCCCATCAGGAATATTGCCAATGCCCCCGGACTTACAAAGCCTGTAAATTCCTGTATATATTGAAAAGCCTGATCCAGATTTCTTAGCATAGGTGCAATAATCATCGCAATAACAATGGCTACCACACTGGCAGTTCTGCCAATATATACCTGATTATGTTCAGAAGCATTCTTATTTAAAATTGCTTTATAAATATCCATTGTAAAAATAGTTGATATACTATTCATCATAGCAGCCAATGAACCGGCAATAGCAGCTACCAGCGCTGCAAAACATAAGCCTTTTACACCTGAAGGAATAAAGTTCTGTAATAACCATGGATAAGCTTCGTCGGGTTTACCAATAGGTGCTTTTAATACAAAAGCTACAATTCCGGGTATTACCACAATAAGTGGTAATAATATTTTGATGAAACCTGCAAAAACCAAACCTTTCTGAGCTTCTCTTATGCTTTTTGCTGCCAGTGCCCGTTGGATAATATATTGATTGCAGCCCCAGTAATAAAGATTAGCGACCCACATTCCACCGATTAAAACACCGATACCCGGGAGATCAATATAATTCGGATTTGATTTATCCAATATCATGTGAAATTTTTCCGGTGCTTCTTTTGTAATTTGTACAAATCCTTCAAAAGCAGTTCCACCCAATGCTTTTAACGCAAGATAGGTCGTTAATAATCCACCTCCTACAAGAAAAACAACCTGAATTACATCCGTATAGGCAACTGCTTTAAATCCACCATAAACAGAATAAACAGCTGTAAAAGTTCCAAGTAATATAATTCCTAAAATGAGTGGATCTATTCTGAAATTCATAATCGTTAATACTTCACCACCAGTAACATTTTTAATAGCCAGTGCACCCAAATACAAAACTGAGGTAAGATTTACAAAAATGAATGTAAGTACCCAGAATATTGCCATAACTGTTTTAACTCTTTTGTCAAAACGTTGTTCCAGAAATTGTGGCATCGTATAAATACCTGATTTAATGAATACAGGCATAAAAAATACGGCAACAATCACTAAAGTTAATGCAGCCATCCATTCATAAGACGCAATTCCCAATCCGATTTTAAATCCGGAACCCGACATTCCGATAAATTGTTCAGCTGAAATATTGGAGGCAATCAAAGATGCACCTATAACCCACCAGGTTAAACCTTTGTTTGCAAGAAAATAATCGGATGCTTTTCTTTCAACTTTCTTGTCCCTTCTTGAAACAAATAATCCAATTGAAATTACCAGGATAATGTATCCAAATAAAACGATGTAATCAATAATATTAAAATGCATAAAATAGGGTATTAAATGGTTGTGAATTTATAACTGATTTTGTGTAAATATTTAGTGTCAGGAGTTAATATTACCGAAGGGAATTCTTTAATATTAACAGCATTCGTAAACAATTGAGGTTCCATACAAAAAGCAGATTTGTCACCTGCAATTTTACCGGATTTCCCCGGAATCAATCCATTACACCAGTTACCTGAATAGAAAACAATACAAGGATAAGTTGAAAATACTTCCATTTTTCTTCCGGATAAAGGATCACTTACAATTGCATTCAGTTTCATGTTTTTAGATTGATCTTCCAATACATAACAATGATCGAATCCTCCGACAGACGTAATGCATTCATCTGCAGATTGTAAACCTTTATTGATAGGTTGAGGTTTGCGAAGATCTAATGCAGTTTCATCAACGGATAATAAAACACCGGTAGGAACTAATTCTTTATTGGTTTCCAGGTATTTATCAGCATTGATTTGAATAATATGATGTCCGATCTTTTCATAATCTTCACCTGACAAATTAAAATAAGAATGATGCGTAATGCAAACCGGTGTGTATTTATCAGTTTCGGCTTGATAGGTTATCAGCAATTCGTTGCCATCAATCCATTCATAAGTTATATGAGTTGTAAGGTTACCAGGATATCCTTCTTCTCCATCCGGACTAAAATAACTTAAACAGAGTTTTTTTCCTTTAACTTCAAAATCCCACAATACTGAGTCAAATCCTTTGATGCCACCATGTAAATGATTACCGTTTTCATTTTTAGGTAAGTAATAGGTGTGATCGTTTAAAGTAAAGCATGAATTGCTTATCCTTCCAGAAACTCTGCCCGGATTGGAACCAAAATATCTTTGTCCGTTTACATAATCTTCCACAGACTTATATCCCAATACGATATCCTGTAATTTACCTTTTTTGTCAGGTGTAATCAGTGAAACTAATTTGGCTCCATAATTTGTGATTGATGTTGAAAGACCGTTGTATCCTGTAAGTATTATTAACTTTACTTCTTTGCCATCAGGCATAAATCCAAAATTTTCTATTTTTACTGACATATTTTTTAGTTTGTTTTATTACCCTGTTCTTTTTATTAAATAACTTAGGGAAATCAATAGTATTATAAATAAACCGTAGAATAAATATAATCCTTTATTTATTTTTTTTCTTAATGTTTCAACTTCTTTGTTTTTATTTTCCCCAATTATTATAAACCAAACAAAAATTCCACTAAGGAAAGCAGAATAAATTAAACTATAACCTTGAAGTTGTCTATATTTTATTTTCAAATACCAAGTCCTGTATAATATAAACACAATAACAATAATAAGTAAAATTGCGAAGATTGATTTATCCATAGTTGTTTTATTGTCTTTTTATATCTTTTCTTGCTCTCTATCTGTGTGTTTATAGCCCTGACCTAATTTGACTCGAAATATCAACTTTGCTTCTCTGCCATCAGGCATAAATCCAAAACTCTTTACTTTTACTTACATATTTAGATTCGTGTTGTTATATATCCATGAGTCCTGTCTAAAAACTATATTAATTTTGGCTAAAGCCGTATAACAGACTAATATTCATTAGCAACACTCTTAAGAGCGTTGCTAATTATAAGATTGCTAATCAGGACTTTAGCCCAAAATATATATTTTCTTCTGGCATTTTAGACTGGACTCATCCATTATTTAAGTTTATTTTCATTACTGAATCGATTTAAAAAGTTTTTTAATAGCAAAAACTAAAATTATAAAAGGATTAAATCTTGTTAATCAGCATGCGAATTTAAGATTTTTACGTTAATTAACTGGGTTTTTATTCAATCATTTTCCATTTTTAATAGCTATATTGAAATAATAGCATTAAAAAAATAAATACATTTGTAAAGAAATATGTAGAGGTAAATTAACTTAAAAATTTGAAATAATTTATCTTTTCTAATGTGCACAATATTAATGATTAAAATTTAAAAATAATGTGGGTAAGGAAGACAGAAAATGACAATCAAACAGATAATAAAAAACAAGATTTACATTTAAAAAATTCAAAATTTCAGGAAATAAGTAATTATCTGGATGATCATATTATAATATCCTGCATATCTTTATATCTTTTTTTTGTTAGCATGGTTTTTTTTAGCTTTAAGATATCAGGAAATGGACCAAGACATTCATCTTATCCTACAAAACGTTCACCTCTGAGCTGGGAAGAAGCTTTTTCTCAACTACCTGCAATACTTTTTATGGGATTGATTTTCATTGTATTTGTTTATTTTCTATTGAAATACAATCCAAAAACGAGTTTCAGAAATCCCTGTGTTTGTGAAAAATGCCAAAAGATAAAAGAAGTTGATCGCAGCATAAATTGTAAATGTGGAGGTGTATTCAGAAAGATAGATGAAATGAAATGGGTAGATAAATAAATACAGGATTTTTAATTCCACAATTGCATTGGATACACTCCTTTATTAATTAATTTCATCAGTTTATCTGTAACAAAGGCTTTATCATTCTGATATGTTAATCCAAACCACTCAGCCTGTGAATTTAATACTTTAACCTTAATCTCCTGTCTTTTTATTAAGTCATTTACAACTGCTGGAATCAGAAACTCAGAAGTTGGTGAGTATAGATTTTTAGAAAGGAATTCATTGAAATATTGATCACAATGCTTAAAATAATCAGGTGTAAAACCCCAGAAATTCATTGAAACGATTGTATTTTTATTCATTTCAACTAGATTTTTATTCATATCAAAACCATTAATGATTCCATTTACAGATTGAACTTCAGTTCTTTCCTCTATAAAAGTGAGGTTATTTTCTTTATCCATCAAACATTCAGCCCTGGAAGTGCCACCCGACTCAACCAGTGTTTTTGAAATCTCATAACCCATCAAACAATACTGATTTTCATTATTGGTTTTGGATTTTAAAAATTCAGCTATACCCATAAAAGCTTCCCGTCCATAAAAATCATCTGCATTTAAAGCTGCAAATGGCTCTTTTACAACATACTGAGCCATCATTAAAGCATGATTGGTTCCCCATGGTTTTGTTCTATCTAAAGGAAGCGAATATTTTGAAGGTAAGTTGTTAAGTTCCTGGTATACATATTCTACTTTAATAAGTTGATTGAACCGCTTAGCATTGAAATTAGCTATAAAATCGTCTTTAAAACTTTCTTTAATCACAAAAACAACTTTGCCAAAACCTGCTTTAATTGCATCATAAACAGAATAGTCCATTATACATTCATCTGAAGGTCCAATGTTTGCAATCTGCTTATTTCCACCAAAGCGGCTTCCTAATCCTGCAGCTAAAATT
Source organism: Bacteroidales bacterium (assembly GCA_049315385.1). Taxonomy (GTDB): domain Bacteria; phylum Bacteroidota; class Bacteroidia; order Bacteroidales; family JACABE01; genus JACABE01. Next base: position 107,744 of record JBMOKG010000003.1, read on the forward strand.
ACTAATGTTGGTTGTACCGGCATTTTATTCAGTTGTAAATTTTTCTAAAAGAATAATTTATCCAAAGTTTAACAGATATTGAAATCTATTAGGTTTTCTTGTATCAATAAAGGAAAATTGTTTATTGTCTGTTCATAAGTTAAAATACTAAGCCAGCGGTTTCAATGAAATAATTTTATAAAATATTATTTTGAATTGATTCCGTTGGCTTAAACAATAAATTAATAAATTGAAATTACTTGCTATTTTCACTTAAATCTTTAATACTCCCTTCGTTTGTAATATAAAGTTTAGTTTTCCCGTCCAGACTTTCCAGTTTAGCTTCATAAAAAGTTTCTGCTGTAATAATACTCAATTTATATGTTTTAGCATCAAACAATGTAGTAATATCATTTCCAAGTTCTGACAAACTGTTTGTAAATTTCTTGTTCTTTTCGTGATAGGCTTCTTCTCTATAAAAAACTGCCCATAAAACACGTTTCAGTTGTTCAACTTCAGGCATTTTAAATTCTTCTTTTGTTGTTCCTGTTTTATTGGATGAAAACTTCAGATAGCCATATCTTTCAGGCATATGCATACTTATAACTCCTGGTGGCGACCATACCCAATTGTGTTCAGGTAGTGGTTTCCCATTTGCATCTTTCAGTTTCACATATTTCCCGTTTTCCCATTTCGTATCCCATTCCACCCGTGAGAAATTGATGCGCCAAAGTTTTTCGGGATTGGGTTTTGCACTATCAAGTCCAAATGCTAAATCGGTAAAAGGAATGGCAAGTTCAATTGTCCATTTTTTATCTTTATCATTTCCATTATTAAGGCTGCCATCAATTTTTACTGCCTTTTTTATACCTTTAAAATCCCAGTTATGCAAGGCAAAAGATGAATGGCGGTAGGGGCGGGGCATAAATAAATCGAAGACAGTTTGTTTAGCATTGATTTCAAATTCAAAATAATTCAAGGCATCATTGTCAGGATCAATAAAGACCTCAAAATCATTATCATAATAAACTATATCATCATGATTTTCAAGATAAGCCCAAATATGTTCTTCATCCAATTGCGCAGCAATGTATAAATAATTATCATCCCATAACATTTTAACCTTAGTATCCTGAGCTGGTTTTGGTTTTTTATCCCCTTCAATATCTTTGAAAAGATCAGTCCATTCTGCTTGTTGCCATACTTTTTTATCCAGATTCCCATCTATTACGATGGATTCATCAGTTCTATAACAAACATAATGTCTGGGTTCAGTAAGTAATGATTTCAGGTCATCTTTCAAGGCTGGAATATTTGTATCTCCTTCATTTTTTTTGTTACAGGAAATTAGAATTGAAGCCATAGCTAATACTGTTAGTAAATACTTGATTTTCATAATAATTATTAATTAATATATTAAATAAAAGTAGATAAATTAGTCTTCCTTTTCTTTTTTATCCACAAATCCTGAATCGCTGTGATCGCGGATATTATGACGCAAAGCGGAAATCATTTCCTTTAGGTTTTTAATACCACCTATTGTAAACCATATTGTTACAATGATGGAAGCAGTGAGGAAAATATAGGTATATATTTTCCAGAAATGCATCCATTCGGTATTGGTAATTTTCTGTACAAAGAAATTGTATATTGTTCCTATTACAAATACCAATACCCAAAGGAAGGTCCAGCCCATGGTAACAATATAAATAATCTTATCACCTTTGGTAAATTCTTTGGTGGTTCCCAGCACTTTCCAACCTTTCAGCGGTTGTCCATCATCGGTTTTTACAATTACTTTTTCAGCGTATTCGCCTCGGTGTAAGAGTTGGTCAAGGTTTACTTTGTTTTGACGGGTAAGTAATGAAACTACTATATATACTAAGGTAGCGGCAACCATTGCCATAAACCAGCCCCATTGTCCGTTAATAGGGAAATCAGGGATTATTTTATTTAGAAGAATATTCAAAGACGCTGTTAGAGCACCGGTTATCATTGCAGCCCAGGCAGCAGCTGTTGTTCCACGTTTCCAGTACAAACCGCCAATGATAACAGCACCCGAACCTCCTACAAAAATGGCTCCAGAAATATTTAAAAACAGGAATACAAGATCTTTAGGTTGAAAAACGATACTTAAAACAAAAATAGTAATACCAACACCAAGTATTGAAAGTTTTAAGTATTTTAAATGTTCTTTGGGTTCGAATGCTTTTTTCCGCAAAGGCATAATACAATCCTGAACAAAAATGCTGCCCCATGAATGCATATAAGTATTATGACAAGTAATAGCTGCAGCAAGCATAATGGCAACAAAAGCGCCTTTAATCCCGACAGGCAATAGATAATTCAAAGCCATGGGAACTCTCAGCTGACTCTGTTCAGCAGTGGTTCCTGCAGTTGCCAATGTAGCATTGATAGAATCTGCTACAGTTTTAAAATCAATATGGTGATAAAAGGTATAAGCTACAATAGGAACAAAAACCAGAAATAAACCCCATTGCGGAACGAGTCTCCAGTTAGTTAAAACGTCAGCCATCCGGGCTTCATGTGCACTCTTTGCTGCAATATTGAAAGATGAATTGCCCTGCCATGAAAGCTTGGTGTAAATAAGTCCGAACATACCTATAAAAAAGAACCATGGATTAAAATCCTGTACTTTGCCGGCATCAAAAGGATTAATCAGAGATTTGCCTGCTTCGGCACTGGTAATAGCTGTTGTTATATGTGACCAATCAACTTTTATAAGTAAAAGAATAACAATCACCACAAAAACAATATTTACAAAAACACCCTGAATAAAGTCGGTAAACATAACTGCAATATGACCACCTGTAAAAATAAAGTATAGTGGAATCAAAACCATAACAGCAGTTACTAATATAAAAGTTATTGAGAAGGAGCCTATATATCCGATTTCAGGAATACCACAGAAATATATGAAGAATCTGGAACTAACTGAAGGAAAGATCACCATGTTGAACAAACCAGAAAAGAATGCAAGAAAGCCTGCAAATATTCTGAAAGTCCGGCTGTATCTGATTTCAAAGAACTGAGCCATCGTCAGCGCTTTTGTTTGTCGGAAACGATAAACTACCCATCCTGAAACACTGATACCAACCAGGATAACTGCTGTTGGCATTTCCCACCAGCGTGAATTAAAACCTGCATTAAAATTCTGCTCCATTGCCCCTACAACTGTAATTGCTCCAAGAGCAGCAGTTCCGTGAAACATGGAAATAATATACCTGCCTCCGGTTCGTCCGGTAGCTAAGAAGTCGGAAACACTTCTTACCAGTTTTTTGCTAAATAATACCATTCCGACCATCATTGCCAGTAATGTCAGGACAATTGCCCAGTCTCCTATTGATAGATTCATATTTTTGTTTGTTTAATTGATTTTTTTTGATTTGGATATATTTAAGACCTAGCAGTATTGACCTAACAGGTTTTCAAAACCTGTTAGGTCTGTATAGGTAGATTATATATCAAGTTTATCGATGTCTTTTATTATTCCTTCGTAATTTATTTTATTAATGTTATGCCAATACTCAAAGTTTTTAGTATCTTCAAAATAGCTTAATATATAATCTCTTGAAGTATTAGTGGTTCTGTTAGATAAATATGTTTTATATGAAGAAAAAGGATAAGTCTTAAAATCTGTTTTAAAATGTTTAACAGGGTTCATGTGTATATATAAAACCAATTGTTTTAAATAATTTTCATCCTTAACTTTGTTCCTGTGTAAATGTTCCTGGAATAAACTACCGCTTCGGTTCCTTTCTTTATTTATACTTTTTGTGTAGGCGTTAAAAAGATTAGAAAAAGGTAAATGTAATTTGTTGATGAGTTTTTCTTCTAATATTTCTACATTATAAATTTTCAACAATAAATGAAAATGATTTTTCAACAGACAATAGGCATAAACATCAGAAACAGGTAATAAATATTTTTTTACTAAATCAAGAAAATAAAGATAATGTCTATCTTCAAAAAAAATATCTTCTTTATTATTTCCACGATTATACAAGTGATAAATCTGTCCAGCTTCAAAAATATCTAGCTTCATAAATTATTGATTTATTTTTGATTGTCAGACCTAACAGGTTTTTAAAACCTGTTAGGTCTAAAGACTTTTATTGATTTGTATTCTCTAATAGTTCATTTATTGTAGTTACAGCAAGGCCCACAGAAGTATCTGCAGCGCCATAATAAACATAAACTTCACTTTCGGCTAATGCAAAACCTTCCTTATCATATTCCATAACTATCATTCCACTTGGAAATACAACATTAGGAACCTGACCAGCTAGTTCATACAATTCACGGGGTTCCAGAATATTGCACCAGCTGCGTGAAATAACTTTTGATGGATCATGCAGATCCAGTAACATAACACCAGCCTGGTAAATATTTGAACTTCCAAAGTGACCTGCTACACCATGATAGATGTGTAACCAGCCTTTACGGGTTTTAACAGGCGGTGGTCCAGAACCGATAAATTCATCCCAATAATGAAAACGTCCGTCAATCAGTGGGGCCAGTGGTTCCCAATTCAATAAATCAGTAGATTTTGAAAGCCAGATCGTACTTCCGGAAGTAGTGCCATTATCATGACGCGATCTGTTTGGCCGATCCATTCTCAGATAATTCCCGTTTACTTTTTCAGGGAATAAAACACCATTCCGTATATCTTCATTGGAAGTTAATCCCATGAATTCGAAGTTTTTGAAATCCAGGGTTTTGCCTAAACCTAACTGACAGCCTCCATCCATATCCATGGCAAACATGATGTAGTAAACGCCTTCAATTTTAGAAATTCTGGCATCGTAAATATGGTAAATTTTTTCTTTTATTTTTTCAATACCTTTGAAATCAACGATTTTGTTTTCAACGTTGAAATCGATGCCATCACCGCTTTCGGCCATAACCATAAAGGTTTCACGGGAACGACTCTGCACCCTCAGCATCAGTAAATATTTGTCCTCAAATTTGATGGCTCCCGGATTGAAAACTGAAGTTGCATCAACAAGCTGAGGATAAATGTCAGGAATGTCTTCTCTGCAAAGTATTGGGCTTTTTGGATGTCTTTTCATTTGTATATATGTTTTTCTTGTTTTAACCTTTCAGGTCTCCAAGACTTGGAAGGTTTTTGATATTTAATTGAAATCATTTTATTGCAACATATCTTTCTTCACAATTTTTGTTTCATTTTTTGTTTTCTTAAAGCTGATTTTTTTAAAATTCAATACTATTATTTCATACTTTTCAATAAATGAATAAACAGCAGATACAATTAAAATAAGTAAACTACCCAGCAATGCCATTTGATATGCTGGAAACCAAAATCCCGTTAAACTATATATTCTGGCATTGCTGAAATCTGATTTATAAATTACCTTCACACTATCTCCACATTTATAAACCCTTTCAAGATCAGTTGCTCCCCTGAATTTAAAAAGCATGGAGTCAAATTTACATTCAACTACAGGAACGTAATTTGTAGATCTGAATTTACCTCCAGTTTGCCAGGTTTCAAATTCAACAATTTCACCGTTAGTTATTTTACTTCCAACAAAGAAACCTATTCTGTCAATAAGTAAATAAATTATGATAATAAAGACTATTAGTAAAAAGATTTGATTTCTGTTTAATTTAATTATCATTTACTATTTGATAAAGATAAAATTTGATGTATTATTATTTGTATTTCCTTTCCAAATTTATTTTTTGCTTTAAATATTTAAGACCTAAGAATTTTTAACACTAATTGGTCTTGAAATTACCCCATGATAACTTTTACATTACATTCTTCCATGGTTGAAACAGCAAGAATATTTCCTTTAATTTTATTACCATCCACAATTATTTCTTTTACTCCTTTTTCAACATTTTTCGGATTCAAAACTTCAATATTATAAAGGCATCCACGGTACATCCTTTTTGCTTTGAATCCATCCCAAAGTGCCGGAATGGCAGGATCTATCAATAATCCATTATAAGTTGGACGTAAACCTAAAATATAATCATAGCTTACACGATACATCCATGCAGCCGAACCTGTCTGCCATGAATGGCTTGCCCGGCTTGGTTGTGAATGTTCGTTGCTGGTGATGTATTGAGAAAAAACATAAGGTTCAGCTACAAATATATCACTGTCGATACGGTTTGGTAGCATTTTCTTAAAATATGCAAAAGCCTGATTACTTCTTCCCAGCATTGTTTCAGCTTGTATCACCCATGTAGTAGGATGACAGAATACCGCTCCGTTTTCCTTTTTACCCCAGACACAGCGTGTAACCAATCCAATATTGGGGTCAATTTCTTTCCATGCAGGAGAGCATTTTTTAGGTCCTTCCGGTGAATCCAGATAGGTTTTAACACTGTTCATGGCTGTAATATTACGCTCTTTATTCGGGAAATCAGCTAAAACAGGCCATATTTGTGTATTTAAAAATATCTTGCCATATTTGTTTTCTTTTGAACCAACTTTACGTCCTTTACCACCAAATGCACGGATGTACCATTCTCCATCCCAGCAATTTTCTTCGACAGATTTAATGAGTTGATCCCTAACATAAGAAACTTCAGCTTTTTCTTTATCTTTTGCTAAATGTTCAAGTAATTCAATGAATAAATTAAGCATTGCTGCATAGAACATTGCACCCCAAACACTTTCGCCTCCTTCTACTCCGCCAATATAATCAAGCGTATCGTTCCAGTCGCCTCTACCAAAAACAGGGAGCCCGTGTATACCAAGATTATTTTTGGCATAGTTTACTACTGCCAGCATATGTTCTAAAATGCTTCCTTCTTTTCCTTCTTCAATAAAACGCTGTTTATTGTTCAGTAAATCAAAATCACCTGTTTCTTTTATATACTCAGAAACTGCTAGCATAAACCACAAAGGATCATCACAATGCTGTGTAAATTCACCTTCACCATCACCATGGAAATGATGATAAACTTTACCATCAGTCCGCATTTGACGTGAAAGTAAAAGTATTCTTTCTTTTGCTTTTTCAGGATTTGAAATTGTAACTGCTATGGTATCCTGAGCAGTATCTCTGAATCCAAATCCTCTTCCTATACCCCAGTAATAAAAACTTGCAACACGTCCTACATCAAAAGCAACCTTTGCCTGATAAGGAATCCAGTATTTCATAAAAATATTTACATCTTCATCTGGTGTTTCAACAGAAGTATGGGCAAAATAATCGTCCCAGTTTTTATTAAGCTTAGCAAAAGCAGCATCTACAGCCTTAACATCTTTGTATTTTTGAACTCTTTGTTCTTTTAATTCGTCAAAACGTAATTTTTCGATTACGCCTAATGTGAATATGAGGTCTTTAGTTTCACCTGGTTTTAATTCAATATCAATTTTCAACGCATTTATTACATTTCCAAAGTCAGTATCCTGAGAACTAAGATTTTCTTTTTCTATACTTTCAGGGTTATTTTCATTGCGATACAATCCAATAAAACGTTCACGGACAGTTTCGTAACTTGTTGCCGGATGATTGGCTGTAAAAAAACACCATTGATCCCATTCTTTATTTTCTTGCTGTTGGGTACCTTTGCTTTGAGTGACCCAATAAGTTTTTGTGGAAAAAATAGCATTTAAATCTTTCTCAAAATGAGAACGGTTAAAATGCTGATCATCACATTGGTTGATTAAATCTACCAATGCGTGTCCCAAAGCAAGTTCCACATAGCCATAAATAGATAATTTACGGGGTTTATCACTTATATTTTTCAAAGTTGCTTTCCAGAGTTCCTGATCTTCATCTTGTGGAACAAAGAAAAGTACAGAAGAATCTATTCCATTAATACTTGCTTCAGAGCGGGTATAGCCAAAACCATGAGCTAGTTTATAAGCTTCAAGGTGCTTAGCAACCGGTTGCCAGCTTAAACTCCATACTTCTCCGCTTTCATTGTCTTTTACATATATATATTTTCCCGGACGATCATGAGGAACTTCATTGATACGATAGCGAGTCACTCGTCCGTGTAAAGGACTTTTGTAGTAACTCATTCCTCCTGCATTATTTGAAATACTTGTGAAGTATCTGCCGTTGTAAAGATAGTTAATCCAAGGGCTTGGAGTATTCATTCTGTCAATGATATACTCTTTGCCATCTTTTGAAAAATGTCCGTATTGCATTTAGTATTCAGTTGTTAGTTTAAATTAAACATTGAAATTTCTATAATGCAAATGTATTATTTTTATTTAGATAATTTACCTAAATGCATTTAGTTTTTGATAATAAATTTAAGATGATGATGAAGAAAATCAAAAAAGCAGTTTTGCCTTTTTAAAATATTGCAATTAACTTTAATAAAAGACAAATAAATATAATGAGGAGCATGATTTGTAAACAGAAATCTATTTGAAAATAATGAGTTTATGAAATGCTTTTTAATATATTATTTATTGTAACTACTCTGTTTTCGTCGGTAATACTATTTTCGTATTCAGAAATACTGGCAATCCCACCCATACGGATGCTATGCTTTCGGAATTCCATTTTACTTTCAATCTTCTTTCTGACAGAAACATGAAAAGCTTTAGCTTTAGTGGTTATTGCAATTTCTTTGATGTTTTCTTCATTGATACCGCTGCCAGGCATTATAATAATTTTATTGTTGGCTTGATTAATCAATTGTTTGATTATTTCTTTACCTTCAAAAGCAGTTGCATGTAAACCTGAAGTTAGAAGGTTGTCAAAACCAAGGGAAATAATATCATCGAGGGATGTAAACGGGTCGGAAACCATATCAAAAGCCCGGTGAAAAGTAGTTCGTAAAGGATAAGCTACTTCAAGCATTTGCCGGCAGATTGTTTTATCAATTTTCCCTTCTTTGTTTAGAATACCAAAAACAACTCCATCAGCACCCATATTTTTGGCTGCAATAATATCCTGTTTTATGATTTCCAGTTCCAATGAAGAATATAAGAAATCACCACCACGTGGACGTATCAGGATATACAAATCAATTGAAAGATGTTTTCTGGCTAAAGAAATAGAAGCAGAAGAAGGAGTGCAGCCACCTTCTAATATATTATCACATAATTCCACACGTAAAGCTCCGCCTTTTTCAGCTGTAATGGCTGATTCTACCGAGTTGGCACATACTTCCAGAAGCATCAAAAGTTATCTTATTTGTTTTTCCCTTTTAGATAAGCTTCGTTTAATCCTTTTAAAACATCCTTGGTAATATTCAGACTGTCATTAGCATATAGAATACCACTTACTCTGGATTTTTCAAGGATGAAAGAATATTTTGGGGACTGATTAAATCGTTTAATAAAAGCAAAAATCGAATCCTGTAGTTGTATGTTTTTATTTTGTTTTTCTTCAGTCAGTTGACTTCCTAAACTTTTTTCAAGTTCCATTAAGCTATTCTGTTTTTGTTGCAATGCTGCTTCTCTTTTTTTCTGTTCATTCAAAGGCAGTGAAGCACCGATTTTAAGGTAGTTATCATATTCGCTTTTAAAAGCCATTGCCTGGGCTTTGTAATTATTAGTCAGCTTAGCCTCTAAATCATCTAATTCTTTTTTTGTATCTTTCACAAAATCATAATTTTCCCAGAGTGTATCACTGTCAACATAAGCTATACTTAAAGCTGTTTTTATACTTACAGGCTGGATAATTTCCTGTTTGTTTTTTGAAGTAAAAAATAGAATATAGAGGATAACTATTGCTATTGCTAAAAAAATATTAACAATCATACCGCAGTTTGACTTTTTACAGGAAGTGGATGTAGTATTGTTTTCAACTGCTAAAGTTTGATTAGTTGGTGTTTCCCGGATTTCTTCTGTGTTTTCCGGGATATTATTTTCTTCGTTCATAAAAAGTATAATAAATTTATTATTTTGATTTGTAAATTGCTTTTTTAGCTTTTTGTCTCCTGAATATTGACTCTTTTAATTTCCAATTTCTGACATGAATTTGATACGCATCAAACGAATTTCTTCTTCAGAATATTCATTTTCACCTAATTCTTTCAATGCATCATCGATAGAATCAGATTCTGCTTCTCCAAAAAATTCATAAATTTCTTCCTGATGGTAAATGTCAACGCATTCATCAATATAATATTTGATGTCAATTTTAGTTCCTGAAGAAACGATGCTTTCAATTTCAGTTAGCAGTTCTTCCATCGTAAGATTTTTTGCTACTGCAATATCTTCGAGTGATAACTTTCTGTCAATATTCTGAATGATATAAACTTTGAGTCCCGATTTGTTAATAACTGATTTTACAACAAGATCCTGAGGGCGTTCGATTTCATTTTCTTCAACGTAAGCTTTTATCAGGTCAATAAATGGTTGTGCATATTTAGATGCCTTTCCTGAACCAACTCCGGTTATTTGTCTCATTTCCTCCATATTTATTGGATATTGGATGGTCATATCCTCTAGAGACGGATCTTGGAAAATTACAAAAGGTGGTAAATTTTCTTTTCTTGAAATTTCTTTTCTCAGGTCTTTTAGTAATGAAAACAAGGTTTTGTCGGTTGCATTTGAATGACCACCGCCACCACCAATAACATCCATTAAATCTTCATCATCATTCAAAAAATCATGATCTTTTGCTATCATGATTCTAAAAGGTTTCTTGAGATATTTTAAACCTTCCGGACTTACTTTTAAAAGGCCATAATTTTCAATATCTTTAACAAGTAAATTTTCTATAATAGCCTGACGTATAACAGCATTCCAGTAACCTTCCACTTTATCGGAACCAATTCCAAACTGAGAAAGTTTATCGTGTTTCATTTTCTTAAGGGTAGCTGAATTTTTCCCGATAATAATCTGAGCAATGTGTTTAGCTTTAAATAATTGTTTAACAGCTAATACTGTTTCAATTGCAGTAACAACATCTTCTGTACCGTCAGTTTTTTCTTTAGGATGGTTGCAGTTATCACAGGTATTGCAGTTGTCATGTGTGTAATTTTCACCAAAATAGTGAAGTAAAACTCTTCTACGGCATGCAGATGATTCAGCATAAGAAACAGTTTCATTCATCAATTGCATTGCAATTTCCTGTTCTGCTACTGCTTTTCCTTTTAAAAATTTCTCCAGTTTTATGATATCTTCTTCACTATAAAACGCAATACAATTCCCCTCACCATCATCACGGCCGGCTCTTCCAGTTTCCTGATAATATCCTTCCAGGCTTTTAGGCATGTCATTGTGGATCACAAATCTAACATCAGGTTTGTCGATTCCCATACCGAAAGCAATAGTAGCTACTATAACATCTACCTCTTCCATCAGAAATTTATCCTGATTTCCGGCACGAACAACAGGATCTAAACCTGCATGGTAAGGTAATGCTTTAATGCCATTTACCAATAATGTTTCTGCTAATTCTTCTACCTTCTTACGGCTCAGGCAATAAATTATACCTGATTTACCCATGTGTCCCTTTATATATTTAATGATTTCTTTGTTAACATCTTTTGTTTTGTTCCGTACCTCATAATATAAATTGGGACGGTTAAATGATGAAATGAACAAATTTGCATTCATCATTGACAAATTCTTTTGTATATCCTGCTGTACTTTTGGAGTGGCAGTTGCAGTAAGGGCAATAATAGGTACTTTTTTCCCTATAGCTTCAATAATAGGGCGAAGTCTCCTGTATTCAGGTCTGAAATCGTGGCCCCATTCTGAAATACAATGAGCTTCATCAATTGCATAAAAAGAAATAGTAATATCTTTGAAAAATTCGATATTTTCTTCTTTTGTAAGCGATTCCGGGGCTACATATAATAGTTTTGTTTTTCCTGAAGTTATATCTGCTTTAACTGCTTTAATTTCTGTTTTAGATAAAGAAGAATTTAAAAAGTGTGCAATTCCATTGTCATTTCCAAAACTACGAATTGCATCTACCTGATTTTTCATTAATGCAATCAGTGGGGAAATGATGATAGCTGTGCCCTTGCTCATTATTGCCGGTAGCTGATAACATAACGATTTTCCACCACCTGTTGGCATTATCACAAACGTATCATTCCCATCTAATAAACTCTTTATAACTTCTTCCTGAGTTCCTTTAAAATTATCAAATCCAAAGATTTTCTTCAAATTTTTGTGAAGAGAATCACCTTCCTTAGTCGCCATTTATGATATTAGTTAAAATGAATATTGTTATCTTTTGTAAAAATAGTTTTTTTTTATGTATAAAATCAAAAAGCCTAACGATTTTTTTTATTTTCTATTGTTAAATGAAAAAAATCATGTAGGTTTGTAATGTAAATGTACTACATTTTTTTCTAACAAAAATAAAAATATTTTATTTATAAAATTTTTAACATTGAAATCTTACGAAGAAATAAAAAATATAGCTTTATCAACAATACGTAATGAAGCTGAATCTATTGTTAATCTATATAACTATGTAGATGATTCCTTTGCCAGTTGTGTTGAATTAATTTTTAATTGCAAAGGTAGAGTAATTATTACAGGTATTGGCAAAAGTGCAAATATTGGAACAAAAATAGTTTCAACATTGAATTCTACAGGCACTCCTTCTGTTTTTATGCATGCTGCTGATGCTATTCATGGTGATTTAGGAATCATTCAAGCTAATGATATAATAATATGTATATCCAAAAGCGGGAATACACCTGAAATTAAAGTTTTAATACCTATTATTAAATCAATGGGTAATAAAATAATTGCCATGCATGGGAATACAAATTCCTATCTTGCTTTACAATCAGATTTTCTGATTAATTGCAGTGTTGAAAAAGAAGCTTGCCCGAATAATTTGGCTCCTACGTCAAGTACTACTGCACAGCTGGTTATGGGGGATGCGCTGGCTGTTGCATTGCTGGAATGCAGAGGATTTACTACAGGAGATTTCGCAAAATATCATCCGGGAGGAGCTCTTGGAAAGCAATTGTATATGAAAGTTGCAGATTTATCAGTTAACAATGAAGTGCCACAAGTTAAAGCTGATACTGATGTTAAAAAGACGATTATTGAAATAACTTCTAAACGTTTGGGTGCAGCTGCAGTTGTTGAAGATGGATTTATAAAAGGTATCGTTACTGATGGTGATTTAAGAAGAATGTTGCAAAAAGATCTTCCTTTTGATGGATTAAGAGCAAAAGATATTATGTCGTTGCATCCTAAAACAATACTTAAAGATGAACTGGCTGTATCAGCTTTAAATGTGATGAAACAGAATAATATTACACAATTATTAGTAGTTGATGAGAATGGTAAATATATAGGAGTTATTCACTTACATGATCTTATTAGAGAAGGAATAATTTAATGTAAAATTATAAAATCTAAAAGGCAAATAATCAATAAAATACCAAAGAAAAGATGGGTAAATCAGTTGATGAATACAATGAGTACCGGCAAATAATGAACGAAAAAATTCTGGCTGCCAATGATAAAACCATGAAACGCATTTATAATGCAGATACAAATGCTTATCTTGAAGGAGCGCTGGATGTGAAAACTAAAGAACTTATGGAGCTTGTAGCTTCAATGGTATTGCGTTGTGACGATTGTGTACGTTATCATTTATTAAGGGCACATGAAAATGGAGTATCTACTGAAGAACTTTTTGAGGTTTTTGGCATAGCTAATTTAGTGGGTGGTACCATTGTGATTCCTCATACCCGTCGTGCATTGGAGTTCTGGGAAGAAATTTTAGCTTCTGAACAATAAATAGTAATTAGGAAAGTTTATCAATGAGTTATATTTTACAATAATGATATTAAGAACAGAAAATATAGTAAAAAAATACAAAAACCGAACTGTCGTGAATGGCGTGTCTGTGCAAGTGGAACAAGGTGAGATTGTTGGATTATTAGGACCTAATGGCGCAGGTAAAACAACTACTTTTTATATGACGGTTGGTTTAATAAAACCTCTTTCAGGTAAAGTTTACCTTGATGAACTTGATATTACTGATATGCCGATGTATAGAAGGGCACAACACGGTATTGGTTATTTGGCACAGGAAGCTTCTGTTTTCAGACAATTGAGTGTTGAAGATAACATAGCTTCTGTTCTTGAATTTACAAAATTAAGTAAGGACGAACAACATCAGAAATTAGAAACATTGCTAAATGAATTTGGGCTGCAGAATATTCGTAAAAGTAAAGGAATTCAACTTTCAGGTGGTGAAAGACGTCGTACTGAAATAGCCCGTGCTTTGGCTGTTGATCCGAAATTTATATTACTTGATGAACCTTTTGCCGGTGTTGATCCAATTGCAGTAGAAGACATTCAAACTATTGTTACCAAATTGAAAGAAAAAAATATTGGTGTTTTAATTACCGATCATAATGTACATGAAACCCTGAATATTACGGACAGAGCCTATCTGTTATTTGAAGGTTCTATACTTAAAGCAGGAACTTCCAGGGAACTGGCAGAAGATGAGCATGTAAGAAAAGTTTATTTGGGCAAAAACTTTGAACTGAGAAAGTAAAGCAATCTATATTCCACTTTTAATTCCGATTTTCATAAATCATTTATCGTTGTTCGAAAATAAAAATTCAAACAAATTACGAATGAAGATTTAACAAGAAAATGCTAATTCCAATTTCAAAGACAAACTTATTCTACTCTTCTTTATCATACCAACTCGCATACATTGGATATGCATTGGCAATTCGCATTATTTGTCCTTCAATCAGTGTTTTATCTAAATTTTTTATTTTTTTAGCAGGGATACCGGCATATAAAGATCCCGATTCTACAACCGTATTTTCCAAAACGATTGCCCCGGCAGCAATCATTGAATTACTTTCTATTACGACACCATCCATTATAATTGCACCCATTCCGATAAGAACATTATCATGAATTGTACAACCATGTACAATCGCTTTATGTGCTATTGATACATTATTGCCAATTTGTGTTGCGGCTTTCTGATATGTACAATGAATGATTGCCCCATCCTGAATATTCACATTATTGCCGATTCTTATTGTGTGTACATCACCTCTGACTACTGTATTAAACCAAACACTACAATTATTTCCCATAATAACATCGCCTGTAATAGTTGAATTTTCTGCAAGGAAGCAATTAGTCCCGAATTGAGGTTTTACGCCTTTTACTGATTTTATAAGTGCCATTTTTATTGTTTAATTGTTATTATATTTATTGGGATTTCATCCCGGTTTTATTGGTTAATGAGATTTTTATCATCTTTTTAAGATTTTTTACGTAAACCCTATCCTCTTTGCCTTTTTACTATTTATTTGAGCCAGTTTTGTCTCTGGTCTCAATTAGTTCATCATATTTTATTGATTCGAATGCAAATCCCTGAGAAAGGAAATATTCAATGAATCGGGGTAATGCAAACATCAATCGATTTTTAGCTTTTATATTATCATGAAATACAACAATTGATCCATCTTCTGTATTGTTTATAACATTTTGCAAACATTGTTCGCCTGAAATGCTGATATCAAAATCACCACTTAAAACTGACCATAAAATGGTAAAATAATCCTCTTTTATTAATTCAATCTGAGCAGGAGTTGCTTTTCCATAAGGAGGACGAAAAAGATTGGTTTGGATATAGTTATTGCACTTCGAAATGTTTTGAATATATTCCTCTTTAGGTGTTTTCCATCCATTTAGATGGTTAAATGTGTGACAACCAACTTCATGTCCTTCATTTAGAATTTGCTCAAAAATATGAGGATATTTTTGTATATTTTCACCTACACAGAAAAAAGTAGCTTTTATCTGATAATCAGTGAGTAGTTGTAAAATAGAAGGTGTAATCTCAGGAATCGGACCATCATCAAATGTAAGAAAGATACGTTTTTTACCTTCCGGCATTTTCCAGATGATGCTTTTTCCAGTAAGTTTACTTAGAATATATGGTGATTTTATAAAATACAATACAAAAATTTTTAAAACTAAAGTGTAAAAGTAGAAAAAATAGAACTAGAAATTAAAATCTAAAGCAAATAAATTATTTTTATTTTTTTTTAGTTATTATCTACTTAAATTGTAAGTTTGTATATTAAAAAAAAATATATTTGTATATTAAAAAACAATTTGAATACAACCTTTATTAGCTTAGGTTGTTAAAGCAATAACAACAAATTTTTCGAAAAATGAATAATTCTTCACCTTCAGATTATATTCCTATTTTACTACAATCTATTGTAGTATTTGGATTTGTGGTTGTTACAATGCTTGCAACACATTTTTTAACTGCAAAACGCAGAAAGATTGATACAACTAAAAAATCAGAAAGTTTTGAGTGTGGCATTGAAGTGAAAGGGAATGCGCGAATACCTTTTTCTGTTAAATATTTTTTGGTAGCAATACTTTTTGTTTTATTCGATGTTGAGATTATATTTTTTTATCCTTATGCTCTTAATTTCAAGGAATTAGGCTGGGATGGATTGATGAGTATGTTAGTTTTTGTAGTTTTATTGCTGACTGGTTTTTTTTATCTGATTCGCAAAGGAGCTTTAAAATGGGAATAGGAGGTTTTGATGATTGAAAATAACAAATATATTAATGTTGATATTCCGGAAGGATATTCACAACCCGGTTTTTTTGCTACATCATTGGATAAAGTAGTGGGATTAGCACGTAAGAACTCAATATGGCCTCTTCCTTTTGCAACTTCATGTTGCGGAATCGAGTTTATGTCAACCATGGCTTCAAATTATGATTTAGGAAGATTTGGTTCCGAACGATTAAGCTTTTCACCCCGACAAGCTGATTTATTAATGGTAATGGGAACCATTGCAAAAAAAATGGGACCAATACTTCAGCAAGTCTATGAACAAATGGCTGAACCAAGATGGGTTATTGCAGTTGGTGCATGTGCTTCAAGTGGAGGTATCTTCGACACTCATAGCGTGCTGCAGGGAATTGACAGGGTTATTCCTGTTGATGTTTATGTACCTGGTTGTCCGCCCCGACCAGAACAAATAATAGATGGAATTCTTAAAATACAAGAATTAGTCGAAAACGAATCGTTGCGGAGAAGAGATTCGAAAGAATATAAAGATATGTTGACTGAATATGGAATCAGACAGATTGGAATTAAAAAATAACTAAAAGAATTCATTCAAATGGATAACAAATTTGTTCTTCAGAAAATCAGACAGTATTTCGATGGTTTTGTAATTGCATACGAAGAACCTTATGGATTGTTGACAATAACAGTAAAGCCAGTTGTTATCAACGATTTATTATCGTATTTAAAAAAAGAACCTGAACCTGGTTTTGCTTTTCTTACTGATATCTGTGGAGTGCATTATCCTGATACAGAAAATGAATTAGGTGTTGTGTATCATTTGCATAATATGAAAAATAATATGCGCATTCGGATAAAAATTTTTGTTCCGAAAAACAATCCTTTAATCCCAACAGTAACCTGGTTATATGCATCAGCAAACTGGATGGAAAGGGAAACCTATGATTTTTATGGAATTCAGTTTGAGGGACATCCAGATCTGAAACGTATTTTGAATGTTGATTATCTTGATTTTTTTCCGATGCGTAAAGAATATGCACTTGAAGATCCTACCAGAGAAGATAAAGACAATCGATTTTTTGGGCGGTAATTAATTAGAAAAAAATGGAAGAAAATATTATCATAAATCCTCAGGATACTGACAAACATTATACAACACTAAATCTTGGACCAACGCATCCTGCCACTCATGGTATTTTTCAAAATGTGTTAACTTTGGATGGTGAAAAGATAATAGATGCAGTACCAACTATTGGATATATTCACCGTGCTTTTGAAAAAATTGCAGAACGAAGACCTTATTATCAAATTACACCTTTAACCGATCGTCTGAACTATTGCTCAGCACCTATTAATAATTTAGGTTGGTTTATGACAGTTGAAAAATTACTGAACATTACTACTCCAAAAAGAGTTGATTATATGCGTGTTGTAGTTATGGAACTCGCCCGGATTACGGATCATTTGATTTGTAATAGTGTAATTGGAGTTGACAGTGGTGCTTTAACAGGTTTTACTTATATTTTTCAGGAAAGAGAAGCTGTTTATGAAATATATGAAGAAATATCAGGAGCAAGACTAACTACTAATATGGGAAGAATTGGAGGATTTGAACGGGATTTTTCAAAAACAGCAATGGAAAAAATCAAAGCTTTTCTGATTAGATTTCCCAAAAAATTGGATGAATTTGAAAACCTTCTTAAACGAAATCGTATTTTTATGGACCGAACGATTGGTGTAGGTGGAATTACAGCTGAAAAAGCCTTGAATTATGGGTTTACTGGTCCTAATCTTCGTGCAGCAGGTGTAGATTATGATGTTAGAGTAACTTCTCCATATTCATCGTATAATGATTTTGATTTTGTAATTCCTCTCGGTAGTCAGGGAGATGTGTATGACAGGTTTTGTGTGAGAAATGAAGAAATGCGGCAGAGTCTGAAGTTGATTCAGAATGCAATGGATAATTTACCGGAAGGAAATTTTCACGCAGAAGTTCCTGATTTTTATCTTCCTGCCAAAGAAAAAGTATATAATAATATGGAAGCATTAATCTGGCATTTTAAAATTGTTATGGGTGAAGTTGATATTCCTAAAGGAGAAGTATATCATTCAGTTGAAGGTGCAAATGGTGAACTGGGTTTTTATCTGATAAGTGACGGAGGTCGCACTCCTTATCGTTTACATTTTCGGAGGCCGAGTTTTATTTATTATCAGGCATATCCCGAAATGATACGCAATGGTATGCTATCAGATGCAATTCTAACAATGAGTAGCATGAATGTAATAGCAGGCGAATTGGATGCTTAAAAATTAGAAATAAATTAGTGAAAAGAAAATGATTGGGAATACGATTAACCATAAGATATATGAAAGTGAAGGGAAAATCTATAGTTTTTCTGAAAACAGCTTGTTAAGGATCAATGAAATATTGAAACGATATCCTGAAGGACGGCAGAAATCAGCCATTCTTCCTTTGCTTCACATGGCTCAGGAAGAGTTTGGTGGTAGCTTAAATGCTGATATTATGGATTATATTGCTGTTTTATTAAGCATAAAACCTATTGAAGTATATGAAGTCGCAACTTTCTATTCTCAGTTTTATCTGGATAAGGTTGGGAAATTTGTTATTGAAATTTGTCAGACAGGTCCTTGTATTGCATCAGGAGCTGATGATATGATAGATTATCTTAAATCCAAGTTAGGGATAGATGCCGGAGAAACAACTTCAGATGGATTATTTACATTGAAAACGGTTGAATGTTTAGGTGGCTGTGGATATGCACCGGTGATGCAGATTAATACACGCTTTCACGAAAACCTTACAAAAGAAAACATAGATGAAATTATTGACTTATTAAGAATACAGGCAAATGAGCCTTTAAGCAAGGATGAAAAATGGGTAGAAAAATTTTGCTTGAGAAAATAGATATTCCGGGTATCGAAAATATTGATATATATCGAAAATCAGGTGGCTATTCGGCTGTTGAAAAAGTTTTGAAAACCATGACTTCTTTTGATGTATTGGAAGAAGTACGGAATTCAGGACTAAGAGGTCGTGGTGGAGCCGGTTTTCCTACAGGAATGAAATGGGGTTTTATTGACAGAAAATCAGAAAAACCACATTATCTTATATGTAATGCTGATGAAAGTGAACCTGGAACTTTTAAAGACCGTTACCTTATGGAACATCTTCCGCATTTATTAATTGAAGGAATGATTTGCTCAGCTTTTGCGCTCGATGCACATTGTGCATATATTTACATCAGAGGAGAATTTAAATATCTGGTTGGTATTTTGAATAAAGCTTTATCTGAAGCCTATGCAAATGGTTTATTGGGTCAAAGTATTTTAGGAACTGATTATATGCTTGATATTTATGTACATCCAGGAGCAGGAGCATATATTTGTGGTGAAGAAACAGCATTAATTGAATCATTGGAAGGTAAAAGAGGAAATCCCAGACTAAAACCACCATTTCCTGCATTTGTTGGTTTATACGGATGCCCGACTGTTGTCAATAATGTTGAGACCCTTGCTTCGGTTGTTCCGATTGTAAATATGGGCGGGAAATTTTATGCTGAAATTGGAAACGGGAAAAGTACTGGTTCCAAACTAATTTCGGCTAGTGGTAATATTAATAAACCTGGTGTCTATGAAATTGAACTTGGTATAACTGTTAAAGAATTTATCTATTCCGAAGAATATTGTGGTGGAATAAAAAATGGGAAAAAGCTAAAGGCTGTAATACCTGGCGGTTCATCAGTACCTGTTCTCCCGGCAGATTTGATTCTTGAAACAGCTTTAGGACAACCCAGATTGATGACTTTTGAATCATTGGCTGAAGGTGGTTTTGAAACGGGGAGTATGTTGGGTTCCGGTGGGTTTATTGTTTATGATGAAGACCAGTGCATGGTAAGAAATACATTGAGTTTTGCCCGCTTTTATCATCATGAATCCTGCGGACAATGTTCTCCCTGCAGAGAAGGAACCGGTTGGCAGGAAAGAATATTAAATAGAATCGAAAACGGTGATGGAAGAATGAGAGACATAGATTTACTTGCAGATATTTCTAAACACATCGAAGGTAATACAATTTGTCCTTTAGGTGATGCTGCTGCATGGCCTGTATCAAGTGCCATCCGTCATTTTCGCAAAGAATTTGAATTCCATGTTAATCATCCTGAAATTGTTAAAAATATCCGTCATGGAAATATTGATAACTACTTAAAATAGAAATTATGCATAGGGTTACTATAGATGATATTACAATTGATGTAGAAGAAGGTACTACAATATTGAATGCTGCCCGTAAGATTGGAGGAGAAATTGTACCTCCTGCAATGTGCTATTATTCAAAGTTGAAAGGTTCCGGAGGTAAATGCAGAACGTGTCTTGTTAAAATAGTGAATATTTCTGAAATTGATCCCCGTCCATTGCCGAAATTGGTTCCCTCCTGTTGTACTTTGGTTCAGAATGGAATGCGCGTTCAGAATATTACATCCGAAGAAGTACAAAGAGAACGCAAAGCAATTGTGGAATTTCTTTTAATCAACCATCCTTTGGATTGCCCTGTTTGTGATCAGGCCGGAGAATGTGATCTTCAGAATTTAAGCTATCAGCATGGCTTGGAAGAAACAAGATATGAGGAAGATCGTCGTGAATATACTCCTGCAGATTTTGGAGAAAAGATAAAATTGAATATGAACCGTTGCATACTTTGCTATCGTTGTGTTTATGCAGCTGAACAAATTACTGAAGAACGGGTACATGGCGTTTTATACCGTGGGGATGTAGCAGAAATAACTACCTTTGTTGAGAAATTTGTAGACAATGATTTCTCTGGTAACATCATTGATGTTTGTCCGGTAGGTGCATTAACGGATCGTAGTTTCCGTTTTAAAAACAGGGTTTGGTTTACTAAAGCAATGGATGCCCATCGTGATTGTGAAAAATGTTCATCAAAAGCTGTCCTCTGGATGTTTGGAACTGAAATTTATCGTGTCACAGGAAGGAAAAATCAGTATGGTGAGGTGGAAGAGTTTATTTGTAATGATTGCAGATTTGAAAAGAAAAATCTTTCGGACTGGGTAGTTGAAGGCCCCAGAAAAATAAACAGAACTTCAGTAATTGCGCAAAATCATTATGAAAAACAAACAAAACAATCAATTATTAAACCAATTGAAGGTAAGACCGAAAAACAGGAATAAATTATAAGGAATGGATTGGAATTATATTACATACAAAATAATATTGATATCGGTTATCATGACAATCAGTTTGCTGGTTGCGATGTATTCTACTTATTTTGAACGTAAGTTTGCTGCATGGTTTCAGGATAGACTAGGACCCAATCGCGCCGGTCCTTTCGGCTTATTACAACCATTGGCAGATGGCTTAAAACTACTGTTTAAAGAAGAATTTATGCCAAATACTGCCAACCGTTTCCTCTTTATTTTAGGACCTATGTTGACCATGTTCGTTGCATTGCTTACCAGTGCTGTTATTCCATGGGGCAAGTCACTTAATTTAGGTGGAAAAGAATATTCATTACAGGTAGCTGATATTAATATTGGCATTCTGTATATTATGGCCGTAACTTCAATTGGAGTTTATGGAATCATGCTTGGAGGCTGGGCTTCAAATAATAAATATTCCTTGTTGGGTGCTATACGTGCAGCAGCTCAGATGATTAGTTATGAGTTGGCTATGGGATTGGCAATATTGGCTGTTGTAATGATGTCAGGTTCATTAAGTCTGAATGATATTGTAGCGCAACAAAAAGGAATTAACTGGAATATCTGGTATCAGCCGGTAGGCTTCTTGATTTTTATGATTTGTGCACTTGCCGAATGTAATCGCGCTCCTTTTGATTTGCCGGAATGCGAAACAGAACTAATAGGTGGATTTCATACAGAATACAGCAGTATGAAACTGGGCTTTTTTCTGTTTGCTGAATATATTAATATGTTTATTTCAAGTGCAATTATTTCAGCTTTGTTTTTTGGTGGTTATAATTTCCCATTTGCTGAAAGTATCGGATTATCAGATAACTGGATATCAATAATAGGAACTGCAGTATTCTTTATAAAGATTTCATTCTTTGGATTTGTATTTATGTGGATCAGATGGACTTTGCCACGGTTTCGATATGATCAGCTGATAAGACTGGGATGGACCTGGTTAATCCCGATTGCGATTTTCAATCTTTTGGCGACAGCGGTTGTAATTTTATTAAAAAATTAGTAGGAAGATGGAAAATTTAACAAACAGATCGAAATTAGTTTCCAATAAAAAGATGAGCTTTTGGGAACAGATATATCTTCCTGCTGTTGCCAAAGGAATGATGATTACTTTTTCACATTTATTCAGGAAGAAAGTAACTTTACAGTATCCCGAAGAAACAAAGCAATTTGCTGAGATCTATCGAGGTAAACATGTGTTGAAAAGGGATGATGAAGGACGCGAACGTTGTACAGCCTGTGGTTTATGTGCATTGGCCTGTCCTGCCGAAGCGATAACTATGATTGCCGCAGAGCGGAAAAAAGGTGAAGAACAACTCTACAGAGAAGAGAAATATGCTGTTACTTATGAAATTAATATGCTCAGATGTATCTTTTGTGGTTTGTGCGAAGAAGCTTGCCCTAAAGAAGCCATCTTTTTAACTAAAGAAATTGTTCCTTCAAGCTTTGAAAGACAAGATTTTATTTATGGGAAAGATAAATTGGTAGAACCTTTGGCTAAAGATAAAAGAGTCGATGTTTCAAAACGACAAACTGCCGAAGTATTGGAATTTAAAAAGAATAAAAAATTTAAACATAATAAATAATGTTTTCAACACTGCTATTTTATTTATTGTCAGTTATTCTGGTGTTTTCAGCATTGATGGTTATCTTTTCAAGAAAACCGGTAAATAGTGTGCTGTTTCTTATTGTTTCTTTTTTTGCTATATCAGGGCATTATATTTTATTGAATGCACAATTTTTGGCAGTTGTCAATATTATTGTTTATGCAGGAGCCATAATGGTATTGTTCCTTTTTACGGTAATGTTACTAAATCTGAACAAAGAAACAGAGCCCAGAAAACCTGCAATGATGAAGGTTGTTTCAGTAATTACCGGATGTTTACTGGCTGTCACATTGATAGGGAGTTTAAAAGGATTAGATAATACTGCTTTTGATTTTTCTTCCAACACAATCGGATTAATTAAAAATCTTGGGAAGATTCTTTTTAAAGATTTTCTGATCCCATTTGAACTCACTTCTGTTTTGTTTTTGGCTTCAATAGTGGGTACAATAATGATAGGTAAAAAAGAATAATTATGGAAAATATCATAGTAAATTTACAAAGTATATCAATACAGTCTTATGTCTGGCTGAGCTGTATTCTCTTTACAATAGGTGTAATGGGAGTATTGATACGCCGGAATGCTATTATTGTATTTATGTCCATCGAAATGATGCTAAATTCAGTTAATCTTTTATTGGCAGCATTTTCTGTGTATCATCATGATCCTAATGGACAGGTTTTTGTGTTCTTTATTATGGTAGTTGCTGCCGCTGAAGTTGCTGTAGGTCTTGCCCTTTTGGTGATGATTTACCGCAATACGCAAACGATAGATATTAATTTTCTTAATAAACTGAAATGGTAAGTATGGCGAATCATCTCAATATTTTATTACTGCTGATATTAATATTTCCACTAATCGGCTTTGTAGTAAGCGGTTTGAGTGGAAATAAAATTTCAAAACTTTTCATTGGAATACTTGCCAGTACTATGGTATTTATTCCATTTGTATGCTCTGTTATTATTGCAACTCATGTGAGCGAAAATTCAATTTCTCTCAAGCTTTTTGATTGGATTCAATTTGAAGATTTCTCAGTTTCTTTAAGCTTCTTTGCTGATCCTTTAACTGCATTAATGTTGCTCATTATCACGGGAGTTGGCTTTCTTATTCATGTTTATTCAATAGGTTATATGTGGAACGATGAAGGTATCCGGCGTTTTTTTTCATATATGAACCTTTTTATTTTCTTCATGCTCATTCTGGTATTAAGCAGTAATTACCTCGTAATGTTCATTGGATGGGAAGGTGTGGGGCTTTGTTCATATTTACTGATAGGATTCTGGTATAGTGAGCATGCTAATAATAATGCAGCTAAAAAGGCATTTATTATGAATCGAATAGGGGATCTTGGCTTTTTACTCGCTTTATTTCTCATCTTTACTACTTATAATAGTCTCGAATTTTCAACTGTTTTTGGTGGAGCTGCTCGATTAACTACCTCTAATAATACACTGTTCTGGATTTGTGTATTGTTATTTATGGGGGCAACAGGGAAAAGTGCTCAAATTCCACTATATACATGGTTGCCAGATGCAATGGCCGGTCCGACGCCTGTTTCTGCATTAATACACGCAGCTACTATGGTCACTGCCGGTATATACATGATTGCACGTTCAAGTATTCTCTTTGTTTTGGTTCCGGAAGTATTAGGTATCATTGCTATTGTTGGAATTACAACAGCTTTACTTGCGGCAACAATTGCCATTTTTCAGAATGATATTAAAAAAGTTCTGGCCTATTCAACTGTCAGTCAATTGGGATATATGTTTGCTGCGCTCGGAGTTGGTGGTTTTAGTGCTGCTATGTTTCATCTGACTACTCATGCTTTTTTTAAAGCATTATTGTTTCTCGCAGCAGGAAGTGTTATCCATGCATTAAGCGGAGAACAGGATATACATAAAATGGGCGGTCTCAGCAAAAAGATAAAGATTACTTCTATAGTTTTTCTAGCAGGATGTATTGCTATAAGCGGTATTCCTCCGTTTTCAGGTTTTTTCTCTAAAGATGAAATACTTACTTCGTTGTTTGAAAAAAATCCATTATTATGGATTCTTGGTGTTGCCGGAGCTTTGATGACTGCTTTTTATATGTTCCGTTTGTATTTTCTTGTATTTAAAGGCAATTATAAAGGAGATGAAAAAACCAATGAACAAATTCATGAATCTCCAAAAGTAATGACAATTCCATTAATTGTTCTTGCATTGTTTGCAATTGGAGGAGGCTGGATTGGTTTACCGGCATGGACTGGTGCTCAGCATTTGCTGAATATGTATTTATCTCCGGTGTTTTCAGCTTCATCACAAATTCTTATTAAAAATAGTCCGCTCCCATTATCCGAAGAAATGATATTGATACTAACTTCTGTCATAGTTGTATTAATATCTGTTATTTGCGCATGGTTTATTTATTTAAAAAAATACAAACTATATCAGAACAAAATGCCTGTCTTTTTCAAGATTTTCGAAGCCAGGTATTGGGTGGATGAAATATATGTGTTTCTTTTTGTAAAACCGATTTTATGGATGTCTGATACCTTCTATAAGATTATAGAAATCAAATGGCTGGACGGTATTGTAAATGGTATTGGTATAATAGTAGTTCGGACCGGAAACCGGCTTAGATATATTCAAAATGGATTTACAGAATTCTATGTATTTATGATAGTTCTGGGAATTATCGCCCTTTTATTAATGAATCAAATAATCCGATAAATATGCTCCCGATAATTACACTTGGATTACCACTTTTAGCTTCCATAATTGTTTTGTTTTTAAAGAATAATCAATGGATTAAGCAATTTTCTTTAATTGTGTCCCTGCTCATTTTTATATCTTCTTTGTTTTATTTCCCGTCATTTATGTCAGCCACTAATGGTAGTCTTATTAAAATTGAATTTGTAAAAATCTTTTTTTCAATGGATGGATTAAGCTATTTGTTGTTATTGTTAACTTCTTTTGCAACTCCATTGATTATAACTTCTTCGTTTATAGATAATCAGGAAAGATCCAATGTTTTTTACAGTTTGTTTTTTCTTGCAATATTTGCCTTGACAGCTGTGTTTACTACTCAAAATGCCTTAATGTTTTATATTTATTGGGAACTTGCTTTAATTCCTGTATATTTCATCTGTGGATTCTGGGGTGGAGAAGGAAGAGAAAAAATTACAATTAAATTTTTTATATACACCTTGTTCGGAAGCTTGCTAATGTTTGCAGCCCTTATTTACTTATATGTTCATACACCTTATCCTCATTCATTTGATTTTAAAGTTATTTATCAGGTAACTTTATCAACTGTAGAACAAAGCTGGATTTTCTGGGCCTTCTTTATTGCTTTTGCTGTTAAAATACCGATATTCCCTTTTCATACATGGCAACCGGATACTTATACAGTGGCTCCTATAACCGCTACCATGCTTTTAGCTGGTATTATGTTGAAAATGGGAGTGTATGGGATGATTCGTATATTATTACCAATTACTCATCTTGCTGTTCTTCAATGGGGTAATATTACCAGCATACTGGCAATTACAGGAATAGTGTATGCTTCGGTAATTGCTATCAGGCAAACTGATAGTAAGAGGATGTTTGCTTATGCTTCAATGGCTCATGTGGGATTATTGGCAGCAGCCGTTTTAACAATGAATAAAAATGCTTTACAGGGAGCTGTTTTCCAAATGTTATCTCATGGTGTGAATGTAATAGGACTATTCTTTATTGCAGGAGTATTTATAAACAGAACCGCTGGAAGTAAAATAAGTAATATGGGTGGTATTGCTAGGATTGCACCTCGTTTTGCTTTCTTCTTTATGATTATATTATTGGCAACAGTAGCGCTACCACTTACAAATGGATTTGTTGGTGAGTTTTTGATGCTACTGGGAATTTTTCAAACAAATTATGTTTTTGCAGCAATAGCAGGAACGGGTATCATATTTGGAGCTGTATATATGCTATGGCTCTATCAGCGAACAATGTATGGTAAACTGAATCCGGCTATCGTTACTTTTCCTGATCTAACAATCAGTGAGCTTTGTGTCCTGAGTGCAATTACAGTAGTGATATTCTGGATGGGTTTATTTCCTTCCACGTTACTACATATTGCAGAACCGGCAATCAACCAAATATTAAAAACTATATAAGCAAAACGAATGGAAGTAATTATCGTAATTGCATTAACAGGAGTTGCTATCATGATGGCAGGAGCGTTTAACAAACCCCGGCTTAGTCTATGGTTGGCTATTACCGGTTTGATGACAGGGTTTATTTTAAATTTACGTTTATGGGATAGTAATCTACATCTCATGAATGATATGATTATTTATGATAATTATGCAATTGCATTTAATGCATTGATTATCCTTTCATCAGCTTTAGTTTTTCTATTGTTCCATTCGCATTATGCACCCTGGGAAAAACACCTGGATGAAATAGCTGCATTATTAGTGTTTGCAACCACTTCAATGTTACTAATGACTTCATTTGGAAATCTGGTTATATTGTTTATAGGTATTGAGACAATGTCTATTTGTTTGTACGTTTTGGCAGGAAGCCGGAAATATGAATTACCATCCAACGAAGCTGCTTTAAAGTATTTTTTGCTTGGATCTTTTGCCACTGGTGTTATGTTGTTTGGAATTGCTTTAATTTATGGAGCTTCCGGAAGTTTCGATTTTCATGAAATAACTGCTTATCTTGCTGCTGGCAACAACCAGGCAAGTAATATGTTTAGTATTGGCTTACTATTGCTTACAGTGGGTTTGTTGTTTAAAGTAGCTGCAGTTCCTTTCCATTTCTGGGCACCGGATGTATATGAAGGTTCTCCTACTGTAATTACAACTTTTATGGCTTCTGTTGTTAAGATAGCAGGTATTGCTGCCATTTACCGTTTATATTCGTATAATTTTGCAGCCATTAAACCAGTGTGGGCAACAACGATAATGATTGTTTCTGTAATGAGTTTCTTTACTGCGGTATTAATGGCTTTACCTCAAAAACGATTCAAAAGATTACTGGCATACTCCGGAATATCCCATGCAGGATTTTTATTGCTGGCAGTACTTGCCTTAAATCAATATTCCGCAGGCGCATTATTGTTGTATGCAGTTTCATATTCTGTAGCAAATATTATGGCATTTACGGTTTTAGTTGAAATTATAGAAGTAAAATGGTCTGATGAATTGAATGATTTTAAAGGTATGGGTATAAAAAATAAATTTCTTGCTTTTGCTTTGATAGTTGCCATGCTTTCTATGGCTGGTATTCCACCGTTATCAGGATTTATGGCCAAGTTTAGTGTTTTTATGGCTGCTGCAGAATCTGGTTATATCGTATTGGTCGTCTTTGCAGTTCTGGCATCAGCAATAAGTCTGTTTTATTATTTAAAACCAATTATTCTTATTTTATCAAAAGATGAAACCAATGCTGTCAAAGTGAAACTCTCCTCAGAGGTAATCATAGTATTGTCAATCTGCCTGTTGCTTACTTTTATTTTTGGAATTTTTCCGGGATTGCTTACAGGATTGTTGTAGTTTTAGGGATTTATAAAAATAATTTAATTCTTTTATTGAAAATCACACAAAATTGGATTTCTATTAAATGAATCTAAGTAATCCTGATGTTGAGATATTGAATCAAATTAAATAGCCTATGCATTATTATTTTTCACTTTATCAAAAGTGATGATGTTTAAATCTACCTTTTATCTCGAAAATGGTTCTCTGATTATTTTTTTTGTTTTAATCATCCAATCAGATGCTTTGATAATATACTTTCGATAAATACCTTTTTTTCTTACAGGGATTACGCCAAAAATATATCCTCCGATACGTCTTCGTTCGAATTTACATTTGCCAAACAATAATCTGTGTTTGTATCTGTTTATGCAACCTGAAGTTACTAATGTATCACCGGCTTCATTGATGCCATATGCTTTTAAAAGTAAACATTCACAATTATTACTTGGGCAAGAGGGTAATAAGAATTTAATTTTATGATCTCTGTTGATTGCATATTCCTGATATACACTTCTTGGAGACGAAGTGAACAGTCGCGCTTTAATCAGCCTTACTTTTCTTTTTGATTTAATGCTGCATTTTATATTTGTAAGATTTCGTTCATTGTATTTATAGTCAAGATTAAATTTACCATTTCGTGAAATAGCAAATTCATAAAATAAACTATCATTGGATTTAACGATTGAAATTCTTTTACTTCCCGACCAGTTTCCATGTTTATCGCTTGTATACAACAACATTTTTTTATAATTAACCTCGACTCCACATACACTGTCAATTTGAATCAATCCATATCTTGACACAGGAACTCTGAAAATGATTGGATGTTGCAATGGCTTGTCATCACATAATTGAATGTCAAACATGCCTCCAGTGGCTAATTGTTCGTTTCTGGTGGTAGTTGTTGTAAAATCAGAATTCAGGATACTTTCAGCATCAATATATTCTTTTATTTTCAAACAATCTTTAAATTTGTAATAATCACAGATACTAATTGCATATCGGCTTCCCTGTGGAAGGGTAATGACAGTATCTCTTTTGCAGGGATCTGTTTCTGTCTTTATTGCTTTTACCGGCTTTTCTTCAATGATTTTTTTCTCTTTATAAAAAGCATAAATATCTACCCTTCTGTTTTTTTGTTTGCCTTCATCAACATCATTGTTCGCTATCGGCTTATCTTCACCTAAGTTAAAAACTTTAAAAAGTGGAGGCTCTATTGAATTTTCAACCAGATAATTCTTAACTGATGCTGATCTCTTTTCAGATAATTCGATATTGTAGATGCTATCTGCATCACTATCAGTATTTCCTTTAATAACGACTCTTTCAATGTCTTTATCAGTAAGAAAATAGATTAATGTATCTAATGTGTTTTTTTCATGATCTGATAATAAGAATTTATCAGTTTTGAAATATACACTGCATATAAGTTTTTTTGTTTGTCCATAAGTAAAGAGAACTACAAAGCTTATTAATAATGTGAAGATGGCTGATTTTTTCATTTATTAGTCGTTTTTGAGTTAATACAAATATGAAATTATAATATATAGAAGATTAAATTAAAATTTTAGTATCATTAAGTTAAAAATCTAATGAGTATTTTATTATGCTTAAATCTGAGTAAAATTAGAACTATAACTGATGTTGTTTCTTTTTATTTTAATTTTACTTTTACTTTACTAAATAGATAATTTTAATAGTATAGCTTTAATTTCTTTTTCAAACCGGCGAGTTTTTGAATGTAAACTTCAAAATTCGAATTATAATTTAATTGCCGTTGGATTTTTGACCTTTTATAACATTGCACATATTCACAGTTTTATCACTATTTGTATTAGAAATTCTGTTCTGGTAAAGCAGAATTAAAAATAGTACAATATAATAACGAATATAATTGATATTTTTGTATCTTAAAATTAAAATCACTGATATTATGAGAGCATTTTATACCATACTGTTACTAATCATGTCGAATTCATTTATGACTATTGCCTGGTACGGACATCTTAAATTCAAAGAAATGAAATTAATGGGCAATTTAGGATTGATCAGTATCATCTTAATTAGTTGGGGAATTGCATTGTTTGAATATTTCTTTATGGTACCAGCCAATCGGATTGGTTACAATGGAAATGGAGGTCCATTTACTCTATTGCAATTAAAAGTAATTCAAGAAGTTATTACATTGGTTGTGTTTCTGGTATTTTCATTATTGTTTTTTAAAACTGAGACTTTTCATTTCAATCAATTTATTGGATTTATTTTTTTAATACTGGCAGTTTATTTTATTTTTAAAAAGTAAGTATTAATTAATGAGTGAATTATATAATTTTCGAGAACTAATAAAACATGTTAAAATCTTTTCTGTAAATTTTAGCTGCAATTTTATAAATAAATGTATATTTGTCCTTACAGAAAATTACACATAATTATGATAAAATATAAACGAATTTTACTGAAACTCAGTGGTGAATCACTAATGGGAAACCAACAATATGGTATTGATCCTATGATGCTTGAGAAATATGCTAAAGATATTAAAGCTGTTATTGACGACCATGTTCAGGTAGCTATTGTTATAGGCGGTGGCAATATTTTCCGTGGTTTACAGGGTGCAGCTAAAGGTATGGATCGAGTTCAGGGCGATTATATGGGGATGCTTGCAACTGTAATCAATAGCATGGCTTTACAAGGTGAATTGAATAAAATTAAAGTAAAAACTTCGCTGCTTTCGGGTATAGTTATTGATCCGATTTGTACTTCAATGAGCCGTTCAAAGGCAATTGATTTATTAGAAGAAGGAAATGTAGTTATTATTAGTGGAGGTACCGGAAATCCTTTCTTTACCACAGACACTGCATCTGCATTGAGAGCCGTTGAAATTCAGGCTGATGTTATGTTGAAAGGAACGCGTGTTGATGGTATTTATACTGCCGATCCCGAGAAAGATCCCAATGCTGTCCGATATGAAAAAGTAAGTTTTGATGAGGTGTACGAAAAAGGTCTCAATATCATGGATTTAACCGCTTTTACTTTGTGTAAGGAGAACAAACTTCCGCTTATAGTTTTTGACATGAATAAGGATGGAAACCTGAAAAAGGTAGTAAATGGTGAAAATGTAGGAACATTAGTAACAGTTTAAAATATTTTTTTAATTTTGTTGTCTGGATTATAAAAACAATAATATGACTGAAGAATCTCAATTTTGTTTAGACGAAGCCAAAGAAGGCATGGAACATGCACTGCTTCATCTAGATCGTGAATTTCATAAAATAAGAGCCGGAAAAGCAAATCCTCAGATGCTGGAAGGTGTTAAGGTTGATTATTATGGTACGATGACTGATATTGATAAAGTTTCAAACATTAGCACTCCTGATCCTCGTCAGATTGCAGTACAACCCTGGGAGAAAAATATGCTGGCTCCTATCGAAAAAGCCATTATGAATGCCAATTTAGGTTTTAACCCTCAAAATAATGGCGAAATTATTCGTATTCTTGTACCACCTTTAACCGAAGAAAGACGTAAAGATTTGGTGAAAAGAGCCAAAATAGAAGCCGAAAATGGAAAAGTCAGCATCCGCAATATCAGACGTTCGGCTATGGATACTGCTAAGAAACTCGAAAAAGACGGTATTCCTGAAGATGAAATTAAAGTACTTGAAAAGGAAATTCAGGATATAACCAATCTTTACATCGAGAAAGTGGATAAACACTTTGTGATAAAAGAAAAAGATATTATGACGGTTTAATGAGTACATTGAGTGCTTTAAGTACTTAATTTATTATTCTTTCGCAATTGCTTTTTTAATTAATAGTACTTAAAAGAATTTTGCGTCTTTGATAAAAATCCGGTGGTAAATGGCATACAATTTGCTGTTTATATTCCGGATTTTATATTTATTAATCAATTCATTATGAAAAAAATAGGTTTTACATTGTTTTTTATTTGCTTATCAGTTTACACTATTGCTCAACAAAGAGTTCAAAACCAGAATTACCAAACAATTGGTTATATTAACACAGATGGTAAAGTTCAAAATGGGAATTATCAAACTATTGGCTATATTGGAAGTGATGGACGGGTTCAAAATGGCAATTATCAAGCCATAGGCTATATTGGCAAAGAAGGAAAAATTCAAAATGGGAATTATCAAACAATAGGATATGTAAATGAAGATGGCAGAATTCAGAATGGAAATTATCAAACAATAGGTTATGTGAATAAAGAGGGTAAGGTGCAAAATCAGAATTACCAGACTATGGGTTATATTCCAAATGTTGATAAAAATTGGGCAGCTGCCTTTTTCTTTTTCTTTTTTACAAAAAATGATAAAGATTAAATACCAAAAAGCAAAATATAATGAGAATAATAATACAAAGAGTTACACAAGCATCAGTTACGATAAATGAGAAAGAACATGCTTCTATTCTGAATGGTTTATTGATTTTATTAGGTATTGAGGAATCAGATTTTTTTGAGGATATAGAATGGTTGTGTGGTAAAATTAGTCGTCTGCGTATTTTTAATGATACTTACGGTGTGATGAATCTTTCAATAACTGATGTTGATGCTGACGTATTGTTAATTAGTCAGTTTACTTTGCATGCTTCAACAAAAAAAGGTAACCGGCCTTCCTATATTAAAGCCGCTAAACCCGAAATTGCAATTCCTTTGTATGAAAATTTTATACATCAACTGGAAAAGGAATTAGGAAAATCTGTTAAAACCGGCATATTTGCCGCTGATATGAAAGTTTCACTGATAAATGACGGACCCGTTACTATCATAATAGATTCAAAAAATAAAGAATAATACTCTATCACAAAAACTCAACTATAAATTACTTGAATTTAGGTGAAATATATTTTTAATTATCTGTAAATTATATATTATGAATATGATAGGGTAATATTTTTATTTTTTTTCTTTAGATTTAAATAAAAAATTATTTAACTTTTGACTAACGCATATTTTCTAAGGAAACAAGCATTAATTCAAAAAAAAGTTGTAGGTTTGACAACCCGATTTAAAAAATAAAAATATTTGTAATGAACAGTAACATAAAACTTAACCCAAATCCATTGGTTCAATTTTTAGGAAAACCAACTTCTGAGTTTACTAAAAATGACTTGATAAAATATGTAGAAGAATGCGGTATTGAAATGTTGAATCTTCGTTATGTTGGAGGTGATGGCAGGTTAAAGTGTTTGAATTTTGTGATAAACAGCATTGAACATCTCGATGCGGTATTAAGCAGTGGCGAAAGAGTGGACGGTTCAAGTTTGTTTTCCCATATTGAAACAGGATCAAGCGATTTGTATGTTGTTCCGCGTTACCGTACTGCTTTTTTAAACCCTTTTACCGAAATTCCAACGCTTGATATTTTATGTTCTTATTTCAATAAAGACGGTGAACCTTTGGAAAGTTCGCCTGAATATATTATGCGAAAAGCACATCAGGAGCTAAAGGACAAAACGGGATTTGAATTTCAGGTAATGGGTGAATTGGAGTATTATATTATCAGCCCTAAAGAAGATTTATTTCTTGCCGAAGATCAGCGGGGTTATCATGAATCATCACCATTTACTAAGTGGGAGGTGCTTCGTACTGAATCGATGCATGCCATTGCAATGGTAGGAGGGAATATTAAATATGGACATTCTGAAGTAGGGAATTTTACAATGAATGATACTATATATGAGCAAAATGAAATTGAATTCAGTCCTTCTCCACTGGAGGAAGCCGCTGATCAGTTATTAATTGCAAAATGGATATTGCGCACTTTGGCATATAAATATGGTGTTACTATAACTTTTGCTCCTAAAATTACTGTTGGGAAAGCTGGAAGTGGAATGCATATTCATACCCGTTTGATGAAAGGTGAAAAAAATGTAATGGTAGAAGAAGGTAAACTATCAGATATTGCCCGCAAAGCAATAGCTGGTTATCTTGACCTTGCTCCATCACTTACAGCTTTTGGAAACACAAATCCAGCGTCTTATTTCCGCTTAGTACCTCATCAGGAAGCACCTACTAATATCTGTTGGGGCGATCGCAACCGTTCTGTATTGGTAAGAGTTCCGCTGGGTTGGTCAGGTAAAAAAAATATGGCTAAAATAGCAAATCCTTTAGAAAACGATGATGCTCATGATTTTTCACACAAACAAACTGTAGAATTTCGTTGTCCTGATGGTTCTGCTGATGTTTATTTATTATTAGCCGGGTTAACTGTTGCGGCACGTCATGGGTTTGAAATGGAAAATGCACTTGAGTTTGCTAAAAAAACGTATGTAGATGTAAATATTTTTCATGATGAATTTAAAGAAATAGCTTCAAGTTTAAAACATTTACCTGCATCTTGTTATGAATCAGCATTAAGACTGGAAGAACAACGAGATATATATGAAAAATATGGTGTATTTAGCAAAAGCATGATTGATGGAACTATCAAAAAATTAAAAGCATATAATGATGAACATTTACGTGAGGAAGTTCATTGTAGTAAAGAAAAAATTATGAAACTGGTTCATAATTATTTTCATTGCGGATAAAAAATTGTGAATTAATACTTTATTGTTTTTAACCCTGATAACTTTTAAACTGTTGTCGGGGTTGATTGTTAAATGATGGTATTAGTTATAACTCTCAAATCAAGGATTTTTAATAATATTCTTGTGTGTTAGTAAAGTTTTGAAAATTAAATACATATATATGAAAATGGCTGATAAAATAACAAAATAATGTTGTAACTGTTTTGTTTTAAGATTTTTATTCGTTAAGTAATATTCATTTTTTTATAGTAAACAATTATTCATATATTTATAAATAATAAAATATAATTGCATGAAACTCCGTTCAATTTACATTTTTTCAATATTGCTGTTTCTTAACTTAACATTGATAAAAGCACAAGTAACAGTTAGTGGTGCTCTTGTTGGCAATGGAAATTATACTTCGTTAACAAATACTTCTGGAGCGTTTGCTGCCATAAATGCTGCTACCCAGACGGCTTCAAATATTGTGATTACTATTACTGCTGATATTACTGCCGAAACTGGTACAAATAGCTTAAATGCCGGAGTGTGGACAAGCCTTACTATAATACCTTCAGGTATTAGAAATATTTCAGGAATTCCAGCAGCAGGAATTCCATTATTAAATTTAAACGGAGCAGATAGAGTTACCATTAACGGACTTAATACAACTGGAAATTCATTAACGATTTCGAATACTTCAACTTCTTCAACTGCAGGGACATCTACCATAAGGTTTATTAATGATGCTTCTAATAATACTATTACCAATTGTACTATACTTGGAGCAAATACAGCTGCTACAACAGCCATTGCAGGAACTATTCTCTTTTCAGCAGGCACCACTACTGGAAATGATAAAAATACAATTAGTAATAACAATATTGCGGATGCCGCAGCTACACCATCAATGGCAATCACTTCTTCAGGATTATCTAATACTGTTTCCAATGATAGTATTTCAATAACTGCTAACAATATTTCCAATTGGTATTCTACTTCCGGAGCCAATGCAATTAACGTATTGGCAAATAGTTCGGCCTGGTTTATAAATTCTAATAAATTTTATCAGACAGCTGTCCGTTCAGGACTAACATCTGCAAACTATCTGAAATGTATAAGTATTAATACTGCTTCTGGTAGTGGATATACTGTAAACAATAATATCATCGGGTTTTCGTCTTCTGCGGGAACCGGGATGTTTTCCAATAATGGAGGTCGTTTTACAGGAATTGATATGACTGTTGCCGCAACACCAGTTAGTAATATCAATGGCAATATTATGAACAATATAAACTTTACTACTGCAAGTGGTGCAAATTCACCTGGAGGAGCTGTTTTTAACGGGATTATTGTTAATGCAGGGGGAGTTAACATTGGGACAACTTCTGGTAATACTATAGGTGCTACAACAGGTATTGCAACCGCTACATCGGGTATTTATATTACATCAACTACCACAGGGACTGGAATTATCCCAATTTATATTACTTCCTCTACAAGTTGTTTAATTCAGAATAATAATCTTGGAGCTATTGCTGCTATTGGAGGAGCTACTATTGGTTATTCTTTTTATGGCATATATGTAGCCGGTTCTGCTAATTATTCAATTACTTCAAATGTAATTGGAAGTATTACAATTGGAAGTATTTCAATTGGTTCGGTTGGCACAACCACAACAGCTTGTAACTTATATGGGATTTATGCTGTAACTTCCGGAACTATAACTATTGGAAGTTCAGGTTCAGGAAACATTATTCAAAATCTCAGCAATAACAGCAGCGGATCAGGATTAATTTATGCAATTACTAATACTGGTGCAATAACTGGGGTAAATAACATAAGCTATAATACCATTGATAAATTAACATTTACTGCCACAACATCAGCCGCATCATGTTATTTGATTAATAATACTGCAGCTGCTACAACTTCAACTTTAAATATTACAAATAATTCATTTGGGAGTAAAGCTGCAAATTATACAGGTACCACAGGTGGTACAGCTGCCTTTTATGGTATAAATCAAACAGGAACACCTTTAATTGAAGTAATAAGTAACAATGATTTTAATAATGACAGTATAAAAAGTTCAGGTGTTATTTATTTGATTAATAATGCCTTTGCATCACCGGCTAATGGTAGTAAATCAATATTAAACAATACTGTTACAACTGCTTTTACCCGAACTGTAGCTGGTTTAGGTACTTTTAATTGTTATTATGATAATGGTGTCTCTCCTAATTCTTCTTCAATTACAATTTCAGGGAATAATTTTTCTAATATTAATGCAAATACAATTGGTGCATATAGTTTTTTTGGAATATATAACAGTAGTTCAACAACAAATCCTTTATTGACTGTAAGCAATAATACGTTGAATAATATAACTTTTAATGGAAATTCAACGATTTTTATAATTTGTTTAAATGGATTTGGTGGCAGTTTAGCTTCTCCAAATCAAGTATATGGAAATACAGTTTCTAATTTTTCAAGTAGTGGTACCGGAGCATTATATGGATTGTACATTGGATCTCAGGGATTATATGTTAATGTTTATAATAATACCATACAAAATTTTTCACTTTCCGGTGCAAGTTCAATTTTTTATGGCATATTTAGTGGTGGAACTGCTAATGTAAATAATTTTTATAATAATACAATCAAAGCAATAACAAATACCTCATCAGGTACAGTTTATGGTGCTTATATTTCTGGTGGAGCTACAATGAATTTTTATAAAAATGCAATAAATACATTGTCAACTGCCGGTGATGTTCATGGCTTTTATATATCAGCAGGAACATCAATAAATATATATCAACATCAAACCATTGGAGTTGATAATTATAGCTTATTTGGATTAACCTCCAGCGGTACAACAAAAGTTTCAAATGGAATCACTGTTAATGGAGCTACTACTGTGAATATTTACAAAAACAATATTTATAATTTAAGTAATTCAGGTATAGGCACAACGGCTACTTTGGTGAATGGGATGTTGCTCTCTGCAGGTACAACTGTGAATGCTTTTAACAATACTATCGGTAGCCTTACAGCTCCTTCAGCAAACTATACAGATGCAATCAGAGGAATTTCTGTTACATCAACCTCATCATCTTCTTTTAATTTGTATTATAACACAATTTATTTAAATTCAACTTCTACCGGAACTAATTTTGGCTCTACAGGTGTTTTTCATACAGCAAATTCAATTTCTACAACTTCTAAACTTGACCTCAGAAACAATATAATTGTAAATACAAGTACTCCTACCGGAACTGCTTTTACTGTGGCTTATCGCCTATCGGGTGCAACATTAGCAAATTATGCTTCTACCTCAAACAATAATTTATTTTATGTTGGTGCAGGAGCTAAAAACGTTATTTTATATGATGGTACAGGATCTTATCAAACATTAACTGTGTACAAAACAGCTGTTACTCCGCGCGATGCTTTATCTATATCTGAACTTCCCAATTGGGTAAGTACAACAGGTTCTAATTCAACCTATCTTCATATTAATCCTGCAATTGCAAATGCAATTGATAATGGTGCTGTAAATGTAGCAACTTATATAGATGATATTGATGGAAATATTCGACAGGGGAATACAGGATATACCGGAAGTGGCACAGCTCCTGATATAGGAGCTGATGAATTTGATTTAGTTTGTACAGGAACTCCGGCAACTTCTACTATTAATGGAAGCGGGAATTTATGTATAGGTTCCTCTACAACACTTTCGTTAAGTAATGTTTACAATTCACCAGGGATAACTTATCAATGGAAATCTTCTGCAATTTCAGGCGGACCCTATTCAAATCTTGGAACAGCTTCCTCTCAACTTACAGGAAGTCTCACTGCTACAACTTATTATATTTGTACTATAACATGTACGAATAGTGGATTGTTTTCAACAACTGCAATGGCAACTGTAACAGTTTCACCAATAGCCGTTGGAGGAACTGCAACAGCTTCATTGGCAGTTTTATGTGCAGGAAGTGGAACTTCTGTTACCTTATCAGGATATACTGGTAGCATACAATGGCAATCCTCATTAAACGGTGTAAACTGGAATAATATTACAGGAGGAACAACGGCAATTATTTCAACTGGGAATCTTTCAAATTCGACCTATTACAGAGCAGTTGTAAATAGTGGTATTTGTACGCCAGATACTTCAAATAATGTAATGGTAACAGTAAATCCAACAACAGTAGCTGGTGTTATTAATGGTTTATTGACAGTTTGTTCAGGAACTAACAGTACTTTATTAACATTAACTGGTAATGTTGGGACTGTTTTGAAATGGCAGTCTTCAACAGATGGAATTACATGGACGGATATCGTAAATTCAAGCAATAATTATACTGCCACCAATTTAACAACGACAACTCAATACAGAGCAATAGTTCAAAGTGGTATATGTGCTGCTGCAAATAATAATGCAGTTACGATAACAGTTGTTCCTGCTGTAATTACAGGGACAATTAATGGTGCTACAACTGTTTGTTCAGGTACGAATAGTACATTATTAACTTTAACAGCTTATGTTGGCAATATCGTTAAATGGCAATTTTCAACTGATGGAATTTTATGGACAGATATTAATAATACAACAAATTCATATACAGCAACTAATTTAACGCTTACAACTCAGTACAGAGCAGTAGTTCAGAGTGGTGTTTGTAATCCGGCTAATTCAGCTGTAGTCACAATAACAGTGAGTACTGCAACAATTGGAGGAACTGTTACCGGAGGCGTTAATGTGTGTTCTGGGACGAATAATACTTTATTAACTTTAACCGGTAATGTTGGGACTGTTTTGAAATGGCAATCTTCAACAGATGGAATTACATGGACAGATATTATTAATTCAACTACCTCCTTTACAGCAACTAATTTAACAATTACTACTCAATACAGAGCTGTAGTTCAGAATAGTGTTTGTAGTCCGTCAAATTCCACACCGGCAACTATTACTGTAAATCCTACAAACGTTGGTGGAACACTTAGCCATGATACAACATTTTGTTCTACAACTAACAGTATTCTTTTAACTTTAAATGGAAATGTTGGAAGTGTTTTAAGATGGGAATCATCGACAAATGGTGTAATCTGGACACCTATTTCAAATACAGTAACTACATATACAGCTAATAATATTTCAGTAACTACGTATTACAGAGTTGTTGTTCAAAGTGGTGCCTGTAGTCCAGCTAATTCTACGATAGTTACTATCACTATAAATACAATTCCAGTTGCAAATATTACAGGATTTACAAATCCGACTGCCTGTAACTTAAGTAATGGTACTGCTACTGTGAGTCCTGCTACTTCATATCACTGGAATACTACTCCTGTTCAAACTACAAGTACTGCCAGTGGTTTAGCCGCAGGAACTTATTTTGTGACAATATCAAATGGACAATGTTCAAGTACTACTTCTGTAACATTAAATGATCCCGGAGCTCCTATAGTAACATTGGTTTCAAATGATACTACCATTTGCTCAGGAACATTAGTTAACTTTACTGCTGGAGGTGCAACTAATTATGAATTTTTTGTAAATGGAATATCTCAGGGAATTCCATCTACCACAGCAACATATTCGTCTTCATCGCTTTCCAATGGTAGTATCGTTACTGTAAGAGGTAAAACCGGAAGCTGTACCGGTAATAGTTCTGGGATTACTATATTAATTTCTCCTTTTAGTAATGGTGGTGTTTTAGGAGGAGCTACTACGGTTTGTGCAAATTCAAATTCTACAATTTTAACTTTAAATAGTTATACAGGAGTTATTGTTAGATGGGAGTTTTCTTTAAATGGAACAAGTTGGACTTCCTTAGTAAATACATTAAACACATATACTGCAAATAATTTAAGTGTTACTACATATTATAGAGCTGTTGTTCAAAGTGGTAATTGTAATCCTGCCAATTCAAGTGTTGCAATTATTACTGTTATGCCTTTACCTTCTGCAACCATTGCATATACAGGAACTCCTTTTTGTACATCAATGTCTCCTGTAAATGTTACTCAAACCGGAACAACATCAGGTGTTTATAGTTCTACAAATGGTTTGACAATTAATAGTTCTACAGGAACGATTACACCATCTACAAGTACTGCAGGCGCCTATACTGTAAACTATACTATTCCTGCTGCATATGGCTGCCCTGTTTATACAGCATCAACGCCTCTTACAATTACTACTGCACCTACTGCAACAATAAATTATACAGGGAATCCCTTTTGCAAATCTATAAGTACAGCTCAGGCAGTTATACAAACAGGTGTAACTGGTGGAAAATATACTGCATTGCCTTCAGGTTTAGTGATTGATTCTTTAACAGGAGCTATTACTCCTTCATCCAGTAATGCAGGTTCTTATGTTGTAAGTTATACTATTTCAGCTGCTGGTGGTTGTGCGGCCTTTACAGCAACTAAAACCGTTGTAATTACATCAATGCCTACTGTTGCTATTTCCTTTTCAGGTACACCTTACTGTAAGTCTCTTACAACCGCTCAGGGAATAACTTTAACCGGAACAACCGGTGGTAGTTTTTCTGCAATACCTTCTGGTCTTAACATTAATTCTTCAAGTGGAGCTATTATTCCAAGTTCAAGTAATGCCGGAGTTTATACTGTTACTGATTCAATTGCTGCAGCAGGAGGATGTCCGCTGGTTACTGCAGTAACTTCTGTTACAATAACAACAGCTCCTTCTGCAACAATAAATTATACAGGAACTCCATTTTGTAAAACTCTTTCATCAGCTCAGCCTGTGACATTAACAGGAACAGCAGGTGGAAAATATTCGGCTTTACCAATAGGTTTAAAAATTGATTCAATTACAGGAGCAATTACTCCTTCATTAAGTGTTTCAGGTTCATATACTGTTAGCTATACTATTTTAGCTTATGGTGGTTGTGCTGCATTTACAACAACAAAAACAGTTGTAATTACAACACTTCCTACTGCTACTATTACCTATGCAGGAACACCATTTTGCAAATCAATTACAACTGCTCAGGTGGTAACTTTAACCGGAACAACAGGAGGAAGTTTTTCTGCTTCACCTATAGGTCTCAGTATTAATAATTCAACCGGAGCAATAACTCCAAGTACAAGTACGGCAGGAGTCTATTCTGTTACAGATTCTATTTATGCAGCAGGTGGTTGCCCACTTGTAACGGCAACTACTTCGGTAACTATCGTAACTGCACCTTCAGTAACTATAACTTATGCTGGTTCTCCATTCTGCAAGACTCTGACAACTGCTCAAACCATTACGCTTACAGGGACTACAGGTGGTATTTTTTCTGCATCACCAACCGGATTATCATTTAATACTTCAACCGCTGCTATTATTCCTAGTACAAGTACTGCAGGTATTTATACTGTAAAAGACAGTATCCCTGCAGCTAACGGTTGCCCTGCATATACGACAACAACTTCTGTTACAATAACTACTCCACCAACTGCTACAATATCTTATACAGGAACTCCTTTCTGTAAATCATTGACAACAGCTCAGCTTGTAACCAGAACAGGAACTGCCGGAGGAACTTATACAGCTTTACCTGCCGGCTTATCAATAAATGCTTCAACAGGGTCAATTACTCCAAGTACAAGCACTGCAGGAGTGTATACTGTAACCTATACAATTGCAGCTTCCGGAGGATGTCTGGCTTTTACTACAACTACCTCTGTAACGATTACAACTGCTCCTAATGCAACAATTAATTATTCAGGATCTCCTTATTGTAATACACTTGTAACACCTCAAGCCGTTACCAGAACCGGAACGATAGGAGGAAAATATACAGTATTACCTGTTGGTTTAATACTAGACTCAGTTTCAGGAGCAGTTACACCGGCTCTTTCTGTTGCAGGAACATATATCGTTAGCTATTCAATACCTGCTTCAGGTGGATGTGCTTCATTTACAACCACAGATACTGTCATAATAACTACATTGCCTGTAGCTTCGATATCTTATGCCGGATCTCCATTTTGTACTTCAGTTGTTACACCTCAGCCTGTGACTTTTAGTGGAACAATTGGAGGAACTTACTCAGTATTACCTTTAGGATTGTCATTAAACTCCTCAACAGGAGCAGTTACTCCTTCTACAACTAATCCTGTCGGTGTTTTTACAGTTTCGTATTTGATTGCCGCTTCTGGTGGATGCCCGGCAGTAACAGCTACCACCTCAGTTACAGTAACTCAACAGCCTTTATTAAATGTTGCCAGCAATTCTCCTGTTTGTGAACAAGATAGTTTGTATCTCTTATCTTCTAATATTGCAGGTGCAAATTATTCCTGGACAGGACCTAATACATTTTCTTCATTATTACAAAATCCACTGGTATCAACTAAAGCTACCTCTGCAATGAATGGAGTTTATGTTTTAAATGTAACTGGGATTTCTGGTGGCTGTCCTGATATGACGGCGAATGTAACTGTCGATGTTAACCCAAAACCTTTAGCAAATTTTACATATTCACCTTCTTACCCTGAAAGTAATGAGGAAATTAATTTTACATATACCGGAACAACTGCAACTAGCTGGAGTTGGATAATAAATAATCAGTTAATTTCCAATGTAGAAAATCCTGCTTTTTCTATTATTAATTTTGGCAATACATTACTCACTTTACAGGTACAAAATAATTTTGGTTGTAAAGATGAAATTAATAGGAATATCTTTGTAAAAGAAGCCGTTAATATATGGGTTCCCAATGCATTTAGTCCGAATGGGGATGGATTCAATGAGAAATTTAACATTTCCTCTGCTGATAAGATAGCAAATTTCAATTTAAAAATTCTCAATCGCTGGGGACAGATATTATTTGAAACAAATTATGTAGATGAAGGTTGGGATGGAAAATTTAAAAATGAAGAATGTCCTATTGGAACTTATGTTGTGAAAATAACATATAAACAAATTCAGATTAATCGGTTCTTTGAGATTAATAAATCCTTTACTTTAATACGTTAAATTATTATTTATTTACATTTAT
This sequence comes from Bacteroidales bacterium, assembly GCA_049315385.1. GTDB lineage: Bacteria > Bacteroidota > Bacteroidia > Bacteroidales > JACABE01 > JACABE01. The sequence goes on from JBMOKG010000003.1 coordinate 152,145, forward strand.
AAAAAATAGGATATAAAAAACTTTCTTTAATTAAAATAATCTAAATGAATACTTTATCAATCATCAATCATATCAATCTTAATCCAGCTATAAGAAACATTACTAATAAAATAATTGAAGGCCAACGTATTGATATTGAAGAATGTATTTTGTTGTTTGAGAGTGCTGACTTAAGTCTGTTAGGATTCTTAGCTAATTTTATAAGGGAACAGAAAAACGGAAATAATACTTTTTTTAATAAAAATCTGCATATTGAGCCTACGAATATATGTATTCATAATTGCAAATTCTGCTCATATTCAAAAAAAATTGGTGGCGATGGATGGGAATCAAGTGTTGATGAAATGCTTGAGACTATTATAAAAGCTGATAATTCCATAACTGAAGTTCATATTGTAGGTGGTGTTCATCCTCATCGGGACATTCATTATTATGGGATGCTTATTAAACAAATTAAAGCCGCTAAACCTCTTTTGCATATTAAAGCTTTTACTGCAGTTGAAATTGATTATATGATAAAAAAAGCAGGCATTACCATAGATGAAGGAGTTCAGTTATTAAAAAATTATGGATTGGATTCTATTCCCGGTGGAGGTGCTGAAATATTTGATGAAACACTTCGTGCAGAAATCTGTCCTTCAAAAACATCATCACAACAGTGGCTTGCTATACACGAAGCTTTACATCTTGCTGGTATTCCAAGTAATGCTACAATTTTGTATGGTCATATTGAATCTTATCGCCATCGTGCTGAACACATGGAAAGGCTGCGTTTATTACAGGATAAAACAAAGGGATTCAATGCATTTATTCCACTGAAATTTAAACATAAGAACAATACAATGTCTGAAATTCAAGAAGTATCGGTTGTTGAAGATTTGAAGAATTTTGCTATATCAAGAATTTTCTTAGATAATTTCCAGCATATAAAAAGCTATTGGCCTATGATAGGTAAACAATTGGCTCAATTATCCCTTTCTTTTGGAGTGGATGATTTTGATGGAACTATTAATGATTCAACAAAAATATATTCGCTTGCAGGTTCAGAAGAACAAAATCCTTCAATGACAACTGAAGAAATGGAAGAACTAATAACCGCTGTTGGGAGGACTCCTGTTGAAAGAGATTCAGTATACAATGCTGTGAAATTATAAATGTTTTTATTAAATTTAATTGAACACAAAAGCGGAAATAAAGAAGAAAGTATATGATAAGAATACCGCTTTTTTAAAAGCTCAGTATTATTGTGCTTATCAGGAGCGTTCGCAGCAAGAAGTTCGTAATAAGTTATATGAATGGGGTTTGCATAGCGAAGATGTTGAAAATATTATTGTTGATTTAATTACTCAAAATTTTATAAACGAAGAACGATTTGCAATTTTGTTTGCAGTTGGGAAGTTCCGCATAAAGAATTGGGGTAAAAACAAAATTAAAAACGAATTGAAATTTCGCAAAATCAGTTCTTACTGTATCCAAAAAGCACTGAACGCTATAGATAATGATGAATATATGCTGACTTTAAAACGTCTTATTGATAAGAAATCAGCACTTACCAAAGAAAAAAATAAATATAAAAAGTTTTCCAAAGTTGTTGGATTTTTAGTCTCTAAAGGTTACGAACCTGAATTAGTGAGAGAATTGATGAACCAATCAGAAGATTAGTTTTATACAAAAAAAGAGGCTATCTTTTCAGATAGCCTCCACCCCTCGAAGATAAAAGATAAAATATAAAATTATTAACTTATTTTGAATAAGCAATCATTGAATATCAAATCACATGCCAAATTTATAAATTAATGAAAATCAATATTTAATGATTTTGTTGAAATTCAATATGTATTTCATAAGTGGGTTATAATGACTTAATAGTTTAGTGAAAAAAATTAAAAGATTAAAAATTAAATAGATATGGTTATAATTGATGCGAGTCAAAAAGACACACTATGTCGTAATGTCTTTTTGTGAATTTTATTTTAATAAATATAGATTTATTTTTCGTAATAATTTTTTTCTATCTATGCCTAATAACCTAGCAGCCTGAGATTTGTTATTATTGGTTTGTATTAGTGCCAGTTTTATTAATTCCCTTTCTGTTTCTGCTAAGTTCAAATTTTTATATAAATTATCGCCAAGTTGTTTATAGCCTGCATCAGAATAATTAAATTGAAAATGTTTAAGTTTAATAATTTCATCATCACATAAAATAACTGCTCTCTCCACCATATTTCTTAGTTCTCTAATATTTCCGGGGAATGAATAGTCTGTCAGAATTTGTATTGTGTTATCATCAATTCCTTTTATTCTTTTGTTCGATTGGATTGCAAATTGTTTAACATAATAATCAAGTAATGCGGGAATTGCATCTCTTCTTTCTCTTAATGGAGGTAAGTTAATTACAAAAGAATTTAAGCGATGAAGTAAATCAATTCTGAATTTACCTTCATCACATAACTTTCTTAAATCTCTATTAGTTGCAGCAATCACCCTAACATCTACGTCTATTACTTTACTTGAACCTATTTTTGTGATTTTACCTTCTTCTAGTACACGTAAAAATTTTCCTTGTAATTCGTATTTTAAATCACCAATTTCATCTAAAAACAGGCTGCCTTTGTTTGTTGATTCAAAAAGTCCGGATTTAGTTTCTATGGCATCTGTAAAACTCCCTTTTTTATGTCCGAAAAACTCACTCTCGAACAAATTATCAGGTATAGCTGAACAATTTACTGCACTGAAGAAATAATCTTTACGTTGACTAAGATAGTGGATAGCACTTGCTATTATTTCTTTTCCAGTGCCACTTTCACCAGTGATGAGTACAGTGGTTTTATCTGTTTTAGCAACTTTTGTAACCAAGTTTAAAACTTCTTTCATCCCTTTGCTTTCTACTATTAAATCCCACTTGAATTTTGCTTTCAGCGCCTTGTTTAAAATTTCATTATTAGTTTTGATTTCAGTTAATTGATTGCTAAGAGTTTTATATCTCCTGGTATGAAGTATCGCATTTTTCAGATTATTCGATTGCAGTGGATGTAAAACAAAATCATTTGCGTTGGCTCTCATTGCTTTTATTACCATTTCAATATCTAAATCCTCTGAAATTAAAATAACTTCTATATCCGGATATATGTTTTTAATTTCTTTTAATAAAGTAATTCCGTTTTTGTCAGTAGATTTTACTTCAATAATTACAATGTCTATTTCTGTTTCCTTTAAAATACGCAGTGCTTCCGAAGTTTGAGCAGATTTATAAAAAACAAAATTGTTTCCAGATAAAGAAACTTCTAATTCATCAATATTGATCAGATTATGAATATATAATAATAATTTTAAATTTATCATTTATTGGATAGGATTTTAGATGAAAAAGATTAAGAGTTGAAAGTAAGTTTTTCGAAATTACTTCCTCAATTATTTGTATAGAGATCATTCGTTAAAATTGATTAATCAGATGATTATAATAGATGCATAAATTATTATAAGAAATAAATAATCAACATATTAAGCGAATTTTACTGATTAACGAAGTATTAAAACAAATTTGATCAATTAACGATTACAAATGTGGAAGTTATTTCGAAAATTTCACTAAGACAAAGTTATTAAAAAAAATTCCAATTAGTGATAAGAAATTATTTAGTTTAAATAAAAAAAATACTTATATAAAGAAACCAGAATTATATGTGTTTTTCATATAATTCTGGTTTATAGATATTGTTTTGGAAATTGAGAATATATTAATTGGCTAGAATGAATTTAATCGGTAATGTAAACTGAACTCTAACAGCTTTATCTCTTTGTTTTCCTGGTTTCCATTTGGGCATTGCATTTACAACTCTTGTAGCTTCTTCATCACATCCACCTCCAATACCTCTTAATATCTGAACATTTGAAATTCCGCCATCTTTTTCAATTATAAAGGTTAGAAATACAGTGCCTTGTATGCCGGTTTCTCTGGCTAATTGAGGGTAAACTACATTCTTTCTGAGAAACATAATTCTTTCTTCTTCTCCACCAATATATTCAGGTTCAAATTGAACTACTTTGAATATTTCATTGTCTACAACTTCTTCTTCTTTTTTTGCAACAATTGGAATATATGGTTCATTAGGGTCTTTTGTCTTTACTTCAACATCAACAGGAATATCTTTTACATTTTTTTCAGTATTGGCTACAATTTTTAAGATACTTATAATGGGTTTAACGGTTTTTGGTTCAGGTTTTGTTATTTTTGTAATCGGAATCATTTCTTCAATTTCTTCTTTGCTGATTGCTTCATTTGCAAAAGATTTTAAATTACTATATGATTTCCATTCAAAAGCAAATAAAACCAGACATAATGAGAGTATAAGTCCAATTTCGAAAAAGATTCCTTTTTTGTTCTCTAAATCTGCTTTATCAGTTTTTTTTCTTCTGTCGGTATTGTTATTTAAACTTTTTTCCGATACTTTGATTTTTGATTTCATGGCTGTAATATTTTGTTTATTTAATTCAAAATTAATAAATTACACAACTGAAGTCAAGTAAGAATCAGAATAAGGCTGGTAAATTTAAGTTAACGGTCTGCATTTGATAGGGAAAGGTATCTTTAGAGTCGGGATTATTAGATACGTTTAACAGTATTTGGTTTTGTTTTTGAACAATACGCTCTTTAAATGTGGAAATTAATCAAACCCTGCATAGGTGTTTTGCAAATTTCACCAACATTAACTTCCCATTTTTCTGCTACTTTTATTAAAATATCTTTGTTGTAAAATCCGACAGAACCCGTACAATTTAATTTGTGTTTTCTGAAATCTGTATAATGACTTACCTGATAATAGAAGAATTTATCAAATGCATCATAAATTAATTGATAAATAAAAGGATGTTCAATTTGTTCAGATAGAAAAATTGAAAATGAGGCTAAAAATCTGTTTGGAAATGCCTGTTTGTAAATAGCATCCAGAATATAATCAAAACGGTAAGGATATTTAATTTCAAATAATTGTTTTAAATCTAATGGTAATTCGTCTCGTAAATATGCACTTATAAGTGTTTTTCCAAGATACACACCAGCACCTTCATCACCAAAAAAATATCCAACTGAAGCTACATTTTCCACAATATCATTACCATCATATAAACATGAGTTAGAACCAGTTCCAAGTATACAGGCAATGCCTTGATCTTTACCGCATAAAGCTCTTGCTGCAGCTAATAAATCATGTTCTACTTCTACATCAGCTACTCTGAAAAAGTTTTCTAAAGGTTCGCGGATAATGTCTTTTTTCTGTAGGTTGCTACATCCTGCACCATAGAAAAAAACTTTTTTAATCAACTGATTATTTACATAAGGAAGAAGGTTTTTCTCCAATTCATTCTCAACCCCAAGGGTATTAATAAAATAAGGATTCATCCCTATAGTTTGAAAACTTCTGATTTCATGGTCTTGAGTTATTAAACTCCAATCGGTTTTGGTAGATCCACTGTCTGCAATTAATATCATTATAAAAATTTAAAAAGGTGAAAGAAGTAAGGTGTAAAAATGATGCATCCTGTTATAGCCGCAGCAATAGCCGCAAGTAATACAGCAGCAGCAGCTATATCTTTAATTTTTCCGGCTTTTTCATTATAATCAGGTGAGATAAAATCAACCAATAATTCTAATGCTGAATTAAAAACCTCTGCGGAAAACACAATACCCATAGCTAATATAATGGCTATCCATTCATTGTTATTAAGTTTGAATATAAATGCTAAAAATAATACCAAAATAGAAATAACTATGTGAATCCAGATATTATGCTGAGATGCAATCACATATTTAATACCATTAAAAGCATACACAAAACTTTTTAGTCTATCTTTTAACGAAAAATGCTTTTTTTTATGAATTGTCTGCATTAATGCATACTTAAATTTATCTTAAAATACAATATAATATGAAATCAAAAGCTAATGTTATTTTTAAATTGAAAATAGTTATCATCATCATACTTATAATACACAAATCTTTTCCCAATATTAAAAATTATCTTCATTATTTCAATAGAATAGTTTTAAATAGAAGAGAACGAAAATAAAACTATCTTTATTATTTTGCAAATATATCAACGTAATCCAATAATTTCAATACAAAATTAATTTAATTATTCTGAATCCATTAAAAATAAATAAATATTTTTATAAAGATAAAAGGTTTACCTTAAATCTGCAAAGTTATAGATGAAGTCTTGATATTATGCTATTTATAATACGCCAATCCTACCAGGTTTTAAAACCCGGCAGGATTATAACCAATAAATACAATATTCCTTGCGGATTTAAGGGTTTATTGTAAGAAAAGTGAAATCTCCATTAAGTTGGAAATGTAATATACTTTAGCAAATTTAAGAATTGTCGAAGTTTTAAAATGAAGATAGTAATGCGAATCAAGAGTTAAAAATTAAGTAAATAAACGCTGCTGCAATTTTGCCAAACACATGAACAATGAGACCTTTTGTAGATCTCACTTTGCTTGCTCTTTGAAAGTCTGTTTTTTCAATAAACCAATTAAACAAAGATTCAATTGGTTGGCGTATTCTAGACACAGCAGTTGAGAACAAATCATTTGCAGCTTTATCAAATTGTTTTTCTCTCTCTGATTGGTTTTTAATAGCTTTTACTGGAGTTAGCATTACAGCATTTTGATTAGATGCAATTTGTGAGAAAAAATCTTCATTATGATAAATTTTATCTCCAAAAAAAGTTCTGTTTTCAATATTACTCCAAGCTTGTTTAAATACATTCAAATCACTTTCTGAGGCTGGTGTTACTAATAATTGTTCAGGAAAAGGCAAATGGCCAACACGACGGTATGCTAAAGCATGTAACTTAACACCGTAATAATACATTCCTTTTTTAGAACAATTGCCCTTATCAGTGAGTTCTGTTGCGACTTTTCCAACTCGCTTTCCAGAACAAGTTATTATAGGCAAAGAATCTAGAAGACTTATTTCCGAAGAACAGTCTTTGGGCATAAACTCAGCCAGTAATGGACTAATCAAGTTGGTAAATGCTTCAGATAGTCTATTAATCCTATAGTTAAATGCAGCATAAGATGGTAATTTTGGAAACCATGAACGTAGATAGTCATTCGCAAAACGATGAATTTGCTTGCATTTGAAACGCTGTTCCTGATGAACTATGTATAAGTAAATGGTCATTGCTTCTTGGTCTGTAAATTCAGGTTCGTTATTATTACTATATCTTTGACAACAATATTTTAAATCTTTTTCAAATTTTTCACAGATATAAAAATAAATTTCTATTAATTTGCATTCTTTATTGGTGGTAATCATATCTTAGTTTGATTGGTGGTACAAACAGCTAAGATAATGATTATCATCATATTAACAAAATATATTTTATATAATTTACTAACAATCAAGTTGTTAATAACTTTTTGTTTTATTTATTTCAACCCTTGATTCGCATTAATTACTTTCTTTGGTATATCAATTGTCAAAAAGCTCATTTGCATCAAAATTACAATAATGAATAGTGAGTTTATTAAGATAGAGAAAATTTCAAAACGATACATTTCTTTAATTGACTTTAATTTGCCACCCCAAACAAGATTGTAAGGAATTATCTTTATCAGGATGCTGAAATGTAATAAAAGAAACAGAGAGAGTAAAATCAAAAGTCCAAATTGTGCTATAGTTATCATATCTGAAAGCTGTAGTTCATTATTGTTACATGCTTAACTTTGGCAATATAAGATGTCGGTAAATGTCAAAAAAATTGAGTAGAAATCTATGCAGTGGCATTTCGCCCAACAACGGTTTTATCCTCTTTTATTTTGCCTAAATGCGTGTCATTAAAACTGCTGTAGTACTTTAATCCGTATCCCATTATACGGTCAAAAGATGAATGTGTAAATAGTAATATGCCTATTACCATCACAACTTCAATTTTCATAATGAAGCCTATGCTCACAATGGCTATTGCAATACCTTTATGATGAAAAATATTATAGGAGATGGCGCCTGCCTTGGCATTAACCAGGTATCCCAACATACTTATATCAGGCGAAAAAAAAATTATAAGTCAAATCCATACCGATAAGTGAAGATTATGAATGGATAAAAAATAAATGCCCAACGCTGCCATTGCTGTCTCTTCTGCTCTTAATATATTCTTCATTAGTTGTTTTTTAATGATGTGTGATCCTTATTTCTTTTCCTTTAATAACTTTTCAAGCTTTGCTTTTGTTTCAGGAATTAGTTTAAGCGTTAAAGTTTTTTTGAAACTCTCTATCGCTTTTACTTTATCCCCTTTTGCCAGGTACAAATCTCCCAACCCATCATAACAATTAGCCGTTTCGGGATAGTTCGCAATATTTAGTTTAAACAATCCTTCTGCCTTAATAAATTGCTTTTGGTTCAACAGATAGTATCCAAGACTATTAATCTGGTTTTCATCTGGTTTAATGAGACAGCCAATTTTCTCAGAAATAGTATGATAGTGTGTTTCGAATAAAGAATCCAATTTTAAATTGGGATCGTCTAATTCACTGTTATAAATATTGAGTTTGTAATAATCAAAAATAAACCGGAGTGCATCATACTCTCCAATCAACCGAACGGAACTGTGATTGTCATTTTCATAAAATTTATGTTGGAAACGCAATTGATTTGTTTTGTTCTTGACAATATCATTAATGAATTCCAGATTGCTGCGAATAAGTTCAGTACCCTCAGTAGTATCTTTTTGAACTTCCAGCGTATCCATTCCACTTTCCATTCGGTTTGCCAATGCCATAAATAAGGTTTTACTTTTATAATTTTTATTGTCTAAAATCATCTTTGCGTCTGTTACAATTTGCTGATTGTTCCACCATAAAGCACCATCAAGTGAAACATAGGCATTGAATATATTTGGATGATGTATTAAAGTGTTCACAACAGTCAGGCCGCCAACAGAGTGACCAATAAAGATCTTATAGGGAGCTGTTAAGTAATTTGATTCGATGTATGGCATCAATTCATGTTCCACATATCGCATAAAATTTTCGCCATTGCCAACGATACCGGGAGTTTCCTTATCTGTACCAAATGTTAGATCCGTCATTCGGTTAGGATGTAAAACCCCGACTACGATCATTGGTGGACAAAGACCCGCGTTACTCATGAATTCGGTTATACTAACGACAGTATTAAAATTTGCATCTCCATCTAATAAATAGATTACCGGATAACATCCTTTACCTGTATTATCATTTCCTCCGTTGCTGTTTGGAATATGAATCCAAACTTTACGTTGTTCTCCTAATATTTTTGATGGTGAACTTTTTTCAAATCCAGTGGTAAAAGGATTGTTTTCCTGTGCTTTGGCACAAAAAGAAAAAAGCAACATAGTGAAAGCATAAATAAATGTTTTCACAGAATTCTTGAAGTTTGATTTTCTCATTATGTGTATTGTTATTTATTTTTAAAAATCGTTGTTTCTATTTTACTTATATAACCATCCTAAAGACCAGATTCCTTATCCAGGCGATACTCTTTTTTAGGATGACGATTTCTGAAAGTTATCTTTTAGCAGAAATGAAAATGGGGTAAAATTCATTTCTGCTTTAAAGATGTGTATCACGGATCAGGTTAAAAATATAAGCGGTACATGATGTTTGGGTATAATCCAAACTGTGTAACATATCCAATTTTTCCGGGTTTGCTCTCATCGTAATATTCTGATATTTTACCCTTATTGTTGGTAATATTATCCAAGGTTATAAAAAGTTCGTGTGTAAGCTTGTGTTTATTCCATTTATAACTTGCGGATAAGTTTATCTGATAAATATCCTCAAACTTTTTATCATACGCGTTTTTATAATCCCAAAATTTATTGGTTGCAGGATTTGAAGCATTGTTTCCCAATGCATCTGTTAATAAAGGAATATACCTTTGTCCGCCTCCGAAAAACACTTTGGTATTTAAGTTCAGCGTTTGATTTTTCTTTTTCCCAAGATGTGCGAATTCTTTACCAAACAATATATTTACCAGATAGTTTCCATTGTATTTGGTATTTCTCTCAATGCCTTCCAGTGTTTTATATTTTGAATTATATATTGAGGCATTAATCAAATAGTAATAACTTCTGCTGAAAAAACGCTCTAAGGTAAGTTCTACACCGTAGTTTTTTCCGCTTCCCTTATTTACCAGGGCTACATATCTGAAATCAGTACCTTCGTTAATGGTTGAATAATAACTTGTGTCCTTGTTTTCTACAGCTAAATTATAAAGGTTCTGATAATATGCTTCTACCTTTACTCTTAAATTTTCTCCGAAACGTTTTTCATATCCTAAAACAAAATGATCTGCTTTTAATAAATCCAGATTTTTATTTGGTTCTGTTATGCTACCATCTAAATTTTTCACCAAGGCAAAATAATTATGTACACTTTCCATAGTACTGTGTTTGCCGTAACCTGCGTTTAGCGAGCTACTGCTGTTAAGCTTCCAGTTTATGGCATATCTTGGTTCAATAGTACTTTTGTTATTATATAATACATTCATGTTATGAAATCCGGCAACAATTGTAATGTTTTCATTTAAACGATACTTCAAGCTGATAAAATTATTCAAGGTAGCTATTTTTTCGTTGAAGTTTGCCATTGAAAACATAGTGGAGGAGCTGTCCTGTATGTTGCTTAGTTTGTAATCATAAGCATGTATAGCATATTTTGTTCCTATTTGAATGGTGTTTTTTGCATTTATTTTATAGTTATATGTTATTGCGCCCCTGTATACATAATTCTTTAACCTGGATTGATAATCCAAAGCTCTGTTACCAACTGAATCATGAATAAATTCACCCAGCCCGTTATATAGTTTTGTAGTTTTTATCTTAAAAACATCCTCATTAATATCATCACCTGAATAAGAGACTGTCGTTTTTAAAAAGCTATTTTCACTTATACTGATTGTATGCATTACACCAATGTTTGTCAGGTAATTGCTTTTGTCGTAATCTTCGGTTATATCAGATGTAATGGTACCATTAGTGGGAGTTGCAATCATATCGGCCTTTACATCTGTCATTGAAGCACTGCTTTTTCCCATCAATCCATAGAATGAAAATACGCCTGCTTTTTTTGCAGGCAGCACAATTTTAAAAGCACCATCCTGATAATTCAATACTCCGTTAAGTTTAATGATACCCAGATTATTTAAAAGAGAAATGGTAGAATACCTGTAATTTATAAGGAATGAGCCTCCATAGCCTTTTTTAAACGGACCTTCTACAGTGAGATCCGTACCTTGAATTCCAACGCCTAATGATGTTTCATACTTTTGATTATTACCATTTCTTATTTTTACATCATATACACCTGATAACACATTGCCATACTCCGGTGCAAATGCCCCTGTTGAGAAATCTGATGTACCTAATAAGCTGTTATTTAATGCGCTTACACCACCACTTATTGAATTTTGATCAGCAAAATGAGTAGGATTGGTAATTTCTACTCCGTCCAGTCGCCATTGAATGTATTTTGGTGAATTACCTCTTACGATGATATCGTTTCCTCCATTTTGTGAGGCTGTAACTCCCGCAAAATTTGAAAGTATTTTGGAAGGGTCATCCAGACCACCGGCATAGCGTTTTGTTTCTTCCGCTGATATAGAACGTGTACTAATGAGAGACATTTGATTTACAGCTTCCCCTTTGTTTCTATCTGCTTTAATTACGACTTCATTCAGTTTTAAAACAGATTCCTGCATGCTAAGATTTATTACTTTCTCTTTACCAGAGTTAACTTCAATATCAGGAATAGTTTTGTTTTCATATCCTATGTAGGATAATTGCAGCGTAATTCTTCCTACCCCAACTTTTTCCAATCTAAATTCTCCATTTAAATCGGTAGCTGCTCCTTTAAATGGCTCAATGCCAACAAGCCTGACGGCTACTCCAATTAATGGTAAATGACTGTCCATATCTATTACAGACCCTCTTACTGTTTGTGTCAATTCCTGGCTAAAAGCCACTGTTGTGAACATGATAATTATAAATGTTGTGTAAATTATTTTTTTCATTGTTTTATTTTTTAAAAATTATTAGTTAAAATTAAAAGAAGAATATACTTCAGATGAATTAAATCCTTTTACGATGAGCCATACCGCTAAAGACATTTCATAAACGAATACCGGAATCGCAAGGATTGCCACCCACACAGAAACCTGATTAAAAACGCCGAACATCACGAGCAAGGCACATATAAGGATGAGTGATCCTCCTGCAAATCCCAGGACTGATATGAAACGCGGAACGAGTTTTGAATCATACAAAAAATAGCTCATTAGCAGGGTACTTGGACCCAAAGCGAGGTTAGGTCCAAGCAAAAATGTCCAATTATGAACTGACACCAGTAATTTGCCAATTGTCAAAAAAGACGATGCATTTGGAGATAATGTTTTTACAAACTCCTGATGTAAAGTTAGTATCGATAACAGGCTGATGATACCGATAGTTATGAGAATAGCTTCAAGAAGCCTGAAACATACATATCCAATTGCTATGTTTTCATTTTCCTTATTTATGATTGGAAACATCATAATGGAGATGCCAATAATAGAAAATACAAGAATCAGCTCATTAAAAGCTCCCCAGATTACTTGTGTATCATTTACTGTATCTTTAATAATGTATTCAGTATCATTCAGTATAGGCTGATATAGCGCGAAACCTATTATTGCTGTAACGGCTGCAACTATATATAATACACCTGTAATGATTGATATATCTCTGTTTGCTTTCATTTTTATATTTTTTTAATCTTTTGATAAATAGGCCGAAAATGAATAGAGAACCTAACGGCGGTTGTATGCCGTTTTTATGTGCTTTTTAAAAAGTCACCAAGAATTTTATTGAAAA
>JBMOKG010000163.1:0-5249 GCA_049315385.1 Bacteroidales bacterium
TATTATTTCAAGCTTTTTGGATACAGAGGAAGTGGTATTAATATTAATTATAAAACTGATGGAAATGTTCCACAGCTGAGTAAAATTGTACAGTAGATAAAGGTTAAAGGTTAAAGTAGATGGGGATTAAGTCATACATTTCGAGGGATTGAATGTTTTTGATGATAGTGTAAATCGAAATGAAGAATGGATTAAATAATAAACAATTAATTTGTCCATTTTATGATTGTTTAGTGAGAAGCAAATAAATAAACATATAAACAAGCAAAAAACAATTAGTATTCATTAAAAATTTACGATTATGAAAAAAACAATTACTTATTATGCCCGCTTACGTGGGCTTAAATTAATGGCAATCCTCTTTGCATTGCTGCTTTTTAGCGGGCAGAGTTGGGGGCAGACAAATATTCTGTCAGAAAACTTTTCTTCTATTTCATCAGGAGATAATACAACAACTGGAGGATCAGGTACAACATGGGCTGGAGATACAAATTTCGTAACACTAACATCTGCCTATAATGCAGGTGGGGCAGTAAAAATTGGCACGTCAAGTGCTATTGGTTCAATTACTTCTAAATCAATTGATTTAAGCGTTAATGGAGGAAATTTTAAAATAAAATTTAAGGTTAAAGGATGGACTACAGTTGAAGGTAATATTAAAGTAACTGTAACAGGTTTAACTGCTCAGACAGTAACTTATACTTCAACAATCGCTGGCTCTTTTGAACAGAAGGAATTAACTTTCACAGGAGGTACATCAGGTTCAACTGTTAAATTTGAAACTACAGCAAAAAGAGCATTTCTTGATGATATTATAGTGTATTATAATGTTGCACCAACTGTAACTTCTGATGCTACACCCAGTGCTATTTCTGCTACTACTGCCACTTTTGGTGGTAATGTAACAGATACCGGAGGTGTTAGTATTTCTGCAAATGGATTTGTTTACGCTTTAACTGCTACAAATGCAACACCTGCCATTAGTGGTTCTGGTGTTACACAATTAACTAACTCAAGTCCTGCTTCAGGAAAAGGTACATTTTCATTAGCTACATCTTCGGCATTATCTGTAAACTCACAATACAGCTACCGTGCTTATGCTACCAATAGTGTAGGTACTTCTTATGGTGGAGTATCGGGTACAAATTTTTATACTTTGGCAAATATTCCATCTGCACCAACAGTAAACAATGCAACATCTAATTCTCTGGATGTTACTGTAAATGTAAATAGTAATCCGGCTTCTACTGAATTTGCAATACATGAAACTTCCACAGGAAATTATGTGCAAATAGATGGAAGCCTTGGAGCATCTGCTTATTGGCAAACTTCTGCTGCTTGGGGCACAAAAACAGTTACAGGTTTAACTACTAATGCACCTTATACTTTTGAAGTTAAAGCCCGCAATGGCGCTAGTACACCAACGGTTTTTGGCAGCACAACAACTTTATCTACTACTTCAGGTTCTAATGACCAAACCTCTAACGTAGTAGCACCCACTTTACAAATTACTGCTGGAGATATAGCTTCCTCTTTAACTACAAGCGGTGTAGCAATAGATGCTTTTAAATTTAAAATAAGTGATTTGGCTACTACTGATGCATTAGCTACCAAAGTTACACAGATTAAAATATTAAAAACAGGAACTGCGGTCTTAAATTCGGCAGTTGCCGGTGCTCAATTATTCGATGGAGCTACACAAATTACAACAGCTACACCCGTTATTGGTGTAAACGATATTACATTCCCTATTACTTCAGGTAATTTGGATATTGGAAGTGGTGCAAGTAGAGAAATTACCCTTAAAGTTTGGTTATCAACTACCGTTACTGACAACTCAACACTGGTTTTCTCGGTGCCTCAAACCTCTCATGCTTTTATAGCTGATGCCACAGGTTCTGCTTTTGCCACAGATTTTGGGGCTGCAGTAACGGGTAATACCATGACAATAAGAGTTGCAGCTACAAAACTTCTGTTTACATCAGCACCTTCAACTTCAGCTTGCCCTAATACGAATTTGATTACTCAGCCAGTTGTTAAAGCTACTGATGCCAATGGGAATGTTGATGCTGATTTTACAGGAGCTGTAACTATAACCAATAGTGGAAGCATAGGAATGAGCAATTACGTGATTAACCCTTCTGTTTCCGGAGTAGCTGGTTTTAGTAGTCTTCAATTTACAACAATTGGTAATGTTACTTTGTCAACCAGCAATTCAAGTGGACTTACTGATGCACCTGCAACAGCTTCTATTGCTATAAGTGTTACTGATGCAACCAGTCAGGCAGCTACAATTGGGAATGCATCTTCATCCGTAAGTTGGACATATCCTGCTTGCTACGATGAAATAATAATTGTAGCTCATACTGCAAGCATTAGTGGTACACCCACAGGGACATATACTTATAATTCTTTATCTTATACAAATGCATTAAATCCGGACTTTCCTAGTGGTGGTAAAGTTGTTTATAATGGCAATGAAGCATCGCCAAAGCTTATTACAGATTTGACAAACGGGACGCCTTACTATTTTAAAATCTTTACCCGTAAAGGAAGTGATTGGAGTTCCGGTGTTCAAACATCAGCAACACCTGTAGATATATCTCTAGTATCTGATTATTTCAGATCGAATGTAATTTCTGGTAGTTGGGGAACAGCTGCAACTTGGCAATCCTCTCACACAGGCACTGACCCCTGGATTACCGCTACTATTACACCAACTTCAGCTGCAAATACAATTAGCATCCGCAGTGGAGATACAATAACCATTGCAGCTAATGTAACAGTTGATCAGGTTGTAGTAAAATCAGGTGGTGTATTGATTTATAGTTCAGGTACTTTAACTGTTAATGATGGAACAGGTAATGATATCGTAATTGAAAGTGGTGGAATTTTCAAACATAGTCCAGCTACAGCATTACTTCCAACATTTAATACCGGAGCTACTTTCCAAATACAAGAGGGTGGGGTATTGGAAGCAACTACTACGAATGGACCCGCAGCTAATTATGCAAATGATAATGGTTCAACAACATTTCAACAAAGTATGATTTGGGAAACAGGTGGGATTTTCTATTGGAATAATAACGGTTCGTTTGCTGCTTCAGGACGGACATATTTCCCTCAAGTTACCACAGCTATACCAATTTTTAGAATTAGTGGCTTTACTTCTTCACCTGGAGGTGGTTCAAATACAGTTATTAATGGGAAAATTGAAGTAAATTCCTCTTTTACATGGGCAGGTGCTGGAACAAAAACTTTCAGAAATGGTATCATTGGAACTGCAACAATGTCACAAAGTACAACTGGGCAATGGATTATTTCAGGTTCAACAGCTGAGATTGGTGGTATAGGGTCGTTATCACTTGGAACCAATGGTTTGACAATTAATTCTTCTGTTGTTGCAATATTTAGTTCAGATAAAACAATAAATGGAGGTCCAATAACATTAAATGGAACTATCGATTTAAAAACTTTTAAATTAACTACAAATAATACGTTAACCGTTGCAAATGGTGGAATCTTAAAAGTTGGTTCTACTCATGCAAGTGGTGCCTTAGTTGGTAATTTTGCCGGTGGAACTCTTACTTTAAGTACAGGATCAACATTAGAGTACAATGGTTTAGGAGCTCAGTTTGCTCAAACCAGAACATTTAGTAGTTTGAAAATAAATAATACAAATGGTGTTACTTTATTGGGTGATATTTTAGTAAATGGTACGTTGAATTTTGCTAATGGTTTGTTGTCAACATCTACCTATAAGCTTATTTTAGGGGCTTCGGGAAGTATTAGTAATGCTTCTGCTACAAATTATATAAATGGCAAATTAGCTATGATTTACAGTGCAACAGGTTCAAAAACTTTCCCAATAGGTAAAGGTGGAAATTATAGACCTGTTTCTTTAAATTTTACTGCTTTAAATACTAATCCTGATACTGTAAGTATTGAACAAACAGAAGGAGCAATGTCAGGAACAATGCCTGCTCATACTTCATTATTTAATAGTAGATACTGGACAATTACTCAAAGTGGTGCATCAACGTTTACGTATGATGTTACGCTTGATGGTACAGGATTTTCGCCTATTGGTACTGCTAAAATTTTGAAAAGCAATGGAACGAGTGTTACATCATATAATACTACAGGTTCATACACAGCTACAGGTCTCAATAGTTTCAGTTATTTTGGTTTGGGTGATTATGTTAATACAACACCAACTGTTTCAACTTCAGCTATAAGTGCAATTAATACAACAACTGCTACAGCAGGAGGTAATGTTAGTGATGATGGTGGCGTAACTATAACAGCAAGAGGTGTTTGTTATGGTACTACATTGAATCCGGATACAAGTGGAACTAAAACTTCAGAAGCTGGTACAACAGGATCTTTTGTGAGTCATTTAATTAATTTAACCGCAAATACAACTTATCATGTCAGAGCTTATGCAATCAATAGTATTGGTTTAGCTTATGGTAGTGATGTTAGTTTTGTTACTGCTCCTGCAATTCCAACAGCTACTGCTGCTACAAATAATACTGCAAATGGCTTTACTTCTAATTGGGATGCAGTAGCCGGAGCTGATGGCTATGGTTTATATGTGTCAACTGATATTAATTTCGGAAGTTTTATTACAGGTTACAATGATAGAGATGTTTTGAATGTAACAACTTATGATATAAGCGGATTAAATCCACATACAACTTATTACTATCGTGTTTATGCTTATAATTCAAATTTGGATGTAACAGAAAATTCAAACACAATCACAGTTTTAACAACGCCAGCTACTGCAACTGCAAGTATTACACATCCAAGTTGTACTGTTGGAACAGGAACTATAGAAATAACAGCACCTTTAGGCGCTGATTATGAGTATAGCTTAGATTTAGGAACTTATCAGTCATCTACAACATTTGCTTATGTTTCATCTGGAGGTCACACTATTTATGTAAGGAGTGCATCAGTTCCATTAAGTATTTCTGAAGTAAGCATCGTAAATGTAAATGATCAACCAGCTACACCTTCATTGCCAGTGGTTTCAGAAACTCAACCTAATTGTACTACATTGGGAAGTATCGAAGTTACTTCACCTCTCGGAACAGGAATGACATACAGTATAGGATTAGCATATCAATCAGAAGTTGCATTTGCATCATTAGCAGCTGGCACTTATACTGTTACTGCTAAAAATTCTGATGGATGTATTTCGCAAGGGTTTGCAGTTATTATACAAAACCAACCATCAACAC
>JBMOKG010000164.1:0-5243 GCA_049315385.1 Bacteroidales bacterium
AAATTGATATAGGTTCTGATTTTCCCTTTTTTGTTACCTCCTAATGGAATATATAAATAATCCCTCAGCCAGGTTGACAATGAAATATGCCAGCGATGCCAGAAATCGGTAATATTGGCCGCTTTATAAGGTGAATTGAAATTCACAGGTAAACGGAATCCCAATAAGAAAGCAACCCCTATGGCAATATCGGTATAACCTGAAAAATCGCAATAAATCTGTATGGTATAACCATAAACTGCCATTAAATTTTCGAAACCGGAATACGACATCGGACTATCAAAAACCCTGTCCACAAAATTGGTAGAAATATAATCCGAAATCAGCATTTTCTTGATGAGACCATTCAATATCAGGAATAAAGCAAATCCAAATTCCTTCTTGGAAAGCGAAAAATCTTTGTACAACTGAGGAATAAAATCGTAAGCTTTTACAATAGGTCCTGCCACCAGCTGCGGGAAAAAAGTAACAAAGCAACCGTAATCCAGTATATTATGCAATGCTGCTATCTTGTTACGATAAACTGAAACCGTATAACTTATGGATTGAAAAGTATAAAATGAAATCCCGACAGGTAAAATGATAGAAGTAATATCAAGGTGGGTTCCTGCTACTCCATTGGTCCAGAAAGCCAGATAGTTTACCACTTTAAAATTGCTGTGAAATATAGTATTGATAGTATCCAGAAAGAAGTAGCTGTATTTGAAATAGGCCAGCACTCCAAGATTCATGATTATACTTAAGGCAAGATAAAGCTTTTTTCGACTTTGAGTATTTGCTTTTTCTATCCATAATCCTACAGCAAAATCGAATAATGTTGTAAATGCCAGTATAAGAAAGAAATAACCACCCGATTTATAATAAAAAAAGGAACTCACCAACAAAAGATATGCATTTCTGGCTGGTTTCTTTTTGTAAACCACCGAATAAATAGTCAGTACAAAAGCAAAAAATACCCAGAAATACAAACGGGTAAATATCATAGGTGCCTTGGGGTCGTATATAAAAATATCCTTTAGGTAATCCATGTGTGAGTTAAATTTTTAAATGCCTAAAGTACTTAAAGTGCATAAAGTACTTAATTTATTAGTTAATATATTATTGCTTATTAATATGTTTCTATAATAATACTTCATATTCCAGTCTTCTGACTTTCCGTTTTTCACAACTTCTCGCTCTTCTCAATAAACCGGTCGTAAGCTTTTAAAAATGCATTAAATAGCAAATCACCCTGAAGATCATAACCTGCTTTTGAAAAATGCACTTTATCTTTAGCAGCTAATCCGGCTGTCTGCCATATTTTCATAGATTTAAATCCGCCCATCACTTCGTGCAAATCCCATACTGCACAATTATTGCGACTGGCAATTTCCATAATTACTTCTTTGGCCAGCATCATATCCGGATTAGGATAACGCTTCCTCCGGTAACTATCAGCAGGTGTGGTCAATAAAATAAAGCTTTTTGGCAATGCTCCTCTGATTTTTTGAATCAATTGATGATAATGATTCTCGAATATATTTCTATCAAAATTCTTACCATAAGCATCATTGGTACCCAGTGAAATAATTACCCATTCAGGATTTAATATTTTCAATTGGGCTTCCAGTAAATTACATTTTAAAAAGCTAATTACTTCTGCTCCGTTTATTCCAACAGCAGAAGATATTACTCCGGGATCATCATTATCCAGTTCAATACCATACAATGCAAAATTCTTTTGCAATGAATCTGTTTTTTGAAAAAATAAATTCAGTGTGTCAAAATGATTTTCAGTAGAAAAAGAAGTATAACCCAATGCATTAAAATTGCCATTAATTATCTGATCTTCCATTAATTTAACCTGAAAAACCGTATCGCCAACATTATGAAAGATTTTAACTTTATTAAAATCCTGATGTGGATAATTTCTATTGTTCAATATGATTTGAATGCTGGCATTTGAATCGTTAGTGGTAACCGAAATCCCTGCAATACCTAATTCACAACCGTTAAGATTCTGAATATTCCTGCAATGCTGCCACTTTCCTGTATATTTAACCTTATAGTTATCGGGATTATTGGTAGAAGCTACGTTGTATGGAAAAATAAAACCACGACTTCCCTGAATACCCAATGCAAAACTCTGAAGATTTTCACGGATTCTTCCCGAAAATAAATCTGCCTGAATATGAGAATCCCCGATTTGTAATACACGTAATTGTCCATTCCCTTTCAAGATTAACTGATTGAGATTCTTACATATATTGTTGAAGTTTAGTTGTGCATTTCCGAAAAAATGAAGACTATCAGCATTCTGATTGATAAATGAATAGGCAATATTCTTGTAGGGTGTTTCCTGAGAATACACCCCTACTGATAATAAAACAATGAATACTATAAATATTAGCCTTTTCCCCATCAATACGAAAATCTTTATTCTTTAAATGTTAATTAAGTATTACTTCCTAATGTATTATACATGCTTTAAATTATAAACTATACGAACGAATACTATCTGTTCAATGCTATTTTCCCAATCCCGCTTTCAGATAATTTAACATATTGTAAATAATCATAAATCAATGCATTGTAAAACATTTCGGCTACCATACGGGCACCTTTTTCATTAAAATGTGTAAAATCTTTATTGGCCAGAGCAGGTGTTGCAAATACCCAGCTTGGCATGGAATTTTCACCTCCCATTGCTTCAAACAAATCCCAATAAGCACATCCGGCTTTAAAAGCTGCATTCTTCTGGGCTTTCCTTATTTTTTCAATATTGGGATTGGTTTCATAACTATCACCTGATTTACGCGAACGATCTGAAATTCCGATTACAATAATACAAATGTTTTTATCAGTAGCTTTAATGGTTTTCAGTTGATTATAAAAACCCCTTTCGTAATAGGAATAATCAGGTACTATGGTTTTTTCATTTTCAGGTACAGCATTCACTCCAAATTGCATGATAACAAGTTTTACATTCAGCAACTCATAGAATTTCTTTAAAAAATCAAAATTCATTTGTGCAAATCCATAACCTGAACTCCCTCTTAAAGGAATATTATCCACAGCAATACCTTTGTTTGCATCAAGTGCAAAACCATATATATCAGGGCTGTCTTTTCCTTTTAACTGAAGTGTTAGTGAAGATGGTGCGTTTTTGAAATCGTATTCAAATACATTCAGATCTTTATTGGAAGGAAGTGTTTCAGTGCTAATTACTTCTTTATTTGCCAGAAGATTCAACCTAACCTCTTTTTTATTATATCCGTAAAAAAGCCGCAACTTTTGAAAATCGCGGGTATTGGCATATCCCTGATTGGATTTGCTTATATAAATACTTCCCTGGAAATGAGAAGAATCATCGGATGATGAATCCCTGACGGCGGGAGAAAATCTTGCAAATCCCAGCATAGCACCATACCTGCTATGACCGATTTTTGAAACAGATTTACCAATAAGACTGTATTTAACACAATTGTCAGAAACCGATTCATTCAATGAAGCAGAAGGGGTCGCATTCACCAACTGCATCAATCCAAGACCATTACCTCCAAATTTTGCCTGTAATTTATACCGTAAAAAACCGGTAATTCTATCACCCTCAATCTGAGAATCACCATAATGTAAAATTCTGATGAGATCATTGGCATCTTTCAGTTTATAAAGTGATTGGAAAATCGGATATAAAATAGATATATCATTATTTGGATATTCAATTTTATGGATATTTTGTAACAATGCATTCCGGCTGGCTTTAGAAGTATCATTAAGCAATGAATCAATATTTAATACGGTTTTAGTACTATCCATTGGATCGTTAGTAATTGCTGATATATCTGCATAAACTTGTTTTTTCGACGAAAAGACTTCTTCAAAATCAGGACAGTAAAGACTGATATTCTGATAGATTTTAATACCGTTTTTAGGAAAAACCAGCATTAAACAACTAAATAATAAAAAAACAAAAAGAAGAAATAATAGAATTTTACCGGGTTTCATTCGTAAATTGCAAATTAATTTTATTAGATAATACTCAGATAATTAATCTTTTGACTTTATTTTAAGAACCTGACCCGGTGTTATTTTTCCATCTTTGTTCAAATCATTCCATTCAATGATATCTTTCACGGAAGTTCCTTCAAACTTTCTGGCAATTGCAGATAATGATTCCCCTTTTTTAACTTTATAGCTGATTTCTTTTGGTTTCTTTTTGGCCTTTTCGCTTTTCTCAGAGTTATCAATTGACTTCTTTGCTTTTGTATCTTCTTTTGAAACAGCTTTTTTAGATTTTGATTCTTCTTTTAAATCAGCGTTCTTTGTCTTAGTATCTTCTTTACTATCAGTTTTCTTATTCTTTCCTCCTTCTTTTGAATCCGTTTTTTTAGCTTTTATGTCTTCTTTTGAATTATTCTTTGTTTTTTTTGTTTCAGTTTTTGAATTGTCTTTTTTTTCAGCCGAATCAGGTTTAACTTCAATATTACTATTGCTCTTTATAAAAGGTTTGCTCTCTTTCTTTTCAGTTTTTTCTTTTTTGGTAGTGTAAATAATCAATTTCTGACCAGGCTTAATTTTTTTATTACGCATTCTATTCCACTCTTTAAGAGCATCAGCATCTACATTAAACTTATTGGCAAGTTTGAAAAAGGTATCTCCTTTTTTTGCTTTATAGTTAATCCTGATAATGTCATCAGCAGGACTTATCTGCAGATAATTATGAGAAGGTGCTACTTCAGTATATTTTATCATTGATTCCCTTGACTTTGCAGCAATGGTATCTTCCATACCAATAAAAGTAGTTACCAGATTGATTGGTAACTTCAATGAATAAGCCTCACTATTTCCGGGAATTACGTCATTCTTATATTGTGGATTCATATCCCTGAGTTGTTGTATCGGAACATTTAATGCATCAGAAATATCTTTAAAATTCATATCAGCAGCTATCATTACCGTATCTGTTAATACAGGGAAATCAATTTTCTGAGGAAAAAGATTGTGTTCTTTATAGTAATTCATCATGTAGTTGGCAGCAATAAATGCAGGAACATAACTTCGGGTTTCGGCCGGAAGGTAATCATAAATATCCCAGAAATTGGTTTTCCCCTTTGATCGTTTAATGGCTTTGTTTACATTTCCCGGACCACAATTATAGGCTGCAAGCGCCAGTGTCCAGTCTTTGTAAATCCCATATAAATCTTTTAAATATTTTGCAGCAGCATAACTTGCTTTAATAGGATCTCTTCTTTCATCAACCA
>JBMOKG010000020.1:0-70680 GCA_049315385.1 Bacteroidales bacterium
TCTCGAATTTGTCGTACTCTTTCATGGTTTGATAGTCGAGGTCTTTGCGATCGACTACAAACAGTACTTTGTCAACATAAGGCAATTTGCTTGCCAACAGTGCCGTTTTAAAAGAAGTGAGCGTTTTACCACTGCCGGTTGTGTGCCATATATAACCACCGCCCTCTATGGTTCCGAAAGTTTTGTAATTGTTTGAGACATTTATCCGGCTTAAAATACGCTCGGTTGCCACAATTTGGTAAGGGCGCATGGCCAGTAGCTGTTTTTCGGAAGTAAAAACGCAATACTTTGTCAATAAATTGAGCAGGGTATGTTTGGCGAAAAATGTACGGACAAAATCCATCAAATCGATAATAGGGCGGTTGTTGCCATCAGCCCACCATGAAGTAAATTCGTAGCTGTTGCTTGTGCGCTTGCCTTTACGTACAATGTTATTGCCCAATTCTTTGATATGGGTAAACCTTGTGGTATTGCTGTAGTATTTTGTATAGGTACCGTTTGAAATTACAAAAAGCTGCACATATTCAAAAAGACCACAACCTGCCCAAAAAGATTCACGGTTGTAACGGTTGATTTGATTAAATGCCTCTTTTATGTCCACACCTCGTTTTTTGATTTCGACATGTACCAACGGTAAACCGTTTACGAGCATGGTAACATCATATCGGACCCCCCTCAATCCCCCCGAAGGAGGGAAGTTGGCCATACTATCAGTTTTAGCCGGAACAACATATTGGTTAATTATCTGTAAACGGTTGTTGTGGATATTTGCCTTGTCGATCAGGTAAATATTTTTTACTGTGCCATTATCCCGGGTTAAGAGTTGGATATGGTCTTCCTGGATGATGGTTGTTTTTTCCTCGATGCCGTTGTTTTGATTGGCTATTTTGGTTTTGAAAAACTGTTCCCATTCTTTATCTGTAAATTGGTAATCGTTCAAGATTTCCAACTGATGACGAAGGTTGGTAATTAATTGCTTTTCGGTGGTAATGGGCAGGTATTCATAAGCCTGTGTCTGCAGTTGTTCGATAAATTCTTTTTCGAGGTCTGCTTCAGACTGGAATGTAGTTTCCCGACGGTAGAGGGGTTGGTATTCTGTTACTACCGTACTTTCGGGATTTTCGGCTACGAGGGTGTATTTATCCATAACTTATATTTTTAAAATCCAATAATTTACCTCTGTAATATTCGTATTGCTTGCGGCGTGCCTGAATTTCTGCAGGTAAACCTAATGAAATATCGTTTACCAAACTGTCAAATTTATCCAATACTTCTACAATGCTTTCTTGCTCGGAAAGAGATGGAATTGGTATTTTTAATTTTTTAAATTTTGGCATATCTACACCTGCAAAACCAGAAATATTTATATTGTTTTTACACCATTCATCAATTAAATACATGTAATATTGAAAATATTTCATATTCAGTAAGTCAATATACTTTTGTTTTCTTGTAAGGCATGTAAATCTTTGATTTGCAAGAAAATCTACTGTTATCAATGCATGTTCTCCAATTGTAGCAGAAGTAGATACTACAATTGAATCAGCAGGAATTAATCTGTTACCTTTCACTGCTTCAGGAGTTATATACTGAATAGAGTCAGACAGTACTCTACCATTTAGACGAATATCTTCCATTCTAAACCAAGGTATTGTGCCGTTAGTCCAATATTCTGTTTTAACTTTTGAAGGTGTATAACCATTTTTCATCTCAAAAACTTCTTGCATTTCTAACCATATTATTTCGTACCCCCCCCATTTATATTACTAAAATTCAACAACTTAGCTCTATAATAAGTATATTGGGCGCGTCGCGCCTCCAGCTCCGCCTCCAGCTCCGCCTCCAGCTCCGCCTCCAGCTTAGTGAAGCTGTCAAGGATATAAGCTATCTCTTGTTGAATTGGAATGGGCGGAATGGGAATTATTACTTTTGCAAATCGTTTTTTTGAAATATTGAATCTTGTTACACCGCTTGCAGTTTGACCAATTTGCTTCCTTATACAATCATCTCTAAAAAGATATTTCAAAAAATCAGGCAAAAACAAATCTTTATTATGCAAACGAAAACCAAAACAAAAACTATTTAAATATAGAGGCTCAGTAATCCTTTCGGTTAATACTGAAGACATGCCACATTCATTAGGTGTTTCTGACGAACCTGTAAATAATACATCTCCATATTCAACCCTATTTTGATTTTCTTTTTCACCAATCTTTACAAATATGTCTATGTCCGTTTTTACAGCAATGTTAGAATAGACATTCATATAGGTTACAAATCTTGCATTGCCATTTTGAAAGTCATTTTTATTTTTTCCTGTAAGCCCACCGTAAAAATCACCTATTTCACTTAATTCGCTGAACACAATGCCGTCAGGGCAATGTTGTGCTAAAAGTTTCTCTATATTGTTCATTTATTATCTCCTTCTAAATCAGCTACAATCTCATCAATGGCTGTTCTTAACTTGTTTTGTTTAAATACGATTTCTGCAATACGGGTATTTAGTTTTTGAATATTCACCACCTCTGTGGTGTTTTCCTGTTCCACATAGCTGCTAATAGCAATGTTGTAGTCGTTTGTGGCAATATTGCTGTTGGGTATGAGTTTCGCAAAATGCTCAATGTCTTTGCGTTCGATAAAGGCATTCAGAATCTTTTTTATGTTGGCTTCGGACAATTTATTTTTGTTACCACCACGCACAAACTCAGCAGATGCATCAATAAACAGCGTTGCATTGTCTTTTTTGCTTTTTTTGAGGACAATAATACAAGTTGCAATTGAAGTACCAAAGAATAAATCGGGAGGTAACTGGATAACTGTATCGATATAATTGTTATCGATCAGGTATTTGCGTATTTTTTGTTCGGCACCACTGCGATACAACACACCGGGGAACTCAACTATGGCAGCTGTGCCGGAAGTAGCTAACCAGCTTAACATGTGCATGGTAAAGGCAAGGTCGGCTTTTGATTTTGGAGCCAGTACACCTGCAGGGGAAAAACGAGGGTCGTTGATTAATAAAGGGTTGGCATCACCTTCCCACTTTATGGAGTAAGGAGGATTGGAAACAATGCAATCAAAAGGTTCGTCGTCCCAATGTTTGGGTTCCAGCAAGGTGTCGCCGTGGGCAATATCAAACTTTTCGTAATTAATGTCGTGCAAAAACATGTTGATACGGCAAAGGTTGTAAGTAGTAATGTTGCTTTCCTGACCGTAAAAACCCTGTAACACATTTTCTTTTCCCAACACTTTGGCAAATTTGAGCAAAAGAGAACCGGAACCACAAGCTGGATCATAAACCCTATTTACCTGTTTTTTGCCCACAACTGCTATATTGGTAAGCAGTTCTGAAACTTCCTGAGGGGTGAAAAATTCTCCTCCAGATTTACCGGCATTGCTTGCATACATGGTCATTAAAAACTCATAGGCATCGCCAAAAGTATCATTGGTATTGTCCTGATAATCTCCCAGATCTAAGTTTCCGATTGACTCAATTATCTTAACCAAGACTTCGTTTCGCTTTTGTACTGTTCCTCCGAGTTTGTTGCTGTTGACATCAATGTCGTCGAACAAGCCACGTAAATCGTCTTCGCTGTCGGTGCCTTTGGCAGAATTTTCAATATTCTTAAAAACATTGCTCAATGTTTCGTTGAGGTTGGCATCAGTTTTAGCTTTTTTAAGCACATTCACAAACAAGCCGGAAGGCAGAATGTAAAAACCTTTTTCTTTTACAGTGTCGGCTCTTCCAAACTCGGCATCTTTATCTGAAATTTTTGTGTAATCAAATTTGCTGTTTCCAGTTCGCTGTTCTTCTTTGTTGATATAAGAGGTCAGGTTTTCGGAAATAAAGCGGTAAAATAAGAAACCTAACACATAGGATTTAAAATCCCAGCCATCTACACTTCCTCGTAAGTCGTTGGCTATTTGCCATATTGTGCGGTGTAATTCATCTCTTTCTTGTTCTTTCGTCATTATGTATTATAGATATTGGTTTTTATTTTTTGAATTTCTGATTTCATTGCTGTACTATTTAATATACTGTTAGCAAACAATGACAAAAATACAAATAAAAAGAGAATGTTAAGAGAAAATAAAAAAATACTTTGAAAAGCTCAGACACCTATTTTAAATGGGGGACTATAGGTACGGTGGGGACACTTCGGCGGGCTCAGTGGCCTGCTGAAATTACAAACAGTTACCTACATCGATTTGAAAGCTATATAATACTCTTCCGGAGTAATATTTAAATTGTAAGTGATGTTGAGGTAATCGCAGAGGACCTGAAGGTTGTAATTGGTTAAATTCAAATCTTTGTCTTTGTCTATTATCCAACATTCTGGATGGAGTTTGGAAAATTGTTGTTTGATTAAGGCTTTTAAATGGAATTGATTATGGTTGTATTTGAGGAGATAATCGGCAAGGTCTAAGCCTTGTTTCTTATCTTCTTCGGATGCTTTGGTTTCCAATAAATCTGATATTGAATAATTATTTAAACCCAGTTCTTTTGCTTTTACGGACCAGAGATCGAAGGCTTTTAGGTCGGGAAAGAAAACTACTTTGCGGTTTTGCAGATTTTTGAAAAGTTCAGGTTTCATGTTATTTTTACCTCCGGTAGCGAGCCAGATAAAATCAGGAAAATAAGCAGAAGCGATAATGGCTGTCTTTTCGCTTTCGACTATGGCGATAGTTTTGGTTTTGTCAGTGAGCAGGTGTTCTCCAAAGAGGCATTGGGAAAGCACGAAATCATCTAATTTTAATATACTATGTAACCAATTTACATGGTCGAAAGGTTGTTTTTGTCTTTTACCTGTTACCGGATTATATAGTATAACCTTGGCTGTTCTGATTTTGTTTTCCTTGTCTATCTGATAAAATGCTGTGGCGCCCTGCCAATGTCTGGAGGTGGCTATAAAGTATTTTTCTATTAAATGCTTTGTCGTTAACTCACCAAAAACTGTGATTAAGAAAATGACAAAATTGTTGTTTTCGTAGTTTTTGAGGCTTGCTTTAAAAATTGAGAAGGGGATAAAATCCGGCACCTTTGTTTTTTGAATTATTTGTTTGTGATTGGGATTATAAACATACCTATCACAAGATTCTATTTTGTTGTCTTCAAAAAATTGTTTGGGTTTGTAGTGATAGCCACAGTTGTTTTCACGATTGCATCTACCCACCGTTGGATGGATGAAATCTCCGGTTTCTGAATCAATATATAGCGTAAACTCTTTCTTCCCACATTGGGGGCAAAGGTTTCTGGAAGAAAGGTTTTTATATGGTTGTAAGGTGTATTTAAACATGCGTATTATGTTATTGATTATTAGGTTATTAAGTTAATAGATTGAAGACGAAAGACGGTAGAAAGAATTAGTAACGCTGATGACGCGGATACGTTCCGTAAACGCGGATTTAAACGGATTTTATTCGTACTCTTCGTACTACTCGTAACTAGGTACGAGCGGTACGAATGGTACGATACGGGCTTCAAAAAATTGCTTTTTCTTCGTTGAACTTCAATTTTAAAATCCTCATTTACAATAGCAAACTGCGGTTTTAAAATCTTGTTCGTCTCGAAAAATCTAATTTTTAGAAACCCTTTCATTTGGAATTATTTTTCTTAATCCATTTTCTAATAGAACCTTCTGAAACACCAAATCTGCGGGCAATTTCGATATTGGATAAGCCCTGGGATTTAAGCTCTAAGACTTCGGAAATTCTTTCTTCTTTGTCATTTACTGATAGCTGTTTTAAATGTTCTTTTTCTGAACCATAGTTTAATAGTTCAAATTGGAGGAAATTTTCAGCTTTTTCTATCTGACAAACGATTACATTATCTGTATCATACAGAATTTCGATATTCCGGGCTTTGATCTGTTTTAAATATCTCAGGTGTTTGTCGGTATGGCTTTCGCCAATGGTAAAAGAAGAGTCGCAAAAATTAATCAACATCTTACTACCCTGTAAATCGTTACGGGTAATAGGTTTCGATAAATCCCGCTTGGGCGTGTGTGCCAGTGCTAAAATAGAAAGACCGTATCTGTTTTTTAATGCCTTCAGCTCTTTCATCAACGGCAAGGCATCTTTTGCCTTTTCGGTTTCTGTCTTTAAATAGGTAAGATTATCAATAATCAATACTTTTGCATCATGCAGAATTATAGATTTCTCTAAGGATTCGTTCAACAATACTTCAAAAGATGTATTTTCGGGAATTTCAGCATCGGGATTGATTTCGATACGAATAAAATTATCATCCCATTTGTAATGATTCTCAAAGATTTTGAGTTCTTCGTTCTTCACAGCATATCGGCTTTCAAATTGTTTTTCGGAAAGCTCAAAATCAAAATATAATACTTTCTGCTTTGGAGCTTCGAGTTTAAAACCGGATATGTTAATCCCTCTGCTGATGCTGTTACTTATCTGTACTGCCAAAATAGATTTACCCAGATTGGTATCAGCAAACAAAATACATAGTTCTCTTTCGAACCAAAGTTCACCAAAAAGCATTTTTTGAATGGGTTTTGACTTACTTTCCTCAATCCACTTATTAGCTGACTTGGCTGTAAAAATGCCAATGTGTTCCATGATTTCATTGTTTTGCTTTGATAATTGATCAGCTTCATTCATGAAATCAGTGTCTTTAAAATTGGAAAAATCGAAATTAGGATTGTTGTTATTCAGATTATTATCAGTATCTTTGTTTTGTTGGTTTTTAGAAACTGAATTGTTATCTTCATACAAACTGTCAGATTTTTTATCAGGATTTTGCATAATCAAACCTCCTGTTTTTATATGAAATAATTTTGTTATGTGACTGAAAATGATTAATTTTACAGTAGATTTTTTGAAGTTTTAAAGGGGCAATCTTTTGCAGCGATTGCCCTTTGTTTGTATAACACATAATTACTACCTCCTTTTATTTTTAAGTAAATAATCAGTGGCTTGTTGTTCAATCTCATCAGTAGAAATCTGGCGGTTTTGCTGCAGCCAGGTTTCCAATTCATGGCGATTGAAATAGAGTTTCTTACCCTGGGGGCAAAAATGAGGTATCTGCTTACGGCTGGTGAGCTTATACAGGTGGCTTTCGCTTACATCAAGGTAATTGCATGTTTCAGCGAAATTGAGTACTTCTTTTCTGAGCAAATTCTGCTCATTGATGAGTTTTCTTAACTCATGCAATTCATTTAAAATAATTTCGTCCATTTGACTTAATATTATTTATTAATAAAATGGACTTTTGCGCAAAAGTCATCTTTGGGTATCAAAGACTTGGTAAAATTATGAAGAAGTGAAAACAGAGGGAAAAAACGGTATTTTGGAAAATAGTGTATTAAATTAAAATACAGATAGTTAAGGAAACAAGGTGGTATTTTGAAAAGGTATTTTGAGAGCAAAATACTGTTTTATTAACAGGATGACAAATTATCGAGCCAAAAAATTGAATTAGTTATTGAATCAATGTCCACCGGAGTACATTTGCGAAACTGCTGAGAAGTATCCACATTATAACGATGGTCGAGGTATTGACGATAATCGGCATCCCTAAATTTATTGTGATGTTTAAAATTTTTATCCCTAAAATATTTTTTGGAAATCAGAATTTTGAAAATTGCAGCTAATTCTTTCTTCTTATTGTGTTTATTTGTAAAGTTATATTCAAGATTGATGTATTCGTTATCATATAATTTCTTTTCCACTTCAGAAAATAATTCAACATTGCGGATGTCGTCAAAAGATAATTTACCTTTATAACCAGTTCGGAAATCTGATTTATTAGGAATGAACTCAGGTTTTTCATTTTTCTTTTCAACTTCACTAACAGAAGGAACAATTTTCTTTTCCTTTTCTTTCGATGAAAGGAATTGCGAAAAAGTAAAAGCAAGTGTATCAGGTATGTTTTTATTGATTTCAAAATCCGGAACAATAAAATTAATTATTTCATATTCAGTTAATGCTTCTGATCCAATAAAGTCAGGAAAAACAATTTTGATTTCTTCATACAAACTAAAGAGGGAAAGTTTAACAGCATTTAGAACGTATAGACTAAGTCTGTCGTTGTTTGTTTTCAACGCTATTTGTTCAATTGTATATTCCAGATTTTCCAATAAGCTGACAACCTGGTATTCGGAATCTATATTGGTTTTGCTTTTACTAATGGATGTTGCAATAGCAGCACGAATGCGAATACATTCGTTTTGGATGAGGTAAAAATAAAATTCTGATGCTTTGTTAAAAAATTCCGGAATTGTAAGATTGCTGAAATCATTACGCAATACTGCAAATTTTGCAAGGTTTACAATTCTTTCTTTGTCCGGCAAATGATCTATTTTTAAGGTTATTGAATATTCCTTTAAGGCATTTAATAAGGCTATGAAAAAATGCTCCGGATTATCTTTGTTGACTCTTATTTGGTTGTTCAGAATTTCTCTGAGTCTTTTTTCATCAGAGTTCTCTTTACGCCAAGGTGCTAAAACACCAAAAAGAATATTGTCGAATATAATGGGCTTTACTTTCATATATCTAATTTTATTTTGTTGGCTGCTTCCTGTTTGCGTGCATCTATAATTTTGGCATAAATCTGAGTTGTTTTGAGGTCCTTGTGACCGAGCATTTTTGAAACTGTATAAATATCAGTTCCCAAAGTTAACTGTAATGTTGCATAAGTGTGTCTGGCACAATGGAAAGTTATTGTTTTGCTGATACCTGCTTTCGTTACCCATTGCTGTAATTTGATATTATGCCAAGCACTGTAAATTAATCCTGCAAATATACGATCATTTGCAGCAGTTCGCTCACCTAATAAATCAACTGCCTGTTCTGAAATGGGCAAAGTTTCGGCTCCCTTGGTTTTCTTTTGTGTGAAACGTATGTAATTACCAATTTCATTGGAGTGTTGTATCTCAGACCAACGCAGTTTATAAATGTCAGACCAGCGTAAGCCGGTTAATACACTGAAAAGAAATGCACGTTTGAGTATTGGAATTTCACATTCATGTTTTACAATGGCTTGTAATTCATCCAGTGTCAGAAATTCCCTTTCTGTTTCTAACTGTTTAATGCCTTCGGTTTCATCGGCAGGGTTTCGCTGTATGATGCCTTCTTTGTATGCTTCTCTTAATGCTGCTCTGACCTTATTGTAATAAGATGAAGCAGAATTTTGAGAAAGGGCTTTTTTAGCAGGAGTACGGGCTTCATTTTGCAGGTATTCCTTTAAATCTTCAAGCCATCTTTTATTGATCTGGGCAAAAGTAACATCAAACTTAACAAACTTCTTCAAGTGTTTTAATGTACTATCCCAATTT
Organism: Bacteroidales bacterium; assembly: GCA_049315385.1. GTDB lineage: Bacteria > Bacteroidota > Bacteroidia > Bacteroidales > JACABE01 > JACABE01. The sequence continues at coordinate 9,297 of JBMOKG010000020.1, forward strand.
GCATAATTACCTTCACTGTCTTTTCTCTTTTCTGCCAGATATTCAAAGTATCTGACAAAACTACCTTTCATTTTTCCTTGATCCTGAAAACCATAAATACCATTTTGAAGTTCCAGATGTCTTTTTGACCGGATGGCTTCTGCCAAAGATAGGATTTTACGATTTTCTTCTTTTTCTTCCTTTTTCAACTTACCTTTTTCAGGCTCCGGGCTGAGGTAGAGTTGTAAATATTCATATTGGCGTTTGCCCTGATGATAATAATCAAGGTATAAACTAATCTTGTTGCCTTTTTGCCTCTGGCGTAATGTTACATTCATAGCTGATTATATAAAGAGTTTATCAATTTCGGTTCTTTTTACAATGGTTCTGCGACCGAGTTTAGCAATTTTTATACTGCCTTTAGTAATAAGCCTTTGGATGGTGCTTCGACTTGCACCAAGCAGGGTGGCAGTTTCTTCAACACTGAGAAATTCTTTTAGTTGAATACCTAAATTTATATTCTTAGGCTCCTGGTCTGGGATGGTGTTTTCTGCCTTTACGGATTGGATTTCTTTTTCCCTTTTGAGTTTCTTGTAATGTTTACGATTACAAGTATGGGAACAGTAGCGAGTAAAAAGTGTTTTTGCTTCAAATTCATTGCCGCAAAACTCGCAATTTTTCTTAAAAATAAGGTTGCTGCTCATGGTGTCTGTATTTGTCTATAAATATCTTAATGTGTCCTGATGTGTCAGTATGTGTCCTGATGTGTCATAATTTCCCCCTTTTGTTGCCGGGCAACTAAAATATAATAGTTGGGCAACAATCAGGCAACAAAGATAAGCAAAAAAGAGCAAATGGGCAACAAAAAAAAGAATAAAAATTGTTAAAAAGTAAAGAAATAGAGGTAGTTAGAAAATAAAGGAAAGGTAATTACTTTCCTATACAGAAACTGGAAAAAATATTTCCTAAAATTTCATCACTGGTTATTTCTCCTGTGATTTCGCCTAAATGATGTAAAGCTGTTCTGATATCAATGGCGATTAAATCGCCGCTAATATTAGCTGCTATTCCTTGCTCAATCTGTAGAATGGCTTCGTTGGTTTTTTGCAGCGCTTCGTAATGTCGGATATTTGAAATCAAAGTAGTATCGGTTGTGTTTTCAGTAGCAACAGATTTCAATAGAGTAGCTGTAATAAGGTTAATGTTTTCTTTTCTTTTTGCAGAAATAAAAATAATTTCCATGGATAACAAATCAGCAAAGTGCTGAGGTGCTTTGTTCAACAAGTCTGTTTTGTTGGCAATAATAATAAAGCGTTTGGTTTTATTTTTGATGTGATTGTCAAAATCTTTTAATGCTTTTTTAATTTCTTCTACGCTTGTTTCTTTTATATCAACAACATAAAGAATAATGCTGGCTTGTTCAATTTTCTGATAAGTGCGTTCAATACCAAAATTTTCAATTTCATCAAAAGAATCGCGTAATCCGGCAGTATCGATAAATCTGAAAGTGACACCATTTATGGTAAGGGTATCTTCGATAGTATCTCTGGTAGTTCCGGGGATTTCGGAAACAATGGCTCTTTCTTCATTGAGCAAAGAATTCAGTAAAGTTGATTTGCCAACATTGGGTTTTCCTATAATGGCAACAGGAATGCCATGTTTCAATACATTTCCCAGAGCAAATGAGTTTACCAATGCTGATATTTCATTTTTAAGTGTTGAAAGTAAAAAACTTAACTGAGCTCTGTCTGCGAATTCAACGTCTTCTTCACTAAAATCGAGTTCTAATTCGATAAGAGAAGCAAAATTTACCAATTCTTGTCTGAGTTCTTTTATTTTTGACGAAAATCCTCCCCGCATTTGCTCCAAAGCAAGATGGTGTGAAGTTTTGGAGTGTGAAGAAATTAAGTCAGCTACAGCTTCTGCCTGGGATAAATCTAGTTTCCCATTTAGAAATGCCCGCATAGTAAACTCGCCTGGTTTGGCCATTCTGCATCCTTTATCAATTAATAATTCAAGTATTTTTTGCTGAATATAAGTTGATCCATGACATGAAATTTCAATTGCATCTTCTCCTGTATAGGAATGTGGTGATTTAAAAACACTTAAAAGTACTTCGTCTATAATTTCCTCTTCATTATTAACTGTACCAAAATATATATGATGGCTTTTAAGTTCATTATTTGCAGTTTTTTTATTTTTTCGATGAAAAACCTGATTGCATATTTCGAATGATTTTTCTCCTGAAATACGGATAACAGAGATGGCTGCTATCCCTGATGCTGTTGCTAATGCACAAATGGTATCCTGTGGAAACATGGTTGTTATTTTTTTTACAAAAGTACGTCAGCTTTTTTGTTTGTTGTTAAAAAAATAGCAAATAGTTTTATTTTTTTATTTTTTTCAACCATTTTCGTTTATTTTTGTTGTCTTTAAAACGAAAAAAAAATATGAGCATACTTGTCGATAAAAATTCAAAGGTACTGGTACAGGGATTTACCGGTTCAGAAGGAAGCTATCATGCTTCGCAAATGATAGAATATGGAACTAATGTTGTAGGTGGTGTTACTCCTGGTAAGGGCGGTCAGCTTCATCTTGATAAACCTGTTTTTAATACAGTTGCTGAAGCTGTAAAGCACACATCCGCAAATGTTTCAATTATTTTTGTACCACCTCCTTTTGCTGCTGATGCTATAATGGAAGCTGCAGAAGCAGGAATTGAATTAATAATTTGTATTACCGAAGGTATACCAGTTAAAGATATGGTTGCTGTAAAAGAATATATTAAAAATCGTAAAACCCGCTTAATCGGACCTAATTGTCCTGGAATTATTACTCCACCCCATACTAAGATTGGTATTATGCCTGGATTTATTCATACACCCGGCAGAATAGGAATCGTATCACGTTCAGGAACTCTTTCTTATGAGGCTGTTGATCAGATTACTAAAATAGGAATGGGGCAATCAACAAGTATTGGTATTGGTGGTGATCCGGTTCCGGGAACTACTATTAAAGATGCTGTTGAATTATTCATGAATGATCCTGACACAGATGCAATCGTGATGATTGGTGAAATTGGTGGTAATATGGAAACAGATGCTGCATATTATATCAAAGAACATGGCAGTAAACCTGTAGTTAGTTTTATTGCAGGAGCAACAGCTCCAAAAGGAAGAACTATGGGACATGCCGGAGCTATCGTTGGCGGTACTGCTGATACAGCTGAAGCTAAAAAAGAAATATTGAGAGAATGCGGTGTTCATGTTGTTGATTCTCCAGCAGATATAGGTATAGCTATGTTGAAAGCAATGGGGGGAAGTAAGTAGTTAGTTTTTTGTTTTATTAACTTTTTTGAATACAAACAAATAAATTTATAAATGATAATATGCTTTAAAAGCAGACTCAACAAATAATTGAGATTTAATTTACTACAATTTAAAAGCAGAAAAGGATTTATTTTTTGAATTCTTTTCTGCTTTTATCTTATATGGAAAATGCTATTTGATTGAAAAAATATTTTATACCTATACTTTTTAATTATCTGTTATTCGTAAGCTCCTATACTTGGTGTTGAAGATCTTGAAGTTCCTGCTAAATCAATGGGAACTAATACTCCAATAGCAGGATTACCATTTCCTTTTGCCGGAGATGCAGCTAATAATTTTAAATCGTTGATAGTTGTATTTGAAAAAAGTGGATTCATATTGATTTTGCAATGGTCAAAAATTGAAGCATTGCTGGTATTCAGTTGCGTTTTTATCAGGCAGTAATCAAATTTAAAATTGAAAGTAGTATTTGTATTTTTATCCAACAATAATTCTTCGTCTATATTTCCGTAAATAATACAATTTCCAAAATAAGCGTTTTCAAGAGGTCTTAACTGGATTACTTCATTGGCATCTTTGTAATAATTGTTTAAAACAAGGGAAGGTGATTTGCGAAGTCCATAATTCCAGTAGTTACCTATTGTGCATTGTAAAAATTCATAATTTCCGCCTATAGATAATACAATACCATACTGACCGCAGTTGGTAACTATGGTATTTGTAGCTTTTATTACGGAACCTTGTGCAAAAATACCTGCAACACTCATGTTTTCGATAATCGTATTATTTATTTTTAAGGTTGGATTTGTATTTGCTACTGTATCCACCTGTAGTCCAACGCTGCCATTTCTAATTACCGCATAGTTAATTTCATTGTCTTTACTTCCTCTGGAAAGCCATATCTTACCCCATTGACCGGGTAAATCACGGTATGGCATATCTAAACGGCTACCCTGGAATGATACTTCATTGTGTAAAGAACCATACACTTTTAAAGATCCTCCTTCATAAATCCATAATACAGCTTTAGGCGCTAAATAAATTTTGCATCCTGCCGGAATTACAAGTGTACTGTCAGAATCAACTACACAATAACCATAAATTACATGAGGTTTATTTGTTAACCATGGTGTTTTGCAACCCGCAAAACCGTATTTTAAAGTACTACCATCTGAAAAATGTAATGTAGAATCAGGTACATGGTAATAGGCATCTTGTCCCCAGGCAGTTAAGCTTACTCTTTGAATATTTCCATTGGTTTCAAAAATGATATCATCGGAAACTATGAGTGGATTGTTTTGATTATTTGGATTTACAGTTACTTTTACAAAAATAAACATGCTGTCGTTTGCAGCTATTTCAATATCATTTATTTGAAGTGCAGGAGTACCATCAACATTTATTCTGAACATTGAAGCGGAAGCACTACCAAGATAGATAGATGTTATTTTAATACTTTTATTATTGGGGTTGTATACCATTAATCGCTTAGTAACTGAACCTAATGTTGTAAAAACTGTGTCAAACAAAACGGAATCTGTTGAAAAACTTAATTTTGCAGATGCATCTGTGATAAAATCATCTTCTTTTCTGCATGAAGAAAGCAGAATAAATAAGGTTAATATTACTAAACCGGTACAACTTAAGAGATTGATTTTTATTTTATTCATGAACGAAAAGATTGAACTACAAAATTATAAATAATATTGAATTTACGTAAACAGACTTTAAATTATTGTTTGAACATGAAATTAATATCCAGATTAAAAAAAATAGTATAATATCTGTCTGAAAAAGAGGTTTGTAAATTTATTTTTTTATTTAAAGCAAAAAAATAATAACAAATTGTCAATTAGAGTTGTTAATATGTCAAAAATTTGATTAATTTTATTCACGAAAATAAAAATTCCGAATATAATTGCTTTAGAAGATTTAAAAAATTTATTTTATATGAGCTATATTTCCTTCACAAAAGAACAACTGGTCAATTTAGCATTCTCATTAAACAGAGAAATTGTACGTTCCAACAGGGCAGGTTCTTATGCAAGTACTACGATTATAAACTGTAATACACGAAAATACCATGGCTTATTAGTAGTCCCTCAACCTTTTATCGATGGTGAGAATCATGTACTCCTTTCTTCTTTAGATGAAACTGTTATTCAACAGGACGTTGAATTTAATTTAGGTATTCATAAATATCCTAATGAAACTTATATACCAAAAGGGCATAAGTATTTGCAAAGTTTTGAAACTGAACCGATTCCTGTTTTGACATATAGAATTGGAGGAGTTGTACTTGAAAAAGAAATGCTGTTCTCTAAAAATGAAGATAGAATTATTATTAAATATACACTTGTTGAAGCACATTCAAAAACGAAACTTAAACTGAAACCATTTCTGGCTTTCAGAAATATACATCATTTATCTAAAGCAAATCATTTTATTGATAAACGTTATGAATCGGTCAAAAACGGCGTAAAAATGCAACTCTATCAGGGTTATTCTCATCTTTTTATGCAATGTTCGAAAAAAGCTGATTATGTTCATGTTCCCGATTGGTATTACAATATTGAATACCAGCAGGAAAAAGAAAGAGGTTACGACTATCTTGAAGATTTATATGTTCCGGGTTATTTAGAGTTTGAAATTGAAAAAGGTGAAAGTGTATACTTTTCTGCTGGAATTGAAGAGGTTAACCCGGTAAATTTAAAAAGATTCTATCAAAATGAGGTTTCAAAAAGGGTTCCACGTGATAATTTCGAAAATTGTTTAAAAAATTCGGCTCAACAGTTCATCATTAAAAAAAATAAAAAAACAGAAATTATTGCAGGCTTTCCGTGGTTTGGTCGCTGGGGTAGAGATACTTTCATCTCTTTACCCGGATTAACATTGGTAACCAATGATTATAAAACCTGTAAAGATGTAATAGATACTATGGTTTCTGAAATGAACGGTCCATTATTTCCTAATATTGGACAGGGTTCTAATTCTGCGTATAATTCAGTAGATGCTCCTTTATGGTTTTTCTGGACTTTACAACAATATGCCGACTTTACAAATTCTCAGGGGAAAATCTGGAAAGAATATGGTAAAAAGATGCGAAATATATTAGAAGGATTTCGTGATGGGAATTTGCAAAATATTAAAATGCTTGATAATGGGTTAATATATGCAGGCGAACAAGGTAAAGCATTAACCTGGATGGATGCCATTGTAAACGCAAAGGCGGTTACTCCCAGAAAAGGCATGGCTGTTGAAATCAATGCTTTATGGTATAATGCAATTATGTTTTCTATCGAAGTTGCTCAGTTAGCTAAAGATGATAAATTTGTTAAAGAATGGCAAGTATTATCGAACCAAATTAAAGTTTCATTCAAAGATTGTTTTTGGTGCAAAGACCAGGGATATTTGGCAGATTATGTAGATGGCGATTTTAAAGACTGGAGTATCAGACCCAATATGGTTTTTGCGACTTCTTTGCCTTACACCCCTTTAAGTGAGAAAATCCGTCAGCTTATTTTAAAATTAATTCAAAAAGAATTATTAACCCCAAGAGGTTTGCGAACCTTATCTCCGCAAAGTCCAGATTATAAAGATGTTTATTATGGAAATCAGTCAGAAAGAGACTCCGCTTATCATCAGGGAACAGTCTGGCCATGGTTGTTAGGTCATTTTGTAGAAGGCTATCTGAAGATTTACGGAAAAAGTGGTTTATCATTTATTAAAAATATTTATGAAGGATTTGAACCAGTAATGAAAGAACATGGTATTGCTTCAATTTCAGAAGTTTATGATGGAAATCCTCCGCATGCTCCTGGAGGTACACCTTCTCAGGCATGGAGTGTTGCTGAATTATTAAGAATTAAATGGTTAATTGATAAATACGAAAATGAATTATAAATTATGAGTTATGAATTATAACAATAGTTTATTAAATGCTGAAAGCTTATTAATTTATCAGTGTTTTTTATAATTCAGAATTAACTCATTATTAAAATATATAACGATGAAAGTTTTAATGTTCGGTTGGGAATTCCCGCCACATATCACAGGAGGATTAGGTACAGCATGTTTTGGGTTGACAAAAGGTCTTTTACATCAGGGGGTTGAAGTTGTTTTTGTGGTTCCAAAAGCTTATGGAGACGAGAATCAACAAGCTGTCAGTCTGGTAAATGCAAGTGATGTTTCCATTGACATTAAACAATCAATCTACAAGGATTATTGGGATAATATTTCATATATTGAAGTAGGCTCTAATCTGGTACCTTACCTTTCTCCGGATGAATTCTATAATATTATAAATAATAGAGTGGCTGTAGGTAGCACAACTCATGATTCAATATTAAAAAACAATTATCAATTTTCGGGTAAATACGGAAAAAATCTGATGGAAGAAGTACAGCGTTATGCATTGGTTGCAAGTACTATTGCTTCTCAGAATAATTTTGATGTTATTCATGCACACGATTGGTTAACTTATCCAGCAGGTATTGCAGCAAAAAAAATAAGCAACAAACCATTGATAATTCATGTTCATGCTACTGAATTTGACCGTTCCGGCGAGAATGTTAATCAAAATGTATATGATATTGAAAGACAAGGGATGGAAGTGGCAGATTTAATAATTGCTGTAAGTAACCTTACCAGGAATATTATTATTGAGCGTTATGGGATTTCTCCTGAAAAAGTTATAACTGTGCATAACGCAGTTGAACCATCTTCGATTTCTGATTATAATTTTGAAGAAAAGCATGTTGAAGAAAAAATAGTAACATTTTTAGGCCGTGTTACTTTTCAGAAAGGACCTGATTATTTTGTGGAAGCAGCTTACAAAGTATTACAAAAAGATCCAAATGTTCGATTCGTAATGGCAGGTTCCGGAGATATGCTAAACAGAATGATAAGGCGTGTTGCTCAATTAAGGATGTCGAATAAATTTCATTTTACAGGCTTTCTGGATGCTGAAAATGTAGACAGAATGTTTTCGATGAGTGATGTATATGTAATGCCATCTGTTTCAGAACCTTTTGGAATTTCTCCGTTGGAAGCTATGCGCTCGAATGTTCCTGTAGTGATTTCTAAACAATCCGGTGTTTCTGAAGTTTTGAAATATGCCTTAAAAATCGATTTTTGGGATATTGATGCTATGGCTGATGCCATTTATGGATTGTTACATTACGATGCTTTATCCAAAATGTTTATCCATTATGGTAAAGATGAAGTAGATAATATGAAATGGGATAATGCAGCTAAATCAGTAAAAGATCTGTATATAAAAGTTTTACACAAAAATTAAATTATAAAATATAAATTCAAGTATTATGAGGTCAATTTGTTTCTATTTTCAGGTTCATCAACCCTTCCGCTTGAGAACGTATCGATTTTTTGATATCGGTAAAAATCATGATTATTTTGATGAATTTCAAAATCGTTATATTGCAAGAAGGGTAGCTGATAAGTGTTATATACCTACCAATCAGTTATTATATGATTTAATTCAGGAATACGGAAGTAGGTTCAAAATTAGTTATTCAATTTCAGGAACTGCATTGGATCAATTTGAAAAATATACTCCGGATGTAATTGAAAGTTTTCAACGTTTGGCTGCTACCGGTTGTGTAGAATTTTTATCTGAAACATATACACACTCATTATCCGCTTTAAAAAGTAAAGATGAGTTTACAACCCAGGTATTGGCACACAGAAATAAGATTCAACAATTATTTGGATTAACTCCGAAAACATTCAGGAATACTGAATTAATTTATTCCGATGGTATCGGCGAAATGGTTGCTGAGATGGGATTTGAGACCATGCTTACTGAAGGTGCCAAACATATTTTAGGATGGAAAAGCCCTAATTTTATGTATTGTAATGCAATAAATCCAAAATTGAAATTATTACTTAAGAATTTTCAATTAAGTGATGATATTGCTTTTCGTTTCTCTCAACAAAGCTGGGAAGGTTGGCCTCTTACCTCTGAAAAATTTGTAGATTGGATCAATACAATTGATCAAAATCAAGAAGTTATCAATTTGTTTATGGATTATGAGACTTTTGGAGAACATCAATGGGCAGAAACAGGTATTTTTGATTTCATGCGTGCATTGCCTGCAAGAGTTTTTTCTCATTCAAATTTTACTTTCAATACTCCATCAGAGGTGTCAGCCGCTCTTCAACCTGTAGGTGCTATCTATGTTCCACAGCCCATTTCATGGGCTGACGAAGAACGAGATTTAACTGCATGGTTAGGTAACGATTTGCAGGATGAAGCTTTTGATGCTGTATATGCAATTGAACATAAAGTAAAAGCAATTAATGATTTTAAGTTATTAGTGGAATGGAGATATTTGCAGACTTCTGATCATTTTTATTATATGTGCACAAAATGGTTCTCTGATGGTGATGTTCATAAGTATTTTAATCCATACGGGACTCCTTATGAGGCCTTTATAAACTATATGAATGTATTGTCTGATTTTATCATCAGAGTGGATAAACTATATGATATTACTTCCTTACCTATCGAAAATATTGAAATCAAAACTACTAAAGAAATTTCAAAATTAAAGGAGAAGGAATCTGTTGTTACAAAACCTATAAAACCAAGCTTAACGAAAACAATAGATCAAAAGTCTAAAGTATTGACAATAAATGCAATTTCTGAATTAAAAGAATCAGAACTTAAAAAACTACTAAAGAGTTTTACTACAGACACTATCGCAATTGCATTGAAAGGTACTAAAAAAGAACTCCGTAAAACCGTAATTGATGCACTTTCTACAGCTATGCAAAAAGACCTGATTGCTTTTGATTTATCAAAATTAACTAAAACTGAAATAGATCAGGCAAGGAAAAAAATACTTAAAGAAGTGAAAAAGTATATAAATTAGTTTCGCTTTGAAAGTAAAATTTGCTAAAATAAATTTTATGAATTGTATTGGTTTAATAGCTCCGCCTTTTTAATGCGGAGCTATTGAATTTTTATAATTCCCGGCACATTAAACTATTATCTTTAGAATTAATAGAATAATCTTTTTAAAAAATAAAAAATAAGAATAGAAATCGAATTTTATGACAGAACAATTATTAAAACCTGACTATATATTTGAATGTAGCTGGGAAGTTTGCAACAAAGTAGGAGGGATTTACACTGTATTATCAACCAAAGCATTAAGTGTAGTAAATGATTATAAGGATAATTACATGGTGATAGGACCGGATATCTGGATGGGAAATACTCCAAATCCTGAGTTTACTGAAGATAAGTATTTATATAAATCATGGAGGGAAGAAGCTGAAGCCAATGGTCTGCGATTCAGAATCGGACGATGGAATATTGCAGGAAATCCTATTACTTTGTTAGTTGATTTCACACATTATTTTGCTGATAAAGATAAAGTTTTTGCTGAATTTTGGGAACATTATAAATTAGACTCATTGTCAGGTCAATGGGATTATATAGAACCTGCATTATTTGGTTATGCAACAGCAAAAATTATTGAAAGCTTTTATGATTATAATTTAAATGCCAACGATAAAATTATTGCTCATTTCCATGAGTGGATGACTGGAACAGGCATATTGTATCTTAAAAAGTTTGTGCCTCAGATTGCTACTGTTTTTACTACTCATGCGACAGTGCTGGGTCGTTGTATTGCAGGAAACGGATTACCATTGTATCAGAATCTGAATTCCTATAATGCTGATATAATATCTAAAGAATTTGGAGTAGTTTCTAAATTTTCACTTGAAAAATTATCAGCAATAGAATCAGATGGTTTCACTACTGTTAGTGAAATTACTAATAATGAATGTAAACAATTTTTTGGGAAAGCAGTAGATTTTGTTACTCCCAATGGATTTGAGGATTCTTTTGTGCCGGATAATGAGCATTTTGCTGATAGAAGAGCTGAAGCTCGTAAAAAAATATTTTCAGTATTTAGTGCATTGACAAATCAGGAATTAGATGAAGAAAGTCTATTGATCGTCAATTCGGGTAGATATGAATTTAAAAATAAAGGTATTGATTTATTTATTGATGCCATGGGTAAACTTAATAAAACCAAGAATTTAAACAGGAATATCATTGCTGTAATTGCCGTTCCAGCTCATCAGGCTGGTTTAAATTATGATTTACTGGAAAGATTAGGAAAACCTGATTTTGATAATCCTATAAGCAATAAATACCTTACGCATCGTTTGTACGATGCTGATAAAGATCCTGTGCTGGAATATATCCATAAAAACGGATTAAATAATTCGCCTGAAGATAAAGTTAAAATCTTTTTTATACCTGCATATTTAAATGGCAATGATGGTATTTTTAATATGGATTATTACGATTTTTTGATTGGTTTTGATGGATCAGTTTTTCCATCTTATTATGAACCATGGGGATATACTCCAATGGAGAGTCTCGCTTTTCATATTCCTACAATAACTACAACACTTGCCGGCTTTGGATTATGGATTAAAACTGATCATGATTTATCTCAAACCTGTATCAATGTAATTGATAGAACTGATACCAATGATATAGAAGTCGTTGATCAAATTACAAATACAATTTTTAGTTGTTCTTTAAAAACTCCTGAAAATATGCTTGAAATCAGAAAACAATCTTTTGAAATTTCTCGTTCTGCATTATGGAAAAATCTGATTACATATTATCATAATACTTATTCTTTGGCAGTGAGTAAAGCTTTATCCAGATCTGAATTATTTATAAATAAAAAACAAAAAGAAATTCAACATTCAGCTCAGAAAACAAAAGAATGGACTCCTGAATGGAAAAAAATACTAATTAAACAGCGTATTCCAGAAAATCTGGAAAGCTTTCAACGATTAACAAAAAATTTATGGTGGACATGGAATTATGAGGCATCTGAACTTTTTGAAATGGCTGATCCAAAGTTATGGGTAAAATTAAAATATAATCCGATAGCATTACTGGAAGCACTTTCAATGGATGCTTTAAAAGCATTGGAGAAAGATGAAAAATTTATTGCTAAACTTAAAAAAGTATCAGCTCAGTTTGATGCTTATATGGACAAAGCAAAAGAAAAACCTAAACAGCAAATTGCTTATTTTAGCATGGAATATGGATTGCATGATACATTGAAAATATTTTCGGGCGGTCTGGGAATGCTTGCCGGTGATTATTTAAAAGAAGCCAGTGATTGCAATGTAAATATGGTTGGAATAGGTTTGTTGTACCGTTATGGTTATTTTCAACAAAATATTTCCATATCGGGAGATCAGATTGCCAATTATACGCCTCAAAAATTTTCACAATTACCTTTAATTCCTGTTTTGGATGAAAATGGTGCGTGGTTAAAAATAAGTTTTGGCTTACCCGGAAGAACCTTGTTTGCCAAAATATGGAGAGTCGATGTCGGTAGGATTCCATTATATTTAATGGATACAGACATCGAAGATAATTCAGATGCAGACCGCTCAGTAACTCATAGATTGTATGGCGGAGATTGGGAAAACCGCTTAAAACAAGAGCTATTACTGGGTATTGGTGGTATTCAAATGCTTGATGCTGTGGGTCTAAATCCTTCAATATATCATTGTAATGAAGGTCATGCAGCTTTTATTACACTAGAACGTCTGATGAAATACATTCAAAATGAAAAACTGGCTTTTGAAGAGGCAGTTGAAGTAGTTCGTGCTTCAACATTGTTTACTACACATACACCAGTACCTGCAGGACACGATACTTTTAGTGAAGATTTAATGAGGGTTTACATGCCTTATTTTGCAGAAAAACTAAATATTAGTTGGGATCAATTTATGAATTTAGGTCGATTTGTGGAAAATGATGCAAACGAAAAATTTTCAATGAGTGTACTCGCGTTTAAACTTTCACAGGAAGTTAATGGTGTAAGTCGTATTCATGGAAGAGTTTCTCAGGAAATGTTCTGTAAACTATATCCAGGCTATTTCCCGGAAGAAATACATGTTGGGTATGTTACCAATGGTGTTCATTTTCCTACCTGGGCCTCAAAATCCTGGCAGCAATTATATCATAAAGCTTTTGGAGAAGGATTTATAAGCGATCAATCAAATCCATTTTACTGGAAAAAAATCCTTGATGTCCCTGATGATATCATTTGGAATAAGAGGTTAAAACAGAAACAACAATTAGTTGATTATCTAAGCATTCGATTGAAAGATGAAATGACCAAAAGGAATGATAATCCAAAGTTGATATTTAAAATGATGGATGCATTTAACCCAAATGCACTTACGATTGGTTTTGCAAGAAGGTTCGCAACTTACAAACGTGCACATTTATTGTTTTCAAACCTTGAGCGTTTATCTAAGATTGTAAACAATGCAGGTAAGCCTGTTCAGTTTGTTTTTGCCGGAAAAGCACATCCCAACGATAAAGCCGGTCAGGATTTGATCAAACGAATCATGGAAATATCAAAACAAGCTGAGTTTATTGGTAAAATAACTTTTGTGGAAAATTATGATATTGAACTGGCAAAATATCTCATCAGAGGTGTTGATATTTGGCTTAATACACCGACACGACCACTTGAAGCATCGGGAACCAGTGGCGAAAAAGCCATTATGAATGGTGTGGTTAATTTTAGCGTTTTAGATGGTTGGTGGGCCGAAGGTTTTAAATCAGATGCCGGTTGGGCACTGAAAGAAGAACAAACATATGAAAATCAGGATTTCCAAAACGAATTAGATGCTGAAACATTGTATAGTATTTTTGAAGATGAAATTATTCCGATTTATTATGAAAAAGATGAAAATAAGCTTCCAGCTAAATGGATCGCATATGTTAAAAATACAATTGCTGAAATAGCACCTCATTTTACAATGAAACGTCAACTGGATGACTATTTCGATAAATATTACAATAAGTTAATAACTCGTACGGAATTGCTTCAGAATGATAACTTTCTGATTGCAAGGAAAATTTCAAAATGGAAACGTAAAGTATTACGAGGCTGGGATAGTATAGAAGTTTTATCTGTCGAATTCCCTGATGCAACTCAGCATTCTTTGATGTTGGGTGATAATTTTAAAGCTGAAATTAAGATAAATTTAAATGAGCTAACAGGAATTGATTTGGGAATTGAGGTTGTTTTTGGACAAAAAGAAAACGATGAAGTGAAAAAACCACTGATGGTTGTTGAAATGACAATGAACAGAATTGCTGATGATATCCTAACTTTCAACTGTGATATTCCTGCAAATACAGCAGGCGTTTTTGATTATTCTTTCAGGATGTATCCCAAAAATGTAAATTTGCCACATCGCCAGGATTTTAATCTTGTAAAATGGATATAAATTAGTAATGTTTATAAAAACAAAAGTCTCTGATGATTTTAATATTGTTCAAAGACTTTTGTTTTTAATATTAATAAATAATAGAAAATGGAAACCAATTGGTATGATGAACTTCCTGTTGCCGTGACTGTATGCGACACGGAAGGTAAAATAGTTTATATGAATAAAAAATCAGCTGCTACTTTTGAAAAATACGGTGCTGAAGGTTTGATAGGAACGAATGTATTAAACTGTCATCCGGAACCTGCCAAAACTATGCTGGCAAATATGTTAATTAATGAAAATACAAATGCATATACAATTGAAAAAAATGGCATTAAGAAAATGATTTACCAGACACCATGGTATGAAAATGGCGAATATAAAGGATATGTAGAAATGTCATTGGTAATTCCTATGGAAATGAAACATTTCAAGCGGAATCCTTAATCTTGCTAATGGTAAATCTGTTTGCTGAATTGGAAGAATCGATTTCAATATAAATTCAGAAAGGAATAGGTATTCCCTATTGTATTCATATACACCATAAAGTCTTCAAAGCTAATCACCAACGAAGCTGTATTAATATTGGGATGAAAGCTGATTTTCTTAGTTTTTTGTAAATTCTCGTCAATAAAGACGATGACTTCATGTTTTTGATCATTAATCAATCCGAATGGAGAAACAGAACCGGCAGTTAATCCTAAATGTTTCATCATCCTTTCATCAGAAGCAAAAGAAATCTTACCCTGTTTCAACTTTGCTTCTAAACTTTTAATATCCAGATTTTGATAGAATTCCAATAGAACAAGAAAGTGGCGGTTTCCTTTGTGATTGCGGAAAAACAAATTCTTACAGTGTGCCGCTTCAATATCCTTCCAATATATTGCAGCTTCCTTTACAGTAGGTACAGGCGGATGCTCGTAATAATCGAATTTGATTCCTAATTTTTCTAATGTATTGTATACCTGTGGCTGACCTCTCATTTATTTAAGAATTGGAGATTAAGTAATTGCTAGGGAGCGAAAGAACGAAGAAAAGCGAGAGTGAGAAAAAAGGCGAGGGAGTGAGTGAGCGAAGAAAAGCGAGGGAGCGATTGAACGCTTGAGTGATAATAAGAATGAGACATAGGGAAGCAGAGACTAAAAGATGAAGAGAAAAAATGAGAGAGCAATTAAAATAAAAAATGAATTTATTTGCTCTCAGATTATTCACTTTATGAACATTATTATCTATCTGTACTTTAAAAACTATTTTCTCAATAATAGTACCACATTTTCAACATGATGGGTATGAGGAAACATATCAACAGGTTGAATTTTTTCGACCTTGTATTGTTCGCTCATCCATTCAATATCACGTGCCTGAGTAGCAGGATTACAACTGATATAAACTATTTTTTTAGGATTTGCTTTCAGGATTTGCTGTACAACTTTTTCATGCATACCGGCTCTTGGAGGATCGGTGATGATGGTATCGGGTGTTCCGTTAACTTTTATAAAATCATCCGTCAACACTTTTACCATATCTCCTGCATAAAAGAAAACATTGTTAATAGAATTATGAACAGAATTGCGGTAAGCATCTTCAATCGCTTCAGGAACATATTCAATTCCCACAACTTTCTGAACACTTCCTGCTATAAAATTGGCAATGGTACCAGTGCCTGTATATAAATCATATACAACCTCTTCGCTTTTTAAATCAGCAAATTCAGCGGCTATTTTATACAAATTATATGCTTGTTCAGAATTAGTCTGGTAAAAAGATTTGGGTCCTATGATAAACTGCAGCTCCCTCCCTGTCTTGTAAGCTTTCATCTTTTCGAGGATAAAAGGATTCCCTTTATAAAGCTGAATATTCAGATCCCCGATAGTATCATTTTTTTTATTATTTACTACATACATCAGGGATGTAATTTGAGGAAATTTTTCACTCAAAAGATCCATAATACGGGTAATTACTTTGGGCCTGTCATCTTTAACAATCAAAATAACCATGACATCACCAGTAGTGGATGTTCTGATAATAAGATTGCGCAGGAAGCCTTCCCATTTTCGAGCATCAAAAAATGTAAGATTATTGGCAAGAGCAAATTCCTTTACAGCATCACGAATACCATTGGAAGGATCCTTTTGCAGATAGCATTTATTTACATCAAGCACGCGATCAAACAATTGTGGAATATGAAAACCCAGGGCATTCATATTTATAGATTCTCGGTCGTTTTCATCGCTAACTTCTCCATCCAGCAACCATCGCTTACTTGAGAAAGTATATTCCAGTTTATTCCGATAAAAATATTTATTTTCAGAAGCAAGGATAGGGCTCATACAACTGGTATCAATTTTACCAATTCGTTGCAAATTGTCTTCAGCTTGTTTTTGTTTGTAATACAATTGTTCCTCATATTTCATAGCCTGCCATTTACATCCGCCACAAATACCAAAATGAGAACAAAGCGGAGTCACCCTTTTATCAGAATATTTATGAATTTTAATGGCTTTAGCTTCTGCAAAAGTTTTTTTCTTTTTGATGATGCGCAAATCAACTACATCTCCGGGCACTACAAAAGGTACAAAAATAACCATATCATCCACTTTTGCAATGGCTTTACCTTCACTGCCGGCATCTATAATTTCTATATTCTCCAATATTTCTGGTTCTCTGTATTTTCTATCCATTGCAATTATGTATGTATAATATTGTTATTCTGATTAATTTGCAAAATTACGCTATTTTGCCGAATCGCCAAAACTTAAAATTACCGATAGTTTTCCAATCCCAAAATTTCGAATACAAATTAATGCAAAATATTATTTTTCACAATTAGCTTATTGTTAAAATCTATAAACTGTTTTACATAATTTGAATAAAAGCCAGGATTATATTTAGTTATTATCAGCCCATTTTGAATTCCTGAATTTAATCAATAAAGCCTTTGTAGGTTTAATATGTATTGTTGATTGAAAGGAAGATGATAAGGCCTGTAAATAATCCGTATACAAATCACAGTTGCTTATAACATTCCGGTAAAGGCCGAATTTACTCTTATTAAGCTCTTTTTGATTCAGCTGCCCCATCCAGTTCAATGCCATCAAGGAAGCCGAAGTTATTTTTTCATCTCTGCTATACTTAATAACCTTTTCGAAGTGTAAAGCTGATTTATTAAAGAATTTTGATTCCCTTGCTTCATCAAAGCTTTCACAACTGTTGTACGGACATGCTATATACCAGAAACAACCAGCCTGAGACATGGAATAATATGCATTTGCAACATAAAAATTAATCAGTGGGTTGTTTGGATTTTTTTGTAAGATTCTTAAATAATCTACCAACTGTTGAAGGAAGGTCAGTTTATTGAAAAAACTGATATTATAATTCCCGAACGGATTGGTGGCATTGTACATATTAAGTACAAACGGCATTTCCTGACAAGTTTTATGCCAGTATTGTTTAGGGAATCTTTTATATACTGCAATTGCCTGATTGAATTTTTCCTGACAAACATATTTCTGTGCTATGATATCCAATATTTTGATGGTATCATAGCTTCCTTCGGGTGAGACTGTAAAATCGTTACAATAATGAATTTTCTCATGATTAATTTCATCTGACTGTAAGAATTTTATATATTTATCATTCGACCTTTGTTCTAATATACTGAGTATTTTTGTACAGTCATCAATGCTTGCTTTTTCATAAAGATTTATATAGATTGATTGTCCATAAAAAGGATACCATTCATTCTGAGGAAACTGACTTTTGGCAGTAAGCAAAAAGCCTTCAGACCTGTGTTTTGCGTATCGGGTCATAAAAAACCCAAGGTTACGACCCAGTTGCTGCCTCATATATACTTTATTATGTTGCCAGCTATCATCCCAATACATGCTGCTATATGATTCATCCTTATCAATTAATTCTGCATTTTTAAATATATAAACTAAATCATCTTTGTATTGACCTGATGCTGACTTTTCTTCAAAATTAATCAAAAAATCTATGATTCTTGCTTGTAAATACTGGTTTGGAATATGCTTATATTTCTCAGGATTAAAACTATGCGTATTTTTCTTTAGTAAGTATTCAGTATAGGTAACAACAATATCATGGAATAAAGATTTCTTTTTTATTTTCTTTACAAATGCCAAAAATTCAGCTGTATAAGCCAGATCATTTTTATAGTTATTCAAAGCCGTTTCTGCATCATCCTTTTGAAATAAAAAATATTCATTATTTGATACAATGACAGGTCTTAGCAAGCAATTTTCAATTTTGTTTATTTCCCTGTTTAATAAAAAGTCTAAATATTTATTGGTGGGATTTAATTGGTAAATCTTTTTTAGATATGGAAGTCCTCTTCCGTATTCTCTGACACATTTTACAAAATAGTAATATGAACGTGTTGTATCATTCAATTTTCCGGCAAATTTATCATCAAAGTCCTTCGTATATGTAAGCAGTTCAATATTTCTTGCCAGTTTATCAAAACCATGAATAACACATTCAAGCATGAGTTCATTTTTATTTTCAGAAACAAGAGCATAATAATGCTGAGCTGAATTATCTATCCAGCTTCTGTTGATTCTGCTGAAATATTTTTCAAACAATTCTTTTACAATGAGTGGTTTTGATTGGTAATAAGCAGCAACAACAGCCTGATAGGCCCATCTTTTTAATATAAATTTATCTTTGCAATTTTTAATATTTCCCAGCACTTCCGTAAGTTCCAGTTCAATCGAGACAGATGCAGAAGAATTGTACCCGTAATAATAATTATCATTTTTTGAAAAAGCATCCCATTTTTCTCTAAAAACCTGACGTTTATCGCTTTTAAATTTATGAGCATCCGGTTCTAAATACAAAAGTTCTTTTAAATATTTATAGGCTTCTTTTCTATTTTCCCTGATGTATTTAATAAAGGTATTCACTTTTACATCCAGTGTCTGATGCGAATACAATGCATTGTAGATGTCATCTTTTTTGATTTTTTTGCTATTGCAGTACTGATACCACTGATCAATGTTTTGTTTCCAGTTGTATTGCTCGGTGCTGATGTCTCCATTCAGATAATCAGATTGCAGTGAAAATGCATTCAGCTCTTTAAAATTAAAAAAATTAGCATCAAAACTACAAATCCTAAACTCATTTTCATAAGGATAATACCCACATGCAAAAGAATGCAGATTCACTGATATCAATAAAATTATCAGTATACTAATGATTGATTTCTTTGAAAAGACTTTCATCTGACAACAAGTATTTAACAGTAGTTTCATTCATATCAAAAACAGCAATTGCATATTCTCTGGTATTTTTAAGTTTTTTTATTAAGCTGTAAGACTGCTTAAGTGTTTTATAATCTGCCTGATGTATTGCCAGTTTCTGTCCTTTTCTTGCAAAATAGCCTTCTATTGATACATCATTGTTTATAATATATACAGAATTATTAGCGGATGAAACTGAGTTTTCAATTAAAATATCAGCATCTGACTGATTTACATAAGCAATAAACGTATTATCAATATCATACAATATCCTCCATTTAAAATGTGCAACTGCAAAATCAAGAGGTAGTTTATAGTGTTTGTTTCCCATATATTTTTTTGCTTCGTCCAACTCAAAAATGGCATTCTTAGCATCGTATTTTTTGGGAATATTAAAGTTGTAAAGCATCAGCATTCCTCTGTCTACAGGTGGTATTCCTGCTTTATCAGGATATTTGTACTGATAGAGTCTGATAGTAGCTGTTAAGCATATATTTGAATTCAGCAAAGGTTTTAAAGTTTGAATAAAATAAAAATAATGCTCTCTGCTTTCATCTGACCAATCGCAATCAAGCTGAAACTCATGAACAGAATCACTGTTCACTTTCATCGCAATTTTCTGAGCCATGAACTCCAACTCATCTTTTGTGCTTTTTATCATTACCTCATTGGTAAAAAACATACAGGGAACAATTTCGGCATAATTCGCAATCGCATGGTTTAAAGGTAATTTATTTATATTTACCGGCTCAGCATGGTATTCTTTATTCCAGACAACATCTGAAAGCCTGAAATATATTTTCTTAATACCATTGTCAAAAATAGCTTTGGTTTCATCTTTTGAAAAAACGTCATAACTATCTCTTTGATTCCAGCAATACAGACTGTTTGTTACAACATCATTATTTTTACATGAAGTAAAAAAAATGATAACAGTAACAAAGATAACTATTCTTCTCATTGGTTTTCTTTTTTATAATTTATCGGCATCAATTTTATCTATTCCTTTCATTTTCAATCATAATATTAGTTATAACAAAGTTTATAATTAGTATATTCTAAACCATATAGTTTTTTTAAGTACAAAAATACTATTTTAAACTATTGTTATCCGATAAAATTTTCAAGTGATGAAAGAATTACAGCATTCCAGTTATCAACTTCTAAAATAATGGTATTAAGTTTAGTGTAAACGAAAAAGTAATCCCATTTTTGAAATTAGCGAGAAAGTGATAATATCTGTCGCAGCCATTTAATTTTTCAATCAGGAATAAATCTGTCAAACGTTTGCCAATATTTATCTTTATAAATTTCATAGCTTATTTCAATTCTGTCGGAATATTTCTTTGTTAGTTCGTACATTACTATTGAAGGTTTTCTAAAGTCCTTACAAGCAAAAAAAACTTTTCTGGAATTCTCTGCTGTTTCTCTGCCAATATTTAAATAACCATCAAAATCCTTAAGTTTTTCTATCACTTCATTTTCCAGACTGTTTAAGAATTCGTATGTTTTAGGGTCAGGCATTCCGTTATAATTGCATCCATCATACTTCATTTCAAAATTCAATATCCATGGATGAGATGCTTTACAGTCCCATTCTAATAATGTTGTATTGATGATGGCAATAAGAGGACTTCCGTTCTTTAGTTTAGCTTCCATAGATGAGTAGTTGTCATTCTCGGTATCATACCTTTCACCTTCATACTTTTCGAGAAACTCCTTTTGCCTCCATATTAAAAAAGCCTTGAGTTTATCAATTGGAATTAGTTCTTTTTCAGCTTCCGGTTTTCCAATTACCCTAAGATTGTCAATTGTTGTTACTGCATTCAATTCACCAAGGTAGTTATCAAGAAAGATATATATGCCATTCGTAATTATTGATTTATCTTCTTCTTTATAGTTCAGATGAACGATTGAAATGTCAATTTCATCCGGATAGTTGGGATTGTCGTTTGGATAGAAAAACAAACTTTCAGTGTCAAATATATAAGCTGACATATTGATACTGAATTTATCTATCGCAGTAGGTGGCTTTAAAGCTGTGAATTTCCAGCCTGAAATCTGAGGTGCAACGTTTACAAGTTCTTCAACAAATACTATATTTTTTATAATACCATCAGGAGTTATAATTAATTCGGCTGTGTTATCATCATACATTCCCGTCAGGAGTAAAAAACCATCATTCAACTCATCAAGTTTAGGGGACAGTTTATCAAAAAAATCCTTCTCTATATTTTTTCCTTTTTTAACTATTTTAAAAAAAGATTTTTCGTGTTCAAGGAACCAATTCCAAAAGTCATCATAAGTGATTATTGGATTTTCTTTTTTCCCAAATATTTTTTTTAATAAACTCATATTTATTCGTTTAATGAATTTCAGTTTTATTTGTCTTTACAACATACTTTTCTTAATGTTCAGCAATAAGCCTTATTTTCTCATTGCTAATTAGCTTATTGCCTTTTCTTAATTATTCAAGATTCATATTCCGATAAACTAATCCGAATTATATTTTAAATATTTAATTATAAAATACATATCATTAAGTTATCAGACAGTCTGATGTTTGTTGGAGATTGAGCTTTAATCTTTAATTATCTTTCTCACTTCAACAGTTTTATCCGTTATTAATTTCAAGAAATAAACTCCATTTGCCAAATTACTCATGTCAATCTCAACCAAGTTGTCTTTCATTTGCTGTTGTATTACTTCTTGCCCGTTATAATTGCAAATTTGTAATTTGCAATTTTGGGAAAAATTAGAAATATCAATTATAATCTTTGATTTAGTAGGGTTTGGATATATTTTTAAATTATTTTCAATCTCATCTTTATTAATAAATACAACACTGGAATTTTTTAGAATCATTCCATTTTCTCCCACAGCAAAGCCTAAACCTGTTTGTGTCAAGTAAACTGAATATAATCTGTTAAGTGTAGCGCTATTTTCATATTGCCAAGTATTGCCATTATCATTTGTTTTAAAAATTGCTCCTCCAGAGCCAACTATATATCCAACTCCTTGTATGAAATAAATTGAATTTAAATCTGTTGTAACTCCAATGTTTATTATAAGCCAGTTATTTCCTCCATCAATAGTTTTAATAATGGTCCCATTATTCCCCACAGCAATACCTGTATTAGAATTTAAAAAACAGACTGAATTAAGTGTTTGTGAAACTCCACTATTTAAAAAGTTATTATTATTATTGTTACTTTTAATAATTGTTCCGCATTCACCAACAATATAAGCAGTAGTTGCATCAGAATAGCAAACAGATTTATTATCACAAAAAGTATTACAACAATCAGAATACCAATTTACACCGCCATCATTCGTAGTATATATCAAACCAGCCTGACCAACTGCTATTCCATGATTAATATCTGAAAAACTAACAGACCAAAATGCTCCTACCACTGAACTTATAATATTCCATGTATCACCTCCATCTGTAGTTTTTAATAAACCTGAACGCGTACAAACATATCCATTATTTGAATCAATAAAACAGGATGACATATACCAATTATTAGTAGCACTTATATTTTTTTGCTGCCAACTTAAACCACCATCTGTAGACTTTAATATTCTTCCATAGCCATACTGTGGTCCTGCACCAGAATTTCCAATTATAAATCCTATACTGTCTTCCGGGAAATTCACAGCTCTTAAATCATAAAAAAATCCTGATGATAATAAGTTCGCATTCCCATTGTCATTTATTTTATACATTAAACCATATGCTCCTGCTAAAAAGCCTGTTGTACTATCAACAAAACTAATTGCATTAAAATACTTTGAACCAATATAAGCCAAATTATACCAGCTATTCCCGCCATTTGTTGTTTTTAATATATATCCGCCATTTGCTCCCAAACCACCACTATATCCACCTGTAGCATAACCAACATTATTGCTAGTAAAACAAATGCCATTTATTTCCTCCCATCCTATTGTAACAGGAGAATGCGTACAAACCCAATTATTGCCGGCATCTGTAGTTTTTAATATTATTGCATAATCACCAGCTACATGTACGGTTATTGAATCAGTAAAATAAACCGAATTTAAAGATTTTGTAGTTCCGCTATTTAAAAAAATCCAATTATTACCTCCATCAGTTGTTTTATAAATTATCCCATTTGACCCAACTGTATATCCATTAACTGAATCAGTAAAACAGATTGAATAAAGACTATTTGTATCAATTGAAATATAATTCCAAGTATTACCTCCATCTGTAGTTTTTAAAACTATTCCGCTATCTCCAGTAGCATATCCTGTTGCTGAATTAGTAAAAAAAACAGAATGTAAATTTTTATTTGTGCCACTTAATTTAAAGCTCCAGCTACTACCAGCATTCGATGTTTTTATTATAGTTCCACTATCTCCAACTATATACAATGTTGATGAATCCGTATAACAAACTGACCTTAAACATCTTTTTGTTCCTGATAATTGATTAGTCCAGTTAATTCCATCATCAGTTGTTTTTACAATAGTCCCAATGTTTCCTACAAAATATGCAGTAGTTTTGTTGGTAAAACAAATGGATAATATATCATTTGAATTCGTTTTTGGGTTTAGAATTTGCCAATTCTGAGATAGAGAAAAAAAGGATTGTAGAATAAATATTAGAAAGAGAAAATAGTTTTTCATTTTGGTTTTATTGATTAGTTTTAAAATAGTGACAGACCTATACTTGCTATCATTCCGAGACTAGCGTCTGGCTGGGAGTGATTACTTCTCTTCAGCTTGCTAAATTAGTAAATTAATGATGTTTCCTTTTCTTTTTGTCGCTAAATCCATGTTTGTCGTCGATGAAATGGAATACAAACATAGCAAAACACAAGTAATTATGCCAATTATGGCATCAATTTGGCTAAGATATATTGCCCAATCTTTTTCAGACCAAAGTCCATATACAGTTATGCCTTTGAAAAGGAATAATCCTATCAGACTAAAACCAATGGCTGATAAAGTTTCATACGTTTCAATCCCATATAAACTTATTTGAAATTTGAATCCTATTAAGCCAAATATCAACCCAATTGGAACGAATACACCAAACATTAAAAAGATACAAATGCATGTTTTTATCCACCATGGAAGTAATTTTCTTCTTCTTGCAGGTATGTATTCTCTCAAATTTAAATCTAAAGATTCAGTTTGATCTTCTTCCATATTTTGTTTTTTTTTGTGTCTAACGTTTTGGCAATTGCTTTTCAGTTACGAAATTATCTGTAAATATTAACAACGACAAATTGCACACCACTGAAAGCAATCGTTTATTATTCCAAGGGGTCATTCTTTTTCAATCTCAACAATCTGATTTTTGATTAATTCTTTCCATCTTTTTATAATTGAGTTATTATTTTCCTTATAAAACAGATCATCTTCAATATTTAGTCCATAGTCTCTATACGTTTTCAAAACTGAATTTCCACGTAATTCACAATAAATTGCGAATGCAGTATAGTCTGAGGATGTTTGAGTTGAAAACCTAAATTTGCCTTTTTCATTCATTGAAGCATCAGTAATTATTGGCATTATTCGGTTTGAATTTATAGCGTCTTTATTGTTAATATAAAATGTTATCAATTTTGAATCTTTAATCACAATTGGCTTAAATACTTTAAATTTATCTATCTTCTGATAAAAGCTCTTTCCATTCTTTACCCATAGAATATAAGCAGTCCAGGGTGAAATACTATTCAAGCCTTCTTTTGTCAGAATAAAACAAGGCGATGAAGATTCAGAGTATATTCCAATAGTATCAACTTTTAAAAATTTCAAACTGTCAACATAAGCAACTACAGTAGAATCAAAATGACTTTCTATTTTTTTTCTATTTTCTTCTATATAGCACCAATATGAATAAATTTCATTTTTAGTCAATTTTTCTTGAGCAATTGTAATTAAAGGAATCATTGAAAAGAATATAATATGTAATTTCTTTGGTATCATTTTTTTATATTATTCTTTAGCATAACGTCAATTTTTGCTATTTTTTATTGTTTTATAATAGGTAACGTTACCGAATCTTATTGTAAATATTCAACTCACAGAGACATCTATTTAGGCTTTATACTGCCTGATAATTAGAGTTTTACGACGGAAGTATATTAACAATATCAATGTCACTGTTTCTCAAGCTTTATAATTAATGTTACACTTTATGGCAAGGATTAAAAAAAATTATAACACTGAAAAATTGCCCATGCATATTGTATGAATTACTACATACTTGCAAAACCTCTGTTAGCGGTTCGTTGCTTATTTCAAATATTCTTTAATCACAATTTTTTTCTGTCCCATCATTACTTCGATTGAGTTTGGCTTTCTCATCAGTTCATCTAAATTTTTTGGCAACACTTGCCACCGAAGTCCATATTTATCTATACACCAGCCACATTGAGATTCTTTACCTTCTTGCGTAAAATAGTTCCAATACTCATCAATTTCACTTTGGTCTTCACAATAAATCATAAACGATACAGCATCATTTAAGGGATGATGTTCTATAGCAGTACTCATAAGGACATATTTCTGACCAAAAATACTCACATTACAGATTTCAGTTTTTCCGCTTGGCGTTTCTCCTAGAGAAATGATTTGTCCATATTCAAAGTCTTTGGAAAAAATGTTTTTGTAATATTCAATAATTTTTGAAATACTACCTTCATCAGCTTTAAACCATAGGTTTGGAACTATTTTATTATTCTTCATACTTTAAGTTGTTAAAATGTAATTGTCTTTAAATCTATCCATTTTCTTTATGAAGTGTCGTTTGTAAAATGACAGTTAACGTCAGTTCATCAAAAAACTTCCGTTTTAATTAAAATACATAAAAATTATGCTTTTTAGAAAACCATTATAAATTTGTTATAAAGTTTAAAATATACAGATTGCTTAAAATCCTTGTGCTGCAAAGAACACCCGTGGCTATATGCAGTAATGTATTACGGGCTACTTTCCTGTAGAACTCCGATTTTATTTTTGCCAGTAGCGGACATTGTTGTCCTCACAGAAACCTTTATTGACATATATTTTTTGTTACCTCCTGATGTTCTTTTTTCTATCATTTTTTCTACTAAAATCTAATATCAGTTTCACCATTACTATTAAAAGTATAACATTCGATTTTAAAAAATTGCTTTTTTAGTATCCTTTTATCTTTTTCACATTTAATATTAATTGTCAATGATTTGCTTTTATCAGGTGTTCCAATTACAAAAAAATATATTCTTTTACGAGACTCATTAAAATAGATCAGTGTTCTGTTTTTAAAAAATTCCTTTTTAAAATAATCTAAATAGTCACAAACAAAACTGTAATATTTTGAACCATAATTTTTTAAATACTCATCTTTATATAATTTTTCTGCTCGAGGATAATCTTTTAAATCTAACTTTTTAATAGAAGACACCTCAAAAAAAATACCATCAATTACTTCTAATGCATACCTGAGGATTGAGTCAATTTGGTTGATGGAAATATTATCAAGTGATTTAATCAAAGATTCATTAAAATAAGAATTTAAACCATCAATATTATGATTTACAATGCTTGGGACTGAAAGTTTTGAATTTTCAATTTGTTCAGGAAAAGTTACTATACTATATGAATCTAATAACAAGCTTAAATAATTGGTTTTCGTATCTTCAAGTATGATATAATGATCATTACCTGTAAACCCAAAACTATAAACATTTGTATTTAATCCTTTTATAAATATACATGGCTTTGGGTTTTTTAATAATTTATCTACATAAGATTCCAAATTTTGGTCATTTACCTTATAATTAAAATTATCTTTAAGCAAAGTGATCATTCTTTCACTGGTTTTAATATTTTTCGATTCTATATTTGTACTATTTTTTGATTCACAACTCAATAAAATCAATGGGATTATAAATAAAATTATTCTTTTCATATTCAATAAATTATAGCACATCATTTATAAAAATAAGTGTTAATATTTTGCTACCTGGTACATCTGTCGAATTTAATATATTTCCTTTCTACTATGCCAATTTAATAATTATTTACTTAATTCTTATTTGTTTTTTGTTAGACATTGTGCAAAGCATTAATTTTATACATTGCCCTTTAATCCATTCCAATTCTAAATTTGTCAATCGTTATTTTAATATTTTTATCACCTTCACGATGTTTAACTGGATAATTTGAGTCTAAATCCAATGTATCATAGGAACCTTCATCATCTTTTGTTAGAATAAAATTATCCAGTTTAGGATCAAAAGTAAATTCCAAATCACGTGTCCATCTTTGACGAGTGCCTCCATAGAAACTTAAAGCAATTAAATTGTCTTTCAATTCCATGCCTCCATAAGGATCGACCATTCCACCACAACCCTCACATAGAACCAAACTGTCAGTTTGCAATTTTAGCTTATATGTATTATCTTCTTGCTGAAATAAAATTAGAAGAGGGCGTTCCCAGTAACCTTCCCATGATGCGTGAGGTTTGGATTCGTTCTTAGTTTTTAAAATAAGAACGACATCAATTAACTCATCAGTATTCAATTTCCCTGTTTTCAGATCAAGTATATCAAAATTCTCGGATATAAAGGTTCTTATTTTATTCAAAAGAACTTTATCTGTCGTGTCAGGATTTTGTGATAAAGCTATTAACGAAGAAAAGATAAAAATAAATAAAAGAATGTTTCTTTGATTCATATCCTTAAATATTAAGCAAAATATTTATCCCCGCAATAAAACTTACATAAGCTTATAAATATAGAATGGCTTATCTCAATAAACATGCGAATATTGTTCTACAAATATACATTTATTTAACAACTAACGATAATTTTGCAATTAAATCTTGTCAACATATTATATTTAAAAATCAGCATAGATAAAAAACTGCTATTTATAGCTAAAATTGATTTTAATCCTATAATTTTCCTCATTCTTACAGACTTAATCAGCTTTCAGTCTATGTTATTTATCAATTAGTCAATACTTAACTTCTAGCTGAAGTTTATTTATAGCTGCATTTAGTAATCTCCCTACTACAATTAGGAGTCTCCGTCCTACAATTAGGAATCTCCGTTCTGTAAAATAGAACTAACGAACTGTAAATTGGAACTAACGCATTGCAAGTTGGATTCTTCGCATTGTAAATCAGAATCTTCAAACTGCAAGTTGGAATCTTCATATTGCAAGTTAGAATCTTCGAGCTGTAGGTTAGAACTAACGCATTGTAAGTTAGAACCAGCCATCTGCATTTAGTTTCCATGTTCTGTAGCTAAAGTCCTGCAAGGCTATCAGGGGAAATATGGATTATTTTTGTAAGCATAATCAGATTGAATTAAAAACTTAAATTAAAATTATGAAACAATCCTATCTTCGGAGAGAAATGATATATAAGGATTTACGATGCAAAACAAGCAAAATAATCAGGAATTAGAAATTAGGAATTACGATTTATTCCAAACTTCGGAGAGTACCAACATCTAAGAATTTACGATACAAAACAAGCGAAATTAATTAGGAAATAGAAATTATGAATTAAGATATAATTATATCTTCGAAGTGGACTGTCTTGTCCAAATATAGGTTGTTGGAAAAATAAAATACTTTTATCTAATGAAAGTAAAAATCTAATCAATTGAAAATATTAAAGTTATGCTAACTAATTCTACATAAAACTAATTCAAATTCGATATAAATCATATTATTTTTTTGAACCAAAACAATTGAAATACGTTAAATAGAAAACTTATTTAGCAAATGGAAGACAGAAAAGGAGATCACATCAGGCTTGCAATAAACTCACAGCTTCATCAGCATGAGCTGGACAGCCGTTTTGATTATGAACCAATGCTAGGTTCAGAAGCAGATGGCGAATGGAAACCATTTCAGTTTCTGGGTAGAGAACTTAAAGTTCCAATGTGGGTATCAAGTATGACAGGCGGAGCTCCGGAAGCAATGCAAATTAATCATAACCTTGCAAAAGCCTGTAGAAAATTCGGTATGGGAATGGGACTTGGAAGTTGCAGAATTCTATTAAAAAACGAAAAACATCTTCCTGATTTCGACATCAGGGCAATCATTGGAAATGACTTGCCATTATGGGCTAACATCGGAATTGCCCAGCTTGAGAAAATGATTAAAACAGGAGATCATAACCGATTAAGCGGACTTGTACAGCTTTTGCAGGCAGATGGTATAATAATCCATGTAAATCCATCTCAGGAATCTCTTCAGGGTGAAGGTGACTTTCTACATTGCCGTCCAATTGATACTATTAAAGACTTTCTTTCAAAAACAGAATTAAAAATTATAGTGAAAGAAGTAGGACAAGGAATGGGACCCCGAAGTTTGAAAGAATTAATGAAGTTGCCAATTGAGGCGATTGAAACTGCTTCATTCGGAGGTACAAATTTTGCCCGTCTTGAATTGATCAGAAGAGCCTCCGAGAATGTATCACATCTTGAACCGCTGGCACATATTGGACATACTGCTGAAGCTATGATTGACATTATAAACGGAATTCTTGAAAGCGAAACAGATATTAAATGTAAACAACTTATTATTTCAGGAGGAATACGCAGCCATCTGGATGGATATTACCTGATTTCAAAAAGCAAGTTGCCGGCAATTTACGGACAAGCTTCCGGTTTTCTTTTTCATGCCCGTGAATCTTATGAATCACTTGAAAAATATATAGAAGAACAAATACTCGGCCTAAGATTTTCAAAAGCCTGGTTATATCCAAAATTTGAAAAATGAAAGGAATAATATATAAAGGATTCTCTAAATTATCAGAGAATGAAAAAAGGAAACTTGTTTCCCGTTTGTGTGAAGAGTCTGGAATTACTGAGCTTGAAATGGCATCTTTTATTACCAGAGATCCGTTGCGACGTGATTTGTTTATGGATCTCAGCGAAAACACTGTGAGTGCCTATCATCTGCCTTATGGAATAGCTCCTAATTTTGTGGTGAATGGAAATATTTATCATGTTCCTATGGTTACAGAAGAAAGTTCTGTAGTAGCTGCTGCTGCTAGTGCAGCCCGCTTTTGGGCTGAAAGAGGTGGATTTGAAGTGAAGGAACTAAAGACTACCAAATTAGGTCATGTTTATTTTCAATGGTATGGCAATGATCAGGAACTTATTGATCGATGGGCTTCTCTTAAAACCAGTTTGTTGTCAAAACTGAAGTATGTTACTGCCAGTATGGTTCAACGTGGAGGAGGTATTACAAAACTAGAGTTGTCAGACGAACGGCATAAAACAGATAAACTCTTTCGCCTGATTGTTGAATTTGACACAGTAAACTCTATGGGAGCCAACTTTATCAATACATGCTTAGAAGAGCTGGCACAAGGTCTGGATGAAATGCTGAATAAAGGAAAAAAACCCGAAGAAGCAGATTGCAGAATCGTAATGTCCATATTAAGTAATTATGTAGAAGATTGTACCGTAACCGTGGAAGTAAGTTGTCCAATAAAAAATCTACAGGGAATTACATCAGGAATGAGCCCTTTGCAGTTTGCTCAAAAAGTTGAACTGGCCTATCAAATTGCATGGAATGATGTATACCGTGCGGCAACTCACAACAAAGGCATTATGAATGGTATAGATGCAGTAATTATTGCAACAGGAAACGACTGGAGGGCAGCTGAAGCAGGAGCTCATGCATTTGCATCACGAAGCGGTCAATACAGAGCATTGAGTCAATGTGAAATTAAGAATGACACAATAAGCATATGGCTGACCATACCCTTAGCCTTGGGAACGGTTGGAGGAATTACCAATTTACATCCTCTCGCCAAAAAATCACTTGAAATTTTGGGGAATCCAACAGCTCCTGAACTCATGTCTATTATTGCTTCTGCAGGTTTGGCCAGTAATTTCGCTGCAGTTCAGAGTCTGGTTACCATTGGAATACAAAAAGGACATATGAAACTTCATCTGGTGAATATTTTTAATGCACTTGCAGCCACACCAAAACAAAGACAATTGGCTACCGATTTCTTCAAGGGACAAAAAGTAAGCTTTTCAGCTGTAAAACAATTCATAGATGAACACTGACTTTGAGCTAAAAGCCAATGGCAAATTATTGATTAGTGGTGAATACCTTGTACTGAATGGTGCAAAGTCACTGGCATTCCCTATTCGTTTTGGACAAAAAATAAATGTATGTCCTGTTCAAGAGCCTGTTCTTCATTGGAAAAGTATGCAGAATAGTCAAACCTGGTTTACAGCTACATTCAATTTACCGGATTTAATGATTCTTACTGCTTCTGATACTGTTGTTGCTTCCGAACTTATAAGGATTTTAAAAGCAGTTCTCACTTTAAATCCGGAATTTATACCTGATAATAGTGGTTTCTCTGTTGAGATAAATGCTGATTTTCCATTAGAATGGGGGTTAGGAAGCAGTTCAACATTGATTTATCTGATTGCCCGCTGGGCAAATGTAAATGAATTTTCAGTATTCAGATTAGTTGCTGATGGCTCAGGATACGACCTGGCTTGTGCAGGGAAACAAACCCCTGTCTTCTATCAGTTAGTTGATAATTTCCCAATTATAGCAAATGCAGAATTTGGATATGCTATTAAAAATCACTGCCTTTTTGCTTATCTGGGAAACAAACAAAATACAAATGAAGAATTAAAAAGTTATAAAAATACAGCCATAGCTTCTCAATTACAGATTGACCGCATTTCTGAACTTTCAGAGGAATTCTGCAACGTATCTGATCCAAAAGAACTTATCGACGTAATAAAGGAACATGAGCAAATTATATCCACAGTTCTGAAAAGACCAGCTCTTTCTCAGCAACGTTTTCCTGATTTCAAAGGAGGTGTTAAATCATTGGGTGCCTGGGGTGGCGATTTTGCCATGTTTGCAGCAGATATATCGCAGGATGAATTAAGAAAGGATATTAATCGTCTTGGTTTAACAACTCTGTTTTCTTATGATGAACTATTAATAAAATAATAAATATGGAGTTAGCCGCAATTCAAAAAGAAATAAAAAATTGGAAATCAATTTACAACAGTGAAGTTTCAACTATTTGGAGAAGTCCCTCCAATATTGCGTTGCTTAAATACTGGGGTAAGCGAGACGTACAACTTCCGGCAAATCCTTCCTTAAGTTTTTGTTTGACAAAAGCACATACAATAACAAAATTAATTGCTTCTTATAGCAAGGTCAATCCGGGAATCATAGGAATAAATAAGAATCCTGAACACCCTTTTCTAATAAAAATAAATACATACTGGCAGACAGTAATAAAAGAAATTCCATTATTTAAAGATTATAATATAGAAATTGAAACCCAGAATACATTTCCACATTCTGCTGGTATTGCTTCATCGGCATCAGGTTTCAGTGCATTGGCGATAGCAATCGTTGATCTGGCCCAACAACTTTCAGGAAATCAATTGTCTGAGGATATTTTTTTAAAATACACATCATCGCTTTCTCGAATGGGATCAGGAAGTGCTTGCCGTTCAATATATGGAGGATTTTCTGTCTGGGGTGAATCAGAGTATTGGAAAGACAGTTCCGATTATTATGCACTTGATATAAATGAATATATTCATTCAGATTTCAATCATCTTCAGGATGCAATACTGATAGTATCAGCTAAAGAAAAAACGCTTAGCAGTTCTGCAGGACATGCACTGATGAAAGAACATCCTTATGCAAATGGACGCTTAAATCAGGCAAAGCAACATATGGAACTATTTCGTAAAGCACTAAAAGAAGGAGACCTGGAATTACTTTCAATGCTAACTGAAAACGAAGCTTTAAGCCTGCATGCCCTTATAATGAGTTCGGGTTCTACTGATATTTTATTAGAACCTGAAAGTCTGGAACTGATACAACGTATCCGGAAGGCAAGACAAAAAGGTTTAGCTGTATTTTTTACTATCGATGCAGGTCCAAATATACATTTATTATATCCTGAATCAGCTAAAGAGAATGTCAATAAATTTATCTTAAACGAACTGAAAGATATTTGCCCGGCTAACAGAATCATTTTTGATGAGTGTGGAGGTGCAGCAGTAAAAATGAATGAAATTTAATATATAAATCAGCAGATGTCTCAACGCAATTCTTCTTGTTCCGCAAAACTGCTTCTTTTTGGAGAATATTCCATACTGCTTGGGTCTTCAGCATTAAGTATTCCTTATGGTCATTTCTGTGCTGAGCTATGCTTTATTAAGGATAAAAAAAACTCAGATGTTGAAAAGGCAGATGAAAGTAGGCAGCTGCTTTTTAACTGGTTTTGCTTTCTGGAAGAATCAGGAAAATATAAAGAGATACTTGATTTGCAAAGTTTTAAAAAAGATCTCTCGAATGGGCTCTATCTTGAATCCAGCATTCCAAAATCATATGGACTTGGTAGTTCCGGAGCAGTTGTTGCAGCAGCATACTCCCGCTATGCAATAGAAAAAGCCAATAGTGAAAGCTTGACTTTAAGCGAAATGGAAACACTCCGGAATATTTTTTCCAATATGGAATCATTTTTTCATGGCATATCTTCAGGTATTGATCCTTTGACAATATTCATTAACCAACCTTTACTTATTAATAAGAAAAAAGAAACACATATAGTAAAAATACCTCATAACCAACAAAAGGAAAGTCTTTGTTTTTTTCTGATTGATACAGGAAGTACAGCTACGACAAGCTCTTTGGTTACTATTTTTATGGATCAATTTTCTACAAAAGGGAAATTGAATAAAGAAGCAGTTGAATTAGTAAATATAACAGATGAATGTATTTTACATTTCCTAAGTGAAAGTAAAAGTGATTTATGGGGAAATTTACAATTATTGTCTGAATTCCAACTTCATTATATGTATAAACTAATACCCGGTGAAATAATAAAAATATGGGAAAAAGGGCTGGAAAGTGGTGATATTATCATGAAACTCTGTGGTTCGGGTGGTGGTGGCTATCTTACAGCATTCGCAACTGATTATAATAAAGCACTGCAATTTATTGAAAAAAAAGGGTTAAAGTATATTCCTTTTTGTATTCCTTAATGACAAAGGTCTTGGATTCTCACCACAATTTAATTTTCGCATTCATTGTTGCAATTTATCACAAATCCTTACTTTTGTAGCAAATTGAATGAATCCAAAAAGAATATTTATTCCATGAAAATTAAAAAAATATTTTTTACACTTACAGTTTTAGCCATTACTTTAAATTGTAGTGCACAAAACCGCCTTGCTCCAGCTTATCCTCTGATAACGCACGATCCTTATTTTAGTATCTGGTCTGCCACTGATAATTTAACAGAATCTATTACTCAACACTGGACAGGAAGTAATCATGCAATAACAGGAATGCTGAAAGTTGATGGCAAAATATGGCATTTCATGGGTGAAAAAGATAAGGAATACAAGACTATTATCCCGACTTCAGAAGAAGAGAACTATTCATGTATGTATACATTGGTAAAACCTATGGATAACTGGATGTCTGCTGAATTTGACGACAGCAAATGGCAATCCGGTTTCGGTCCTTTAGGAAATGAAGCTCCGGCAAAATCAAAATGGACAGAAGATGTTTGGGTAAGAAGAAAACTAATGGTGAATGATATAAATTTCAACAAACTTATTCTTAAAATACAACATGATGAGGATGTTCAGATTTACTTAAATGGTGAATTAATCATTGATAGAAATGGATGGTGTAACAAGTATTTATACATTTCATTGGCTGATAGTATCAAAAAGAAATTCAGGAAAGGTGAAAACCTGCTGGCTATGCATTGTTACAATAGTTATGGTGTAGCCTGGCTGGATGCCGGAATTCTTGATGAAAAAAAACCAAATCCTGATAAAGAAATTCAGTTGGCTACACAAAAAAATGTCCGCATCAATGCTACACAGACAATTTATGATTTTAAGTGTGGCAAAATTGACTTAAACCTCAGTTTTACTTCTCCTTTGATTCTTTCGGATCTGGATTTACTATCGCGTCCTGTTTCTTATATAACCTATTCTGTTATAGCGAATGATGGTAAATTGCATGAAGTTGAAATATATTTAGGTGTTTCAACAGACATTGCTGTAAATTCTAATAATCAGGTAGTAAATACGAATGTGTATACTGATAATAATCTATCAATTTTAAAAGCCGGCAGTAAAGAACAGCCTGTATTAAAGAAAAAAGGCGATGATTTAAGAATAGACTGGGGCTATTTGTATTTAGCTGTTCCTAAAACTGAAAATGCGACACAATATGTTTCGGCTAAGAGTGGAAAGATTCCTCCATTTGATAAAAATGAAAAAATGAAAGCAATAATTGAAGGCAAACAATTGCTTTTAAACACCATACTTCCATTAGGTAAAATCGGAACTATACCTAAACATAAATTTATTATGCTGGCATACGATGACTTATACTCCATTCAATACTTCGGACAGCATTTGAAAGCATGGTGGAATAAAGACAGTACACAATCCATCGAAAAACAACTTTCTCTTGCTTCAGATAAATACAAAAACATCATGACCCAATGTGAAGGATTTAATGATAGATTGCATTTAGATGCAGTAAAAGCAGGGGGTAAAGTATATGCAGATTTATGCGAACTTGCCTATCGCCAAAGTATAGCAGCACATAAATTAGTAAAGAGTCCTGAAGGAGAAATTCTTTTTTTATCTAAGGAAAATTTCAGTAACGGTTGTATAAATACTGTAGATGTAACCTATCCATCATCAGCTTTGTATTTATTATACAATCCCGAACTTATGAAAGCTATGTTGAATGGAATTTTCTATTACAGTGAAAGCGGAAAATATACGAAGCCTTTTGCTGCTCATGATATTGGGACCTATCCAATTGCTGATGGACAAGTGTATGGAGAAGACATGCCGGTAGAAGAATCCGGGAATATGCTTATTCTTACTGCAGCTATTGCCAAAGCCGAAGGAAATGCAAATTATGCAAAAAAACACTGGAAAACATTGAGTCAATGGGCAGAATATTTACTTCTGTCAGGTTTTGATCCAGCTAATCAGTTATGTACCGATGATTTTGCGGGACATCTGGGTCGTAATGCCAATCTTTCAGTAAAAGCGATTATAGGATTGGGATGTTATGCTATGCTAGCTGAAAAATTGGGTGAGCAGTCAACAGCAAACAAATATTACGACAGTGTAAAATTTATGGTAAAAAAATGGATACAATTAGCTGATGCAGGTGATCATTATTCTCTGACTTTTGATGATAAAAATAGCTGGAGTCAGAAATACAATATGGTTTGGGATAAAGTACTTGGTTTGAATTTGTTCCCCGAATCTGTATATAAAAAAGAAATAAATTATTATCTTGGAAAACAAAATAAATTCGGATTACCTCTGGATAGCCGTAAGACATATACAAAATCAGACTGGATATTATGGACAGCTGTTATGGCAGATAACTCAGAAGATTTTGAAGCATTTATTAAACCCATATTTAAATATATAAAAGAAACTCCATCAAGAGTTCCACTCAGCGACTGGCATGAAACAATGGATGGAAAACAAATTGGTTTTCAGGCAAGAAGTGTAGTTGGTGGCTTTTTTATGAAAATGCTTGAAAGCAAATTTAAGCAACAATAATTAATTCCGATTTTTTATTTAGATGAATAATAAGAAACCTCTTCCCGTTTTACTCTTATTATATTTTAATTTATAACTTAGGTTTTTTTAAAATAAATATGAATTTATTTAAAAACATTCATTTTTTATTAGCTTTGTAAAAACTTTAAATTTTAAACAAAGAAATATATGAGTAAGAAAGCAAAAAAAATCAATGGGATTGTCAATAAAACACATAATATTGCGGAACCAAAGAGAAAATCATCTGGTATATTTTTATCCGCAGGTATTTGTTTTGTATTTGCATTTATTTTATATGCCAATACCCTTAAACATGATTATGTATTAGACGATTATGGAGCTCTGGCTGATAATTGGGTTGTGAAAAAAGGTGTTACAGGAATACCTCTTATCCTTAAAACTACTTATCGGTATGGTAGTGGTAACCTGACTGATAATCTTTACAGGCCTCTTTCTCAAATAATGTATGCTGTAGAATGGCAAATTGCTCCTAATAATCCACATCTAAGTCATTTTTTAAATGTTTTGTTTTATGCTTTGTCCTGTTTTTTACTATTTATCGTCTTACGCAAATATTTCGATAAAGCACACCCTCTTATTCCACTTATAATTACACTCTTATATATTTCTCATCCTTTACATACCGAAGTAGTTGCAAATATAAAAAGCAGAGACGAAATTATGTCATTTTTCTTTTTAATGCTTACTTTATTAGCTTTACATGACTGGTTTTTGAAAAAGAATTACTGGAGTTTGTTTATTTCTCTATTGATGTTCTTTCTGGCATTCTTATCCAAAGAAGGTGTAATTACTATGCTATTTTTATTCCCGGTTTTCGGATGGTATTTTACAAATGCAAAATCTAAGACAATACTTACGTCCTCATTAATGATGATTATTCCTGCTATTATATATATTGCTATCCGTTATCAAATTATTTCAAAGTACAGCCAATCTGATACAATACCTATTATTGATAACTTTTTGTCGGGAGCTCCTGATATTGCTTCCCATTTTGCAACAGCAGTGATGCTACTCGGAAAATATCTAATGCTCTTAATTATTCCATATCAGCTGGTAAGCGATTATTCTTTTAATCAAATTCCAATTGTTGGCCCTGGCGATTTAAGATTTATAATATCTTTTTTAATATATCTGGCTATGGGCATATATGTTGTTTTGAACTTTCGAAAGAAATCATATTTAGTATTTGGCTTATTGTTGTTTCTGGTGTCAATCAGTATTTATTGCAATATATTTATTACAGTTGGGACTTCTTTCGGGGAAAGATTTATGTTTATTCCTTCATTAGGATTATGTATTTCGTTTGTGTTTTTATTAGTAGAATTAATGAAAATTGAAAACATTAAAAGTAAATTATCTGAATTAGAAATTTTAAAATCAAAACCAATCTTTACTTCAATTTTTTTAATTACCTTACTTTTATTTAGTGTAAAGACTATCGTTCGGGCAGCTGAATGGAAAAACCAAAATTCACTTTTCGGGAATGATGTTAAAAGATCACCCCAAAGTGCACACATGCGTTTATATTGGGGACTTACACTTAGAGATAATGCAATGAAAGAAGAAAATGAAATTAACAGAAATAATATAATGATTCAAGCAGTTGCAGAGTTTGAAAAAGGATTATCTATATATCCTGTTTACGCTGATTGTTATGAACAATTAGGCTTAGCCTGGTATCGTTTAAAAGATTCAAAAAAAGCATTGTATAATTATGAACAAGCCTTAAAGCTAAACCCTACAAAGGCTGTTACTTGGAGCAATATAGGGATTCTTTATGTTGAACAAGGTAATCTTCAAAAAGCAATAGAAGTTTATAGTAAATCAAAAACACTTGATCCAAACTATGCAGATGCATATTTTAACATGGGCAGCGTATATGGTATGCAAGGAAAATATGAAGAAGCAATAGTTGAATTTAAAAAATGCATTCAATTTGAACCTGATAACATTAAAGCTCATAAATTTATTGGTATAACTTATCAAAACTTAAAACAACCCGAGGAAGCAAAACGCTGGTTAGAAAAAGCAGGTATACTTGAACTTAAAAAAGCGAAATAATTAAAAAAATTAGTCATAAATAATATTAAAAACTGCATTCCAGCTGATTTTTATTCCGTATCTTTGTGAATTAAATAACAACGCTTTTATACCTTAAAAAATGAAATTCACACCTGAAATATGTAATATTAAAGACCAGAGAATGAAGCCATTCATCGATGCTGATGAAATATGGAACTATATTAATACTACTAAATCAAGCAAAGAAAGAGTCAGAGAAATTATTGAAAAATCATTAAGTAAGCAGCGACTCACATTAGAAGAAACAGCTGTGCTCATCAATGCCAGTGATCCTGTATTAATTGAAGAAATTAAGCAAGGTGCCCGTAAATTAAAACAAACAGTTTATGGAAATCGTATCGTATTATTTGCACCATTATATGTTGGGAATAAATGTATCAATAATTGTAAGTATTGTGGATTTCGAGCTGAAAATAAAGCAGCTATCCGTAAGACATTATCTGATCAGGAATTGATTGAAGAAGTTGAAGCACTTGAAGATAATGGACAGAAACGTCTGATTTTGGTATATGGAGAACATCCTGCATATTCACCTGAATATATAGCCCATACTGTTGAGGTTGTTTACGGTGTAAAAAAAGGTAACGGAGAAATAAGAAGAGTTAATATTAATGCAGCTCCACTTGATATTGATGGATTCAGAACAGTAAAAGATTCAGGAGTCGGAACTTATCAGGTATTTCAGGAAACCTATCACCCTGAAGCTTACAAAACCTACCATTTAGGTGGCAAAAAAATGGATTATGAATACCGGTTAACTTCATTGGACAGAGCTCAGGAAGCTGGTCTTGATGATGTTGGAATTGGAGCCTTATTTGGTTTATACGATTGGCGTTTTGAAGTGATGGGTTTGGTTCGTCATGCTAATCACTTGGAAGCATGTTACAATGTAGGACCTCATACTATTTCATTCCCAAGAATCCAAAGTGCATCATCATTAGATATGGATGATAAATATATTGTTAAAGATGAAGAATTTTCAAGACTGGTTGCAATTCTCCGCTTGGCTGTGCCTTATACAGGTTTAATTCTAACAGCCCGCGAAAGCTCAAAAATCAGGGATGAAGTAATCAGCTTCGGTGTTTCTCAGATTGATGGCGGCACTAAACTGGAATTAGGAAGTTATGCTGCAACAAAAAATGAAAATCAGGATTTAAACCGTGAACAATTTGCCATCAATGATAATCGTTCTTTAAATGAAATCATTGAAGATTTACTTGAAAAAGATTATTTACCTTCTTTTTGCACAGCTTGTTATCGTTTAGGCAGGACAGGTGAACATTTTATGGAATTTTCAGTACCCGGTTTTATAAAAAGATATTGCACTCCGAATGCCATTTTAACTCTGGCTGAATATCTATGTGATTATGCACCTGAAAATACGGCTCACAAAGGCTGGCAGGTAATTGAAACGAATCTGGAAAAACTGGAAGATGAAAAAAGCAAAACTGAAATTAAAAGCAGAATTGAAAAAATAAAAAGCGGAAACCGAGATCTTTATTTTTAATCCTAAATAATTCCAATTATGAAAGAAATGAGAATTTTAGGCCTGATGATTACTGATAGAATCAAAGAAGCCGGCAGAACTCAAAAAGTATTGACTAAAAATGCAGCAATTATTAAATCAAGATTAGGTTTTCATGAAGTATCTGAAGATATTTGTAGTAGAGTCGGAATGATTTTACTTCAATTAGGAGGTAAATCTTCTGAATGGGAACAACTTGAGAATGAATTAAAAACCATTGAAGGTTTAGAAATTCAAAAAATGAATTTTCAATATTAATTATATTCAGATACCATGAAGAAAATTGTAATTTTAGGTTTACACATTACTGATTGTGTAAAAGAGCCCTTTAAAGTTCAGGATATTTTAACCAAGTTCGGATGTTCAATAAAAACAAGACTTGCTATACACGATAATGAAGAAGATAACAATACCACTAATCGTTTGATATTATTAGAATTATGTGGAGACGAAGAAGAAATGCTTAAACTTGAAAATGAATTATCTAAAATTGAAGGTATAAAGCTTCAGAAAATCACATTCTAAAAAACTCATATTTCTTATTGTAAAACCACAAAATCATCTTAGTTTTGTGGTTTTCTTTTTATATTATCTTTACATGCAAAAATCAAAATTATTTTTTATTGTTTTATTCATTTGTAGTATTTTACAAATTAAAGCTCAGGAAACTAACTTAATTTTCAAAGGAACTAAGTTTTATTTAGGCAACATTGAAGCAGATAAACAACCTATAAATGTTAGCTTTTCTTATTACAACAAAAGCAAAGTACCTATTAGAATAACTGATATCAAAGCTTCTAATGATTGCAAAATTTCAAACTGGAACAAGCAAACTCAAATAAAACCAGGTACTACAGGTTCTTTCAAAATCTCTTATTCCACTAAAAATCTTGGCGTTTTTAATGAAAATCTGATAGTAAAAACAGACGAATCAGGAACAAAAGAAACAATATTAAGTTTTGGTGGTGAAATAGTTGCCCGTAAAAAAACCAAATCCGACTTCTATAAAGTAAAAAACGGTGGATTGCGATTTATTAATAATAGTTTAGATTTTGGAGAATTGAAAAATTCAAAAAGAAAATCAGATACACTCTATTTTATGAATGATTCTAAGAAAACTATCAAAATAGAATCAAATCCTTTAAATCCCAATTTTGTAAATATTCAATTTTTCCCGGCTGAAATAAATCCATCAGCATTCGGAAAAATGTTAATTACGTATGATGCAACATTAAGAAATGCTTTTGGAAAAACAAAGGATACAATTAGTATTCAATCAGATGATGAAGAGAATCCGTTAAAAGACATTTATTTGACAGCTGATATATTTGAGGATTTTTCAAAAATAAAAGCCGATAGACTAAAATTAGCACCTGAAGCTTATTTACTTAATACAACCTATGATTTTAGATATGCAAAAGCAGGTACTGAAGTAAAAAATATTTTTAATATTAAAAATAGAGGGAAAACACAATTGGTTATTCGCAAAATAGATACAAGCTGTGATTGTATTAAAGTAATTTTTGCAGATAAAATAAGA
This sequence comes from Bacteroidales bacterium, assembly GCA_049315385.1. GTDB lineage: Bacteria > Bacteroidota > Bacteroidia > Bacteroidales > JACABE01 > JACABE01. The sequence goes on from JBMOKG010000020.1 coordinate 51,959, forward strand.
TTTAACAGAGACTCTCCAATTGAAATTATATTGAATACTACTCATTTGAAAGGGAATATTCACGAAACTGTTACACTCATTACCAACGACCCTAAAAATGATCGTATTGTTTTACATTTGACAGGGTTTGTTGATTAGTTGTTAGGTTATGCAGGGATTATAATCCAGAAAGTTAAAAATTATTCTGCTTTCCCTCTATCCATCTCGCGTTTGGTATCTTTTGTTTTGAGGGTTTCGCGTTTATCAAAAAGCTTTTTCCCTTTAGCAATGGAAATATCGAGTTTTGCCAAGCCTTTATCATTCACAAATAAAAGTGTAGGGATAATGGTTAGCCCTTTTTCTTTAGTTTTACTAATCAGTTTCTTTAATTCTCTCTTATTTAGCAATAACTTCCTGTCACGTTTAGGATCATGATTGTTATAAGTACCATAGGTATATTCGGCAATATGTAAACTTTTAACAAATAACTCATTTCCAACAAATAAACAATATGCATCTGCAAGGCTGGCTTTTCCTTCCCTGAGCGATTTAATTTCGGTACCTGTTAACTGAATACCTGCTGTAAAATTTTCCAACAGAAAATATTCAAACCAGGCTTTTTTGTTTTTAATATTGATTTGATTGGCCATAAGACTGCAAAAATAGTAAAAATTTACCATCTCTACAAATACTACCTATTCATAAAAGAAACAATAGACTACTGATAATCATAACCAAATTATTTTAAACTGATTCTATTAATAAGTCAGATTAATCTTCAACCAATATGATTTATAATTTTTCTGATTTTAAATCATATTGATTAAAAAAAATTATTAGGTTTGTAAAATTGTATTCAATACTTTCAATATGAGAAAACATAGTTCTGCTTTAACTCCTAAAATTAATAAAAACATACCTAAATATACAACAGTTAGGATGTTTATTATTCCAATACTTTTATTTTTTGTATTAACTGGTCCTTCAACTAGTTTTATATTATTAAAAAATATCACATTATGGAACAAAGAATACAATACTAAAGCAACAGTAGCCAAGGATACATTAAAGTTAAAACCACTTTCAAAAGATTCGTTACTTCAATTAAATATCAATGGATTAGAAGACAGTCTAAACAACATTACAAACAAAACTGACAGTGCTAAAAAAGGAGGATTTACTATATCTCTCAATCCTAAAAATGAAGATGATTTTAAACTGAATGATACAACAGATGATGTATTAACCTGGTATGGCTTATTATTTATTATTATAGCAGGTTTTGCTATCAATTTGCCTTTTAAAATATATTTTTGGCGATTAAGGCGAAATAAAACTATTTCTAAAAAACTAAAATCCTATTGTAGGCGTTGGCTTCTTAAAACTCCTTTTTTTATCAGCGGATTATTTTCCATTTATTTCTTAATCAATACTCTGTATTCAATGTATAGGCTATTATGGGATACATCTTTTACGAATGAAGTGTCGCGTAAGATTTATACTCAGCTTTTTCCTGTATCAATTGTTGCATCCGTTTTAGTGATTATCTTTGTTTATTTTTGGCAGAAACACAGAGTACATATTAAATATATAGAATATATTTTTACAAAAGAAGAGCTTAAAAAAAGGGTTTTTAATCTTAAAATAGGTCGTATCAAGAACCGACTATGGATTTCAAGTGCAATGACTACGCTTCTACCTTTGATTATAGTGCTATTCTATATGTTGATGAGTTTATCCTCAATCAAAGAACTGGGTGAAATAAATATTGATAAAGCAAAAGTATTGCTCGGAAGCTATTATAAAGATAAAGCAGATTTTAATATTTCTAGTTTCAGCGATAATTTTAATGGGTTTTTTTATGTAAATGCAATAAACAGTATGATGATGATGATAGGTATTGGAGTAGGTATGCTGGTTTCATTAATTTACATTATTGTTTTTGTAAAATGGACTACTCAGGATATTGTACAACCTGTAAAAGAATTGCTTAAAAACATGAAAGAAACGGGAGAAGGTAAAATGGATCAGTATGCCATTGTAAGAACAAACGATGAAATCGGGCAACTTACAGAGGGTTATAATGATATGTCGTTGAAAATCAAAAATTACATCAATAACATTACTCATATTAATCAAGCTAACTCTCAGTTTGTTCCACGTCAGTTTCTTGAATTCCTGCAAAAGAAAGATATAACAGATATAAAAAAAGGAGATCAGGTTCAAAGGGAAATGTCAGTTTTATTTGCTGATATTCGATCGTTTACATCCCTTTCAGAAAAAATGACACCAAAAGAAAATTTTGATTTTATTAATTCTTACCTTGAATACATGGAACCTGCTATTAATTCCAACGAAGGTTTTATTGATAAATATATTGGAGATGCAATAATGGCTTTATTTGGCTGTAGTGCTGATGATGCAGTAAAAGCAGCATTAGATATGCGGTTACAACTCATGCAATTTAATAAAGTTTTAAAGGAAGAAGGGAAATCTCCTGTCGAAATTGGTATTGGTATACATACCGGTAATCTTATGCTTGGAATTGTGGGTGGCAGTGAACGATTACAGGGAACTGTAATTTCAAATGCTGTTAATCTTGCATCCCGAATTGAGAGTTTAACAAAGATGTATGGAATTCCGATTATTATCAGTGATAGTACCTTGAGTTGTCTTGTAAATAAAGACCACTTCAGTTATCGTTATATTGACAATGTAAGAGTAATTGGGAAGAAAGAAGCAGTTATTCTGTACGAGGTTTTAGATGTAAAAAGCAATCCAAATCTCTGTTATAAAATTATTGAAACTTTACCCGATTATCAAAAAGCTATTGATTTATACCGTGAGAAGTCATTTACAGAAGCAGCAATTATTTTTAGCCATTTAAATCAAATTTGCATCAACGATCCAATTATTTCTATGTATAAAGAAAGAAGCGAACATTTTAACCTAAAAGGTGTTCCCGATGGATGGGATGGCGTTGAAGTAATTAGAGAGAAATAGAAAACTGTTTTAAATATTTTGGAATTCAAATTTTAGCTTTATTTGTGTTGTATACCTAAATCTAATAAAATCACAAAGAAAGGAAAATCCCGAATACAGAATCCGGGATTTTGGTAATTTTATAGTTTAATCTGTAAAAAAGACAACACTATTTTTTCTTTTTATTATAAACTGTTACAATTAAGAAAGTAGCAGATATAATTAATGCAAAAGCAAATAATCCGTATCTTACATTTTTAAATCCTTCACCTGCAACATCAGCATTATCCACAGCATACATAAAACCAATAATGATAAAAAATATTGCCAGCATTACGATTAATATATCTCTGATAACCAAGAGTTTATTTCTTAGTTTTAATTTCTTTACTTTTTTATTTTCTTCATCCATGGTAGAATATTTTTATTTGAATAACCTGTTTTTTCAATATTAAGTTAACGTTAAATATGATACAAAGATAGTTGATTGATAGCGACAATTCCAAATATTTTTGCAATTGTTGCAAACAAATTAATGTTAATTTAATATTGACCTAAACTTTTGTTAATATGTTTTTTAAAAAGCAGTAAATTATTATTTGTTTATTGTTTTTAAATTAGATACTTTTGGATTTTAAAATAATTTGTATGTTTGGATTAGATACCGGTTTAACAATCTTATTACTTTGCTGTATAATAGCTACTTTAGCATTTGAATTTATCAATGGGTTTCATGATACTGCCAATGCAGTAGCTACAGTTATTTATACAAATACCTTAAAACCAAATGTGGCAGTAGTATGGTCTGGTGTATGGAACTTTATTGGAGTAAACGTTGGTGGTATTGCAGTTGCTATGGGTATTGTAAATCTTTTACCTACTGAAGCATTGGTAGATCAGAATATTTATCATGCAGTTGCTATGATTTTAGCTTTAGTATTAACAGCTATTATTTGGAATTTAGGCACCTGGTATTTTGGAATTCCCTGTTCCAGTTCCCATACTTTGATCGGTTCAATTTTTGGTGTAGGAATAGCATATATGTTACTTCCCGGCAGCCATGCAATTGCATTAAACTGGAAAAAAGTTGAAGATGTTGGATTGTCTTTACTTGCATCACCCATTTTTGGTTTCGGGCTGGCCTTATTGCTAATGTATATTTTACAAAAAGTTGTCAAAAATAAGTTGATATTTAAAGAACCACCTGCCGATAAAGCCCCTCCCTTATGGATACGCGCTATTTTGATACTAACATGTACAAGCGTCAGCTTCTCTCATGGTTCTAATGATGGACAAAAAGGAGTTGGTTTACTGATGATTATATTAATCGGAATTGTTCCTGCTCATTTTGCTTTGGATCATAAAAAATCCCCGGAACAACTATTAAAAAACGTTGAAAATATTGAAATTACCTTAAAGCAAGGTAACATCATGGCTTACAATGCTGAAAGTACAGCAGATTATGCTAAAATTACTTCAAGAATTGATTCAATAAAATTCATGTTAGCTGATGTAAAGACGTTTGAGGAATTAAAAGATAGTAAGCATTTCGAAACACGTAAAGATATTTTACTGATTGCAAAAAAGACTGAAGCTTTTATCTCAAAGAATGAAAATAATGGATTTGATAAACAAAAGGTTAAATCTATCAAAGCTGATATCAAAGAAATGAAATCTTTTACTGAATATTCACCATGGTGGGTTATTTTAATGATTTCAATTTCATTAGGCTTAGGAACCATGGTTGGTTGGAAAAGAATAGTAATAACAATTGGTGAAAAAATCGGAAAATCGCATTTAACTTATGCACAAGGTGCTACTGCAGAAATTATTGCTGCCAGTACAATTGGAGCATCCACCTGGTTAGGATTGCCAGTAAGTACTACACATGTTTTATCTTCTGGTATTGCAGGTTCAATGGTCGCTGGAAAAGGAAAAGGAAACCTACAGATGAAAACCGTTAAAAATATTGCTATTGCATGGTTGGTAACACTTCCTGTTACTATTCTTATGTCAGGATTATTATTTTTAATATTAAGATTGATATTAGGATAAAAAATTGTGTACTTTTGCCGGCTTATTTAAAATACTTCTTTTATGATGGATTTTTTGCATCTATTGCTAGATTTTATCTTACATATTGATAAATATCTGAATGAATGGGTTTCAACATATCAAACCTGGACGTATCTGATTTTGTTTATCATCATTTTTTGCGAAACAGGACTGGTCGTTACTCCTTTCCTTCCCGGCGATTCACTATTATTTGCTGCCGGTACAATTGCAGCTATGGATGGAAATCCATTGAATGTTGGGGTATTAATTATCGTTGTAATTATTGCAGCTTTTTCTGGTGATAATACAAACTTCTTTATCGGACATTTGATAGGCAAAACTGTTTATGAAAAAAATTACAAACTTATAAAACGGGAATACCTGGATAAAACCCATGCTTTTTATGAAAAACATGGTGGAAAAACCCTTGTTATTGCAAGATTTATGCCTATAATAAGAACTTTTGCACCTTTTGTTGCCGGTGTAGGCGAAATGAAGTATTTCCGCTTCATTTCTTTTAGTATTATTGGCAACCTTTTATGGGTATTTTCATTTATTCTGGCAGGATATTTTTTCGGTAATATTGATTTTGTAAAGAAAAATTTCACAATCGTTATTTTATCAATCATCATTATTTCTTTACTTCCACCACTTATAGCAATTATCAAACAAAAACTTCATAAGAAGTAATTTATCATATCAATGAGAAGATTAAAATCGTCACATGGACATATCACAAAGCTTAGTGCAGCGGGCTTATTAATTACGCTGGGCATAGTTTACGGCGATATAGGTACATCACCACTCTATGTATTAAAAGCAATTATTGCAGGCACTAATGTTATCGATAAAAATAACATTTTCGGAGCATTATCCTGTGTAATCTGGACTTTAACTTTACAATCAACTGTAAAGTATATCATTATAACTTTACGAGCAGATAATAAGGGTGAAGGTGGCATTTTTTCTCTTTTTGCCTTGATACGTAAACGAGCGAAATGGGCATATATTTTTGCAATCATTGGTGGCTGTGCATTATTAGCTGATGGCATTATTACACCTGCAATTACTGTAACTTCATCAATTGAAGGACTCAGGATGATTATTCCTCATGTAAATGTAATTCCAATTGTTGTAATAATTATTACTTTTCTTTTTGTAATTCAACAATTTGGCACCAAATTTCTGGGGAAATCTTTTGGTCCAATGATGTTTATCTGGTTTTCAATGCTCTCAGTTTTAGGAATTTCTCAAATTATTAATTATCCTACCATATTTCATGCTTTTAATCCATATTACGCCTATAAGTTCTTAACAGAAAATCCTAACGGTTTTATATTACTGGGTGCTGTTTTCCTTTGTACCACTGGCGCCGAAGCATTATACTCAGATCTTGGCCATTGTGGTATTAAAAACATCAGAATGACATGGATATTTGTAAAATTTTCATTGATTTTGAATTATTTAGGGCAAGGTGCATGGATATTAACCAATTCAGAAACTATGGTAAGAAGTGTAAATCCATTTTTTGCAATTATGCCATCCTGGTTTTTGATTATAGGAATTATTATCTCTACAATTGCTGCAATTATTGCCAGTCAGGCATTAATCAGCGGATCGTATACACTTATCAGTGAAGCTATTTCATTGAATTTCTGGCCTAAAGTGAGAATAAACTATCCTACCAATATTAAAGGACAAATGTATATTTCCAGTATTAACTGGTTGCTTTGGGCTGGTTGCCTTTTTGTAATTTTTTACTTTAACGGAGAATCTTCCAATATGGAAAATGCTTATGGACTAGCCATTACCCTTACTATGTTAATGACAACTTTTCTTTTAAGCATTTATTTGCATTATCTTCATATTCCAAAATATATAATTTCATTTTTTCTACTTATTTATTTATCTATTGAAGGTTCTTTTTTAATAGCAAATTTAAATAAATTCATGCATGGAGGTTGGGTTTCTTTATTGATTGCCGGTGTTTTATTTGTCGTAATGTATGTCTGGTTTCATGGAAGAAGGATTAAAAACAGCTTTATTGAATTTGTACAGATTCAGAAATACCTTGAAATTCTTAAAAGTTTACATAACGATCTGTCTATCCCAAAATATTCAACCAACTTAGTATATATTACTCGTGCTAAACGCAGGTCAGAAATAGAATCTAAGATAATGTATTCTATATTTAATAAACAGCCTAAACGTGCTGATGTATATTGGTTGATACATGTTGATATTGTTGACGAACCTTATGAAATGAGTTATACGGTCAATCAGCTTGTTCCTAAAATACTTTACCGCATCGATTTAAAATTAGGTTTTAAAGTTCAGCCTAGGGTAAATCTATATTTCAGGCAAGTTATTGAAGAAATGGCCAAAAACAATGAAATTGATGTATCAAGCCATTATCATTCTCTACGTCAATATAATATTATGGCAGATTTTAGATTTGTTATCATTGACCGTATTCAAAATTACGACTTTGATTTTGCCCCATTTAAGCAGTTTTTAATGAATTTATATTCATTCGTGAAAAAATTCGGTATTACCGAAGTTCGCTCACTTGGTCTTGATACCAGCAATGTAATTATTGAACAAGTGCCTCTAATAATTGAAAACAAAGCAAAATCTGAATTAATAAGACATAAATAACAATATTCTAATAACTTATATTGTTTCGTATTTAAAAATACATTTATGTATTACTAAATTTTATTGACACATTGCTTTAAAATCAGAAATATCTTTTAGTACTTTAATTTGAATATTACTTATCTTTATTTTCGGAAAAAAATAAATGTTTGCTTATTTTACAAAAGCAATATCTATCACTTCTATCAATTCATCCACGTAATGGAAAGTAAGTCCTTTGATGTATTCTGCTTTAATTTCTTCAATATCTCTTTTATTTTCAGAAGATAGAATGATATCTGTTAATTTAGAACGTTTAGCAGCCAGAATTTTCTCTCTGATTCCACCAACGGGTAATACTTTTCCTCTGAGGGTAGTTTCACCTGTCATAGCAATCGTAGCATTAATAGGGCGTTTTGTAAATGCTGAACTTATAGCTGTAAACATAGTAATACCGGCTGAAGGACCGTCTTTTGGAGTAGCTCCTTCCGGAACATGTATATGCACATTCCATTTATCAAATATCTCAGGTTCTAAGTTTAATTGTTCTGAATGTGATTTCAGGTATTCATACGCAATACTTGCAGATTCTTTCATAACATCACCTAGATTTCCGGTAAGAGTAAGATTTCCTTTGCCGGCACTTAAGCTTGCTTCTACAAATAAGATTTCACCTCCAACAGCAGTCCAGGCCAAACCTGTAGCAACACCAACGTGATTTCTTTTAAGTAATGTATCGTGTTGGGCAGTTGGAATTCCTAAAATTGTAAGTACTTCATCCAGTGCAACTGTTTTATTGTATGTGTCTTTATTGGCAATAAAGCGAGCACGGTTACGGATTACTTTTGCAATGTTTTTTTCCAGTTGACGAACGCCTGATTCACGGGTATATTCATCAATTATCTTGGCAATAACTGCATCTGAGAATTTAAGTTGTGATTTTTTAACACCATGTTCTGCCAATTGTTTCGGAATGAGATGGCGTTTAGCAATCTGAAGTTTTTCTTCCATAATATAGCCACTAACATCAATCACTTCCATTCTGTCGCGAAGAGCAGGATGTATCGTACTGAGTGAATTGGCAGTAGAAATGAACATTACTTTTGATAAATCGAAAGTTTCTTCTAGAAAATTATCATAAAAAGCATTGTTTTGTTCCGGATCAAGTACTTCGAGTAGAGCTGCTGAAGGATCACCATTGACATTCATTCCAAGTATCTTGTCGATTTCATCCAGTACAAAAACAGGATTAGATGATTTGGCTTTTTTAAGTTGTTGAATGATACGACCAGGCATTGCACCAATATATGTTTTACGATGACCTCTGATTTCAGATTCATCTCTTAAACCACCCAGCGACATACGGATGTATTTACGATCAAGAGCACGGGCAATAGATTTTCCAAGTGAAGTTTTTCCAACTCCCGGAGGGCCAACCAGGCATAAAATAGGTGATTTCATATCTCCTTTTAGTTTTAAAACTGCAAGGTATTCAATGATTCTTTCTTTTACTTTCTCCAGACCAAAATGATCTTCATCCAGAATATTCTGCGCCCGAACAAGATCAAAATTATCTTTTGTATACTCATTCCATGGCAAGTCTGTTAAGACATTCAGATAATTCATCTGAATCGAAAAATCAGGAGAGTTTGGATTGGTACGTTGTAATTTCTTTAGCTCTTTTTCAAAAGTAAGGCCAACTTCTTTTGACCACTTTTTAAGTTCAGCTTTAGCTTTAATTTCGTTTATTTCCTGTTCACCTGGATTTCCGCCTAGTTCTTCCTGTATTGTTTTTAATTGCTGATTCAGAAAATATTCACGTTGTTGTTTATCTATATCAACTTTTGCTTTGTTTTGAATCTGGTTTTTCAGTTCCAGCATTTGCAAATCTTTGGTTAGAAAAGCAAGAGCGAAATTAGCTCGTTCTTTTATGTCAGAAACTTCAAGTAATTTTTGTTTTTCTGTAATATCAGTATTAAGATTTGAAGAAATGAAATTTACTAAAAAATGCGGACTTTCAATATTCTGAATTGCAAAAGCTGCATCAGAAGGAATATTGGGTGAAAGCTTAATAATTTCAATAGATAAGTCTTTTAAAGAAGAAATCAGTGCAGCAAAATTTTTGTCTTTAGTGTTTTTCTCTGCTTTGCCAAATTGTTTAACTTCTGCAATAAAATAGGGGTCAGATTGAAGCAAAATACCTAATTCGAAACGTTTTTTACCCTGAATAATTATAGTAGTGCTTCCATCAGGCATCTGGAGTGTTTTTAAAATCTGAGCGAGCGTCCCTATTTTGTGTAAATCTTCAAATTGAGGATCTTCCTGTTCTTTATCTTTTTGAGCAACAACTCCAATGAGCTTGTTCCCTTTATATGCTTCTTTTATTAATTTAATGGATTTATCGCGACCAACAGTAATTGGAATTACAACACCGGGAAACAGTACTGTATTTCGAAGCGGTAAAATTGGTAAGGTGTCAGGAATCGTTTCAGCATTCATAATTTCCTCATCTTCAATGGAAAGTAAAGGGATGAACTCTGCATCATCATCTACAAGATTGGCAAATTTAACAAAATCTCTGTTTATCATTGTCAAAAAAATATTTTTAAAACTTAAATCTATGTTTTTATTATTAATCTAAACAGCTTTCACGTAAAACTGTTTAAATTTATGGATACTGAACAGATGAACAGATTGTTTTTTAGTTAAAATACTAAAAAGAATCATATTCAAAATGAGAGTATTATTATAACATTCTATTTTTATAGGTTAAATTAAAAACATGGTTTAATATGTTTTTTTCTATAGTGTTAAAAGACAATCCTCGTCTTTCGTAAACTCTTTGAGCAACGATTACAGCTTTTTTAATATCATATGTAGATATACCACTAACGCCACCCCATGAGAATGAGGGTATGAAATTTCGTTGAAAGCCTGAACCAAATACATTGGCATTTACACCGACAACTGTACCTGTATTAAACATGGTATTAATTCCACATTTAGAATGGTCGCCCATAATAAGACCACAAAATTGTAAACCAGTGTTTATAAATGTTTCCAATGGATAGTTCCAGAGTTTTACATCTTCGTAGGTGTTTTTTAAGTTTGAAGTATTAGTATCGGCACCAATATTACACCATTCACCAATTACTGAATTTCCAAGAAAACCTTCATGTGCTTTGTTTGAATAGCCGAGCATAACTACATTGTTAATTTCGCCGCCTACTTTTGAGTAAGGGCCGATAGTAGTTCCACCATATATTTTTGCACCCATTTTTATGATTGCATTATCACATAAAGCAAAAGGACCTCTCACAAGGCAGCCTTCCATGATTTCTGCATTTTCACCAATATAAATAGGACCTTCAGTTGCATTTAAAATTGAAAATTCAACTTTGGCATTTTCTTCAATGAAGATTTGATTTTTTCCTGCAACTTTATTGGTGTCTGAAATTGGAGCTGATTTTCTATTTTTTGTAAGTATTTCAAAATCTGCAATAATTTCTTCAGCATTCAATACAAAAATATCCCAAACATTATTTAATTTATTATGTAAGGATTTAGAAACAATTTCTTCGTAATTTGCAAGTGAGTCGTCTCCAATATTTGCAAAATCTTCTTCTTTGATATTATAAGCAATAACATAATCACCTGCACTTAATGCCTGATTTGGTTTAAGTGAATGGATCTCATCAATTATTTGCTGATTAGGAAATATAGAACTGTTTATCAGGAAATTATTTGATTTGACGATTATTGGAAATTTTGCACTCAAATACTCTTCAGTTAATGAAGATGTTTTACAGTTTAAATATTTCTCCCATTTTTCACGAATAGTTAATATTCCAACCCTAATATCAGCTACTGGTCTTGTGAAAACCAAAGGCAGGAAATTATTTCGTGAAGCATCGTCAAAAAGTATGTAGTTCATGTCTTTATGTATTTTGTAAAATAATAATTATTTTGTTATCAAAATTAATAAAAATAATAGAAAAAAAAAAGCCCTTTAAAAAAAGAGCTTTAAAATTTCTTTTAAATAAGATAACAATTATGAATTGTTTCTGTTTTCAAAATGTTTCTGATATTTTGTTTTAAATTTATCAACACGACCTGCTGTATCAATTAATTTAATTTTTCCTGTAAAGAAAGGATGAGAAGTATTTGAAATTTCGAGCTTTATAAGCGGATATTCAATACCGTCAGTGTAAACAATCTTTTCGTTAGTCTTAACAGTTGATCTTGTTAAAAACATATAATCGTTGGAAATATCTTTAAATACAACGAATCTGTAATCTTTTGGATGAATATCCTTTTTCATCTTATTATAATTTAATTAATTGATAATCAGTTTATTTTAATTAATTTTGCCTTTAATCAAAATTTGGAGTGCAAAAGTATGAAAATTATGTCGAATTACAAAATTTTATCAATATTTTTTTTATACAGCTATTCTGAATACAAAGCATGTTGTTGTTTAATGCCTTTCTTTTTTATTATTTAACAGAAAAACTAATCTTTCTTAGAATAATAAAAAAAAAGCCTAATATTTAATCAATTTCCCTTTTTGTATAATATTACCTGCTTTGAGTTTAATAAAATAAATTCCTGCTTTCATTTCAGAAGCATCTATTATTAGACTCTGATTTCCTTTACTTTGTTTGTTGAAATCTGTATGGATTAATTCCTTTCCTGTAATATCTATTACAGATAACTGAACATTTTCATCTTCTGTTAGTGTGTAAGTAATTTTAGTTGTTTCTAAAAAGGGATTAGGAAAAATATTTATATTTGAAATAATATTATGTTCCTCAATTCCTGTGATGTCAAAATAAATGCTGTTTGATGGTGCAGACTGACAACCGTTTTCAACAACAATTACATAATAAGTTCCAGCTTGGGTAGGATTATAAGTGTTTGTAGCAGTTGTGGTTAAAAGAGCTGAAGGTTGAATATACCATTGGTTGCCATTACTAGCAGTAGAAACGAGTAAATTGCCATTTTGAGATAAACCGGGTGTTGCCGGAATTGGGTTAACATGAATAGCTAGTGAAGCAGTTGCTCCATCTCCGCTGGGGTTGTTTCCTTTAACAGTAATTGTGCCAGACAATGCTGTAGTTCCAAAGTTAATATTTATTCCGTTTGAAGTGCTATAACCTGTTGAACCTGAAGGTAAAGTCCAGATATAGTTAGTTGCATAATCTATTGGTGGAACAATATATGTTACATTGTTCTGGCCGATACAGACATTAGTATCTCCAGAAATACTTCCTGCTGCTAATGGAAGTAAATAATTTGTAGTTGAATTTCCTGTTAATGCAGGAATTAAATAGCAATTTTCGGCTGTATTGTATTCATAGCAGGCAAAATAGTAAGTAGTACCTTGTGTTAATCCTGTAATAGTTACAGAATTTCCACTACCATTGTATAATACGAAATTCCCTGAACCAACTTCCTGGCCTGTTCCAAATATGCTGTTTGCAGTATAAGTGCTCCCTACTGTAAAATTTGCATCTACCATAGAGCCTGCTTTTGCAACCACTAATATTTTATTTCCATTCCCTCTATTGTAATTAGCAGTCAATGAATTTGTTGTTTTTGAAGTAAATGTAAGGTTTGATGCCTGTATTGTAGTTAATGTACATGTATAGCCTCCCATAAAGGCAAAAGATATTGTTTTGTTTGTGGTATTTTCTGTAATATTAGTAATAGGTTTTGCTGTATTTGCATTTGCCCAAGATTTTGAATTGGGAGTAGTAATATCTGTAAATGATGTTTTACCTCCTGTACCGGGGAACGGGCAACCGCTGCTGTTTATAGTTCCGTATGTAGTCGGAGCATTCCCTCCGGCATTGGCACAAACCGGATACATTCCCTGATGACTTGTAGAATTGAAAGCATTGCCTCCTGAATTTATAAAGTTTTTATCAACATGATAGATGATCATTCCATGTCCGGGAACAAATGCATCAAACTTGGTTTGCTGACGATTTTCAATTAAAAAGTACTCATTAGTAGTTGTTGTATTATAACGATAAAAGCTTTTAGAACTATCAACAGAATTATGCAGTGTAATGAGAGAAGCTGAACTCAGTATTGTTGGAGTTGCCCAATTGTAAACCATTGTTTTGGTATAAGCATTATGATGGGCAGGTGTTCTTCCATTGTTATTCCATGAACCGCCGGCCATCAGGTCCCAGTCACCGGTACCGTCATATTGACCATTGGTTGCATAATCAGTATCATAATAATCAGGTGCACCCAATACATGACCGAATTCATGGCAAATTACACCAATTCGGGTAATTCCATCTCCTGAATTTCCTCTTAATTCCGGAGAACAGGAATATTTACTGATTGTTTTCCCATCTAATGTTAACGAAGGTGAAATACTGGATGCGTGCGACCAAATGGCATTAGTAGAAGCACCTGCTTCCTGACCATATCCGGCAAAAATAACATAAACACCATCAACAGTTCCATTGTTATCATTGTCATAATTAGCATAATTTACAGTAGGATTGGCTGCATTTATAGCTTCAGTTATTAAGTATCTTGCATTAGGAGAGTGATTTGAACCTGCATCAGCGCCATAATAAGCCATATTCTGACTTGCTGTAAACGGACCTGCAACAGTAACTGTAAGGTTTAGTTGATTGTAAGAATTTTCAAGATATAAATCTTTCACACTTCCTGTTGCACCATCAGTTGTATAATTTATCTGATTAAACAGATTGTTGAAATCAGCATTTGTTTTTGTAAACGGTACATCCGTAAATCCAATAAGAATACAGATTAAATTTCGATTGCCAGTGGTAGGAAATACGTTTGTAGATTCAGTATCGTAAATACTCCATGCAGTTTTCAACATCTGAACCTGAGCAGGTGAATAATGTATATATTTGGGGATTGTATTTAAAAAATTACTTTCTTCAATATTCCTGTTTTCTTTGTTTTTTGCCTGTCTGCCCGAAACTTGCATATCGTTTTTACTGTCCAGTACTGCATATTCATAAGTGCCGGTTTTATTAAATAAAATTGAATAGCCATCCATAGTTTCAGCCCATCTTATTTTTTCATCTCCCTTGATTTGTATCATTATTTTAGCTCCGTTGGGTTGTGTAAACTCAATAGGGTGTGGATAAGCAGGAACTGCTACTGAATTAATACTAAGAAATAGTTGAATTAAGAAAAAGAAAAACAGCGATAAAACAGATGTTTTTTTCATAAATAAATTTTAAATATACAAATTAAAGAATTGAAAATAAAACAATTAGCAATTAGTTGTTAAGCTTGAATTTTGTTTTAAAATTGCATGTAAAGTTATAATAAAAACACAATTCTGAAATGATGTAAGTAGTTATTAATCTGTTAAATAATACAAGATTGGTATTTATTAATTTGATTGTGAATTTAATACATTGTGAGACATTAAAGAGGATGTTGTTGAAATTTAAAGATTTAAGGTTTCAAAAATTCAAAGATTCAAGATTCAAGGATTTAATGATTCAAGATTCAAGATTCAAGGATTCAAAGATTCAAGATTCAAGGATTCAAAGATTTAAAAAATTAAGAATTATTATTTCTTAATTTTTAATTCAAAGAAGTTTAGTAAGTGATTTTTACTATAATCTTTTTAAGTTTATTGACGCTGAAAGTCCAAATGTATTCTTAAAACTGACAGCGTCCGAAAGAGCTGTCAGCGTTTGAATTTCTTATTTAAACGTCATTAATTCTTAATTATCTGAGTCTGTCTGCGCCTTTTACTAATTTTTCGTCTTTGCGGATTGCTTTACTGGCAAGTATTAATAATACCATAGAAATCAAAGGAAGAATAGCGCCAAATTTATATTGAGCTTCAACTTTTATCTTACTTTGCATACTATCTGCAGTGTAGAAAATTACGATAATCAATATTACATTTATCAAAAAAGCAAACATTGTCAGTTTAAACTGAAGTGGGCGCTTACTATACATTAATACTGAAATAAAGCTTAGTAAAACTATTGCCCCGTTTAGTAATAAAAGAGGTAGCGTGCTGATTAATTCATATTTACCTGTTAAAATAAAAGGAATGTCTCCACCTTCAGGAAAAGGAAAGACTGCAATTGGTAATTGAGTAAATAACAAAGCTGAAGCTAAAAAAGTCAGCATTAAATATACGGTTTGAATTCGTTGTAACATCGGATTTGATTTTTTTGCAAAGATAAAACAGCGTGTTTAAAAAACAATATTATTTGCAATGATAAGCATTATTATTTTTTAATAAATTTAGTAACGTATTGCATTTCTTTATTTTCTATAATTAATTGATAAAAACCGGGAAGTAACCCCTTCGTTTCAATACTTGTACCCAATAAAACATCAGAGGATAAAACCGTTTGTCCTAAACTGTTTAAAATTTTATAAGTAAGTTTAGATGACGTAATTTCAGGAATATCAAATTGTAAAAGATTAGTAACAGGATTAGGGTAAATATTAAAATTGGAAATTTTACTTTTGTTTTCTTTAACTGTGTTTACAAAAGAGAAATTTAGATTATCCACATATAGATAACTGTTGGCGACAGCTCCCGACAGTGCGCTGGATGATAATATAATTAAACAGGTATCAGGAATAGCAGAAGTTGAAAAAACAATGGGAATATTAAAACTTTCCCACGACATTACCATTCCTGTTAATGGACAATAGTTAGTGCTGATAGTGTCGCGTTTATTGTTGATTGTATTCCATTTTGTAAAAGCAATAGCAATAAACCCCTGATCAGTTAATGAACCTGCCATATACTGCCAGTTTCCTGTTAATGCAGTCGGACGTTGGTTGTAAGCAAATCCTGATTTTGGCTGAAAAGTGGTTTTATCAATTTTCCCACTGAGCGCTATACCCGGAACCACTCCGGCAATAGGTACTGTTTTAGTAACTAGTTTAAGATAAGAATTTCCGGGATTACCAGGTGTTCCTTGCAGACAGGTATTGTAGGTTGGTAATATTGTTATTGAGTTCATATTGTCCCAACCAACAGGTTCATTTCCGCTCCATGTTTCAAAACCAGGATTTGGAATTTGAGCCATTACTGTTGATGATATAAGTACAAATAATAATAATGTAATTATAGATATTTTTCTCATTTTATTGATAGATTATATTTTAATACAATTAATTGATGTTAATTTGAAACAAAAGTAATAAAATATTGTTGTTTTGATACAGATTGAAAAAATAATTTAGTAAATTTGTATTATAAAAGATATTTGTATTACATTTGCAAAAAAAAATCAGGTTTTTATTCTAAAAACTTAAAAAAATCTCTAAAGCTATTCCAAAAAACCAATCTTATCTGTTTAATATTGGGTTATTTGTAATAAGAACTTTAAAATAACATTTTTATATTACACCTACCAAAAAATAAAATAAGACAATTCTTATGATGTACGACATTATTGAACTAAACAACAAATTAGTAAACGAGTTAAAAGACATTGCGAAAGCATTAAACATTCCCAAAATTGAAAAATTAGCAAAACAGGATTTAATCTATAAAATTCTTGACCACCAGGCAGCTAATCCTCCCAAAGAAGTATTAGAAAAAGAGCGTAAAATGGAGAAGAATGCTTTTCGACCTAAACGTCAGAGAGTAGACTTTCAGGATAAAAAGAAACCTATACCGCAACAACCTATTGCAAAATCGAATATGACAGCAAACACTCAACTGGAAATTATTACACCTGTTGATGCTGTAATTGAAAAACCTGCAGAAAAAACATTTGAGAAGCCATTCGAAAAGCCATTCGAAAAGCCTTTTGAAAAACCAATTGCTAAAACTTTTGAGAAACCAATTGAAAAATCTATAGAGGCTGTTACGGAGAAAGTAACTGAAAACAAACCTCTTTTGATTAAACCGATAAAACAAATACCGGTTCATAAAAATCAACATCTTCCAAAAGGTGAACATCCTGTTAAATCAGAACCTCCTTTTAAAAAAGAACATAAACATAAATCAGATAAACCTTTTTTACCTGAACAAATTAATAAACCTGAGATAAAGAAAGAAGATATTCCTGTTATCAGAAAGTATATTGATGAGGATTTATATAAATTTGATGAAATTAAAATAGATGAAATTCTGGATAGTATTCCTGAACCAGAATCTGAAGTTCAAATTGATTTGCCTCAATTACAGGATGTAAAAGAAAATGATGAAAAGCAAACAGAAGAAATACAAGGCGAAGAAAGAAAAGGTTTTCAGGAAAAACACAAACGAGACAATTTTATAAAAAACAAATTCCAGGAAAGAAACAGAGAAGATAATTTTGATTTTGAATCTGTAATTGTTAGCGAAGGTGTATTGGAAATAATGCAGGACGGATACGGATTTTTGCGTTCTTCTGATTACAATTATCTGAATTCTCCTGATGATATTTATGTATCTCAGTCACAAATCAAACTGTTTGGCTTAAAAACAGGAGATACTGTTAAAGGTAGCATTCGTCCTCCAAAAGATGGTGAAAAATACTTTCCATTGATAAAAGTTGAACTAATAAATGGCAGAAAACCGGAAGAAGTTAGAGACCGTATTCCATTTGATTATCTGAAACCATTGTTTCCTCAGGAAAAATTTATTTTAACCGGTCACAATGAATCTACTATTTCTACCCGTGTTATTGATATGTTTACTCCTATTGGAAAGGGACAACGTGGTTTGATTGTTGCTCAGCCGAAAACCGGTAAAACTGTTTTGCTTAAAGAAATTGCCAATGCTATTGCAGCTAATCATCCGGAAGTCTATCTTATCATATTATTGATTGACGAACGTCCCGAAGAAGTTACCGATATGGAACGCAGTGTGAATGCCGAAGTTATTTCATCTACTTTTGATGAACCTGCAGAACGCCACGTGAAGATCGCCAATATCGTACTGGAAAAAGCAAAACGTTTAACCGAATGTGGTCATGATGTGGTAATTTTACTCGATTCCATTACCCGTCTGGCAAGAGCTTATAATACAGTTTCACCGGCATCGGGCAAAGTATTATCGGGTGGAGTAGAAGCCAATGCTTTACAAAAACCAA
>JBMOKG010000165.1:0-5224 GCA_049315385.1 Bacteroidales bacterium
ATTTTTTACCTTGTTGTTAAAACTATGGATTTCCAATCCATAGTGGTTTATTTAATATCCAAATAAGATTAATTAAATACAAAATCACAATTATATTTGGTATATTTACATAATCAGTATATTATGTAGTTGTAATAAAAGCAAAAGCATTTCCTAAATAAACAGATTCTTAGAATCCACCTATTGAAAGTGAGTAAATGATTTCTATATTAAAAAAGTTGATGTACTGATTATTAAAAAGGAGTAATGCTAATTCCAAGTGAAATTGGATAATATTGTGGCCCTTTGTCTTTTTCAAACATTTTAGATAAGGAATAATATAACATTAGATTATACATACCAAAGCCAATTCTTGCGGTAATACCATAATTCCAGTTATTTAGATATTTAATATTTGTTTTTTTTATGGTAATAATATCAGATGTATTTTCTAAAACATCTTCGCCTCTGTATTTGCTGTGATTACTAATGTTATAACCAATTTTCCAGCCAATAGAAGCTTTAAAGCGCTTATTTCTATCTGCTCTGGTTTTATATTTTAATTCGAATGGAATTTCAATAGAAGTTGTATTTATCTTATTAATAGAATAGTTTATTTGTCGACCATAATAATCTCCTAATTTTATAAATTCTGTAGTTCCAGTTAGTGAATTAGATAGGTTTCTGCCTAATACCGGTATAGCATCACTATAAAAATTGTGTGAACTAACACCTAAACCTCCGCCTAAACTAAAATTTGAATATCCTATCGGTAAATTTAGCATACCATATATGTTAATTCCTTGATTAATTGTTCTTACATCAGTATTGGCAGGTACATCTTGCCATATATCTGTAAATAAATCAAGAATAAAAATATCTTTTCCTTTATTTTTTTCTGATTGTAAAGAATTTTTTTCTTGCGAAAAACTATAGAAAGTAATGATAATAAGGAATATGAATGCAAAACTATTTTTCATTTGTATAAATCTATATATAATTTGGACAAAGATAAGTACTTTTGCAAAAAGATACTTCATCTTTTTTCTTTTTGTTTGTTCATTTTATTAATTATTAATTAAATATATTTAAGATAATTGACTAGAAACTATAAAATAACAGATTGGTTACCAACTACTTTAAAAGAAATGGAGTTTTTTGGCTGGAAAGAACCCGATATCATTTTAGTTTCTGGTGATGCATATGTAGATCATCCCGGATTTGGGCCAGCAGTTATTGGAAGGGTTCTTGAAAAAAATGGATTTAAAGTTGTTATTCTTCCTCAACCAAATTGGCGTGATGATTTAAGAGATTTTAAAAAAATTGGTAAACCTCGTTTGTTTTTTGGTGTTACAGCAGGATGCATGGATTCTATGGTAAATCATTATACTGCAGCTCGTCGTTTAAGAAGTGATGATGCCTATACACCTGGAGGAATCTCTGGTTTTCGTCCTGATTATGCATGTACTGTCTATGCTAAGATTTTGAAAGAACTTTATCCTGAAACTCCTGTAATTTTGGGTGGGATAGAAGCATCTTTAAGGAGAGTTACCCATTATGATTATTGGTCTGATGCTTTAAAGCCTTCTATTCTAATAGAAAGTGGAGCTGATATGTTGGTATATGGAATGGGGGAAAAAACTATTATTGAGCTCGCAAATCAATTAAACAATAATATTAAAATCAATACAATTACAGATATTCCTCAAACTGCTTTTTTACAGTCTGAAGCAGATTTCTTAACTAATATTAATAACTGGGAAACAGTTGAAATTGCTTCTCATGAACAATGTTTAAAAGACAAACGAACTTATGCTTCAAATTTTAAAGTTATTGAAGAAGAATCTAATAAACAACTAGCAAATAGAATTATTCAAAAAAATGGTAATAAGATATTGGTAATTAATCCTCCAAATCCTGTAATGACAGAGCAGCAGATAGATGCTTCATTTGATTTACCATATACCAGATTACCACATCCTAAATATGTAAAAAGAGGAAGTATTCCAGCTTTTGAAATGATTAAGTTTTCAGTTAATATTCATAGAGGCTGTTTTGGTGGATGTTCATTTTGTACAATTTCTGCTCATCAAGGTAAACTAATAAGTAGTCGTTCTGAAAAATCAATTTTAAAAGAATTGAATAATATTGTGCAAATGTCAGATTTTAAAGGATATATTTCGGACTTAGGAGGGCCTTCTGCTAATATGTATCAAATGCAAGGAAAGAATTTGGAATTATGTCAAAAATGTAAAAGGTATTCTTGTATTTTTCCATCTACTTGTTTTAACTTAAATACCAATCATAAATCACTCATTGATTTGTATAAAAAAGCTTCAAAAATTGATGGAATTAAAAAGGTTTTTATTGGAAGTGGAGTTAGATACGATTTATTTACAGATAAAAGCAAAGTTGAATCTACTGCAAATTTTTACGATGAATATGCTAAGCAATTGATAACAAATCATGTATCAGGAAGGTTAAAGGTTGCACCTGAACATAATTCAGAAAATGTATTGCAAATCATGCGTAAGCCCTCATTTGATTTGTTTAATAGTTTTAAAACTAAATTTGATCAAATTTCAGAAAATGCAGGAATAAATCAACAAATTGTACCTTACTTTATTTCAAGCCATCCGGCTTGTGATTTAACAGATATGGCATTATTGGCAATTGAAACCAAATCTATAGGTTTCAAGCCAGAACAGGTTCAGGATTTTACCCCAACACCAATGACATTAGCAACTGAAATTTATTATTCTGGTTTTCACCCCTATACTTTGAAACCAATATTTTCTGCTAAATCCCAAGAACAAAAGAAAGAGCAAAACCTATTTTTCTTTTGGTATAAAAAAGAGAATCATCAAAAAATATATAATATTCTTAAACGATTGAATAGAATAGATTTAGCTAATAAATTATTACCATTTAATAAATATTTAAGCAATAGAAATTTATCTGATAAATTTAAGAAAAAATACTAATTTAATAAGCTATTTTATTCTCGAAACCCTTATATGTTAATTGTTTTTAACAAAAAATGCAATGAAAAACCTTTCAATTGCAGATTAATTATTGTATTTTTGCACTTTATTTTAACTAATAGCATGAATTGTTATATTATTTAAGAAAAAAAATAACAGATAGTTGTAATAATGAGTTGTAAATCATATGTTTAATACAGATGGTTTGTGATTTATGTTCATGTTTTATATATGAAAGTATTCATCATCTTATTTATAGATAAAACTTGCTATTATTGTTTAAATTTAAGAATTAGAAAAAACGCTTATGCATAATTTTCATATCCCAGTAATGGGAATAGGTTTTACTGTTGATACTCCTGTTAAAGTTGCTCATCTTGGTATTTCGTCAGTCATTTCACTGTTAGATGACATACTTATTGAAAAAATGAGAGAATTTTACTGTAATAAATTTGAAATACCTTATCAGGAAATTTCAAATAAAGTTGAAGATTTTAGAGCCAAAAGAATTACAGATTATTTAAATACAATTGATAAAATTGTAAAGGAAAAATTTACTGAATTAAAAAGTTCTGCTTCTGAATTAGGAAAAGAATTTGAAAAGTATATTGAATTACTTCCTGATATTTCTCCAATTAAACAAAAATTCTTTGATTTTCAACAAGATGTACATAAGAAAAAAGAACATTTGCAATGGATTCTTAATAATCTGACTACTGGTGATATTGATGTAAATATCATGACAAAACTTGATAAAAATAATTATTTAAACGGAGAAATACAAGCTGTAGAATTTAATGATGCACATGCTGCATTAAGAGGATTCGCAAATAGTAATTTAAATTCATCTGTAGTTTTATCAGCAGGAATGAATCCAAGATTATATGCTTATTTTGAGAAACTAAATGATTTTTTTCCAGATGAAAATGGTTTTCTTAAGAAGAAAATTATTTTAAAAGTTAGTGATTATAGGTCTGCCATAATTCAAGGTAAGTTCTTTGCAAAAAAAGGGTTATGGGTTTCTGAATATCGTATTGAATCAGGGCTTAATTGTGGTGGTCATGCCTTTCCCACACAAGGGTATCTGATGGGTCCAATTTTAGAGGAATTTAAAAATAATCGTGAGGAATTAATTAATTCTACTTTTCAGTTATATTCAGCTTCACTTAAATCTCAACAAAGACCTTGTCCTGAGCACCCACCAAAAATTAAAATAACTGCTCAGGGTGGAGTTGGAACCAATCAAGAACATGAATTTCTTCTAGATTATTATAAACTTAATTCAATTGGTTGGGGGTCTCCATTTTTATTGGTACCAGAAGTAGTAAATGTTGATAAAAACACTTTACAGCTATTGAGTGATGCAAAAGAAAAAGATCTTTATTTAAGTAATACTTCACCTCTAGGAGTTCCTTTTAATACACTTAGAAGTAATACAAAAGATATTGAAAAACAGGAATGGATTAATTCAGGTAAACCTGGTAGTCCTTGTCCTAAAAAGTATGGAGCTATAAACCAAGAAGGTCTTTGTACAGGTTCCAGACAATATCAGAGAACAAAAATTAAAGAATTGGAAAGTTTAAATTTAAGTGAAGTTGAATACAAGAAAGCATTCGATAAGATTACAGTAAAATCTTGTATTTGTGTTGGTTTAGGAACTACTCCATTGCTTGTTAACGATTTAGATATAAAAGTTGAAGGATTGGCTGTATCGGTTTGCCCCGGACCTAATTTAGCTTTTTTTGATAAAGTCGTAAGCTTAAAAGAAATGGTTGATCATATTTATGGCCGAATCAATTTACTTAGGGATACAAAACGACCAAACATGTTTATAAACGAATTGGTCTTATATCTTAACTATTTAAAATCAGATATTATTGAAGCTGAAAAACCATTAACTACAAAACAAATTGATTATTATATTGCTTTTAAAAATAATCTATTAAATGGAATTCAATACTATGTTTCATTAGTAGAAAAAATAGGTCAATCTAATTGTAGTATCAATTTAGATTTATTACAAAAATATAAGCATGAATTAGATGACTTAATTATAAATTAAAAAAAAAACCTGCTTCTTAGCAGGTTTTTTTTTAGTTCAAAATTTTACATTCAACTTTCTATCAATATATTCCGAATCCAATAAATCGCTTTTTTTTATTAACAAATACAATTGCACAATTTGCAAACTAATATAGTGAATACAAAAGAATGCTTTTCTTTGAATGTTTAATAAATATTAATCAGATCATATTTTAATA
>JBMOKG010000166.1:0-5213 GCA_049315385.1 Bacteroidales bacterium
AAATATTTCATGCAAAAATAACTATATTTTGACAGTAAAACGCATTTACTGTCAATAATCTAATAATAAATTTAGTTTCAATCCTATTCTTCTATTCAAATTGTCCATTCAATAACTGATAGACTTTCTTTTATCAAAAGCATCGTTTTCAAAACTTTCGAGAATGATTTCAGCATTTCGGCTATCTTATTTTCTATTATTGATCTTTCCATCACTTTATTTTCGTCCCAATTTTAGTATTTATTTGGGACGAAAATTAAAAAATAAATGATTATTTTTTAATTTTATATAATTTTTTTCTTTGCACCTATACCATAAAACTATTGTAGTGAAAACAAATACCTTTGATCATTTATCAATCTTAGTTGCTTTTATATAAGATTTTAGAGTTAAATTAATATTTCGAAAAGACAGTTAAATGTCCAGTTTATTTCATAATAAACTGGACAAATTTATTATTTCCTACAATTTCTTTTCACACATGCTCTCAAATCTAATTAATTCAAAACTCTAATTCCAAATCTTGTATAAGCTGCTCATTAGGTGTTAATATTTGAGATGAACCAGGAACAGCATACACTCTGTTCAATACGATGAATGGCATGATCCAAGCAACTGTATTTTGTTTAACTCTGAAACATTGGTATTCCTTATATAATTCAGAAAAGACGACAAAAGGCATATCTAAACGAAGTAAACCGGAATTGAACATTTCAACAGATAGCAAAACTGAACCTTCCGGAAGCTCTTTATATATCCAAAAACCACAGCTATCCTTTGTTGGCTGATTCATTCAAATTATTCTTTATACCTGTTGACATTATTTTTTATGACAGCCAATGCTTCTTTCTTATTGGTATAATATCCATCCAGTTTTATCAACTCACACAGTTTTTCAGGTGTACCGGATATCGTTTGTATATTATCACCTTTGGTATAATATAATTTTGTAATCCTCATAAAAATCAAAATTTTGAAATACAAAAATACTCTTTTCCATCTCTTTTATCATCGCCTCCCGGATTTCCATCTTTATCTGATTTTTGTTTATTGAAAAACAAACCACGATACAAGCACCATGTCTTGAATCTTTTTTTAAAACTCTGGGGAGAATAAAATTTGCGGTCGCTTGGGGCTAAGAGAGTAAGAAAATCATCATATAAAGTTTTACGTTCCTGAAACTCATCAAAATTAGATGATTGCACTTCAATACCGGATTCAGTTTCATTTACGCCATAAAAGCCATCAGCCCAACTTAGAAAGGTTTCACCGATGAATTGCCTCATTTGTCTCATTTCTAATCGGTGAACAGGTGCGGCAATTAAACCACTTCCGGGCAAGCCCCATTTATTCTCCATTGCTTTAAAGTAGATGATTAATGAATGTGCAGCCATGTTAAAAAAAAGATTTTTCTGTTTGGCGTCCCATTCAACAAAAAAGTTCACATTAAAATCGTTGATGGGTTTCCAGGTATCAGAATAATAATCAGAAAAAGCCAATAAAAACTGGCGGTCTTTAAAAGAAGCAGAAAAGCCATTTATACTGTGATTCGTTGTAAAATAAAGAAAAGGAGTCTGTGCTTCAGACAAAGTACTTTTCTTTGTTCCTTTTCCGTTTACGGTCAATCTTCCGGTTATGATTGGAAAGAAAAATTCAAAATCGACATTGGCTCTCACATCGTCAAGAAAAATATTATCATGTTTTTCAGTCACTTCTTCGAATAAAAACGGATCATCGGTAAGGTTTTTATTTTTACCGGGGATATAAGCCTGCGGAATGATTTCGCCCAAAGCAAAGCCCAATAAACTCTTGCCGGAACGCCCATTGCTTTCCCCTATTTCGCTGTTTCTTCCATCCATTCCAATGACTGCTCTTTCGCAACTTTTATTTCTGAACTTATGGATTAAATGAGCCATACCGGTAAGTTTGCTCAACAAATGCTGATATTGTTCAAATTTTTCCTGTATCGTTCTTTTTTCCGGAATTGGTTTCTTTGCATGACTGCTGTATAATTCTTTATTCCAATAAAAGTCACTCGTGTTCAGCAAAAAAGACAAAAAGTGACATTGTTTTGCTTCATCTGACAGTTTAATATTAAACCAATCAGAAATAGAAGAAAAATCGGCAATATTATAGCCATAAGTTTCAATAGCAGCTTTATTTTTAGCCACCATATCCTGATCGAACTTTCCAACTCTTATAAAATCATCGCCCAGGTATTTTGCGTCAAAATCTATTAATTTCTCAGACCAGACATTTCCAAGTAATTCTGTATTTGGTAATTCTTTTACTCCATTTGCAGAAATTAACCAATGTTTGTCTTTAAAATAAATAATTTTAAAATGCTTATTGGTAGGTTCAAAATTGAGTGTTATAAATGGTAAATTGCTTAAACTATCTGGACCTAAATACATTTTAGCACCCCGATACAACATATCCATTACATCTTTCCTTTCTTCTTTCGGACAAACTACTTTGGTAAATTCAATCACAAAATCACGAATCTGCCAGGCTTCCCAGGTTTCAATAACATTGTCCTGAACTTTCACAAATATAAACTGATTGTTATTCATTCTGAAACGGCCAAATCCACGCCTTTGCAGGAAATTATAAACATAAGAATAAGAAAATTTATAAATTGGAAAAGTTTCGCCCATTTTATTTTCCCTGGAATATTTTTCCCAATACAATTCATCAGATTGTAATGGTTGTGTTGGCACAAGGACACCTTCGGCATCGAACCTCCATTTATGTTTTCCAATGATAAATTCAGCCAGACCTTCCAGGCGTTCTTTGTATTTTTCAGCAAACTCAGCAGCAGAATGTAGTTTCCAAAGTTCCATCAATTTAAGATCCGGCATTGTAGAAATTTTATGAAGCTGAATAAATTCACCTTCACCATCTTTTTCATTGATAGAAGTTTCTATATCTTTATAAAGCTCAGTTTCTTTGCCCTTTAAAGGGCCATTTAATAAATCGTCAATTCCTTTCTCTTCAGTTTTAAGATAGCCAAAGTAAATTTCCAGATAAATACCAAGGTTGGTAAAGGTTTTAAAATAATCACGGTAATTTTTAATCGCATAAAAGAATGACAAAGGACGCTGGTCAACCCTCATTCCGGGAGTTAATGTATTGTTCAGATGATCCCAATCCGAATCTACTATAAAAATAACTTCTTCCACCCTGCAATGGCGGATTAACAATTGCAAATCATAAGGCAATTTTCTATTGGATGCAATATTTTGTATTCCCATTATACCAACAGACATAATTCCGTGTTTACAGGCTTTCCAAGATTTTTTTTCACCTTCCTGAAGGTAAAGTCGCTTTATTTGCCTGCCTTCCTGGTACATTAATCTGACCGGTTCCGGAATAAATAAATGAGAGCCACTACCATAAGGACTTTCGTATTTCTTAGGTTTTCCTGAAGCATCCAGATGCAAATCAGGGTTTTGCCATCGCATACGGTAAAGAGGTTCCATTTTATTGGTCTTGGGCTTTTGGTATTGTATCTGTTTACCTTTTAAATCGTAATACCATATAATCATATCATCACCATCAGTAAGCTGAAAATATTCATTGCGGGTACCACTTTCAAAAATATTCACGATTTTCTGAGTATCATCGTCAATATACACATAAGCCTTTTGGTCTTTATCTTCCAGTCCTGACGAAGCAAGCTGAAGGTCTCTGAAGGTGTTTAAATTATTCTTTTTCTCCTTTTTCTGAGGCCCTTTTTTAATTTCTTCTATAATAATATGGTATTTATCGGCCAAATATTTGATTGCATCGGGATATTTCATCCCTTTAGCTTCAATCAGATATTTTAGCGGGTTGCTCCCACCCCAGTCACAACTAAAGCATTTATATATTTTAGCTGCCGGGGTGATTATTAAGCCTTGTCCTTTGCCTGTTTTACCACAAACAGGACATTTACAAATGAAACTTTTACCGGATTTTGTTAATGTATCGAAGTCAGAAATAACTTCTTCAATTTTTGAAACCTGTAGAATTTCATCAATTTTTTCTTGACTAATCATAATTTAAGTGTGATTAGAAATTATTTTTAAGTTTACTATTTGAGTTAAATATATTGTTTATGTTGGTGGGGGAATGATTAAACCATATTTTTTATCTCCAGTTGTAGTCTTCTTTTGCCTTTTTAATTTCTTTCTGTAATTTTTTCTTTTCAGAAGTAAACAAAGAAATAATGGACAGCGCAACATCTTTGTTAAATCTTTTGCTGTGAAATACCTTGTCAATATAACTTTCGCTATAACCAGTATTTAGCTTTATTTTTTTTATCCAATTATGAGGTCTGAAAGAGTCAGATTTTAATTGAACTAATTCGTCTTTTAAATCTTCCATAATTTTTTTTATTTTTTTTTAATTTTTGTTTGGATGTGTGCGTAAATAGTGTTACTTTTGTGCTTTATTTGTGTGTGCAAATATACAAACTAAATACGATATACAGAACAATTGTACTAAAAAATGTATTATCGTACTAAAAATAAAAAACACGCTTAAATAAAAACAACGCTTATGTGGTTAGATAAATTCAAGTATTTAATTCATTTAAAGGAAATTAAGAAAGAAGACCTGGCAGAAATAACTGAAATGTCTCGTACTGGAATTTATCAGGCACTTGAATCAGGCTCATTTAAGTTTGAGGCCATGATAAAGATACTAAACCACTATGATATTGACTATTACGACTTGGTTGAAGAGGAATATTCGGTAGGTAAAGAAAATACTAAAAAGTACGAAAATTCGAACAAAAACAATAGTGAATTAGATAAAATAACTAAAAAGTATATAAATAGCTTAGAAGAGGAAATAAAAAAAGCAGATAAAATTAATGATGATCTTTCGGAACAAAATAAGTTTTTACAAAAGATTATTTCAGGTAATATAAAATCAAGTGAAAAAATTTCCCGTGCAGTGTAATTATAAACAAAAATAATAAAAGGAAATCGAGATTGGAACAGTTAGTGTTTATGAGAGTAGTATAATTATCAACTAAAACCGTTCCAAAAACCGTTCCAAAATGGCAAAAAAACGAATAAAAACAACGAAATTTAAAAACATAACTCACTAATATTCAGCTAATTGGAACTTGACCCTTTAGTCTCGTTCTCGCTACTTAATTGTTCTTATATTATTGTCCTGTGGTGTAATTGGCAACACGTCTGATTCTGGATCAGAAGAGTTTA
>JBMOKG010000167.1:0-5179 GCA_049315385.1 Bacteroidales bacterium
TTTTCAGTTTTTCAAAGATTTTTCTTCGATATGTAAATACTGTACTTACACTCAAACCCAGCTCGGATGATATGTGTTTGGCTGTTTTACCATTAGCAATCATTAATGCAATATTGGATTCAAGGCTGGTAATTTTTCGTTTTGCCAAAGATTCAGTTTGTAACAAATTAAAGGCCAATTGCTCAGCTAAAGTAGCACTTAAATAGCGTCCTTTAGTACTTATTTTACGAATTGCCATTACCATTTCGTTTAAAGCTGCGTCCTTACTCAAATATCCAGATGCACCAGCATTTAACGCCGGTAATGCAGATGTGTTTTCGGGATTTATACTCAATACCAAAATATGCATTAATGGCTTTTTCTTTTTTAATTCCTGAATCAATTCTACACCATTTCTACCCGGAATATTTAAGTCCAGAAGCATCACATCACAGTCGATTTGTGAAATTCTACGAATAACATCTGTTCCATTTTGCTCTTCACCAACAACAATCATATCAGACTCATCCAATAAGATTTTCTTTAATCCTTCACGCATAATTTCGTGGTCTTCAACAATAAATATCTTTATCATAACTCAAAGTGTTAATTCCAAATTAATGTTTGTTTTATTTCTCAATGTATTCTTATGTATTTCTGATTCAATTTTAAATATCAAATTTATTTTTTAACAAATTATTTGTCACAGTTTCAGTGAGTGACGGACTTAAATATCGATCAGTTTTCTCAACTTGTCTAATTGCAATAACTAATTCATCCATTGCCACATCCTTACACAAATAGCCTGAAGCACCAGCAGCCAAAGTGGGAAAAGCTGAGCTGTATTCAGGGTTAAGACTTAATACCAGTATCTTCATCAATGGCTTATTTTTTTTAAGTTCCAGAATTAATTCTACTCCTTTTTTGCCCGGTATGTTAAGATCCAACAACATGATATCGCAGTCTATTTCTGGGATTCTACGAACCAGCTCATTTCCGTTTTTTTCTTCGCCAACAACTACCATATCAGATTCATCTAATAAGATTTTTTTTAACCCTTCACGAACTATTGTATGATCGTCAACAATAAATAATTTTATCATAAATTAAGAATTTAAATTACATTTAATGGTTAATAAATTATGCACACTGACCAAGTTAAGTATTACAACTTTTATATTTGATCCCAATCCGATTTGATTGCTGATAATAAATCTACTATCTAAAATAAATGCTTTTTCATTCATACCAATAATGCTATTAGCTTCTTGTTTATTATTTTGTATTTTATCAAAAAAAAATACCATTATCCTTGATTTAAAGCACTATAAAAATTCGACTTTCTACTACTCTTTATAAATATAATGCTCAGTCAATCAAGATAAACAACTTACTACCTAGGGTCGAAAGTAATTTTTATCAATAAACCATCTGTATTGTAAAATGCATTTATTTTAACTTTGAAAAATTTGTTTTTTTAATGCCAGAGACATTAAATATTTTCAGAAAACATGATTTTACACCTATATTCGACTCCGATAGGAGTCGTATATAAATTGTTTTACTTTTTATTTCTAAATATCTGAATCCGATGCGTTCACTTTCCAAATCTCATTCTTATTTTTTGGAAAGTAGATTTATACTAGAATAAAAAAAGTGGAAAATTATACGTAATAATATGATCGTTTAAATTTTGGTTCAAAAGTAATAAAATAAATTTAATATGTTGATATATAAGTTTTTGTAGTACCTTTTATATATCAACAGCATTTATTACTACATACATAATAAGAGTAATAATAAATGTAATATTAAAGCTAATCAGAATGTGATTATCAAGTATGTAAATTTAACTTAATACTTTGATTATGAAGTATTGATAATAAAATAAAGGGAGAGTTTAAAAAAAAACGTGTAGAATAAATGTAGTATATTATACTACATACAGATGTATATTACTATTGCTAAAAGACAATTACAAATTGAAATCTGATAGGATTTGCACAAGAGTTTTGCAATAAATATATGATTTATTATTTATATTTAACGGTTGAGAGTTATTTTTATTGGATGAATGATAATGAATTAACACCCATGTTTAATTTGAAACTTTACGATTTCCTATTCGACCTTGTCGAACTGAAAATCGTAAATTCATACATAACAAATTAGTTATTTTTTATTTATTTCATAAGGCATTACGACTTCCAAATGCGTACCTTTATTGATTTCACTGGTAATATTAAGTTCTCCTTCAAGCAAATACACTCGTTCTTTCATTCCAATCATTCCATAAGAATCAGTTCGTTTACTCTGATTTTGATCAAAACCAACACCGTTATCAATCACTTGAAGTAATAATTTGTCTTGTTTGTTAGTAAGTGTAATTCTCACTTCAGATGCTTTAGCATGTTTTGCTATATTGTTAAGTGCTTCTTGAATAATCCTGAAAAGTGCAACTGCATGTTGCGAACCTAGATTTACGTCATCGATACTAGATTCAAAAACACAATCCACATTATATCTTTCGTGAAAATTATTCAAATGTTGTTTCACAGCATCAACAAAACCGAGCATATCCAATACTTCAGGTCTTAAATCCGTCATGATTTTTCGTGCAGTATGTATTGTAGTATCTATCAGCTTCGAAAGGTCATTAAATTTCACTAATACTTGTTCTGAATATACTTTATCTGAGTTATTTACCACATTTTTTCTCAGCAATCCCATATCAATTTTAACGGCAACCAGAATTTGACCAAGTTCATCGTGTATTTCACGGGCAAGTAGAATTCTTTCTTCTTCACGTACATTCTGAAGGTGAGCAGCAAATTTTTTCAGTTGCTCTTTAGAGTCTCTTAAGGCATCTTCAGCAATTTTTTTATCGGTAATATCAATATTAAAACCTGCTATTCCAATCGTTTTTTCGTTATTTTTTATTGGAAAAACTATTTGTTGATAAACTCTTTTTTTAGAAAAGACTTCAAATTCATATTCATCAGTTACAATTTCACCTGCAAAAGCACGGCTATTGTTTTTTTCTAATATGCGTAATGTTTCACTATCAAATCTTGGATCATTCAAAGGTGTAAAACCTATAATAGAACCATAATGGTCAGTCAATTTTTTATTTTCGAGTATACCAATACTGTCAATATCTCTGGCCCAAATTTCAAAAGGCGTATTTTCGATAAAAGTACGTAAAAATGTTTCGCTTTTTTGAAGTGATTTTTCAATATTTTTTCGTTCGGTAATATCAATCAAACATAATAATAAGCTTTTTTGAACACCATTTTGAATTAGTGCTGTAGATGCAAGTAATGAAACTTCAATTAATTCTCCATTGTGTATCATGATACTTTGATGTTCAATATTGCTATTACCAATCCCAGTTTCAAGAGTAGATGTGATGGCGTTCCTCAATGCACATTTTTTACAGAGTTTCCCAAAGCCACAACCTCGTGCATCATGTTTGGAATTGACGCAGCTAATTACATTGCCAACCTGTCCACCAATCATATCAGATTTGGCAGAATCAGTTAATAATGTAAAAGCTTGATTAGCAAATTGGATACTTGCATCTTCACCTACAACACACATCATAACTGGTGCATTATCGTATATAGCTTTTAATTCGATACGACTTTTTTCGAGTGCATTTTCTGCAGCTTTACGTATAGTTATATCATGTCCCGACAACTGAAATGCCGGCTTACCCTCAAATAATATGGGCATAGCTTTTATTTCCACATCAACCTCAGTACCATCTAGCCTAATATATTTTTCTTCAACTGATGGTAAAATTGCATTAAGTGGAGCCATTGCTACCATCTTCATTCTTTCAAGAACTAATGCTTGATTATCGGGGTGAATAAAATCCACAATTGTTTTGCCCAATAACTCACTTTTATCTTTGGCTTTCATCAACCGCATTGCTTCTTTATTAATATAAGCAATTTTACCATCTAGATAAATTGTAATTCCTTCGGGTGAATTATCCATTAAGTTACGATATTTTGCTTCACTTTCTTTCAATAATGCATCAGCATGGACTCTTTCCAATTCAGAATTAATTGCATCAATTGCATAACTAATATTTTCGCTGATTTCGGACAAAAGATGTTGTTCTTCTTCATTAAAGAAGTTTATTTCTGAGGTATATAGAGTTATTGTTCCAATTTTCTTTTTTTTACAAAAAATAGGCGATGAGAATGAAGAAAAATAGCCACGTTTAAGTGCTTCATCTTTCCATGGAAACATCAACGGATCGGATGCTATATCATTACAAAAAAACAATTTACCTTCATTGAATGCACGCCCAGTTGGACTTTTGCCAAAATTATCATCTCCCGGCATTATTATCAAATTATCCAAATATCCATCTACATGACCAGCAGTAGCACGTGGTAAAATTAAATTCCTTTTTTCGTCATAAGTTCCAACCCAACACATACGGAACTGACCATATTCAATGGCTAATTCACAAATTGTCTGAAGTAATTCATCTACATTTTTAATTTTTATAATAGCCTGATTTACATGGCTAAGTAATGCATAAAGACGAGTTATATATTGTAATTTAATTTCAGATTGCTTTTGTTCGGTAATATCAACAATTAATCCCCTTAATCCAACGGGTTTGCTATGTTTTATTATAGGTGCAGAATAAACCAAAACAGGAAAAGTACTACCATCTTTTCGAATCATTGTGTAAACATTACTTCCATGAGGTTCACCCGAAGCACTTAAATTTACATTTTCAATAGCTCTAATCCTGTCTTCTTTAATATAAAGTTCGATAGTATTGAATCCTAACATATTGTCATTAGGGTCATAACCAAAAATTTTATAAGCCTGTTTATTTACATAAGTTAAATTTCCATATAAATCGGTTTCAAAAATAACCTGAGGCAATAAATCAGCCATATCTCTGAATTTCTCTTCGCTCTCGCTTAGGGCTTCTTTGGCTTGTTTTTCATCTGTAATATCTTGAATTACTCCAAAAACTACATTTTTCTCTTTATCAAAAAATGCAATAGAATGGATATATATGATTTTCCCTGTACCGAATTGTTGAATTTGAAACTCCAAATCATAAGGCTCATTTTTATCAATTAAGTTGACCAATGATGTATTTAACAATTTTCTGTATTCAGGTAATGGAATATCTTTTACTAAATCATACGTAAATTCTTTGCCT
>JBMOKG010000168.1:0-5165 GCA_049315385.1 Bacteroidales bacterium
GTTGGTTCGAATCCGGCTCCCGCTACAAAGGTCAGTCAAAAGCTGACCTTTTTTTGTATTATTCAATAATTGAAAAAATGGCACACAAATCAGGATTTGTTAATATCCTTGGCAATCCAAATGCTGGAAAATCAACACTAATGAATGCCTTTGTTGGCGAAAAACTTTCCATTATAACTTCTAAAGCACAAACTACCCGCCATCGTATTATGGGAATTGTTAATGCCGAAGATTATCAGATAGTATACTCTGATACTCCTGGTATTGTAAATCCTCATTATAAATTACATGAATCTATGATGGGTTTCGTTATGTCAGCATTGAAAGATGCAGATGTATTTTTGCTTGTTACTGATATTGGAGAAGATTTTAAAAATCAGGAAATTCTGGAAACAGTTAAAGATTCATTGATACCAACTATTATTATTATCAATAAAATTGATCTTTCTGATCAGGAAACTGTTGAATTAAAAATGAAATTCTGGAAAGAAAAGTTTCCTACGGCAGAAGTAATTCCTGTTTCGGCTTTGCTCAAATTTAATATGGAAAAGGTCGTTGAAAGCATTCTTGATAAATTACCTGATTCGCCTCCATATTTCCCTAAAGATGAGATTTCTGACAAAACAATGCGTTTTTTTGCTTCTGAAATCATCAGGGAGAAAATATTTGAAAACTATCAGAAAGAAATCCCTTATGCCTGTGAAGTAATTGTTGAATCATACAAGGAAGAACCTACGATAGATAAAATTTCTGCAACGATCTTTGTTGAACGTGATTCTCAAAAAGGAATCGTTATCGGACATAAAGGAAGTGCATTGAAAAAGGTTGGTACGGAAGCCCGAATTGATCTGGAAGAATTTTTACAAAAAAAAGTTTTTCTTGAATTACATGTTAAAGTGAATAAAGACTGGCGAAATAGCGATACTTTTTTGAAAAGATTCGGATATGAAGTCTAATTTGAAAATGAGTTAATTAGATAATTTGAAAATGTTTAAAATTTATTAGTTAATCAAATCATTGGAATTTAATAATTTGCAAATTAACTTTAGGCATTCTATCTAGTTAAAGTACTTTAGGCAATATTTTTAATAATTTTGCAAAACAAACGAATACTTAAATATAAAAAAATAAATTCAGTAAGTTGCAATTTAACTTTAAGTACTCCAGGTACTCTAAGTACTTTAGGCACTTCTTTAGCAATAACAAAAAATGGCAAATATATTAGCATTAGTTGGTCGCCCAAATGTTGGAAAATCAACACTTTTTAATCGTTTAACAGAAACCAGAGATGCTATAGTGGATCCTACCAGTGGTGTGACCCGCGATAGACATTATGGTAAATCTATGTGGAATGGTAAAGAATTTTCGGTAATTGATACCGGTGGATATGTAATCGGCAGTGATGATATCTTTGAAGAAGAAATCCGTAAACAAGTGGTATTAGCAACAGAAGAGGCAGATATCATTGCATTTTTAGTTGATGTTAAAGATGGCTTAAATCCATTGGATGAGGATGTTGCAGATTTACTAAGACGAACCAACAAAAAAGTGTTTTTGGTTGCAAATAAAGTAGACAACAATTCACGCATAATTGATATCAATGATTTTTATTCATTGGGTTTAGGCGAAATTTATTGTATTTCTTCAATAAATGGTATGGGAACTGGCGATTTGCTTGATAAAATTGTAGAAGAATTTGAAACTTTAGTTGAAGATGAATCTCCCGATTTACCTAAAATTGCCATAGTTGGTAGACCTAATGTTGGGAAATCATCTATTATCAATGCTTTTATTGGTGTCGAAAGAAATATTGTAACTCCAATTGCCGGTACAACAAGAGATTCTGTATATACTCCTTACAATAGTTTTGGATTCAATTTCTTATTGGTTGATACAGCGGGAGTCCGTAAGAAAAGCAAAGTATTCGAAAACATTGAATTTTATTCTGTTATGCGCTCTATAAGAGCGATTGAAAACAGTGATGTTTGTGTATTGATGCTGGATGCTACTGCTGGTCTGGAATCTCAGGATATTAATATTTTTAGTTTGGCCGAAAAAAACAGAAAAGGTGTTGTTGTTGTTGTAAATAAGTGGGATTTGGTTGAAAAAGAAACCAATACACACAAAGATTACGAAGCAATTATTCGAGACAAATTAGCTCCATTTACTGATGTTCCAATTGTATTTACATCTGTACCTAATAAACAAAGAATTTTCAAAGTTCTGGAAACTGCTAATCAGGTTTATAAAAACAGATGTCGTCGTATCACTACTTCTCAATTAAATGAAATTTTTCTACCATTGGTAAAGGATAATCCACCTCCTGCATATAAAGGTAAACATATTAGTATTAAATATATTACTCAGTTGCCTTTAGCATACCCTTCATTTGTATTCTTTTGCAATTTACCACAATATATAAGAGAACCTTATAAACGTTATGTTGAGAATAAGATGAGAGAATTATTTGACTTTAATGGTGTACCTATTCAACTTTATTTTCGCCAGAAATAAAAATTTATGGAAGTTCGGACTGATAAATGGTTATGGTGTGTACGGATTTTTAAAACCCGTAATCAGGCTACAGAAGAATGCAGAGCCGGTAAAGTGAAAATTAATGCACAGGAAATTAAGGCTTCACATATTGTAAAAATAGGCGAAGTTATTGAAGTTCAAATTGAACAGCTTAAAAGAATTCTTTTGGTGAAAGATATTCTTGACAGAAGAGTTTCTGCTAAATTAGCTGTTGATTTTGTAGAGGATCAGACTCCTGCTGAAGAAATTGAACGTTTACGATTGGCTCGTAAAACAAATTTTGAAAAGCGCGATAGGGGAGCAGGTAGACCTACAAAACGTGAAAGACGTGAAATTGATGACTTTAAGTATAAGTAGGTAATGGCTATTATGTTATTGAAATTTGTAAAGCAAGTTATTAAGTCAATAGGTTATTAGCTTATTAAGTAATTAGGTTGTTTAAATATTTTGTTATTTAGTTATTCGAATACAGACATTTAGAAATTCTGAAATGTAGTTTTTTTCGTAATTCGTAATTTGTAATTCGTAATTTGTAATTTGTAATTTAAATATGCAGTAAATGAAATCATTCAGAATTGTTGTACTATTTATTGTTACCTCTTTTGTAACCTTGACTTCCTTTGCTCAGGGGCAAAAAGATTTTATGGAAATAAAGAATCTGATGAAAGCACAGGAAATTGCCTGGAATCAGGGAGATATACCAGCTTATATGCAATATTACTGGCAATCGGACTCTATGCTTTTTGTGAGTAAAAAAGGTGTCACAAAAGGTTGGCAGCAGACCCTCGATCATTATTTGAAATCCTACCCCGATAAGCAAATTATGGGAACTCTTACATTCGATCATTTATCATTTCAATTCATCGATAATAATAATATGATTATTATCGGTAGTTGGCAATTAATCAGAGATAAAGGTGATGTTGGTGGCTATTTTTCATTGCTTTGGCGTAAGATTAAAGGGAAATGGAAAATTATCATCGATCATACCAGTTGAAAATTTATTGATTTAGTGATTTGAAAATGAGATAATTTGAAAATACAAAGCCAATAATTGATAAATGAGTAAAGATTAGCTGTGATGAGTGGCAAATAAAAAGTGATAATTAAATAGTAAACTGGCAAATTAATAACCAATAAACTAATAACTTAATAACCATTCATCTTGCACGCAAAAGATATCAGCAAAATTATTCAACGTTTTTTTTCTTTTGAACCTACTCAGGATCAGAAAGAATTAATTGATAAGCTGGGCGTTTTTTTTCATGAAACTGAAAATGAAGATGCATTTTTGATAAAAGGTTATGCAGGAACCGGGAAAACCACTGTTGTAAGTGCTCTTGTAAAAACCTTTCCTTATATTGATAAAAAAGCAGTTTTATTGGCACCTACAGGACGTGCCGCTAAAGTTTTGTCAGAATATTCAGGAATGAGGGCTTTTACAATTCATAAAAAGATTTATCGTGTGCAGACATCCAAGGATGGACATACTTATCTGACGCTACAACAAAACAAACACCGCAATACTATTTTTATCGTTGACGAAGCTTCGATGATACCAGATATGCATCATAAAGGCGAAAGTGGTTTGTTCTCAGGAAGAAGCGTGTTGGAAGATTTAATCCTTTACATCAACGAAGGTTTGAACTGTAATTTAATATTGATTGGAGATACTGCGCAATTGCCACCTGTAGGATCTGATATAAGTCCTGCTTTGGACAAGGATTTTCTTAAAGGAGCATTCCGTTTGACAATAACAGAACATGAACTAACCATGGTAGTTCGTCAGGCAAAGGAGTCAGGTATATTGACCAATGCTACACATTTGCGTGAAAAAATCAAAGATGAATCTTTTGAAGTTCCTTTTTTTAATCTTGAAGGTTTTGATGATGTGCAGCGTATCAGTGGAACTGATCTTGAGGATTGTCTCAATAATAGCTATTCTACTGAAGAAAGGGACAATGTCGTAGTAATATGCCGTTCTAATAAACGAGCCAATATTTTCAATAAAGAAATTCGTAACCGGATATTGTTTCAGGAAGATGAAATTTCGGCAGGCGATTATATGATGGTACTTCGAAATAATTATTTCTGGTTACCTGAAGAATCGGAAACCGGGTTTATTGCTAATGGTGATATTGTTGAGATTTTAAAAATCAGGAAAATTGAAGAAATCTATGGTTTTCGTTTTGCAGATATTACGGTTCAAATGATTGACTTCCCTGATGAAAAAGAGTTGGAAGTAAAGGTGATGCTCGATACCATTATGCTGGAAACAGCTGCTCTGCCTTTTACCGAAAACCGGAAGTTGTGGGACGAAATTATGAAGGATTATGAGGATGTTCCACTCAAAAGAGAAAGATTACAGAAAGTAAAGAACAGTCCCTATTTGAATGCCCTACAGGTAAAATATGCCTATTCGCTCACCTGTCATAAAACCCAGGGCGGACAATGGAATACTGTTTTTGTTGATCAGGGTTATATGAAAGAGGATATGATTAATACCGAGTTTCTCAGGTGGTTGTATACCGCTACCACCCGTGCTATTAAAAAATTGTATTTCATCAATTTTGCAGATTACTTTTTTGAAGAAGAGAAGTAATTAATTCATTTATATAACCCTGTCAGGG
>JBMOKG010000071.1:0-22458 GCA_049315385.1 Bacteroidales bacterium
TCTGACCTGGTTTTTTACGTTCAACCATTCTTGGATCTCTTTTCATTAATCCTTTAGCTTTGAGTGGTGGACGATTTTCAGCATCAAAAACGCATAAAGCACGGGAAATAGCTAAACGGATGGCTTCTGCCTGTCCGGTAATACCACCACCGTCAAGATTTGCTTTAATATCAAAACTTCCTTGATTTCCTAATACTTCAAATGGTTGAGTTACGATATATTGTAATGTACCAGTATTGAAGTATTCTTTATAATCTCTATCATTGATAGTGATTATACCACTTCCTGGTTTCATGTAAATACGTGCAACAGCAGTCTTCCTTCTTCCTATTGTATTGATAATTTCCATGTTACTTTAATGTATTTAATTTGGTTGCTTTTGGGGATTGTGCTTGATGAGGATGTTCTGTTCCTGCATAAACATGTAAATTTCTGAAAAGTGCACTACCCAAAGTGTTTTTAGGTAACATTCCTTTTACTGCTTTTTCGATCACCGAAATTGGCTTACGGGCAAGTAATTCTTTAGGTGATGCAAAACGTTGACCCCCAGGATAACCAGTGTGGCGAACATAAACTTTATCGTTCATTTTGTTGCCGGTCAATTTGATTTTTTCTGCATTCACGATTACTACATTATCACCACAGTCAACATGAGGTGTAAAGCTGGGCTTGTTTTTGCCTCTTAAAACATTGGCAACTTTTGATGCCAAACGTCCCAAAACTTCATTTTCAGCATCTATCAGAATCCACTCTTTTATTACGGTTTCCTTGTTTGCTGATACTGTTTTATAACTTAATGTATCCATTTGTTTGTTTAAATATTTCTATTTCGCTACTATACCTTTTTTTAAAAAGGGAGTGCAAAATTAGTATTAATTTTTTATATAACAAAATTTACCAACACAAATTTGTTGATAATTTTAAAATTATATAAAAAGAACCATATATTGAGGCTTGAATTTATTTTATCCGATTTCGTTTTCTTGTTAAATCCAGCAAACCATTAATAATCGTTAATGGATGTGCAGGGTTTCCCGGAATATATAAATCAATTTTATAATTAGTTAAAAAACTTCGCTCAATAGCCTGACTGTTTGCAAATATTCCACCGCTGATGGCATCTGTTCCGACAACAACAATAATTTTAGGTTCAGGAACAGCATCGTAACATATCTGCACTGCATCAGCCATATTTTCTGTAATTGGACCAGTAATCACAATCCCATCAGCATGACGTGGTGAAGCTACAAATTCTATCCCAAACCGGCTCATATCAAATTGTACATTATTAGCAGCATTGAGTTCCCATTCGCAACTATTATCTCCACCCGCACTAATTTGTCTGAGTTTTAAGGAGCTTCCAAAAACAGTATGAATTTCTTTCCGAACTGTATCGGGATTTATTTCAATACTTTTATCCTCTCCTTCTTTTACAATTAATCTTTCCCTTTCATTGCTGGCAATTTTATAATCTTTTGTAAATTTTATTTTTTCAGGGAAATGCAAAGCACATTCACCACAAAAACTGCATTTTCCTAAATCTATAGCAATTGGTTGAACAGAAATAGCATTCATTGGACATACTTCTATCAATTGTTTTTCATCCACCTTCTCAAGGCTGATGCTTGGTCTGCCTCTGAATATGCCGGGAACCTTCGCTGTGCATACATCAGGAATAAATTGTTTTCCCTGATGATATATTATTTTTAAATTATCAAGCATAATTTTTTCTCCTGTATTT
This sequence comes from Bacteroidales bacterium, assembly GCA_049315385.1. Taxonomy (GTDB): domain Bacteria; phylum Bacteroidota; class Bacteroidia; order Bacteroidales; family JACABE01; genus JACABE01. The sequence goes on from JBMOKG010000071.1 coordinate 1,742, forward strand.
TACAAATCATGTCCGCAATACGACAAATTAAAACTCTTGTTACAAATCGGGAAATCCGATATTTCATTATTCCTAACCGCCAACGCCAGCGCCATCCAGTTGTGAAACGAAGGATCCTTGATTTTATAGATTATTAATTCACCTTTTGAATCAGTAATCGCAGTATGACAAATTTCACCCCGCCATGCTTCAACCAGTGAAATCGTAAATGCATCCGGTTGTGGTGAGTTAATGATTTGTTCTTTATTATCAATTGCGGGCAGATTCTCAATTAATTTACGAAGATATTGAATGGATTGCTGAACTTCCGATTTACGGATCTGAACCCTGGAATACACGTCACCATGATGTTTGATTATCGGTTCATGTTTTATTTCAGGATATAGGCTGTACGGATGTGAAAAACGTATATCTCTGTTTAATCCGCTCATTCGGGCTGACATTCCGACAGTAGCAATAGATAATACATCTTCATATGAAACAACACCTGTTCTTTCGAAACGGGATGATGCACTTGGTAGTTTAAATAGCTGAGCACACATTTCATTAAAATCCGGTTCAAAGGTATCTAAAACTTCTTTTAGCCGCGCAGCCAGTGTTTGGTTAAAAGGAAATTGATTACGACCTGGTCTGATTAATCCTTTGGATAATCTATTGCCACCCCATTCCTGCATAAAGTTAATGATAGGCGTCCGTAATCTTCCAAAAACAGAATTCCCTAACTGATAAGCAACATCAGCGCAAACAGCACTTAAATCACCGGTATGAATTGCAATTCTTTCTAATTCGAGTGCCAATGTGCGAGAAAATTCAATAGCTCTTGAAGCTTTAAAATCACATAAACTTTCCCATACATGAGAAAAGGCTGTTGTATGACCAACAACAGTATCTCCAGCAATGTTTTCTGCTAAGCTAGCTCTCTGTAATAGGTTTTTCTTTTCGAGAAATAATTGTTCTATGCCACGATGCTGATAACCTAATTGAATCTCAAGATGTAAAATTTGTTCCCCATTACATATAAACCTGAAATGGCCCGGTTCAATTACACCTGCATGTATGGGACCAACTCCTACTTCGTGTAATTCTTCGCTATCAATAGAATAAAATGGATAATTTGCCATTATTTTAGACTTATCGAAGCGGTTAAACGCATACCGCAATGGTTTTAGCCAGGGATGTCCGGAGTAATTGATTCCGAAATTTTCATGAATTTCCCGCTCAAATTTCTCGAAACATAAGAGCAGAGATGAAAAAGAATTGAGTGTTGCAGAGGCATCAACATTACAAGAAGAAATATAGATTTCGTGTGTGTTGTCATCAGCAATACAGCAAATCAGCTTTATACGGTTATCTGATTTATATCCAAAATAGTTTACACAATGCCTTTCAGAATGATTGCTTATGAATCCTGTATTTAAGTCAAAAAAAGATTCGTAACTGATTTCTGGTATTTTTGAAATGGCTATCGTTTGATTATTATTAATTGCAATATAGTTCATGATTGATTTAAATTGGTAATTGCATTACACTTTCTTTAATTAACTGAACAAATTCAATGGGAGGATTTAATCCCAGATAAACAGCTGCAGCAAGAAGAATGAACTGAGTAACAGATTCCCATGGACTAATAACTGTTACTGTTTTTTCGTCAAAGCCTATAGCTGGTATAAAAAGAATTTTAAAAATATTCTTTCCAAATGCCCATATTATCATAGTAAGCAATAAAAGGACTGCTATAAGAACGATGATTTGATTGGCTTCAAACATTGACTTGAAAATGAGAAATTCGCTGACAAATAATCCAGACGGTGGCATTGCAACGGCACTTATAAATCCTAATAAGAGCACAATAGCTCCGGTAGTATTGTATTTGAAATAATTTCCAATCTGGTAAATGTTTTTAGTTTGAAACACTTTATACAATTGGTTGTACTGGAAAAATAGGCTTGATTTTACAAAAGCATGAAGTACAATATGAAGTATGGCAGCATAGTACCCAATACCTCCGGCTGCAATACCAAGCATTACAAGACCTGTATGTTCAATGCTGGAGTAAGCAAACATTCTCTTTATGTTTTTTACTTTTACCATATAAACAGTTGCAACAAAGATGGATAATAAAGCAGCAATACTTATGACTAAATTTGCCCAATGGTGTAATGGTGTATTGGCAACAATTACATAAAAACGGAAAATACCTACGAAACCCAAGTTCATCAATACACTGGAAAGTAATGCTGATGCAGGTCCGGGTGCTTTATCCTTTGCATCAATACCTGCTGTATACATTGGAACTAATCCCAACTTTGCAGTAAATCCTGTAAAGATAAACAGGAATGATAAGCGCAACCAGAATGGATTAAGTTTGTCACTATTGGCTAATAGATTCTTAAACGAAAGGTCAGAAGAACCTGCATGTATCAATGAAAGACTTAAAAATAAAATTCCGATAAAAATAAAAGTAATACTGATAGCACATATAAAGATGTATTTCCAGGTACCTTCCAGTGCAAGCTTATTGCGATGATGGTAAATTAATGCAGAAGCACATAAAGTGGTGAGTTCTGTAAAAATCCAGGTAACTGCAATGTGATTAGAAAGATAGCCGGCACCTATGGCTGTGATTAGTCCAATAATAGCTGCAAAATAAATTCCACGTGATTGAGAACTGTCTTTATTGTCTTTAATATATATAAAACTATGAATAGTTGCAGGAATAGTAATAATACTTAAAGTAAGCAGTAAGAGTATTCCCAAAGAATCGAATGTGAAATATTCTAGTTCTGTTGAACGAAAATGCATGCATGCATAGATTGTAAATCCCCATTGAAGGAGAATAAATACTCCTGTCAAACTGAAATTAATGATTTTATTCCTGTTTATAAAAAGAGCAATGGCAATTGAAAAAGCCAGTATCAGATAAAGTAACATCATATTTTATTCAATTTATTGCATTAATAATCTTTCAAATTACTGAGTTGATTTACATCGATATTCTTAAATACATCTCCGATTTTATTTAAGAAAATCCCAAGTATCAAAACGCTGGCGAAAATATCGAGCATTATACCAAGGTTCACCAGCATGGGCATTTCGTTCCCAACAGCCAATGATAACACAAAAACTCCATTCTCAATAATTAAGTAACCCATTACATGTGTGATGATTTTTCGGCGTGTAGCTATAAAATATAGTCCTGTAAAAAGCGTTGAAAGTGCCACTACAAAGAATATCTTGTTTAAATGTTTGTCTTCAATGCTATTGGCAAGTAAAATGGTAGCTACAACAATTATAGTTGTTATTATAAGTGATACAAAATTGGGTAAAAATGGTTCAGCTTCACGGGTAATACGGTTACGTTTTAATATATAAGCCAGAAAAACAGGAACAGCTATCGACTTAAAAATGATGGTTTCCAGGAGGATTAATACCAGATTCAGCGTGCTGATTTCATTTAACTGAAGATATACAACAAAGAAAAGTAATACTCCCTGTAAAGCAAGCACTTTTACATATGTGAGCATTCTATTGGCAATCGCTATGTAAAACAGCGTTATCAAAAATGTTATGAGCAATACATTTATCATGTTATTTGTTTTTTTAGTAAGCATTTTGTTATTTAATGCTTTTCAATTCATAAAATTAAACATTATTATTTTAATAAATTACGGTTCTCAAAATCTTGTAATATTTTCATTTGTTGTATGGCTATACGATTTAATTTTAACAAGCGATCTTTTTGACTAATTCCTTCATTAATTAAAACAGCTTTTATATTTTCCATATTTGACAAGCAAATTAACTCATTGATATTTGCATAATCACGGATATTTCCTTTCAAATCAGGATTTGCATCGCGCCAATGTTTGGCAGTAATGCCAAATAATGAAACATTTAATACGTCAGCTTCATTAGCATAAACAAATAAAATCTGTTCTGGCTTTAGCTCATGTGGAATGAGATTTTGCTTAATTGCATCTGTATGAATATGATAATTAATTTTAGAAAGTTCTCGTTTTGCAGTCCAGCCAATCTGCTTTTGTTCGTCTACTTTAAGTCTTTGGAATTCTTTAAGTAAATAAAGTTTAAATTGAGGCGAAACCCAAGTGGCAAATTCAAAAGCAATATCTTTGTGTGCATATGTACCTCCATATCTACCTGCTTTAGCAATTATCCCTTTTGAATTTGTTTTTTCTGTCCATTGTTTTACTGATAATATAAATCTGTTCAATCCTGCTTGATTTTTAATTCCCTCGAATTCGGGGGAATTAAAATCTGGATTATACATTTCCTCCCAAATTCCAAGAAACTCAATTGTATTCTTGTTTCTTAACCACTTTTCAATTAAAGATAACCCATTTTGAAGACTTCTTACCATATCAGTAAGTGAGATATAATCTTTTTCATCGATTATAATTATTGTGATTTCTGTATCTTTTACTGTTATAGTCTTCATATTGTGTTCAAATAAAGGATTCAAATCCAGATTTTGTCTTATTTAAATTAAATAAACTTTCCCAAAATTAGCAAAGCTCCGAAGAAAATAAGTAAACTTACTGAAGTCAATGCAAAGATAAATTGCGCATTATGTCCCATTCTGAAACGTGCCATAAACGATTCAATTAAACCTATACATACAGCCATTGAAAATTGAATGATAAAAAACAACGGTATGCTGTATCCATAAGGGAAAACACCAATAAACAAGTTTACAATTAAAGCACCATAAATAGCAAACTTAAGGTATCCTGCTGTTAATATCAATCCAAGGTCGAAGCCACTATTGTCTAATATCATCACTTCATGAATCATGGTTAATTCAAGATGTGTTTTAGGGTCGTCGATTGGCATACGGCTGTTTTCTATCATTGCAATCATGAGTAGTACAAAGGATGCAAGTATTGCAAGTGCATAAGTTATATACGAACCAATATGCAAAGCCGAAAATATTTCCTGAAAAGAAGTATGTCCTGTAAGTAATGCAATTGAACCCATGAGAATAAAGAATGCAGGTTCTGCTAGCATTGAATAAAGTGCTTCGCGGCTGGCCCCCATGCCTTCAAAACTACTGCCTGTATCCATTGCTGAAATGATACTAAAGAATTTTCCTAATGCCAGTACATAAGCAAAGAATATAAAATCACCGTTAAAGCTGATAAAACCTTTTGCCTGACCAAACGGTATTACCAACATAGCCATGATTACAGATGAAAAATAGATAGTTGGTGCAATCTGAAATATAATACTGGTGGTTTGACTATAAACAGCTCCTTTCCTGAAAAGCCGGATGACATCTTTAATAGGTTGCAGAATTCCGGGTCCTTTCCGGCCTGAAGCCAGACTTTTAGTACGGATGATAATTCCCGTAAAGAAAATAGCAGCAATGAATATTAATATAAAACTCAGCATGATTATAGTTGTTTTAAAAATTCAATAAAATTAATAATCTTTTCATAAAACAATGGAATACAAATCACAGCAACGATAAAGATGATTCCGTATAGAATGTAGAATTGCAACTTCCCATTCTGAAGAAACAGAAAGCGGCTCAGCAATGATTTAAATGCTCTGATTGGTCTGTCAATCAGGAATTCTTCAAGTTTATCATAAGGATGTGTTATGTAATTTACTTTGCCGGGAAAAATTCCTTCAATTTCTTTTGTATCTTTAAATAGTAATAAGAAAGGCCGGAAAAGTTTACGGTAAGGTCTTACAAAAGAATTGGCAGTATATTGTATCCTTGCTGTAGGTGCTGTATAGCCGCAACCCCAGGTAGGTTGAATACTTTGATTTGACTTACTGATGATCAGTTTTCTAATTGAATAAACAATTAGAATTAACAATATCAATCCCCACATTGCCCAACTAATGGGTTGTAATACCTCAAATGATTTCAATTGAATAATTTGATTTGAAGGAAACAAATCAGTTGTAAATAACAAAACGGGACGTGATAGCATTTGTATAAAAAACACAGGAAAGATCCCAATACAAATAATAAGAATTGTTATAAAGTAAAGAGGTAACAATTGAATAAAAGGAGCTTCTTTGATTTCATGATGAAATTCCTGTCGCGGATTTCCTAAAAAAACGATACCGAATGCTTTCGTAAAACACAACATTGCAAGACCGCCAATCATTACAAGTCCAAGCATTGTAAAAACAATGGCAATTGACGAAAAGAGGGAGGCTTGCTGCATCCATTGGAATAAGCCGGTATAAATAAGAAATTCAGAAATGAAACCATTAAAAGGTGGAATTCCACAAATAGCTATTGCAGCAATCAGGAATAGAACTGCTGTTTGTGGCATTTTCTTAATTAATCCTCCCAAGTGTTCAACATTTAAAGTGTGAGTTGCCTGATATACATTGCCTGCGGTATAAAATAATAATGATTTGAACAATGCATGGTTGAGTGTATGTAACAATGCACCGGCAAATCCTATATTGGCAATTAGCTGGTTTCCTGCTCCCAGACCAATACATCCAATCCCGATACCAATCCCGATAATCCCGATATTTTCAATGCTATGATAAGCGAGCAGTTTCTTTAGATTATGCTGAATAATGGCAAGCATTACACCATATAAACCCGAGATTACAGAAATAATCAGAATAATATAACCAACTTTAGTATAATCAGGATGCGTAATCAATAACAATCGGAGTATTCCAAAAATACCTATCTTTATGATTACTCCTGACATAATACCTGATATATGCGCAGGTGCAGCAGGGTGAGCATAAGGCAGCCAGGTATGAAACGGAACAAAACCAGCTTTAATAGCAAATGCTATAAAAAAGCATAGAAATAAAAAAATGGCTATCGATGGATTTGCATGTGTATAAGCTGCTATTGCATTGAAATCATAACTGCCGGTCTTGTAAGCAACTCCAATAAATCCAAGCATCAGAAATACTATTGATACATGGGATTGAATCAGATAATTTATTCCAGCTTTTATTGTTGCAGTTTTTTCGTGTTCAAATATGATAAGTAAAAATGCAGAAATAGCCATTACTTCCCATGCTATCAGAAATACAAAACTATTTTGAATTACACAGAGACTGATAAGAGCAGTATGTAATAATAAAAAAGCGATGGCATGCAAACTTAGATTATTTAGTTGTTTTTTGTAAGCATTCATGTAAAACAATCCATAAAAGCTGCCAGTTAGAAATACAAAATTTATGATGAGCATAAACCAGGCAGACAATGCATCAATCCGAAGCGGAATGATGCCTGTAACAATACTTCCCGGAAAAATAAACTCTGATTTTTCGCCTCCGAGTGCATTTATAGCAAGATATGAAGAAGCTAAAGCATTGATTAATATTGCAGAAAACACAAGAATAGCTTTCCCGTTTACTTTTACAAATGGGATAAGGAAACTAAATGTTATCACAATTACTATAAATGCGTTTATGATTATCATTGTATTATATTTAATGCTGTAAGTACAAAAATAGCAATTATAAATACAATACCATAAATTACATATGATTGGATTCTTCCGTTTTGTATAAATTTAAAATAATTAGTTGCGTAATTCAGTCGTTTTGTAATGGTACTGATAAAAAAATGTTCGAAAAAATCAAGATAGGTAGAAGCATAATTTCTTTTAGAAGGGAATATTTCATTCTTTTCAAGCTCAATGTATTGTTTCTTTTCTATCAATAAAAAGTTAAGAATTTTGCCCAATGGTTTCGAAAATGATTTTCCGCTATATTGCATTTTTTGAGTTGAGCCAATATATCCGCAGCCCCAAGTGGGTTGTATGCTGTCTAAATTTCGTTTTACAATATAAGAGCGGATTCCCCAGCTAATAGCAATAACAGCAATTAATACAAAAGAATATATGCTGATATTTGAAATTATAGAAACTGAATTGTTAAATCCTATAGCTCCCGTACCTAAATTTATAGTACTCATTCCGAATATAATATTGCTTATAGCTTTCATGTAAATTTGAGGGAAAAGAGCAACACTCATCATAACTGCAATAATTATATACTGAGGTAGTAACATTTTAAATGATACCTCTTGAGGCGTGTGAGCCAGTTTTTCTCTTTCGTTTCCTAAGAAAATAGTACCGAAAGTTTTTGTAAAAGTCAGGATTGAAATTCCACCTATAATACTGAGTCCTGCAAAACTGAGGATGAGCAGGCTTAACTGGCTGAGACTGCTTGATTTCATACCTTCAAGTAAACCACTATAGATTATAAATTCCGAAACAAAGCCGTTGAAAGGGGGGATACCACCAATAGCAATGGCTCCTATCAGAAAAATGATGGCAGTTTTCGGCATTCGTTTTATCAATCCGCCCAGTTTTTCCATATTGCGGGTATGGGTTTGTTGAAAAACAGAACCTGCGGAATAAAAAAGCAGGGATTTAAAAAGGGAATGATTCAGAACATGTAACAAAGCTCCTCCAAAACCCAGATAATAAAGTAGGGGAGAGCCATTTCCCATACCCATCATACCAATACCGATACCAATACCTATTATGCCAATATTTTCGATAGTACAATAAGCCAGCATTCTTTTATAGTCACGATGAATGGCTGCATTTAAGATGCCGTATAATCCTGTTAAAACAGAAACGCTTAATACAATTTCACCCAATAATAATAAATCAGATTTTAAGAATGTAATGATTCTGATAATACCATAAATGCCTAATTTTACTATAACTCCTGACATAACTCCCGAAACATGTGATGGTGCTGCAGGATGAGCATGTGGCAACCAGGAATGAAAAGGAATAAAACCTGCTTTGAAACCAAAACCAATAAAGAAAATTATAAAAAGCCAGATATTAGAGTTATTGCCAAAATAGCTATGAAATGCATCAAAACTGAAAGATCCAATTTGAAAATAAACCCAGATAAAACCAATGGTAAGGAATACAACGCTGATGTGCATCTGTACCAGGTAATTGATGCCTGCTTTAATAGTTCCGGGATTATTATGGTCGAAAATCACCAATAACATCGATGACATTGACATGATTTCCCATGCAATCAGAAAAGCCAGTCCGTGTTGCAACATACAAACCCAGATCATCGAAAGCTGAAATAAAATAAATAGTATCCAATGCAGGTTTAGTTTTGAATTAGTTGCAGTATAAGCTTTTAAATAGCCACCTCCGTATATGATGCCGGTTACAGAAGTAAAATTAATAATCAATATGAACCATGCGGCTAATCCATCTATGCGAAACTGGATATTACCCATCAATGCTCCGGCATACAATGAATAATCCACTATATTCCCTAATAGGGCAGGGAAAGCAAGCCAGGAAGTGAGCAGAGCATTGGCAATTACAGTAAAAGCTGCCAGATTAGCTTTGTATTTTAAAGGAATGTAACAGATGGCTATCATTGCCAGGAGACTGATTCCTATTGAAATGTTCATCATTAATCCGAATTCAATCATAGTCTTTATCAATTAATGTGGATCATGTTGGTTAGAAGTGCCACGAGTGTTTAATTGCTTAATTGCCTTGAGTATAAATATTGTTTTATATACTCTAAACCTTAATCCACATGATATGTTCAATATGTATATTATTGAACTTCTTTACAATTTGATTTTAAAATGAGAATGCAAATTTAAGTAATTATTTTTAAAATAGTTTTTCTTTGTTCCCCGATATTGATTTCAAAAAAGAAGATGTAAAATAAAGATGCTTATTTTACAACAATATCAGACTAATTTAAATCTTGCTATTAAGAGATTTACTTACTCATTTCAGTGAGTAAAGTGTTGGTTATATAGCTATGAGCTTTGTCGTATTATAAGGGTTTAAATGATTAGAGTTTGCAGAATTTGTTATGTGTTTCAAGTGTTTTTGTATTGGGAAGTCTTTTTTGCCGGCATTCATTCTATTTCACAATTTTTCAAACATCATAATAACTACTGTGATTATGTGCGTTGGCTTTTTAATTTTTATTTAAATTAGATTGTTTACGCAAAAGAAGTTCTAAAGCGATTCTTGAGCTTTACGGGAAAATTGCTTAATATCTTAATGGACCACTGTATACGTGAGCAGTACTTAAATTTATCACGAATTTATCGGGAGTGGGGAGAGAGGACTCTCCTTATAAGCTAATTACTGGTAAAGTAGTCCACTCGATTACGCCGTCTTGCTTTTTCTTTTTTATTACAATCTAAATCTTGTCCTTTACATTTTTCAAATCAAAAGTAAAGTAATTTCTGAATTTATTTTGACAAATATTGTTCAAGCAAATCTCTATGCAGCAAAACAAACATACAACTGGGTGTATTCCCACATTTTCGGCAAGCCATATGATAAGCGCTATTTACTGTTTTACAATGTGAACAGGAGAAGTAATCCTTCATCTCCATAAGCCATTTTTCTAACCCAATATTTTTCATCTGGGTTAGTGCATTTAAAATCTCAATTCGGTGAGGCATTTTAGATTTAAACTCATGGAGTGTATTACAGGGGAACTCATCACATTCACTGCAAATATTTATACACTTTTGCTGTTTACAGTCAATAAAAGTGCAGATTCTTGAACAATGTAATGACTTTCTTTTGGAGCTGCATCCATCGCACAAAGTTTCATCGTAAGATTGATTTAGAACAACTGCATATTGTAATATTTTTTCACTGTCGTTTTCCTGAGTTGCCAGATATATTCCGCATGCGCTACAATACAACCCGCAAGCAGAGACTAAATCTTTATTGGAAGATGTGTGAGATACAGCACTATTTATAGATTGCTTATTCATTAAGTCTAAATTTTATTGTAGTTTTTACTCCTTTGTCCAGCATGGATAATACAGGACATATAACCTCAAGCCTTTCAAGAACTTTTTCTAAATCCGTTAAAAGAATATTATAAGATTCTATTTTTACAAGCAGAGTAATTGTTTCAAAACCTGTTGGATGATTCACTTTTCTTTCACCTACAGAAGTAATCTCAAGTTTTTCAATCTGTTTATTCATTTTTCTGAGCAGAACAAGAATAGCACTTCCGGCACATGAAGATAAACTCAGCAGAAACAACTCTAACGATGTATAGCCCATATTATCACCCAATGGCGGTGTATAATCTATCGAGATTGGCTCATTCCCATGAACTTTTCCCTCAAAGTGAAGTTTTTCATTCAACAACTTTATTGATGTTGTTAATGTTTTTGATTTATCAGTAGTCATAATTTTTGTTTTTATTAATGATTAACAATTTTTAATGATAACCCCAATGACCCATATAATTTACCGCTTCCATAACCTAATGGATATTCAGGATGATAACTACTACGAGCCAGTCCATAATAGGTATATCCAAGTTCAGTGTAAACATTTAACAATGGAGTTAAATAATATCTGCCCCCAAAAAGAAGCCCGCCAACTATACCATTAGGACTTGAATTCTTTTCTAAATGAGAACCCCATATTCCAAATGCCCATCCGGTCTTCAACAAAATATATAAGTCAATATTTTTATTTTTCGCAAATCCTGTATGCCAACCAAGTCGAAAAATTGCTGGAATACCATATATAATACTGCCCTGAGTTTCCCCACCAAGTAAACCTGATTCAAGGCCATATGAAAGGCCTGATTTTCCATTAGGAATCCAATCTGCCGATAGTAAAGTACCCAAAAAAGCAGAACCGCCAATATTTTCACCGGCGGCAAAACTACCCATGCCAAAGGAACAATTTAATAAAACTGTGCTGGAAGTATATACTGTTGCCGGGGCGGATTTCTGGGCTGTTGTATTAATTGTTAAAAGAATAAGGATTAATATTGCTAAAACGTTATTTGTTTTCATAGTTTATTAACTACATTTTAGGTTTTTCAAAATCAATTTCTGTATTCAAATCAGCTTTCAAAGCTTTGTAGCGACGACCCCAACATTTGTATTTGGTGAGCGATGTATAAACGGTTATCCGTTCCAGTACTTTGAACTGTAAAAGCCAGTGAACCAATCTGTACCAAATACCGATATAGGCAATAGACAAAGCTGATTCGATCACCATTTTGAGCAAGTTATTTTCAATCGGGAAAAACCAGGCATTGAAATATTTGTAGAACAACACCAAAATAACTGTAAGGAAAACATACATTCCGGCTATAATATACCCATGACCGGTTTCAATTGCTTTTCTAGGGCAATTGCTCATACATTTCATGCAACTTTCGCAGTTGAAGGTCCAGAATGGACGGTTTTCGACCAATTTAACTCCTTTGACCGGACAAGCTTTGATACACAATCCGCAATTGTCGCAATCGGCTGATGCAAAATATGATTTGGCAAGGAAAAACCTACCAGCCAAATAATAGGCAACTGCAATAGGAGTAAAAAGGATGTCGTACACTTCAAGCAAATGTTTAAAATGACTTTTGCCCTGCATAATTTTATTTGCGAATTTCTCCACACGCTCTTTGTTCTTCTCGTGCAGAAATTTCACTGTCCGATCGTTAAGTCCTGGGTGAACCGAAATCCAGTTCGAAGGCATATCGACTGCCAAAATAGCTTTTATCTAGAACCCTTTCAGGAACAATACTAAAGCCGACAGGTAAAAAGCGATACCTGTAATTCCTGGAGTTATAAATTTGCCAATCAGCATACCGGCACGGGTGTTCATCAGTACCACCTTGTTTTTCCCTCTGGGAAAATGCATTATGAAATTAAGCATTATGGGAGGGTAATTGAACCCGTGTATTGGTGACAAAAAGATAATAAGCGTGTCGGGTTCGGGCGCTGTCAAAGCCTTACTGTCGATTAGAGCAATATTCACAGTCTGACTTTCTACTTGGTATTTCTTCGACACCGAAGTCATCCATTTTGCCACATTTCTGGAATTTCCGGTTCCCGAAAAATAATAGATGATGATTTTTTTATATGCTTTTTTAGCATGAGTATCTGCGATGTTCATTAAATAAATCTTTAATTTGAAACATTATACTTTATACTCTTTAATGTGAAAACTCCGTAAGTAAATTCTCCTTCGGGATAATGCCATATTGTTTTACCTTCAGCTGGAATCTTTCTTCCATCAAATTCCTTATAATTTGAAACCGGGGTTGTCCATCGAAATTTTTGTATTGTGCCATCATCCTGCAAGGCAGACCTGTCGTCGGACATGAAATTGATTAATTCGCCTGATTCATTAAAGTATAGTATTGCCGAAACAACATACTTTCCGTTGGTAAGGGTAACTTTTGTTGAAAGGGAATCTATTTCACTCCAGCTTAATCGCTTATCAACAAGGCATCCGGGGGCAAAAATACACATGTCGTTTAACAATGTTACAGTTTCGGCTGTTGTAAGTTCTTCTCCTTTAATATCAATCACTTTCAGCATCTCTGCCACCTTTACCTGAAAAATTGCCTGCTCGTTAATATATAAATGTAATGCCCTGAACGGGATACCCATTTTACTTGCTTTCATCAGAAACAGACGGGAATAATTGCCATAAAAGTTGTACTGAACGGAATGCGTCTTCATCGGTTTATCACCAGGTTTCCGGTACATCTCTGCATCAAATTCGATGCACACATTTTGGGGTTTGCTTTTGCCGATAGCGCCTGTATAGTTCAGGTATTTTTGCAAACAAGCAGGCAAATGAGTTGTTTCTTCTTTGCTAAGTGTATTTTCAGCCTTTAGAGGCTGTGTAGCGAATTCTTCTGATTTCTTGAGTTGAAACATCTTTTTTGAAGATGAACAAGATGTAATTGTTGTCATAATTATTGTAAAAATTAGAATGTTACAGATTTTGCTAAAAATTATTTTCATGATTTTTTTCGATTAGTGAAGTTGATATTTAAAACCAAATTTTATAAAACTTGAGCCCGGTATTTCAAATTCCGATTGATTGTAAAAGTCCTTATAAATCTGGCTGCCACGGTAAATATCACAATATATTCCCAGCTTGTCGGCATTGTGGAAATGAAATGGAAGAAATGAAACTCCAAATGTTGGTCCTGCCGAAAAAGGAATGACAGAATAATCGGGCAAGAAGCCGTATCCTTTAACAGAAACGAGATTGAACTGACTGAGTAATCCTACTTTTAACTGTAGTCTTGCTTTTTGAAATACAAAGTTGTAAGTAACAGGAACCATGAATTGAGAAACATGCAATTCCCTTAAACCAATATATTTATTCCCCACATCAATATAGTTTAAATTTTGGAAATTATACATGTAATCCAAACCGGTTTCTACCTGATTCTTTTTTAACCGATAGTTAATATGAACACCGGCGTTAAAGCCAGGATGTGTTGCACCGGTAAATGCGTCAACATTAGACTCAGCAGGAACTTTTACTCCTGGAACCACTCTCATGTCAGTGTTTTCGGTAATTCCACCCATATTACTGCCTATTTGTAATGATACGGTTGTTTTCTTCTCAGTCGAAATCTTTTCCACAGTAGAACATGAAAAAATCAGGCAAAACAGTATTAAAGATAGAAAAATGTTTTTTATTGTTTTCATAAAAAATGACTTGAAAACTGAACTATTTAAAAATTGTAAAACTCTCTACAGGCCTACGCTTACTCACCGGTGCAGGATATTCATCTACATATCCAATCCGTGCAACAAACCTGATTTTCCGACCTGCCAGAATTTTATCATTAACTTCCTGATAAATAGGTGGCACCTCAATAATCTGGTTCATCGGATGAAAACCCAAATTCAATGAACGACATTGAATGTTTATGCGTTCATAAATCCGACCTATATTTATCCATTCACTTGCATCTTCTTTTTCGGTGGAAATGATAATCCAGCCACCACAGTTTTCGACTTGTTTTTGAGTTTTTTCTACACCAGACTTTATGAATGATTCCTTTTTTGAATCTTCGGGTTTCATGAAATTGCGGACTATAAAACCACTGATTCCTTTTATACCCATACCAGCCGGAGTTAATCCATCGCGTTTTGAGTTAACATCCTTGTTCGAAAACCGCATCCACGAAACAAGTTCATCTTGTGCATCTTTCTGATAAGCCTGTATAGTGTATGCTTCCAATTCCTTTTTCAATATAAAACAGCCGTCGGGTGAATTGAATGGAACAAAAATGATGTTTTCCGGAGCAATCGAAACTAATTTTTCTCTGTCAATATTTTTTATAGCCATGGTATCGAAAGGAATTCTTAGTGTAGTGCGAAGCTCCAATTCTTCCAAATATTCAAGGTTTTGGTGTAAACCGGTTTTTGCCAGTTTGATACTTGCTGCAGGGAGCGACGAATTTATTCCGGTTTCGAAAAGTGTAATATCAGTTTTGTAACCATAAGCCTTTGCTGCGATATCAAGATTCTCGATAAATGCCCCAACAGAAATATACAGCTCTATGCCTTTTGGATCAACAACATCAAGCAGTCTTGAAGTATCAGCAAATATAAGGATGGAGTCGTTTTGGTACACTTCTACTTTCCATGGCTGAGAGTTGTGCGAACTCCCTGCAAGTGAGGCATAATGCAAAATTTTATAAGTTTCGTTTTTGTCTTTCATGGGATTATTAGTTTCTTTGCTTGTAAAACATGCACATGTTAGTACAATAATTGCCGTTAATGCTAATAATTTTAACAGAACTATTTTTTTCATTTTTCTACTTTAATAAAATGGAAATGTTTTTTAGTATTTGCTCCAAAAACGGTATCCTATACGAATAACAGGTGCAAGGTCAACATTGGGGATATTGTAAATATTACCATTAAAATCTGCACTATTATCGCTACGTAGATAAATATGAAAGCCAGGTTGAAGATAAATGTGGCGACCAAAGAAAAACTGGTAGCTGATACCTCCACCGAAATCGGTACTGTGAATATCTCTTTTTAAACCTGTACTTACCTGTTCAATTTCGAAAGTATGCAGCTCCAAAAACGAATAAACTTCCAGATTTCGCCATACATTATAGCCAAGGAAAAAGCCAGGAGAGGTTTTGTAGTAACGTTTGAAATCCGGCGATGAATTTTTTGTTCCGGCAGGTTCGGCATCGTAGGTGCCTCCATTGATAACGCTCACTCTAAACCTGAATTTGTCGTAGCGATAACCCAGTCCTAAGTGGTATCCACCAGTAATAAACATCGGAAAAAGGCTTTCTACTTCGAATGCATGTTTTATTTTGTAGTTAGGGGGGATTGGTTTAAAAAATATACACTTTGTTGAATCGGACTGTGCCTGAATTGATGTTGCAATCATTATCATTGCTGCAACTAAATAGAATTTTGTTTTCATTTCATAAAATGTTTTAAAAATTATGATACAAAAGTAGACAGGAGAATTTACATGATTGCTCCACAAATGTTACCAAATAATTTTTATTCGAATAATTCTTTTCGAATACGGCTTAAAGACTTGGGCGCAATGCCGAGATAATTGGCAATATGATACAATTGAACTTTTTGGAATATTGATGGATGGTTTTTAAGTAGATTTTCATAGCGTTCTTTTGCTGTAAGTGTTTGAAATTCTATTGTTTGTTCCACAAACTTTATAAAGGCCTGTTCTGTTAAAATCCTACCCAGTCGTTCAATTTTGGGTATCTTAAGATATAAATCAGTAATATCTGACTGGTTTATAATTAGTATCTCTGAGTCTTCAATTGCTTTAATATTTATAGTAGATGGAGAGTTATTCAAACGGCTTAAATTATTATTTACCCAGTCACCTTCAAAAGCAAAATGAATGCTTACTTCATCTCCATTTTCTAAGTTTTTAATATATATTACAACACCAGATGTAAGTAACCCAATAAAGTCGCAAACCTGACCTTCTTTTAAGAAAAACTCATTCTTTCTTATGCTTTTATAATTAAAAGCACTACAGAAAGTAAATAATTCATCTTCTGTTAAAGAAATTATTGGCTCTATACTTTTCTTTATTTTCTGAATTTTATCCATTTGTTAAACGCTCTTATTTTTTTAGCATACGGCAAAATAGCAGAGGCTTGTTATTCCGCGGGAAGAATCGAAGCAATTTCTTATTCTAATACAACAAAATTAGAAAAAAGAACTGCACTATTCTAAAACCTCTCTGATAGCAAGCCTTTGAGTGTGTACTACATGAGCAGGCTACACACTTCCGAAGCTCTAAAATATTTCAAAAATACAAATTTAATTTTATATAGCAAGAAGTTGGGTTTTGATTTTTTACAGAGAGTGTAAATCCTTTATGTGTGAGAGGCTCTCCCTGTCAGCTATTTATTGCATATGGCCGTTTACTCGATTATGCATCGTATTTAATTCTTTCTGTCTTGTAAATTTGCCAGATTATAAATACTAAAATCCCAATTTCAGCACTAAATAGTATTATTATAATCATCCAATCAAGTAGTTTCTTCTGTTTTGCATCAAATAAAACAAATATTATTATGATTATATTTAATAAGAATCTTGATGTTGTTATTAACTTCCCTATTAAATTTACATTAATTGATGATATTTCAGGATTCTCAACTATTGAAAAGTATAGTTTAAGTCCATAAGGTTGAATGAAATACACAACAATAACGTATATCATAAGAATGAATACGTATTTACCTATTAATTTATTTGTGTTCATAAAATTATTTTTACCAAATTATTACCCAATATATTATTTTACGTTCATTATCAATAAATGTAAATCCTTTTGAAAATCCATTATTCCATTCTTCTGGTAGATTTTCATTTTTTTTAAGATTTTTGCGATTGAGAAAAATTCCCGATTTACATTCTTTAATTACGACTTGGCAATTTTTAATTTTATTTATCACAGTATCATTTGTGTGTTTATAAATTGCTTCAGAAGGTACAGGATAAAAATTATTGCAATTTAGAGTATCATATTTTGCAACTAATTTATCATTAAATGTCCCAATTGGTAAAAAACAATTATCATTACCATTGATAGAATATTTAACATCAACTAATAGCTTAGATTTTAATTTAATATAATCTGACTTTGAGTTAATTGTTACTAAATAAATATACGCACTATTATTATATTCGTCAATATATTTTGGTGATGCAAATCCATATTCTATTTGGTTATCAGGTAGTTTATTGGGAATATGGTTAACCATATTTTTGTCAAATGAATTATAGCACCCGATATAATCAGCCTGTTTTTCTGGGTCGTTCATGTTTATACATGAAATAAAGAAAACGAATATTATTAGTAAAGGATAAATTCTGTTCATTGCAGATTATAAATATAATGCAAAACGTCAGTTCGTTTAATAACTTCCATTTTTATTAAATCTCATCAAAAATAATGCTTTTTAGTAAATCCTGAAGGATATTTTTCTAAAATGTTTAATAAAACATAGTTTACAATAGCATTTATCCAGCTTTATCCTGAAAGATGATGCAGGAATTTATCATTAAGCATTCATGTTTACCATTGATAAAACCATAGAAGGTATCTGAAAGCTATCTGACAGTGATTTAGTACAACGGGGCCTTCATGCTACATGAAGTCTTATTTGTTAGCATTCAATAATTATATTTTAAATTCCGTCTTGCAATTCTGGCAGTAATAGATATTCCTGATATTGCCAAATGGGATCCATGTAAATAGGGAAATCAATACAACAAACATCTTCTTAACTTTATTATTGCCTAGTCCGAATTGAACGTTTGAAGAATTACAATTTGGACATACTATCCCATTCTCATTTAATGTTGATAAGATTAAGTCTTGAGCTTTCTCCATATCCGTATCTTCAATAATTATCTGAACACCTGCTCCCATCATGCCATTAAAATAAGGCATTAAATTGGAAAAGTTTTCATTAATCAAAAAACATCTGATTCCATTATTTTCCAACTTACCTTTAATAAGATTTGCTTCAAATGAATTGTTACATGTTGTCAATATCGTTGTATTCACATCTGTTTTATTATTTTTTTATAAATGGTAACATTTTGCTGTATGGCTGAAGTTATGAATTTGTTGCATCCATGTCTATTAATTCATCATTCTTATTAACTGATAACATAACCAGAAAGCCAAACAAATAAACCCAATAATTAATATTCTCTGCCCATGTTTTCTTGCGTTAATGTCATATTCATAGACTCTTTGTCCATTAGGCAATGTCTTTTTAAAAGTTAATAAATGCCAACCGATAAATATTCCAAATAATCCTCCAAGGAATGCTGAAATATAACCAGCAATTATCCATCCTGTCTGTCCTTTCTCTGGTTCTGATAATTGTGTAAGTCTTACTTTTTTTAAATTATCTATTTTTTCTTGTGTAATTTTTATTCCTCTGTTATTTAGAATAGTTTGTGCTATAATAAAGTCAGGTTTACTCCATTCATCAGGTTTCTCAATTATTTCTAGTAATTCTTCATTTGTAAATTCAAGCAAATAATGCTCCTTGTCTATTTCGTAATTAGTATTCTTAGCTTCATCTTCAAGCAATTTGTCAATAATAACAAAATCTGATTGTTGTACTTTTATTCTTATTTCTTTGTCGAATGCATTGCCACCTGAAAAAGTGAGATCAACAGAGGATGAAGTATCTTCAACAATATATTCTATTTTATTATTGTCAAGCAAATCTTTTAAATCTGTTAACGCTTCAAGTGAATTGAATTTTTTATACGTCAAATAATCATTCATAGTTTTTCCCATTAATGTGCTATAACGGCAGTTCGTCTATTAACCTTAATTTCTATTAAATTCTCATCAAAAATAATGCTTTTAAGTAAACACTGATAAATATATTTTTAAATGTTTAAAATAAAAACATAGCTTACGATAGCATTTTCCCAGCTTTATACTGAAAGATGATACTTGAATTTATCATTAAGTATCCTTGTTTTTTATTGATAAACCCATAGAAGGTATCTGAAGACTATCTGCCTGTGATATAGTACAACGGGGACTTCATGCTAGGCACTTCGTGCCACATGAAGTCCTATTTATTGGCAGCAACTTTTAATTAATTTGCTTTTTCTCACGTTCTCTTCCTTCAGGACTCCATATAAGATTCATTATCCCAATTGTTATACTTATTCCAAAATTATTTGAATAATTAGAATCATTAAATCTCTTTTCGTAATATAATCCAATAGCTATTGTTCGCCAAATACCTTTCCCACTACAAAAAATCAATGGTATATCTGACCTTATACGCTATAAGTTTTTCCTTTCTCTATATGCAAAACCATATTGTAATTGAATACCTGAACCTATTCCAATGCCAATATAAGCATTTGGCCCAAAATTTATTTTATTTGAATATCCCCCGTTTAGAAAAAATAAAACTATATCTGCATCAAATCCCTTTGAAATATATCCTTTAGTACCAAAACCATATTGGTAACCTACAAACATATTTAATGCAATAGGCCCCGCTTGATCTTCTCCATGTGCAATACTTTTAGCTGGATTTAAAATTAATAGTGTAAATAATAGAATCAATAAAGCCTTTTTTATTCTTCTCATATTCAAAACATTAAATATATTTCAATTTTTATATGTCTCATGCTTCAATTAGGTGCTTTTTAAAGTTGCTGCCAACAATTATCTATGTATAACATATTCGTACAGTAAACATCATATTAACGGACTATGTGCGTGAAAATTCATATTTATTTCTCTACAAATATACATCTATTTAATAGCCAATGAAATTTTAACAAATAAATCTTTTCAATATATTAAATCACTATTGTCTAACATACTTTTACAACAGTAATATTATTGAGATTTCTCACTTCGTTACCAATGACA